>JANXCY010000009.1 GCA_025060135.1 Anaerolineae bacterium | reverse complement strand
ACCGTTCACGGTCAGGAGAACGTAGGCCCAGGGAGAGCGGTCGGTGACGTGGAGGCGGACCTCGTCGCCGGGGCGGGCGAAGGGCGGGTCCAGGCGCATCTGGGGGCCCAGGAGGGCAGGGATGGCGGGGCCGCCTCCCCCTGGTGCAATGACCACGTAGCCGGGGATGGGGATCAGCGCGCAGGCCAGGAGCGCCAGCGCCAGGCCCAGCAGCCACCCCCAGCGACGAAGGATGGCGGTCACAGCCTGAAGGGCATGGTCGGCAGGACGAATTGGACGCATGTCCCGGTCTCTCCCTCCATTCGGCTGGAAATCTCCAGGCGACTTCCGTGACGGCGCAGGATTTCCTCCACCAGCGCCAGGCCCAGCCCGCTCCCCTCCACTTCCTGCTTCGCCGCCCGATAGAAACGACGGGTAACGTGCGGCAAATGTTCCGCCGGGATGCCTGGTCCGGTGTCCCGGACGGCGCAGAGCACGCCCCCTTCGGCCCGCCGGAGGATAACGGTCGCCCGGTCACCTGGACGGCAATGTTTGAGGACGTTATCCAGCAGGTTCAGGAAGACCTGCATCAGCCGGTCCGGGTCGCCCCAGACGGTGGGGAGAGGCGTGTCGGCCTCCAGGGAGAAATGAATGCCCCGCTCCTGCGCCTGGGAGGCCAGGGAGGAAATCGCCCGTTCCGCCAGGTCCGCCAGGTCTACCGGACGCCGGTCTATCTCCGGGGAGGTCTCCAGACGGCCCAGTTCCAGCATCAGGTGGACCATCCGGGCCAGCCGCCGGGTCTCGGTCTGGAGCAGATGCAGGGATTGGCGCTTGGCCTCCTCGGGGATATCGGGCAGGCGGAGGATTTCCAGATGGGTGAGGATGGCGCCCACGGGGGTCCGCAATTCGTGGGAGAGACCGGCGAAGAGTTGGGTGCGGGCCTCCTCGGCCTCATACTGGGAGGTAACGTCCAGCAGAAAGAGATAGTCCCATCGTTCGCCGGACATCAGCCACCAGCGGACGGCCCGGCCGGAGGGAAGGCGAAGGACACGATAGCGGCCTTTGGGGGCCCGTCCCCGCCGGACGTCGGCGCGATCGTCGTCCAGCAGAAAGCCCCACTCCACGGCCGGGACCGGGCCGGAGGAAGATTCCAGTTCCAACAGACGGCGGGCGTACTCGTTGGCGTAGACATATCGCTCGGGGCTCTCCAGGACCATCCAGCCGAAGGGAGCGCGTTCCAGGACGGCGTGAAGAGCGGTGTCGGCGAAGGTCTCCGCCGCGCGCCGCCGGGCGCGACGACGGTCCAGCCAGAGGGCCAGAAGGACCGCCGCGACGATGGCCAGAAACAGGCCAAGAAGGAACCAACGCAACGGCAGGACCAACATGCCCGGTATCCCGGGGCAGGGTATCCATCATCCGGACGGGAGCGTCGGGTTCAGGCGGCCTGCCAGTCGGCAATAGCCTCCTGGAAAGCCTGACGCAGGCGGTCATCAGGCAACTGGTGGATGTCCGTGTACCGTACACCGTTCACCCAGATTTCCAGACCGCCATCCGGTCCGGTTCCCAGGTCCACCTGCAGCGACCGCAGGTACGGGTCGGCTTCCAACCGGGCGCGGAGGATGTCCTCAATCTGTTCTGCAAACGGTGCCGCGAGTTTTTCGCCTGCATCGTGATCATAGAGGGTTATCCCCTCGCCATCGGCCTGGGTGGCCGCCATCGTTTCCGGCGGTGGGGTTGTCCGCATCCACTCTGATTGCTGATCGGGCGATTCGGGGCTGGTCAGGTTGATCCGGCGCGCGGCCAGGATGAGCCGGATGATGGCCACCGCGATGATCAAGATGGCGATTCCGCCGACAATCCAGATCGTTACCGGTATATCGCTCATTTCCGGCCCTTTCTGAGGTTGAGTAGATTCACAGGATACCCGTAGGCATTATACCACAGGGGGCACGTTTGACCAGCCTCCAGAGCCCGGAGAAATACCGGCTTTAAGGTCGTTTGATGCCAGGCTCACAGCCTGCGCTATGCGACCTTATTTTTCAGACACGCTCTGAGTGGCCGGGGCGGTAAATCCAGTCGGACGACCCGAGCCCCATCCACGGAGAGGACTCGCAGCGGGGTCTCATAGGTTCGGGTCAGGGTCTCAGTGGTGATGACCTCGGCGGCGGGGCCCTGATCGAGAATCCGTCCGGACCGCATGAGCGTACAGGTATCGGCGACCGCCAGCGCGGCCTCAGGGTCGTGAGTGGTGAAGAGGACCGTTGTGCCCTGGGCCGCCAGGTCCTCCAGGAGCGTCAGGATGCGCCGCTGATTGGCCAGGTCCAGATGGGCCGTCGGCTCGTCCAGGAGCAGGATCGGTGTCTCCTGGGCGACGGCGCGGGCGATGAGGACCATCTGGTGCTCGCCGCCGCTCAGCGCGGAGACGCGCCGGTCAGCCAGGTCGGCGATCCCCAGCCGCTCCAGTGCCTGCCGGGCGGCCTGGACATCTCCCGGCCCGGGCATTTGCAGAAAGTCCAGATGCGGGGTTCGGCCCAGGAGAACATATTCCAGGACGCGGAACTCAAAGGGGAAGTGCTCCCGCTGGGGGACCCAGGCCATCTGGCGGCTCCGGCTCCGGCGGGAGTAAGCGGTCAGGGGCTGTCCGCCGACCCGAATCTCCCCCTGTCGGGGCCGGTATAGCCCCAGGATCAGGTGCAAAAGGGTGCTCTTCCCAGCGCCGTTCGGTCCCAGAATGGCATTGATGGTGCCCGGGTACACTTCCAGGGAGACGTCCTGAAGGACGTCGTGGGCGCCGTTATAGGAGAACCAGACGTGATGGAGTGAGAGAATGGGAGGATGGCTCATGCCGATTTCACCCTGAAGCGGGTCAGGATGACCAGGAACGCCGCCGCGCCGGAGAGGGATGTGAGGATGCCCAGCGGGACTTCACCCGCGCTGACGGTACGGGCCAGGTTGTCGCAGAGGAGGACAAAGAGGCCGCCCAGGAGCAGGGAGGTCGGGAGCGCCCAACGGGCATCCGCGCCCACCAGCCGCCGGGCCAGGTGGGGGATGATGAGCCCCACCCAGCCCACGGTTCCCGCCAGGGAGACGACGGCGGCGGTTGCCCCGACAGCGGCCAGCAGGAGGGCCAGCCGCTCCCGACCCGGCGCAGCGCCCAGTGAGAAGGCTGTCTCCTCTTCCAAGGCGAGCACGTTCAGCCGCCAACGGGCCAGGAAAAGTACCGTCAGCGAGAGGGCGGTCAGCGGCAGGATGGGCAGAACGTTCGGCCAGCGGGTGCTCCAGAGGCCGCCCAGCAGCCAGAAGGTGATTTCCGGCAACTGGGTCAGTGGATCCGCCAGGTACTTGAGTATGCCCACCCCAGCGGAAAAGAGGGCCGAAACGGCGATCCCGGCCAGGACCATGCGCAGAATCCAGCCGCCATAGCGGAGACGTCCGGCCAGGAAATACGTCAGCCAGAGGCCCAGGAGGGCGAAGGCGGCGGCGCTGGCCTGGACTGTGAGCGCGGAGCGGCCCAGATAGAGGATGGCGAACGCCGAGCCGAAGGCCGCTCCCTGCGAGACGCCCAGGAAGCCCGGCTCCACCAGCGGGTTGCGGAAGAGCATCTGGAGCGTCAGCCCACTGGCAGAGAGGGCCGCGCCGGTCAGGATTGCCGCCGTTACCCTCGGTAGCCGCAGGTTCCAGAGCAACTGCGCGGCCAGCGGGTCGGCCTGTAGCCGGTCCGGCGAGAGCCACCCGGGCCGGGGGTAGCGGCCGAAGAAGACGGACAGGGCCGCCGCGACCAGCAGCGCCAGCAGGAGAAAGGCGAAAAGCCGGTTCCGTAAGAACCCGCCCGCAAGTTCGTGGGTATGAACCTTCATCGGAAACGGACGCGGGGGACGCGGATGGGAGCGGATGCTTCTTAAGGGAGCGACCCCTTTAACAGTGGCCGCAACTGGCCCTCTATGGCCGCGTCGTCCAGGCGGTAGAGAGTCCGATAGAAGGTGGTGAATTCCTGAAAGATGTCCAGGTCGGCGAAAAGGTCTGGATGGATATGGGCAGCCAGCCACTGCAGGCCCAGAATCCAGCGCGTATCCGGTTGATCCCAACTGTAGGTGTCTTTGGGGAAGGCGAAGACCTGCCCGGACTGCATGGCCCTCAGGTTCCGGGCAACGGGGTCAGCCTGGAACTTCTCCACGGCCTGCGTCGGGTCGCCGAAATAGTCAATCACATAGACCTGGTCGGGGTCCCAGGCGGCGATCTGCTCCAGCGTGACCACTGTCCATCCGCTCCCCTGGACCTCCAGCCAGACCGGGTGTCCACCGGCCATTCCGACCAGCCGGGTCTGCATCCAGGCGGCGGGGGGAAGGGAGTAGGCGGTCTCACCCCCTTTGACCGAGTGCTGAAGGACCAGTACCCGGGGCTTCCGGTCGTCGGGGATTTCGGCGACCCGTCCCCGGACCCGCTCCATCCGTTCCTGATAAAATGCGATCACCTCTTCGGCCCGGGCCGGATTGCCCAGAATCTGGCCCAGGGCGCGCAGTTCGGTTAGATACTGCTCTGGTGTCTCCAGGGAGACGTAGAAGACGGGAATACCCAGGGCTTCCACCGGCGCGCCCAGTTTCTCGCGCAGGTAACTTTTCAGGATGACCAGGTCGGGCCCAGCGGCGGCAATCTGTTCCGGCCCGGCCTCGGCGCTCAACGTCGCTTTGGCGGCAGCGTTGGGGTCCACGATGGGCAGGAAATCGCCCCCCTGCCCGGTGGAGCCAACGGCGGCCAGCCGCTGGGGCCCCTCCGGGAAGAGATACAGCGCGTCCACGATCATAATGGTCGCCTTGCCTGCGACGACCAGGCGCTGAGGCAGCGCGGCCAGGGTAACCTCCCGGCCCAGGGCATCGGTTACGACCAGCGGCGATGGGGTGGGGGAAGACACCCCCCAGGCGCAGGCGCTCAGCAGGCAAAGAACACCCAGCACGAAGATAGCCCGTTTCATCGGAATGGTGTCCTCCTTGACTATGCTGTGGAATTGAACGCCTCGCAGAAAACGCAGAGGACACAACGATTGATTCAACTTTTCCCTGCCTTCTCCCCAGGCTCTGCGGTTAAACGTTCCAGCCATTCCAGCGCGGCCCGGGTCTGGCGGCGGCGCAGGTCCAGCACCAGACGGTGAAAGGCGGTGGGATCGGCCCGGTCATACTGCGCTTCCAGTTGGGCCAGGCGGGCCGATAGAAGGGTTCGCTGGGCCTCTATTAGTTCCGCCCAGCCCTCCAGGCCCAGCGCGCGAAGGAAGTAGAGTTTGATCGGAAACTCCGCTCGCAGGTCCCGCACGGCGGGCACGGGGCGGCGAACCCAGGCCAGGAACTCCTCCCGTCCGGCTGGCGTGATAGCGTAGATTTTGCGCGGAGGACGGTCGGCCTGAGGGAGGAGAGTGGATTGAACCTGCCCAGCCTGCTCCAGGTCCCGGAGCGCGTTGTAGAGGTGGCCCATGCCGACGTGCCAGATCAAGCTCAATTCCTGGGCCACCCGGCGGTGCAGGTCGTAACCGTGGGCCGGACCGGCCATCAGGAAGCCCAGGGCGATTTTATCCAGAGGCAGGGATTGGCGCGAGGAAGTGCTCATAGAATGAATATTCACAAAGTGAACAAGTTCAGTAATATTATACTATCTGAAACGGATTTGTCAAAAGCCGGTTTTCGTGGGCGAGGGATGAGGTGAGGCGATAGCGAGCCCTTCTAACTTTCGGGGCTTACGCGAACGATGCTGCAGTTTTTTCCAGGATGGTCGGTGCTACCCGGGGCAGAAAAATCGGACCCCCACTCGGTGTGGACTGAGTCGCTGGCTCCAATGAACGTCTGGATTCCAGCGCCGACCCGAGTCGTTCAGGGGAGAGGCAATTCAAACATTGCTCGGGTGCCCCGACCGGGACTGCTCTCTATCTGGAACCGTCCTCCTAACATCTCCACCCGTTCCCGGAGAGTTTCCAGCCCCATCTTTTCTGCAACGGCGCCACCCTTTCCCAGTTCCGCTGGCTCAAACCCGCTCCCGTCATCCTCTACCGATACCCGCACCCGGTCTTCCCCGATGTCCACGCTCACCTGAGCCCGCGTGGCATAAGAGATTTCCCGCGCATTGATCAACAGTTCCTGAATCACCCGGAAAATGGTGACTTCTTTGTAAGAAGCGAATCGGCGCTCCCGACCAGTGATGCTCAATTGGACCCTGAATCCTCCTTCGGCCAGGTCTTCTACGTGACGGCGGAGCGTGGGCACCAGGCCCAGGTCATCCAGCATCATCGGGCGCAGGTTCGCAATGAAACTCCGCACTCGCTGGAACGTCGCTACCACGGCCGACTTCAGATTCGCCAGTTCGGCACGGGCCCGCTCGGGGTCCACCGAGAACAGCCGCTCGCAGATTTCGGCCTGGAGGACCAGATTGGTCAGGGCCTGGGCCGGGCCGTCGTGCATCTGACGGGCCAGAATCTGGCGCTCCCGCTCCTGGGCCTCAATCGCCCGCACAACCGGGGGGACTCCCTCCTCCGGAGTGGATCCTGGTCCCGGGGAAACGGTGCCCCCCTGCCAGGATTCCAGAATTCGCTGCAGGAGGCGGGCATATCGCTGCAGGTGTTGCTGATCAGATTGGAGTTTCTCCAGTTGCCCCCGCATCGTGAAAAGGCGCTGCTGCGTTTCCATCAGCGCCTGGTACGCTTCCCGAATGTCCTGGCGGGGGATCGTATCAAAGTGGAGTTCTACTTGCTGAAGACGGTTCGCCGCATGGGTGCTCCGCTGGGCCAGCCGTTCCACCTCGCTGGCCGTCTGCTGGATCAGCATGTCTACCTCTTTGAGTTCTGCCTGGACCTGAGTATACTCCTTTCGGCATTCGTCCAGAAACGTCTGCATCGGTGGAGCCGATGAGGAAGCCGATTCGGACATCGCGTATCCCTCCTTCGGGAGTGATAGACGCTGGGTTGGGAAAGATTCGCTGTTCCCTAACTCCTTCTACGAGCCATTACTTCGGGAGGTCGCCGCCTCCAGAGATTGAAGGGGAATCCAGCCATGCCGGAGCGCATACACGGTCGCCTGAGTCCGGTCGGCTACTCCCAGTTTTTCCAGAATGGCTGT
Source organism: Anaerolineae bacterium (assembly GCA_025060135.1). Lineage (GTDB taxonomy): Bacteria > Chloroflexota > Anaerolineae > B4-G1 > DUEL01 > SpSt-77. The sequence goes on along the minus strand of JANXCY010000009.1, from coordinate 80,359 downwards.
TACGTGGTTCTTCACCGTCTGGTAACTGATGCCCAGGCGGTAGGCGATTTCCTTATTGCTCAACCCGGCCACCATTAACCGCAACACTTCCATCTCGCGGGCCGATAACGGTGCCAGATACCGTTCGCCAGTCAAGACTTCCCCACCGAACTGCTGGTATCGCTCCCGCAGCCACCATCCCAGTTCCCGCTCCGTCAACACCGTCTGACGCAGGACATACCGGCCCGCGCAGATATGGTGGATGGTGGCCACCAGTTCCTGAGGACTGACGTCTTTGGAGTGGTATGCCGAGGCTCCGGCCCGCACAGCATGGTACACTTGCTCCTCATCATCGTAGGCGGTTAGGATAACCACTTGGACCTCCGGATGGGTATCTTTAATCCGGCGGGTCGCTTCCAGACCGTTCAGGCGAGGCAGGTTGACATCCATAATGACCACGTGGGGAAGCAGCCGATCCACCTGCGCTACCGCTTCTACTCCATCCGGTGCCTCTCCCACCACCTCCAGGTCTTTTTCCGCCGCCAGTACCTGTCGCAGCCCCTCTCGGAAGAACGGATGGTCATCCACAATCAGTACCCGAATCCTGCTCAACCTCCCTCCTTTCATCTGAACATTATACCACAAATTCCGTACGATGCCCAATGACTCCCAAACTATGACCAAAGTACTCTTGTCAAAAACCTTTTACTCGGTTATAATAAGGATGAAATCCCTGTCATACCTGGCATCCACCAGGCCACGTCGCAGACTTCTACAGGGCCGGGCTGGAACTGCGGACTGCAATGCACCCCCCAGATTCCAGGCCCGGCGGTTTGCTATTGCTGGCATCGGGATTATCTGCGGGACCGAATGACTCTTGCCGATCCCGGAGATCAGGCCCTATTTGGGAACAAACGCCGAGAGAAACCGGCCTGCACCGGCAGTCAGAGGGGGATGGTTGTTCCTCACATGAACTGTTCCTGGGAGGGGCAAATGGAACAGGTAAGGAATGCGCGCTGGAACGGATGCCGATTGCCCTGGCGATGGAGCCGGGGACAATCCATGGTGGAGTTTGCCCTTGTCCTCCCGGTGCTGCTGCTGATCATTTTTCTGATCATTGAAGGCGCCCTGATCCTTCAAGGGTACCTGGCAGTCCAGCACGCTGCCCGGGAGGCGGCCCGCTGGGCCATCACGTATCAGCCCCCTCAGGGGTGCCAGCTGGAGGGGACCGCGAGTCGCGAGCACTGCGACCCCTTTGACCCATGTACCGGTTCGGACGCTACTGCCGCCTGGTGGGCCAACTGGTGGAACAACATCACCCCTCGCCCCACCCGGTACACCGAACTGAGCAACCGCTGTAGTGCCGCGGAGACCCTGGAGAACTACAACGGACGTCGGGTAGCGATGATCAAATTGGTCGCGCTGGAGCGGGCCGTGGGCCTCCGGATCAACCCGAACGCCATCGGGCTGACCACGGCCAACTTCAACGCGTATTCGGGTACCCCGGGCTTCTTTGGCGTCCAGGTCTGGGGCTTCCCGGCCTTTGACGCCCAGGAGCAACTGGATCACCCCAGCCTCCCTGGCCTCCCGATTCGGATCCGGGTGGTCCACAACGTGGAATTGATGGACCCGATCTTCCGGGCCTTTGCCCCGTACGTCCGGGTAGAATCGCATGTTACGATGCTAAACGAGGGCACCCAGGTTGGCTTCGGCAACATCCCCCCGCCGACCTTCCGACCGCCGCCCACCTTCATTGTCCCCACCCAGGCTCCGGTAACTCCGACTCCCACCACGCCCACACCTACTCCTCGCCCCATCCGCTACCGGGTGGACATCCAGTTTGACACCGCTACCAATCAACTTCCCACCGGGCGGGGCCATCCTGTGTCGGTCCGGGTTACCGATCAGGATACCGGAGAGGTGTTGCCCAATGTCCGGGTCAGTTATTCCACCAGTTTCGGCTCCTTTGATTACTCTGGCACCGGCCCCGGCTACGGCGAGGCTCAAACCGACTCTACAGGTACCGCCGTTCTCACCGTCTATGCCAACCGGCCTGGTACCGCCAATCTGCGGGCCTGGATAGACATCAACGGCAACCAGCAGTGGGATACCACGGAGCCCACCGATACGGCAACCAAACAATGGACTGTTAGCGGGCCCTACATCGTTGCCTCCACCCACTCTGTCCTCCCGCTGGACTGGATTTCCGTCAGCCTGTACGACCATCCCCCGTCCGGGAATCCACACCGGCTCCTCTGGTGCCGGACTTCGGTTACTGGCGGTATCTCCTCCGCCGTCCTGATGACCGGCATCAACGTGGATACCAGTACCTGGGATGCCCTGGACCTGCCGGTCCAGATTCCCATGGGGAGCGCAGGCTATTACCGGCTGGAAAGCCACACCGGTTCCGGTACCTGCGGGAACACGGCCACCCGGGTTGCCTACTCCGCCGACCTGTATGTTCGCCCTGTCCGGCCCGATATGATGGTGGCGGCGCTGAATTTCCCCTCGCGCATCCCGGTACGGAACATCTTTACCGTTACGGCAGTGATTTCCAACACCACCGCGGGCCTCACCACGGAAATCTTTGACGTGGATTTCTACGTCACCGCGCTGAGTCAGCCGCCGCCAGCCCCCGGGCAACTGGGCCTGGTCAAACAGTGGGTGGCAGGCATCGGCCCGCGCGAATCCACCGTCATCACGGCTCAACTCTGGCTCCCGGCCGAGGGGCAGTACCGGATTTCCGCCCGGGTGGATACCACTAACTATGTGGCGGAGGATAACGAAGAGAACAACCTGACGTCCGTGATCGTTACGGCGGGTTGTTTCTACCCTCAGACCATTACCACGGGCTGGTTCAACCCGTCTACCGATAATGGCAATTTTTCGAGCGCGACCAACGCCTATACGGACGGTGGCGGAGCCGCCAGCGTCTCGGTATCCTCCAATACGACTCAGACCCATCAGTTCTACAACTATAGCCTCTCTGTCCCCACCACCGCCACGATCCAGGGCATAGAGGTTCGGCTGGACTGGTGGGTCAACAGCACGGCGGGGAGCGGCTCTATGGGGGCCGAGTTGTCCTGGAACAACGGGTCCAGTTGGACATCCAGGAAGCAGGATGGCACCCTCTCCACCAGCGAACGTACGGCGGTTCTGGGTGGGCCCAACGACACCTGGGGCCGAACCTGGACGGTAAGCGAATTGGCCAACAACGCTTTCCGCGTCCGGGTGTCGGCCCACAACGGGGCCTCCTCGTCCAAAACCTTCAATCTGGACTGGGTCCCGGTCCGGGTGACCTATGTGATCACCGATGCGATCTGCCGCCCACCGGAGCCGCCACCGTGGGACGAAGGGGAGATCAAGCCGCCCGGCCTCCAAGAGTGCAGCGAACTCCTGCAGGTGGGTGGGTTTGAGGGGAACCCGCAGCGCATCTTCACCTACTGGAGCGCCGGAGGGCTCGGGGCTTACCAGCACACCGGCTACCTCCAGCGCTCGGGCGCCTTTTCCATGCGGCTCCACGCCTCTCTGGGCTCCTATCCGACCTGCGCATCCTACAGCCCGTATCTTTTCCAGACCGTCCAGGTTCCCACCAACGTCTACACGCTCACCCACCTGGTGGTGAGCGGATGGCACGCTGTGGCTGGCAGTCTCACCGATTGCAGTTACCGGGGCATCCCGGACGCCGACGATGTCCTCTATGTCCAGTTGCGTCAGAGCAACGGAAGCCCTATTACGGCACCTGTCGCCATCGTGAACGGGGGCGTTGTTACCGAAACCTGGCAGCGCTTTGATGTGAACTTCACCAACAGGGGGGTGAACGTATCTGCCCTGGCCGGCCAGAACATCCAGGTCTATTTCTACGGCACCCACGACAATGACTACTACGGCACCTTCTTCTTTTTGGACGACCTGAGTTGCAGCGTCTGCACCTACTGGCCGATTCCGGACCCGGTGCCGGGCACTGCTTCCATCGGGGGGCTGGTGCGCGCCCTGGTCGGCGGTGTCCCTCAACCCCTGACCGGGGTGAACGTCTGGGCCTACAGACAGGGCAGCCAGGTCCTGCGCACCCGCACCATCCACGACGGCACCTACCACTTCTATAACATCCCGCCCGGCACCTATACCGTCTACGCCGCCACATGGGTGAGTGGTCAACTCCAGTGGGGTACCGCCACGGTTACCGTCGTCGCCGACGAGCGGAACTACGGCGTGGACCTGCTGCTGCAACCTTAAATTGGGGTTCTTTGGGAATGACCGGGGGTGAGGGAGCACCCAGCCTACAAAAACCGGCAAGGCGAGAGTAGCACAGGCTTTCGCCTGCGTTCGCCAGATGCATCGGGTGCCCCACTGCCCACCAATAGGATCACCCACCCCGCCCATTCCCGAAGAGCTGAAATCGTTTCGCTGAAGGAAAAGCACCGATGCCGCGTTCAAAGCGGGTCCTTTTAGGGATCGCGGCCCTGCTGGCCGGAATGCTGGGCGCCCTGGCCTTCTCCGGAGCGCTGGCCGCGCCACGCGCCGCGTTCCTGCACATCGCCACCAATCTCTCTGGAAGCCCGAACCGTTTCTCCTATTACGCGGATATTGCCGTCAGCCCGGACGGAGACCGGGTTGTCGTTGCCTGGTCGGAGGCATATCAGGACGGCGGAGGAGCCATGAAGGGCTCCGTCTACCTGCGCTGGGCCTCGGAGCGTACCGGCGGCTGGAGCGCGCGGGTACCGGTGCATACGGGCACCAGCAGCGAATGCGCCCGCTGGGCCGCCGTAGCGGTTACCGGTACCAATCCCTACACCGCTGTTGTCGCCTACATCACCCAGAGCCCGTGCGATCAATTCACTTCCCAGGCGGTTCGCTACCGGGTCTGCCCTCTGGGGGGCACGTGCGGCCCTGTCCAGACCGTTGTTTATACTACCCACTTATCAGGGTCCCAAAGTGAACCAGGCTACGGCGCGGTGGACGTTGCGCTGGATGGCGCGGGGCAGCCCCACTTCGCGTATACCTATTATCGGCGCGACCTTTCGCAGGGAAAAGACGTGGGCACTGTTTATTACCGGAGCCCGAACATCCCCGCAGAAACTGTGTCTGAGAATCAAAACGCTCGCCTCCCCGCCATCGCCTGGAACGGAGGCGCGGTTCACGTGGTCTGGGCAACCGAGCCCACCAGCGAAGATGGCTACTACTCCATCTTCTACCGGCGCCGAACGACGAGCGGTTGGGCCCCATCGTCCCGTCTGTTGCAACAAGATCTGGGTTATGCCCCCCACAGTCCGGCCATCGCTGTTTTCAGCAGCACCGTGCTGGTGGCGTGGGATATGAACAATGCCTGGACAGACGAGGGGTGCTCTACCGCTCAAGAACAGTGTGAGAGGTATACCCTGGCCTACATCCGCTCCACGAACAACGGCGACCAGTGGCCTCAGGACTCCACCGGGAGATTCTACTGGTATGAACTGGGAGGAGGGTTTCAAGGCACAGACCGGCCCTATACTTCCACCGGCGCGGTCGCGGAGTACATCCGTTTCCTGCGCCCGTCGGTGGGCTTCCGGGCGGACGGGAAGCCGGTGGTGGTCTGGCACGCCAACGACGGGACGACCGACAACCCGGATTACAACATCTACTATACCGAAGCGCTGACGGTGCCGGAGAACGCTGAAGAGGCCATAGAGTGGGGCGAAATTCGCCGCTTCGGGCTGAATGCCCCGCGGCATTCGGCCAGCCCGGCGGTGGCACCGTTCCTGTCCGGGGAGGCCCTGCATGTGGTGTACATCCAGGGTGTGCCGAACGCCAGCGGGCAGGTAACTGATTGGGAGACCTACTATGACGGCAACGAGGATCAGAAATGCTCCCGGGTCTACCTGCCGGTAGTGCTGCGGAATTTCCGCTGAGAGCTTGACGGAACACGGACTACGGAACACGGACTACGGAGCACGGACTACGCCCGATGCGCCCTCCGCGCGCTGCGCCGAAGAGAGATGGAGGCCGATGGGGGCTGATAGGGGGGCTGGCCTTTATCGCCGCGCTGGGGCTGGCGATTCTCCTGATGTGGCCAGCGGCGGGGCCGGAGGAGAGCCGGATCCCCGCGGGCCCGCTCATCCCCCTGCCGCTGGAGCCCACGGCCCGGGAAGCCTTCCGCGCGGCCGGAGGAGTGGCCCGGGCCTGGCAACCGGATGCGCGGCCTGCCTCTCTCTCCGCCCAGTGGCAGCCGATCCGGGGGAGGTGGCCAACCCAGAGCATCTGGACCGTTCTCTATTACGCTCCAGCGGCCGGTCGGATGGCTGTGGTGGTGGTGGAGGCAGGGCAGGCCTGGCTCCTCCAGGAGATGCCTATTCCTTATCCTTTGCCCGTCTTCACCGAAGACCGTTGGCTGGTGGATAGTCCTCAGGCGCTGAAGGCCTGGTGGGTCGCTGGGGGAGCGGACTTCCTGGCCCGCTACAAAAACGCCGGGGTAACCGCCCGGCTGAAGCCTACCAGTATGGCCGACCCATCGCCGGTGTGGACCATCACCACGACCGCCGGTACCCAGGTCCACACCCTGATGATTAGCGGAGTGGATGGGAGGGTCCTTCCCTGAGCGGATGGCCGCAGGGAGAGCGAAAGTGCGCGCCGTGCCTGCACGAAACCGGGCGGGAGGAGCGTTGAGGAGTGAAGGCGGCCCTTCGCTGAGCGTGCGTCTCTTCCCCAGGACCTACATCGTTGGGAATTTTGAAGCATGTCATACAGGCCGCCAGGTCTGTGGAGGCTGGCTCCCAGCCTGCGCTGCGCCCAGAGTCAGCGTCTTTCAGCCTGTTCCGATACCCTCTGAGAGCAGCACCGCATCGGGGGAAAGGAGCGGAAATGAACGGTAAGAAGGTGCGCCAGAGCGGACAGAGTATCGTGGAACTGGCGGTTATTCTGCCGTTCCTGATCCTGCTGATTATCGGGATGGTGGAGACTGCCCTGGCCCTGCGCAGTTACCTCCTGGTTACCACTGCCTGCCGGGAAGGGGTCCGGTTTGTCGCGCGGGCCCGGTATACCGATGAAGACGCGGCCCGCTGGATGCTGAACAGCGGCGGATACACGACGTTGAACAACCAGCAGGTGCTCTTCTTCCGGGCTTCCCCGCCGGATCCCAACACCGGAATCATCATCACGCATATTCCGATCCAATCCGATGGGACGCGGGGCGACATCACGCGATACCTGACGGGAACGATGACGGTGATCTCGGGGACCGCGATCATTACAAGGCCTATCACTGTAGGAGACAGCCGGGTAGCAGAGATTGACCTTGCCCGTCACGAGAACGAGACCCGCACGATCAATCAGCAGCGGGTGGCCGCTGGATACGAAGCGCTGGACAATCGGCTCGTCGTGGTGGAAGTCTTCTACGCGCACTGGACGTTGTGGAACTATCGGCCCCTGGGGTTGCCGCGCGTTTTGCAGTTGTACTCCCGCTCTGTGATGCGGGTGGTTTCAGATGCCCGTCAAAGTCAGTAGGAGGTGCAAAATGAGATGCCCGAAATGGCTGTTCCGGTGCTTTCGCGAGGGGGGTAACCAGCACGGGCAGAGCATAATCCTGGTGATGGTGGGCGTGTTCACCCTGCTGGCTTTTGTGGGGCTGGCTGTGGATCTGGGGGTGTATTATAGCGAACGGGTCCGCATCGTACGGGCGGTGGATGCGGCTGCGCTGGCGGCGGCCCCGGAACTCCCGCTGGAAAGCGCCGCCCATGCCCGGGCCCGGGAATTTCTACGGGATAACGGTTATAACGATGGAAACCCGAGAACCCGTCTGGAGATCAATGGATCGCATGTTCAGGGCCCTCCCGAGGACCAGGCGGACACCATCATCATTCTGGACACCGCCAGTTTCCGGGACCTGAGCCTGCCACCCGCCCAGCAGCCCAACACAGCCGACCGCATCCGGGTAAGGGTCAGACAGCGGGTGCCGGTCATTTTCATGCGCTTCCTGGGCTTTGATTCTCTCTGGGTCAGCGCCTCGGCCACCGCCGAAAATATCAAAAACCTGGATATCGTCATCGTCTTTGACCGCTCCGGCTCTATGGAGTTTGACACTCTCTGCTACGGATGCTGGCAGGCCCAATCAGGCATCCCGTATCCGGGGGGTCTGATTTACCCTCTCCCCTGGAACGGCCCGCCCAACGGTCCACCTGCCCACTGCGGCGCTACCACGGTGTTCACCTATGCCCTGGGTAGCCAGCAATATAACTACTATTATATCGAGGCGGAAGAGTACTCCCGGGCCAGCAACCCATATAACCGTTATCTGTACGTGCCCTACTACACATACTGGGTGATGCAGCGGGAGGCGGGCGACGGCGCCTCGGGTCGGGATAGCCGAGGGGCTTACATTATGCATATGCCCTATTCCGATCATGAGACACAGGCCACCTTTTCCCCGGGTTATGGCGTTACCTGCCGCCTGGATGCTGTTGTCAACAACGGCCAGTGCGCGGCCTCTGGATACACCCAGTGTTATTGCAAGATGGATGTCCCCGGCGGCCCATTCCCAGCGCCCCGGGTAGATTATGATTTCACCGTACTGAGGACCGGCAACTACTACATCTGGGTGCGCGGTCAGGCTCAGAGTAGCTGGCGTCATCCTCAGAATCTGGACCTCCGGATTTTCTGGAATGTGAATAGTAGTCCCATCACTTATACACCTGAATTTTCACGAGGCGTCAGCTATAATGGTGCTGATCCCAATTTCTGGAGATGGCGTCGGCTGAATGACACGCCTATCTACTTGACCGCCGGTTCCCAGCACACCCTCCGCATCTGGGCGGGCGGGGCTGGCTTCGCTCTGGACCGCATCGTGATCACCAACGACCCTTCAACTTCCGTGAATACTAACATCGAACGAACGGGCGTATTCTCCAATGGACGCACAGATTGGGCCTGCAACCCCTGCGATGCTCGCTTCGGCGGTTATCCCGGCGGCTGTGGGCAGTCTACCTGCGCCTACTCTCCCAACTGCAATAGCGGCCCCAACCCGGACCGCCGCAAGGACGACATCTACGACGACGAGCAGCCCATCCGGGCCGCCATTGAGGCCGCCAAGCGGTTCGTAGGGATGCTGGATTACCGGTATGACCAGATTGGGTACGTCTCCTACTCCGATAGCGCCACGATTGACTCCCCACTGGAATGCCTGCGTCGGCGGGGTGTCGCAAATTGTAACCCTTCGGTCATCACCAATACGGTCGTTGCCGCGCTGAATGCCACCCAGGCCGCTGGGTCTACCAATATCGCCGATGGGATTTTAAAAGGGATTGACGTTCTGAGCACCCGATCTGGCCAGTATGGTCGGCCCGGTGCGGCCCACATCATGATTTTGATGACCGACGGCCGGCCCAATCAGGTCCCCAACAGCACCTGTTACACGTACAACCTCATTCAGAAATACGGCCTGAGTGTGCCCTCCCGGGAAGAGGAACGCCGGGGGAAAGAGTGCACCCTCTACTACGCCGAGCAGGCCCGCAACAACAACATCGTGATCTACACCATCACCCTGGGGGACTCGGCCGATTTTGAGTTGATGGAGACGGTAGCGAACATCACGGGTGGAGTCCACCGGAACGCCGACCGCCCGGAGAAACTGAATCAGATCTTCGACGAACTCTACGAGCGCATCTTCCTGCGGCTGGTAGAATAACGGTGCGAGAACTTCAGCAAAGGGGGCACGACGGTCCGCGATCTCAAAGAACGGGTTGGTTCTTTGGGAATTCGGGGTGAGGGGGCATGCGGCCCACAAAATCGGCCAGGCGAGGGTGGCGCAGGCTTGAGCCTACGTTCACCAGATCCCCCTTGCGCCGCACTGCCCACTAATGGACCACCCACCCCGCAAGTTCCCGAAGAGCCCAGGGTTTTGTTGCGGCGGCTGGGCCGCCGCAACAAAATTTCTCCTGGGTGCTCCCGTATTTGACATTTACTGAAAATGGAATATGATTATCTATGACACGGGCAGTTGGCCCAGGCCTAATGGCCAGCGCTGCCCGGTCCATGACGTCAGCCCTGCCGTTACGGCATTGGGTCGCCGTAATGATGGGCTCTAACTCTCATCGGGAGGGATAAGGAATGGCAAGCCGGCGGACCCTGGTTCTGGTAGGCCTCTTAATCATCGGCGTTGCGCTCATTGCCGGCGCGCTGCTGATGCGCCCCCCCCGAAGGGGTGGGGAAACCCCTGCTCCCACCGAGGTGCCCCAAACGATGAAAATCCTGGTCGCTGCGAACAATCTGACCCCGGGAATGCCCCTCTCTCCTGAGCTGGTGATGGTGCTGGACTGGCCGATCGCCTACCTGCCGCCGAGTTATTTTACCGACCCGGCCCAGGTCATCGGCTATATCGCACGGGTGGATATTCCCCAGGGGATGCCCCTGATGCCGGGCATGCTGGCCTCCAGCTCGGAAGCCCTGGGGGCCATGGGCTCCCCAGCGGCTCTCCGGGTTAAGAAAGGCAAGCGCGCCGTCGCCATCCCGGTGGACCGCCTGGGAGCAGTGGCCTGGTCTATCCAGCCCGGCGACCGTGTGGATGTACTGGCCTCGTGGACGATCCAGGAATTGGATCAGGATTTCCAGAGTCTCCTGCCCAACCAGTGGGCCGCCTTCCAGTGCGCTGAAGGGCAACTGTGCCAGGGAGTCTATGGACGGGTAGAACTTCTGCCCACCGGCCAGGTCATTATGGTATACCCCTCGACGGGGAGCACTCAGGCCCGCTATGTAGCCCAGGTGACCATTCAAAACGCGGAGGTGCTGGGCGTGGGCACGTACCAGGAACCGGTCCCGATGGCGGTCCCTCAGCCCACTCCGACCACAGAAGGGGGACAACCCGTCTCGGGCACCGCTGCCGAGCCGACCCCCACACCTGTAATGATGAACGTTCAGGCTGTTATCCTGATGGTCGACCCTCAGGAAGCCCTGGTCCTCAAGGCGCTAGTGGAAATGAAGGCGGACATCACCCTTGCCCTGCGCAATCCGGAGGACAGGGAACTGGTCTCCACCGAAACGGTCTCCCAGGATTACATCATCGTCCGCTACAACTTCACCGTCCCGCCGAAATTGCCCTACGCGGTCATCGCGCCCGAGACGAACCCGCTGGAAGAAGCGATCAGCCTCAGCGCTCCGGCAGGGGGAGGGCCCACCGAGTAGGTTCACCGAGAGCCGTTGTAGAGCCGTCTCTGGAGGAAACGTGCCTGCCGAAAAAATCCGTGTCCTCATCGTAGATGATATTGCCGAAACCCGGGAGAACCTGCGCAAACTGCTCTCCTTCGCCCCGGATATAGAGGTTGTAGGTACGGCCGCCACCGGGGAGGAAGGGGTCCAGATGGCGCGGGAACTGGTCCCCCACGTTGTGATCATGGACATCAACCTGCCCGGGATGGACGGGATTACTGCCACCGAACAGATCGCGCGGGAGGTGCCCACCACCCAGATTATCATCCTCTCCGTCCAGGGGGAGACGGGCTATATGCGCCGGGCGATGGCTGCTGGCGCGCGGGATTTCCTGGTCAAGCCTCCCAGCGGGGATGAGTTGATGGCCACCATCCGCCGGGTCTACGAAATCGGGCAGGTGCAGGCGGCACGCATCGCGCCGGCTCCCACTGTTACCGCTCCCGGCGCGGTCGGTCGCCCCGCCGTCCGCCACGGGCAACTGATTGTGGTCTTTTCGCCAAAAGGCGGAGCCGGCTGCACCACGATCGCTGTCAACCTGGCCGTGGCCCTCCAGACCCGCCTGGGTATGAGCCAGAAGGTGGCCATTATGGACGGCAGTTTCCAGTTCGGGGATGTGGGAGTGATGCTGAACTTGCAGCCCGCCCGCACCATCGCCGATCTGGCCGTGCGGGTGGAGGAACTGGATAGCGACCTGCTGACCAGCGTCCTGACTCCCCATGCTTCGGGTATCAAAGCCCTGCTGGCTCCGCCCCACCCCGAAGCCGCCGATGCGGTCATCGGCGCCGATGGCGGAATGACTGAGAGCAGCCGCCGTATCGGGATCATCCTGGATGGCCTCCTGCGGGAGTTTGACTTGGTGGTGGTGGATACCTGGAGTCTGCTCAACGAGCTGACGCTGACCTTTATGGACCGGGCCGACCTGATCCTGCTGGTCATCACACCACTGATCCCGGACATCAAGGACGCCCGCCACTTTCTGGACTTGGCGGACCGGCTGGGCTACCCCCGCGAGAAACTCGGCCTGGTCATCAATCAGGCTGACCGGAAGACCGGCCTGCGGCTGGACCAGATTGAACGGGCCCTGATCCCTGCCCTGGCTCACATCCCGTACGATGAACGGGCGGGCATCATCGCCGCCAATCGAGGACTCCCCATCGCCACCGAGGAAGCCAGCAAACCCATCGGTCAGGCTTTCGTCCAACTGGCCGCCGGGGTCCTGGAACGGCTGAGTGAACTCCGGAAAACCGAAGAGGAAGAAGAAGCCGTCTCCGTGGAAGTCAGCCGCCGTCTTCTGGGTCGAGCCCTGGGGATTTGACGACCGTCCCCTGGGACGGGCTACCATCCACGAGGGACAACGGGCGATACGCGATGAGCGATGTACGACTGGCGATGAGCGATAGGCGAGGTGAGCGATGTCGCTGTTAAGACGGATTGAGAAAGGAACCCAACCACCAACGGCACCGACCGGGCCATCGGGGCCCAGTGCGCCAACATTCCGTCCCACCCCCGCGCCCTCCTCCCTGCGGGATACGTACCGGGACCTCAAAACCCGTATCCAGAACAAACTGATTGACGAACTGGACCCCACGATGGATGTCAGCCGACAGGAGGAGGTCCGGCGCACCATCCGAGAGATGTTTGAGAACATCCTGGCCGAAGAGCGGATCGTTCTCAGTCGGGCAGAGCGGGAGCGGCTCTTTGAGCAGATCGTGGCGGAGATTTTGGGGCTGGGGCCGCTGGAGCCGTTCCTGGCCGACCCCACCGTTACCGAGATTATGGTGAATGGCCCCAAAAACATCTACGTGGAGCGGTTCGGCAAAATTGAACGCACCAACGCTTCCTTTGAATCGGAGGAGCACCTGATGCGCATCATAGAACGCATCATCGCTCCTCTGGGCCGACGGATTGACGAAAGCGTCCCCTATCAGGACGCCCGCCTGCCTGATGGTTCGCGGGTCAACGCCATTATCCCGCCCCTCTCCCTCATCGGCCCGGTGCTGACCATCCGGAAGTTTTTCAAGATTCCGTTGACCGCTGAGAAACTGATTGAACTGGGCTCCATTACCCCGGAGGCGATGGAGTTCCTGAAAGCCTGCGTGCAGGCGAAGTTGAACATTGTTGTTTCCGGCGGTACTGGTACTGGAAAGACGACGTTCCTGAACATCCTTTCCGCCTACATCCCCAACGACGAGCGGATCATCACGATTGAGAACGCGGCGGAGTTGCAGTTGCAGCAAGAGCATGTGGTTACGCTGGAATCCCGCCCGCCGAACATTGAGGGCCGGGGGGAGGTAACCATCCGCGACCTGGTCATCAACAGCCTGCGGATGCGGCCCGACCGGATTATCGTGGGGGAGTGCCGGGGCGCAGAGGCGTTTGATATGCTCCAGGCGATGAACACCGGCCATGAGGGCTCTATGACTACCATTCACGCGAACTCCCCGCGGGACGCGCTGGCCCGCCTGGAGAACATGATCCTGATGGCCGGGATGGACCTGCCCCACCGGGCCATTCGGGAGCAGATCGCCAGCGCGCTGGATGTGATTGTCCAGTTGGAGCGGATGCGGGATGGTTCCCGGAAAGTGGTGAGCATCTCCTCGGTGGAAGGGATGGAAGGCGATGTCATCACCATGTCGGAGATTTTCAAGTTTGAGATCGCGGGCTACGAGAATGGGAAGGTGATCGGTCGGCTGCGCCCCACCGGAATTCGTCCGAAGTTCATGGATAAAATTGAGCAGGCAGGCATCCATCTGCCGCCGACCATCTTTGGCATCGGGGAACGGATGCGCCGGTAAAGGAACCGCCGGGAAATTGGGGATGGGACTGGCGGGCATCGTGCCGAAAGGATGATGTTTTTGGGGTTGGGGTGGCCCCTTGGTCGTCCCCATCAACGGGTCCGCGCGCCTTGAGGAGGAGGGGATGGAGAATCTGTTGCTGATGCTGGGGATCGGGTTGCTGGCGAGCGCTTTCGTCTATCTGCTCCTGAGCGGTCGTGGGCGGAGGGATGAGGTCAGCGAACGGCTGGACCGGTATACGCTGGGGGTGCAGCGAAAGCAAAAAGAGAGAGGACCTGGCACCCGGTTCTCGCCGTTGGGGGAGCGCCTGGATCGGGCCCTGGCAGAGCGGGGCCTGGCCCGCAACCTGCGCACCCAACTGGCGCGCGCTAACCTGAAACTGACCGCCGGAGAGTTTATTGCCGCCACAGTGATCTGTATGATCCTCTTTCCGGTCCTGATTTTCCTGTGGCGTCGCGATCCGTATCTCTCTCTGGTCGGACTGATTCTGGGTTTCTTCGCTCCCCGCTGGTACGTGGCCTACCTCCAGGGTAAACGGCTGAAAGCCTTCAATGACCAGTTGGGGGATATCATTAACATGATGGTCAATTCCCTCCGCGCTGGGTACAGTGTCCTTCAGGCCATGGAGGTCGTTGCCAGGGAGATGAACCCTCCCGCCTCTGAGGAGTTTGACCGGGTGGTGAAAGAGGCCCAGTTGGGCCTTCCGCTGGATCGGGCTCTGGATAACCTGCTCCGTCGTGTTCCCTCCGACGACCTGGATATGACCGTTACGGCCATCAAGATTCAACAGGAAGTCGGTGGTAATCTGGCCGAGGTCCTGGATACGATCAGTTTCACCATCCGGGAACGGGTGCGCATCAAAGGAGAAATCCGGGCTCTGACCGCCCAGGCCCGCTATTCCGGCTACGTGGTCAGCCTGCTGCCCGTTGGTGTGGCGGGCATTGTGTACATGATTAACCCCGGTTTTATGGGCCCGCTGTTTCAAGACCCCTGTGGTCGGATCATGCTGGTGGTGGCAGGGATTACCATGACCATTGGTTTCTTCACGATGCGCAAAATCGCGGATATTGAGGTATAGACCGTTGCGGGTAGGACAGGCTCTACTCCGGGGCGCCCCTGAAAGGAGCGAACTGGACCTATGGGGATGGTGCTGATTCTGGTGGGCTTGCTGATGGTAGCCGGGCTGGCCCTGGTGCTGATCGGACGCCGCGCCCCGCGCGGCGAAGACGCCCTGCAGGCCCGCCTGGTGGAACTGGGCGCAATGGGCCGCACGGCGACCCTGGAGGAACTGGAACTCTCCCTGCCTTTCACCGAACGGGTCATTCGTCCTCTGCTCCAGGCGGTCAGCCGCCTGATCAGCCGGATGACCCCCGCCCAGACCCTCCAGCGCACTCGCCGCAACCTGGAACTGGCGGGCCTTTCCCAGAAAATCGGGCCGGGGGAGTTTGTAGCGATTCGCTACATCCTGTGCATTCTGCTGGGCGGCGGCGCTTTTCTAGTGTTGGGCCCTGCCAGTATCCCGACCATCCAGAAGATAGCGCTGATTGGCGCGGCATTCGGGCTGGGCTTCTACCTGCCCGGCTCGTGGCTGGGCTCCCGGATCCGCCGGCGTCAACAAGAAATTCTCAAATCTCTGCCCGACGCGCTGGACCTGCTCACCATTTGCGTGGAGGCCGGTCTCTCCTTTGATGCGGCGATGGCCAAAGTGGTGGAAAAGTGGGACAACGAATTGAGCCGCGCGTTTGCCCGGGTCCTTCAGGAAATCCAGTTGGGGAGACTCCGACGGGAAGCGCTGCGGAACATGGCCGATACCATGGACGTTCGAGAGGTCTCCAGTTTTGTCGCCGCGCTGATTCAGGCTGACCAGTTGGGCGTCAGTATCGCGAAGGTCCTCCGAATTCAGTCCGACCAGATGCGGGTGCGCCGACGGCAGCGGGCGGAGGAACTGGCCCGCCAGGCGCCGATCAAGATGATTATCCCCATCGTCTTCCTGATTTTCCCTGCCCTGTTGATCGTCCTGCTGGGACCGGGTGTCATTATCGTCCTTCGGTCCGGCGTTGGCAGGATATTCGGCGGAGGATAGGCCGCAGGAAGGAAAGGGCGCGTTTACAGGGCAGACGGGTGGTTGTCCACCCGATCGGGGAACGTGCATCGGAGCCAGACCGTGGTTTCTTCCCCACCGCGTATCCTGTTTCCGGAAGTCCTGCTCGGACCGCTATTCAACCTTTTCTTCCCTCCTCGGTGCGTGGTCTGTCGTCGGGTCGGTATCTGGTTGTGTGCGGGCTGTACCCGGTGGCTTCCCCGTCTTTCCGGACCTATCTGTTCCCGCTGCGGAGTCCCGATACCCGGGGGAACGCTCTGTGGTTCCTGCCGGGAGACCCCGTCCCAATTGGAAGGCATCCGGTCGGTGTTCCCCTTTCATGGCCCCATCCGATGGGCGATTCACTGTCTAAAATACCGCCATGCCCGCGAACTGGCAGACCCGCTGGGAGCATTGATGGCCGAATGCTGGCAGCGAGCCTCCCTTCCTGCCGAGATCGTCGTTCCTGTCCCTCTTCACCCCTCCCGCCTGCGAGGGCGCGGTTACAATCAGGCCGCGCTACTGGCCTGGGCGCTGAGCCGCCGCATCGGCCTGCCAATGGATGAGGAGTCTCTCTGCCGGGTGCGAGCCACCCTCCCTCAGATGCGCCTGCCAGCCGCAGACCGTCGCCGCAACGTGGAGGATGCTTTCCGCTGCACCACTGACCGGCTGAGCGGTCGCCAGGTTCTGCTGGTGGACGATGTCTGCACGACCGGCGCCACTCTGGAAGCATGTGCTGATGCCCTGCGCAAGGGTGGGGCCCGGTCGGTCTGGGCGTTCACGCTGGCGCGGGCTTTTTGACCCCATAGGGAGAGAGTCCATCCGGAAACCTGCAGCGGGTGGCCCGGCTACCCGCTGTCCCATTCCACACTCAACCTCATCCCGAGGTGAATCCGATGCAAATTCAGTTGTTTACCCGAAACATCGAATTAACCCCTCGCCTGCAGGAGTATGTGGAAAAGAAAGTCAGCAAACTGAGCCGATACCTGCCGAACATCACCGACGCTCGCGTGGACCTGGCCGTGGAAAATATCCGCTCCAGTAACCAGCGGCAGGTCGCCCAACTGACCATCCGTACCCCCCGGGTGATGCTCCGGGCAGAGGAGCGGGCCGCCGATATGTTTGCCGCGATTGACGCCGCGCTGGATAAAATGCGGCGTCAGATCACCCGCTATAAGACCCGGCGGCAGGACCGCTGGCAGCGCGGAGAGGGAGAGGAAGAACTCTGGGAAGAAGAGGGGCTGTCGCCCGAAGAGGTCATCTCGGGCAGGGTTGTCCGGGTGAAGCGGTTTGAAATGCTCCCGATGACTCCGGAGGAGGCCATTGAGCAAATGGAACTCCTCGGCCATCAGTTCTTTGTTTTCCTGAACGCTGAGGAAGGTGGGATTAACGTGATCTACCGCCGCCGGGATGGCAACTACGGCCTGATTATCCCGGAACTGCGATAGAACTGAGGATAGCAGTGGTCTATTGAGCCAGGACCGGATCACGCTGCTCCTGATGGTCGGTGGATGGGCCGGGAGTCCGGTGGAAAGTGCCCTCCGGCGCGCCCATCAGGCCGCCGCCGGAGACCTGCTGGAAACCCTCGGGCAGACCGGCCGGGTGGAACAGGCGGTGATTGCGACCGACGACCCCTCCTGGGTCCCGGACCTGCCGGGACTGCCGCTGGAGGTGGACGTGGACCGTCCCGACGAGCCATTTCACTTTGGCCGTCGCCTGGCGGGCCTGATCGAACGCATCGGCGCGGACCGGGTGCTCTATGCTGGAGGCGGCTCGGCGCCTCTGATGACCTCCCGGGATTGGCAGGATGCTCTGAGCGATTTTCTCGGAGACCGCCCTCAGGCTGTTACCAACAACCGGTATTCGTCGGACTGGATCGCGTTCTACCCCGCCCGCGCTCTGGCCTCCCGAGTGGCCACCTTGGAACGGGATAACGCCCTGGGTTGGGCTCTTTCCGAAGAATGGGACATCCCTACCCGGGCCCTGGACCCTTCCGCCGCGACCCGCCTGGACCTGGATACGCCCGCCGACCTGTTGATTGCCCGCCTGCATCCCCGGGTCGGCCCCCGGCTGCGCGCGGCCCTGAATGCACTGGATTGGCCCACCGGGCCCGTAGAGAGGGTCTTGGAGGTGATGGGGCGGGATGGAGGCCATCTGGCCATCATCGGTCGGACGGCCCCGGCCGCGTGGATGGCGCTGGACCAGGCTACCCGTTGCTGGGTTCGCCTCTTCGTGGAGGAGCGGGGTATGGTGGCCAGTGGGCGCCTGCGCCGGGGCGAAGTGCGCAGCCTCTTGGCCCATTTCCTGGAACAGGTCGGGGTAGACGGTTTCTTCGCTGAACTCTCTTCGCTGGCCGAGGCCGCCCTGATGGATACCCGCGTCCTGATGGCCGCACGGGGATGCTGGCCCTCTCCCGCGGACCGGTTCAACGCCGACCTCCTTCGCTGGCAGGAGGTGGAAGACCCCTTCCTGCGGGCGTTTACGCACGCCGCTGCCCGGGCTTCCATCCCCCTCCTGCTGGGCGGCCAGTCGCTGGTGAACGGTGGGTTGATGGCCCTGGTGGAAATCCTGGAAACCCGGAGACAGCCATCGCTGTGAGGACAACATGGGCTGGCAACTGGACATTTACTCCGCTCTGGTAGGCGCAGGATTCACCCTTTTGCTGATGGGTCTGGGCTACCTCCTGCGGGACCCGTTCCTGCGGGGCTGGCAGGAACTGAAACGCATAGCCCTGCGCACTTTCAGCCAGATGACCGCCGGATGGGAGGCCCGATACCGGGAGCGGCTCATCCGCTGGGCCCAAAGCGCCCATGCTCTGGCCGACCTGGGTCCCCTGGAGCAGTACTTCGTGCCGGTGCGCCTGTTTCTCCCGCTTGCCTTCCCTGACCCGGAGCAGGACAGGTCCTCTGCCCCTCCGCCGTTATTGCCAGCCGATGCCCTCCGGGGTCATCCCCGAATTCTGATCGTGGGTAGCCCCGCGTCCGGACGAACCACCCTTCTGGCCCATCTGGCGCTGACCCACGCGCGCCAGGAAAATGGCGCCTCGTCGGACCCATCGCTCCGACGCCTTCCCCTCTATGTGTACCTCCCAGCGCTGGACTGGGCTCCGGCATCGGAGGGAAAGAAGTCCCCGACCCCTCTCCAGCAACTGGTGCAGGGCGCGCTGCAGACCATCGGCGCCCCTGGCTCCGCCGCGACCCCGCTCCGTCAGGCTCTCCAGGCGGGTGGAGCGCTGGTCCTGGCCGATGGATGGGACGAACTGCCTCCTGCCGCCCAGGCACCAGCCACCGCATGGCTGGCCGAACTGGCCGATGCCTTCCCGGGCAATATCTGGGTGGTCGCTGTGGGAGCCCAGCAGTACGCTCCTTTAATTCATGCCGGTTTTATCCCCCTGCGGATCTGTCCCTGGGACCGTCCGGAGGTCCAGGATTTCCTGACCCGCCTGCCCACGCCCGAACATTTTCCTTTGGACCAGGCAACCGAAAATCTGACGCGCATATGGAAACAGACCGAATCGCTGCTGGATGTGGCGCTCGCCGCTGGATGGCTGCTGGAGCACGGCACTCTCCCGCCGAAACGGGTAGCCCCCTTCCGTCAGCGCCTGGAGAAATGGGCAGAGGGGATGCCCGACTTCTCTGCGGACCTGGAATGGGCTGGGGGGATGAGCCCTCTGGACATCCTGTACGCCCTGGCGTGGAAACTCCAGGAAGAGGGCCGATTCGTCTGTTCCCGTCAGGAACTGGAAGCCTTCATCCGCCAGCAACTGCTTTCCGCCTTTCCCCTGGCGGAAGCTTCCGCGGGGGAGAACGAAACCCTGGTGGAGCCGATCTCCGAAGAGAGGGGGCTTCCTCCCCATACGGCCTCGGAAGGCGAGGCTTCGGCGGCAGCGCCCGTTTCCGAAGAGGGCCCCTCTCCTCCAGAAGAACCCCCGTCGGAACGCCCGAGGCTCCCCGAACCGAAACGAGTGCGGTTGGCCGTGGCCGCGCGGGTGAAGGCGTTCCTAGGACCGGGGGGGCCACTGGTCGCCTGTGCCCCCGACCAGTACCGGTTTGCCCATCCTCTCTGGCAGGCGATGCTCACCGCCGAAGCGTTGGCCTTGGCGCCCGACCAGCTGGTCACGCATCTGGACGATCCCTCCTGGCTTCCGGTAGCCGATTTCTACGCCGAAATCGGCGGGATGGAACCAGTGGTGCGCGCCTGGCTTTCCCGCCCCGATGACCTCTGGCAGAGCCGCCTGCGGAGGGCAGCCCGCTGGGCCGCGCTGGCTCCGCCAGATGCCCCGTGGCGCAATGGCGTAATGGCTCTTCTGGGTCGCTCCCTTCTCTCTCCTGACCTCTCGGATGAATCCCGTCAGCGACTGGCGGAGGCGCTGATCTGGACCGGCGACCCGGGTGTACCGCTGTTTCTGCGCCACGCCCTTCGTAGCCCCAATCCAACGGTACGGGCCATCGCGGCCCGGATGATGGCCGTCCTGCGCGAAAAAGCTGACCTCTCCGCCATCGTCAAGGCGCTGGAGGACCCCCACGAAGCCGTCCGGATCGCAGCGGTTCAGGCGCTGGGAGAAATCGGCATCCCGGCTGCGGTAGAGTGGCTGGTCCGCGTGCTGGAATCAGGAGACGAAACGCTCCAAGTGGAGGCTGCCCGGGCACTGGCCCGTCAGGGAGAAGAGGGCTATCGGACGCTCCGGGAAGCCCTCCAGAGCGAGGACTTTATGATCCGGCGGGCTGCCGCCTATGGGCTGGGAGAGATGGACGCTATCTGGGCCCGAGAATTGCTGGCCCGGGCCGCGCGGGAAGACCCCCAGTGGATTGTCCGCTCTGCTGCGGCCACCGTTCTATCCGAACGGGAAGAGAAAGCCACTCCCGTCCCTCCTCCTTCGCCCCCTGTCCCCTCCAGTATGGGCTGGCTCATTACCTGGGCCGCCCAGCAAGGCGAGGGAGTGGGCCTGGGCGAGGCCGCCTTTGGCCCCCTCCTCCGGGCCCTGGCAGAAGGGCCGGCCCCCATTCGTCGGGCCGCCGCTCAAACCCTGGGTTGGGTAGGCCGCCCCGAACACGTGGACGCCCTTCGCCGTGCTCTGAACGACCCCGAACCGGAAGTCGCCCAGGCGGCTTTTGGATCCCTCCGGGAACTGAGCGCCCGCCACGGGCTGGCAGTAACGGCTGAGCCGGAGAGAATCGGTTCTCAGGCAGAATCCCCACCATAACTCTACTGCCAAACAGACCGCAGAGACGCCGGGGGCAGCGTTTGACCTCAGCAAATGCTCTGCGGGCTCGGCGTCTCGGCGGCGAAACAGACTTTGGGCCGTGGACGCATACCATGCTGGCTACAACAGGGCTTGGATTACAACGGCAAAAGGAGTATCTCAGCATAGCGAGGTGCTTATATGCGACCTGACATTCACCAACTCTGCATCAACACCATCCGCACCCTGGCTATGGACGGGGTTCAGAAGGCCCGATCGGGTCACCCCGGCATGCCCATGGGCATGGCCGACGTAGCCTATGTCCTCTGGACCCGTTTCCTTAAGCATAATCCAAAGGACCCACAGTGGCCGGACCGGGATCGCTTCGTCCTCTCCGCCGGCCACGGTTCCATGCTTCTCTACAGCCTGCTGTACCTCACTGGCTACGACCTAACGCTGGAAGACCTGATGGCCTTCCGGCAGTGGGGCAGCCGTACCCCAGGCCACCCCGAGTACGGCCTGACCCCTGGCGTGGAGACCACCACCGGCCCCCTGGGACAGGGCTTCGCCAACGGCGTCGGGATGGCTATCGCTGAACGATTCCTGGCCGCCACCTTCAACCGGCCCGGTTTCCCTATCTTTGACCACTACACCTATGCCATTGTCTCCGACGGCGACCTGATGGAGGGTATCAGCCACGAGGCGGCCTCGCTGGCCGGACACCTGGGCCTGGGCAAACTGGTCTATCTCTACGACGACAACGACATCTCCATTGAAGGCCCCACCGACATCACCTTCACCGAAGACGTCGCCGCCCGCTTCCGCGCCTACGGCTGGCACGTCCAGAAAGTGGATGGCTACGACCTGAAGGCGATTGCGGCGGCCATTCGGGCCGCGCGCCGGGAAACCGCCCGCCCGTCCCTCATCATCTGCCGGACCCACATCGCCTATGGGAGCCCCAACAAACAGGACGACGCCTCGGCGCACGGCGAGCCCCTGGGGGAGGAAGAAGTCCGGCGGACCAAAGAGGCACTGGGATGGCCGCCGGATGCCCAGTTCTGGGTGCCACCGGAGGTCCTGCCCATCTTCCGGCGGGCGGTGGAGGAGGGAGCCGCCGCCCAGGCCCGCTGGCAGGCCATGTTCGCCGAATATGCCCGCCAGTACCCCCGCGAGGCCGCGCTCCTGGAGCGTCTCTGGTCGGGCGAACTTCCCGGTGGCTGGGAGGAAGCCATCCCCTCCTTTTCCCCTGCTGACGGCCCTATGGCCACCCGTAAGGCCTCCGGCATGGTCCTGAACGCGCTGGCTTCCGTTCTTCCCACTCTCATCGGTGGCTCTGCCGACCTGGCGCCTTCCAACCTGACCCTGCTCAGAGGCTACGACGACTTCCAGAAAGAAACACCCGCTGGCCGCAACCTTCGCTTCGGAGTTCGAGAGCACGGGATGGGCGGAATCCTCAACGGGATGGCTCTCCACGGTGGCCTCATCCCTTACGGCGGGACCTTTCTGGTCTTCTCCGACTACATGCGACCGGCAGTTCGCCTGGCCGCGATGATGCACCTGCCAGTGGTGTACGTCTGGACCCACGATTCCCTCTGGATCGGGGAGGACGGACCTACCCATCAACCGGTGGAACATCTGGCCGCCCTGCGCGCCATCCCCAACCTCGTCCTGATCCGTCCCTGTGATGCCAACGAGACCGCCGAGGCCTGGCGGGCCGCGCTGCGCCGCCGCCATGGCCCGACGGCTCTGCTGCTGACCCGTCAGAACCTGCCGGTGCTGGACCGGAGCCAGATGGCGGGTGCGGACAACCTGGCCCGGGGCGCCTATGTCCTGCGAGATGCCCCCGAGGGGCACCCGGATGTGGTCCTGATCGCCTCCGGCTCCGAGGTCCATCTGGCCCTGGCCGCGCAGGAGGGCTTGGCCGAACGCGGAGTGCGGGCCCGGGTGGTCTCCATGCCCTCATGGGAACTCTTTGACGCTCAGTCGCCGGAGTACCGGGCCGCCGTCCTGCCATCGACCGTCCCCAAAATCGCGATAGAAGCCGCTGTCCCTCTGGGCTGGGAGCGGTACATAGGCCCGGATGGGGCTGTCATCGGCGTCCATCGCTTCGGCGCCTCGGCTCCCTACCCGGTTCTGATGGACCAGTTCGGCTTCACTCCCCAGGCGGTGATCGAACAGGCCCTGAGGAAACTGGGGCATGAGTAATCGGCATCCGTTGGACGTCGTGGTTGCCGGGCATTTGTGCCTGGATATTATCCCCCAATGGGGCTCTCTCTCCCCCGGCGTCTTCATAACCCTGTTTCAGCCAGGCCGGCTGATCGCCGTTGGGCCCGCCACCGTCTCCACAGGTGGTCCGGTCTCCAATACCGGATTGGCACTGCACCGGCTGGGCATCCGCACCCTGCTGATGGGGAAGATCGGCGCGGACTTCTTCGGGCAGGCCATCCAGCAACTGGTCGTCCGCGTTGACCCTGGCCTGGTAGCGGGCATGATCGTAGATCCGGGCGCCAGTACCTCCTACACGATTGTCATCAACCCTCCCGGGATAGACCGTATATTTCTGCACTATCCCGGAGCGAACGATACGTTCAGCGCGGAGGATGTCCGGTACGATCTCCTGCGCAGCGCGCGGCTCTTCCATTTCGGCTATCCACCCGTGATGCGCCGAATGTACGAGGACGGCGGCCGCGAATTGACAACCGTTTTCCGCCGGGCCCGGGAGATGGGGGTGACGACGTCACTGGACATGGCCTTCCCGGACCCCTCATCGGACGCTGGGCGTGCGGATTGGGAAGCCATCCTTCAGGCGACCCTCCCCTACGTGGACATTTTCCTCCCCAGCGTTGAGGAAATCCTCTTTATGCTCCGTCGGCCCACTTATGAGGCGCTGTCTCGTTCGGCCCAGGGTACAGACATCCTGCCATGGATCACGCCGCCTCTGCTCTCAGACCTCAGCGACCAGTTACTGGCAATGGGCGTCCGGATTGTGGGGCTGAAATTGGGGGACCGGGGCTTCTATCTACGGACCGGCGATGCCAGGACTCTGGCCGGCCTGGGACGAGGGCGGCCGTCCGACCTGACGGCCTGGGCGGACCAGGAAATCTGGGCACCATGTTTCCAGGTGGACGTCGTCGGCACCACGGGCGCTGGAGATGCCACCATCGCGGGCTTCCTGAGCGCCTTCCTGCGCGGGATGTCCCCGGCGCAGGCAGTAACCGCCGCAGTGGCGGTGGGCGCATGTAATGTAGAAGCCGCCGACGCGCTGGGAGGCATTCGTTCCTGGGAAGATACATGGCGCCGGGTGGCGGAAGGCTGGCCGCGTCGCTCGCTGGATCTCTCGGCCTACGGCTGGGACTACGATCCCCAGCACCAGTTCTGGTATCTGAGATGAGCATCTACCCGGCCAGCATGCTGATTTACGAACAGGGCTCCCTCCGGCAGGTGGAAGGCGTCCTGCCCGTGGAGGAGGAGATCACCCTGGCCGTCAACGGACAGGACCTGGTCGGCCTGCGGTGCACGCCCATCCTGTTGGAAGAACTGGCCCTGGGCTTTCTCTACAACGAAGGGCTGATAGAAGGGATAGAGGACGTGGTCAGCGTGCGCGTCTGCGGGAGCCGTCGTTGCGTGGACGTGTGGCTGTACCGGGATGTGGGAATCCCCGTTATGCGCACGCTGACCACCGGCTGCGGGGGCGGGACGACATTCCAGGACTGGAAGGAGGCCCATCCGCCGCTGGAAAGCGACCTCATCGTAACCCCGGCGCAGGTGATCCGGCTGATGCGTCGTCTGCAGGACGCGGCTGTCCTCCACCGTCAGGCGCGCGGCGTGCATGCCTCCGCCCTGGCCGAAGGAGAAACGCTACTCCAGGTGGCGGAAGACGTGGGCCGCCACAACACCGTGGACAAACTGGCCGGCCTCTGCCTGCGGCAGGGTCAATCGCTCCGAGACCGTATCCTCCTCACCACCGGACGGATCAGTTCAGAGATGCTGGTGAAGGCGGCCCGAATGGGCATCCCGGTGGTGGTTTCCCTTTCCTCCCCGACTTCCCTCTCAGTCGAAATGGCTCGCCTCTGGAACATCGCTCTCATCGGCTACGCGCGGGGCAACCGCTTTCACGTCTACACCAGTCCCCACCGATTGAGTCTTCCCCACCCGGACGTACAGGGCGAGAAGACCGACGAACAGTAGCCTGCAGGCCGGCGCGATTGTGCGCAGAACGCCAGAGAGGGAAACAGCCAGCCCATCGGCCAGCATTCTCACCTCTCCCCTTGTCTCCTGGCAATTGTCCGGTATAATTCGCTAAGGGGGAACGATCCCTCTCGGGACAAAAGGAGCCAGCGTGATCAAAATTGTTACCGATACGACTTCCGGCCTGCCGCCCGAATGGGCCCGGGCCTACGATATTCCCATGATTCCGCAGATCATCATCTTTGGCGAGGAGTCCTACCGGGACGACACGGAAATGGACACCCGGACGTTCCTGCAGAAATTGCGCGCGTCGCCGACGTTACCCAAGACAGCAGCGCCGCCTCCCGCTCTCTACCATCCCGTTTTTGAGCGGCTGCTGGCTGAGGGGTATCGGACCATCATCTGCTTGCATCCTTCCTCGGAACTGAGCGGCACCGTCCGCAGCGCGTTGACGGCGGCCCAGGACTTCCCCGGAGCGGACATCCGGGTGGTGGATACCCGCACCATCGCCGCGCCGCTGGCAACAGCGGCCCTCCTGGCAGCCCGCTGGGCGCAGGAGGGAGTGGAGGCCGATACCATCATCGCCCAGGTTCAGGACCTGCTGGCCCGCCAGCGGGTCTATTTTGTGGTGGACACGCTGGAGTACCTCCACCGGGGCGGGCGCATCGGCGGTGCTCAGGCCCTCTTGGGCGGACTTCTGCAAGTCAAACCCATCCTTACCCTGCAGGACGGGCGTGTAGAGCCCTTTGAGAAACAGCGGACCCGGCGGCGGGCGCTGGAGCGGTTGCGGGAACTGGTCCTGGCCGGATGTCCCCCCAGCCCGGAATCCTACCTGGCGGTCATGCACGCCGACGCCGAGGCCACGGCCCGGGAACTGGCCGCGGACTTCTCGGCCCGTCTGGGCATTCCCGAAGTCCCCATCTACGAACTGCCTCCGGCCATCGTTACCCATGCCGGGCCCGGAGTGCTGGCCGTCAGTTACTTTGTTACACCGTAAGTTCTCTCGGGAGCCACGCCGATGGTGCATATTCATCAGGTCCGGACTGACAACCCTCAGGATGTGGAACGCTTTGTCGGTTTCCCCTTCCGTCTCTATCGGGGATGCCCGTACTGGGTGCCCCCACTGGTTTCCAGTGCCCGCAAGCAACTGGATCGGGAGCGCCACCCCTATTACCGCCATTCCGACGCCGACTTTTTCCTGGCCACCATCGGAAAAGAAGTGGTGGGGCGCATCGCCATCCTGGAGCCCCGCAAGCGCAATGCCTACCGGGGCCAGAGAGGAGCCTTCTTTGCCCTTTTTGACTCAGTGGACGACGAGGAGGTTTCCCGTGCCCTCTTTGACGCCGCCTTTGACTGGGCCCGACGGCGGGGGCTGGAGACCATCAGCGGGCCCGAGGGCTTCTCCGCCGGGGACTCCCTGGGCGTGCTGGTTCGGGGGTTTGAGTACCTGCCTGCCCTGGGCATTGCTTACAATTACCCGTACTACGACCGTCTCATCCAGGAGGCTGGTTTCCAGAAACAGACGGACTACTTTTCCGGCTATCTGCCCGGAAGCACCCAACTGCCGGAACGGATTCGGGAGATCGCCGAACGGGTGAAGGCCCGGCGCGGCTTCCGGGTGCTCACCTTCCGCACCAAAGCGGAGATGCGGGCCATCGCTCCCCGCGTCGTGGAGGCCTACAACGCCGCCTTCGCCGAGAACCGGGAGTTCGTCCCCATCACCGGGGAGGATGCCCAGCGCATCATTGACCGGCTCGTCAACCTGACCCAGCCCGATCTCTCCAAAGCGGTCGTCAAGGGCGATGAGATCGTCGGTTTCATCCTGGGATTCCCGAACGTCAATCGGGCCCTGCAAAAATGCGGTGGACGTCTTTACCCCTTCGGCTGGGCGATGCTTATGTGGGAATTCCATCACACCGACCGGATTGACTTCAACGGCGGCGGCATCCTGCCGAAATACCAGGGCTTGGGCGTGGACGCTATTATGTTCACCGAACTGGAAAAGACGGTCCACGAGCGGGGCTTTCGCCACGCCGAGATCGTCCAGGTCAACGAACAGAACGCCAAAATGATGCGGGAGATGGAGGGGCTGGGAGTGAACTTCTATAAGACTCACCGCATCTACGAACGCCCGTTGTAGGGCTCAGCCCAAGATGCGATAAGGCTTTTTCGGAGAAAGGACGAACTGTCCTGGACCTTTTGGGTAGGTGAGGTATGGAACTTTTCCTCTGGCTGGCACTGGCCCTGGTTCTGATGCTGGGGCCGATGATCCTGATTCACGAACTGGGGCATTTCCTGAGCGCCCGGCGGGCGGGTGTGCACATTCTGGAATTCGGCCTGGGCTTTCCGCCCCGCCTGTTCACCCTGGCCCGGGAGGCCGGAACGCTGGAACTGGATGGGCAGCCGCTGTTCCTGCCCGGCTCGGTTCGCTTGCCTCCTGGCCTGGGCCCGGGCCAGCCCGTGGAGGTCCGGCTGGAGCCCCATTCAGGTGGCCTTCCGCGCGTGGGGGAGATTCGGCGGACCACCTTTATTCCTGACGAGGAGTCGCCGCCCCCGGCCCCCTGGGTGCGCGGCACGCTGACCGCACTGGAGCCCGGTACCATCTACTCCCTGAACCTGCTCCCACTGGGCGGATTTGTCCGTATGCTGGGCGAGGAGGACCCCTCCCATCCCCGGAGCCTGGCCGCGCAGCCGAAGCGGTGGCGGCTCGCCGTGCTCCTTTCTGGCGCGCTGCTCAACATCCTGGCCGCCCTTCTCCTGCTGGTGATCGGGTTTATGACCGGCGTGCCCACCCGCTACTTTGTCCGGGTTCAGGAAGTGGTCCCGGGGAGTCCCGCTCAGGCCGCCGGTATCTCCCCCGGCGACATCATCATCGCTATCAACGGAGAGCGGTTGGAGGACGGAGCAACGGAACTGCGGGAGTGGATTCGCTCCTCCCCGGGGCGCCCGCTGGAGTTGACGGTCCGGCGTGAAGGGGAGTGGCTGACCCTCATGGCCACCCCTGTCCTGACCGATGGGCATGGCTTCCTGGGCATTGGGTTGCAAAGCTGGCCCGACCCGGAATCGCTGGAACGGTACTCCCTACCCCGCGCCACTGTGGCCGCCGGAAAGACCATCGCAGGCGTCGTCCTGAGTATCCTGATGCTCCCGCGACTGGTCTCCAGTGGTCAGGTCTCTGTTGCGGAGGCTGCCCGCCCGGTCGGCGTTCCAGGGATTCTGGGCCTCCTGGCCTATTCCCTTCAACAAAGCCTGGAAATGGGGGTCCCTCTCCTGGCGCTCTCCGTCGCCGCACTCATCAGTCTGGCCCTGGGGATGACCAACCTGCTCCCCCTCCCTGCCTTGGACGGAGGGCGGGCCCTGTTTGTCCTCATTGAGGCCATCCGGGGCCGTCGTATCGCTCCGGAAACCGAAGCCAAAATCCATATGGCTGGAATGGCCATCCTGATCGCGCTTTCCCTGTTCATCATCGTGCTGGATATTGTGAACCCGTTAATTCCCTGGTCCTGGTTGAACCGATGAAGAAACCCACGTTTGCTGAGATTCTGGATGCTCTGCAATCCGGTCGGGCGGACCGCCGGACCCTCTATGGTCTCTCCAACCTGGAGCGAAGCCAGGCCGAGGCGGTCTGGGCCGTTTGGGGCGGGCTGCCGGTAGACACCCGTCGAAAAATGGCCCAGATGATGGTGGAAATCGCTGAAAACGACTTTGAAGTCAACTTTGACGAAGTGTTCCGGCGGGTGCTGGACGATCCGGACGCCGCCGTACGTCTGGCAGCCGTGGAGGGCCTCTGGGAGAACGAGGACATCCGCCTGGTGCCGGTGCTGGCCGACGTGCTGCTGAACGACCCCTCGGCGGAGGTCCGGGCCGCAGCCGCCACCTCCCTGGGTCGCTTTATGCTCTCCGGCGAACTGGGCAAAATCCGCCCCCGTCCCCACCAGCAAGCCTTCCAGGCCCTGATGGCGGCCTGTACCAATGAGCAGGAAGACCTGGAGGTCCGGCGACGGGCCCTGGAATCCCTGGCCTATTCGGGCGAAGAGATCGTGGCCGAACTGATCCGCGCGGCCTACCGCCATCCGGACGAGCGGATGCGCGTCAGTGCGGTCTTTGCCATGGGCCGCAGTGCCGATGACCGCTGGGCCTCCGAAGTGATGCGGGAACTCCACAGCCCCAGTCCGCAGATGCGCTACGAGGCCGCCCGGGCCTGCGGCGAACTGGAACTGACCGACGCCGTCCCCGTCCTTCTGGAACTGATAGAGGACGTGGACACTGAAGTCCAAGAGGCCGCCATCTGGGCTCTTGGGCAAATCGGCGGCGACGAGGCCCGCCAGGCCCTGGACCAATGCCGCCGTTCGGACAACGAAGCGTTGCGCGGCGCCGCACGGGATGCTCTGCGGGAACTGGAATTCCTCCATGGTGACCTGGGCGCCTTCCTCCTGTTTGACTTCTTTGACGAAGAGGACGAAGAAGACGAGGATGGAGATGAGGAGTGGGAACCAGTGTAACGGAGCCCACCGTACGATATGGAGACTCCCAACCCTGTTGATACTCATAATGGCCATTGGAGTGCCCACCGGCCTCGTGGGAGCCCAGGAGATACCCATCAGGGTGGAAGAGGCTGCCGTTACCTACACCTTCGGCCAGCAGGCCGTCTTCTCCGTCCGGATCACCGCGCAGGCTAACATCACCGCCCTGTACCTTTACCTTCAATCCGAAGGGGACGAGCGGGTAGAGGTGAACCCCATCCCCATAGAACCCGGCCCCTCCGTTCAGACGACCTTTACCCGCGACCTGCGTCTGTTCCCCTTTCCTCCCTTCGGCGCTGTTACCTGGTGGTGGGAAGTGCGGGACTCGGCGGGCCACCAGTTGACAACTCCCCCCTCCACATTCCGCTACGAGGATAACCGGATGGACTGGTTCACCCGGACCGCCGGCCCGGTTACTGTCCACAGCGCGGTCGACAACCCTCCCTACATCCAGGCCGCGCTGGATATTGCGAAAGCCAGTCTGGAACGGATCGCCCGATCCCTGCATGCGCCGCTGCCGGAGAAGGTGGACATCTACCTCTACCCCTCCCTGATGGACCTGCAGGCCGCGCTGCGGATGGCGGGCCGGACATGGGTGCAGGGTCAGGCTCACCCCGAACTGGGCGTTGTCCTCCTGACCATCCCGGCCGATGATGGATACCTCCTCCAGATGGAACAGGACATCCCCCATGAACTGACCCACCTCCTGATCTACCGCCTGGTGGGGCCGGAGGGATACACCTGGATTCCGACCTGGTTGAACGAGGGATTGGCGATGGCCAATCAGACCCATCCCGACCCCAATCTGGACGCCCTCCTGGATCGGGCGCGACGGGAGGGGCGGCTCATCCCCCTGCGGGACCTCTGTCCTCCCTTCCCTACTAACCCGGAGATGGCTCTGCTGGCCTACGCCGAGAGTGGGAGCCTGGTGCGGTACCTCCGCCGGAAGCATGGCGATAGTGGCCTCCGGGCCCTCCTGTTGACGTATGCCGATGGCGCGGATTGCGACGCCGGGGTGCAGCAGGCCCTGCACCTTTCCCTGGACCAACTGGAGCGGGCCTGGCGGGCTGACCTGAGCGGCATGGGGCCGTGGATGCTCTGGCTTTCAGAGAACGGGGTGGGGCTGGCGCTCTGGGGACTGAGCCTGCTTCTGGCCATCCCCATCGCCCTGGCAGGACGACGGAACACACCATACGCCGGACAGAAATGAACACTCTCTGGCCCATTCTAACTGGCTTACTGGGTGTCTGCTTCTTCGTTCTGTTGAACGCGTTCTTTGTCGCTGCCGAATTCGGTCTGGTGAGCGTCCGGCGGACGCGGGTGGAAGAACTGGCTACCCAGGGCCATCCCACCGCCCGGATCGTCCGGCGGGCTCTGGATGACCCGGACCGTTTCATTGCGGCCACCCAACTGGGTATCACGATGGCCAGCCTGGCCCTGGGATGGATCGGTGAGCCAGCCCTGGCTCACCTCTTCGTCCCGCTCCTGGAATTCCTTCCGACATCTTGGGTGGGCCCGACGGCTCACTCCATCGCTGCCGCTATGGCCTTCGCCTGCATCACCTTTCTGCACGTTGTGGCGGGTGAACTGGCGCCCAAATCCATCGCCCTCCAGAACCCGGAGCGGACAGCATTCCTGGTCGCCCGGCCCATGCTGGCTGTCTTTCAGATATTCCGGCCAGCGATCTGGGCCCTGAACGGCGCCGGGAACAGCCTGCTCCGATTGCTGGGGATTCGCCCGGCCAGCGGCCACGAGCGGGTCCATTCCGTTCAAGAACTGAAGATGCTCATTGAGGCCAGTCAGGAGGAGGGAATCCTGAACGCCGAAGAGGAGCAGATGCTGCGCGCCGTCTTTGACCTGCGCTCCAGCCGGGCTGCCAGGGTGATGGTCCCCCGCACCGAGATGGTCTGCGTCCCTGCCGACGCCACCGTGGACGAACTGGCCGACCTGGCAGAGCGGACCGCACTGACGAAATTCCCCGTCTTTGAGGAGGACCTGGACCACATCATCGGCATGGTCTACCTGAAGGACCTCCTGCGGCCCATCCGGGCATGCCGCTCCGATCTGAGGGCTCGCGCGCTGATGCGGGAAGCCCTCTTCCTGCCGGAAACCGTCTCCATCGCCGATCTGCTGGCTCATTTCCGACGTGCTCGTCAGCACATCGCCATCCTGGTGGACGAATACGGCGGCACCGCGGGCCTGGTAACCCTGGAAGACCTGCTGAAAGAGATTGTGGGGGACATCGGCGACCTCTTTGAGGCCGCTCCCCCCCAGGCCCAACACCTCCCGGATGGGAGTGTCCTGCTGGATGGGCTGATGACCCTGGACGAAGCCAATGAGGCCCTGGGTCTGAGCCTGAGCGACCCCTTCTATACTACCGTCGGCGGGTGGGTGATGGGTCGCCTGGACCGGATTCCATCGGTGGGCGACGAAGTTATCCTGGAGGATGGACGGCGACTCCGAGTGGAGGAAATGGATGGCCGGCGGGTGGCCCGGGTTCGCCTGATCCATCCTCCGCCGTAACGCAGGCCGCCTGGCCGGCAACGGACCGCAGGCCGTGGGGTCCCTTACGCCTTTGCTCTTGACCATGAAACCGCCACTGGCCATCCACGTCGGCGACGTCGTTCAGATGCGCAAACCTCATCCCTGCGGGGGATACCGGTGGGTAGTAACCCGCGTGGGGTCCGACATCGGCATCCGTTGCCTGACCTGTGGACGACGGGTGATGCTTCCCCGCTCCCGTTTTGAAAAAGGGGTCAAGACCGTTCTGGGACCGATGCTGGAGGAGCACCATGGCCCATAACTCACGCCCGCTACGATTTTTGCTGCTGCATTCCCGCACCGGTGGTGGACACCTGCGGGTGGCCCGCACTGTCGCCGAGGCGCTAAGAGAGCGGTACGGCGATCTGGCTCAGGTAACCTTAGTGGACGTTCTGGCCGAATACGCCCCGTGGCCCCTCTGCCGGGCCCCGGACTGGTATCCGATCGCCCTACGGGGAGGGGGACGCATCTATGGGTGGGGATTCCGCATCCTGAATGGCCGACGGCGGGTCTGGACCCTTTGCCACCTGGTGTGGCCGGTTACCTATCCCCGGGCCCTGCGCCTGTTCCGGGAGCATCCTGCAGACCTCATCGTCTCCTTTCACCCGGTTCCCGTGTATACCCTGTCCCGGGCCCTGGAATGGGCCGGACGTTCTACCCCCTTCGTGGCGGTGGGGACCGACCTGGTGGTTATGCACGCCGCGTGGGCGGCTCCTGGTGTCTACCGGTATCTGGTCGCCACCGAGGCGGCCCGGGAACAACTCCAGCGACACGGCATAGAGCCGGAACGTATAGAAGTTACCGGTCTGCCTGTAGGCTCCCAGTTCCAGCGCATTGCCACCGAAGACCCGATCGCCGTCCGCCGGAGGCTGGGGCTGGAGCCGGAGCGACCTACTGTCCTGTTGATGGGCGGCGGCGTGGGATTTGAGCCGCTGGAGGCGGTCGCTCGGGCCGTCGCCGCTGCTACGCCGACGGCCCAGTTGATCCTCATCGCCGGACAGAACGAGAGGTTGCGGGCCCGTCTCTTGGCCATTCCCTGGCCCGGGCCGACGCGGGTGGAGGGGTTCGTGGAAAACATCCATGAGTGGATGCGCGCCGCTGATGTGCTGGTCACCAAAGCAGGCCCCACGACCATCGCCGAGGCGCTCACCGTCGGGATTCCGATGGTCCTGTGGGGGGCCATCCCCGCCCAGGAAACCCCCAACGTCCAACTGGTCGTTCAGGCCGGAGCGGGCATATGGGCGCCGGGGCCGGAAAGGACCGCGACCGCCGTGGCCCGCCTGGTCGCCAACCCCACAGCCCGTCGAGTCGCCGCCGGAGAAGCCCGTCGTCTGGCTTCGCCAGAAGCGGCCCGGCGGGTGGCAGACATCCTCTGGGAGACTGCCTCCCATCGGCCACCCGCGCCCCAGTCCTCCACCGTACCGGCCATCGTCCGGGAGCAACTCCGCCGCTGGCGGCGCACCCTTCAGGATGTGGCCCCCTTCCTGATCCGATAAACAAACCTGCGCCTTTGCGTCCTGGTGATTCATCCGGAAGATGGTACCGGTCATCTCCATCGTCGGCAAATCCGGAGTGGGCAAGACCACCCTCCTGGAGAAACTGATCCCCGAGTTGAAACGGCGCGGTTATCGGGTGGCAACGGTTAAACACGATGTGCACGGCTTTGAGATTGACCAGCCAGGCAAGGATACCTGGCGGCATGCTCGGGCCGGCTCCGACCATGTTGTCATCGCCTCTCCGAACCGTATTGCCCACATCCAGCGGCTGGAGCGGGAACTGACCCTGCCGGAAATCGTCGCCACCATCCAGGATGCCGATATTGTACTGACGGAAGGATATAAGCGGGGACCGGCGCCCAAGATTGAGGTCAGCCGGGCCGAGAGAGGACGGGAACTGCTCTGCTCGCCGGAGGAACTGGTCGCCATCGCCACCGACCAGACCTACGACCTGGACGTGCCCCAGTTCAGCCTGGACGATGTGGTGGGTCTGGCTGACCTGATAGAGGAGCGATTTCTGCGCGCGGAATAGCCCCGTGCGGGGTTTCGGGGGAATGGGGGTTGCGGCGAACAGAGGCCGCCAACCCCTTTTTCTTCTCTCTTGCCTGCCACCACCGGCGGCCGGAAGGAGAACAGGCACTGGCACGAAGGGGGATTAATCGTGCACCATGAAGGTCCCGACCGGGATGACATCCCGTGGGGCACCCACCATCTCTGCTAACGTCCGGTCCTGCCAGCGCAGGAGCCAGCGCCCCCTCCATCCCACCTCCGCCCCGGCCAGTGCCACGTGGGCCATCACGATCCCCGCGTCTATCGGGGATGGTCGGTTCAGAAAAAGATGCAAAGCCAACGGCGGGCCGCTTTCCACCACGAACCGCCAGGGCTGACGGTTCTCCGCCGAGGGAGCCAGCCGGGCACCCTCCAGGACCTCCTCCAGAACCGAGTCGGCCCCGACCGGCGACCAGGGCATGCCCCACTCCCTGTCAAAGACGATCTCTTCCAGTGGGCGGCGGCGGTGAGCCCCTACCAGCCGCCGGAGCGCGCCGTCGTGGAGACGGGCCAGTGGGTCCTCCCGGGCGTACCCCAGCGCCACCGTCGCGGCGACCATTTCTCCTGGCCGCCGCTCCACCTCATCGGCGGCTCGCTCCGGGTGGTAGGAGCCGGTCATCCAGCAGGTGGCCAACCCCAGCCGCGTCGCCTCCAGCACTACCGCCTCCAGGACATACCCCAGGTCCAGCCGGGCCTGGTCGGCGTCCTCCGGAATCAGCCCCACCAGCAGGTGCGGCGCGCCCTGAACCAGCCCATAGACCCCCAGGTAGCGGGCCAGGATGCGCGCCACCCGCTCCCGGCCGCTGACGACCGTCACCCGGGGAGGCCGGTCGGTCAGGTGGGGGGTGTGGGCGGCGAATGCCAGCAGATGGGCCAGTAGGGCATCTGGCACTGGCCGGTCGGTGTACCGACGGGTACTGCGGCGGACGCGAATCGCTTCACCCACAGATAGCATCGGCGGTTATCCTTTCACAGCGGCAGCCGCGCTGGGTCCGTTTTGGGGTGGCAGCGAAGCCGCTCCCCAACGGTGTTTTGAGAGTCTATACTCGCAGACCGGCATTCAGCCCTTGCCAAAATGGGCAGACCTGCTATAATATAAACAGTCGGGGCGTGGCGCAGTTTGGCTAGCGCGCTACAATGGGGTTGTAGAGGCCGACGGTTCAAATCCGTCCGCCCCGACCAGAGCCAACCCTCCCACCAGCGGGGCGCCCGGGGAGGGTTTTTTACGTGGATGCGCCGACCAGCCGCCGGAGATATGCCTCGGATGCCGCCCGGACCTCTGCATGGATGGAGCGCCCGTGGCTATCCATGGTGACCACCAAGGGGAGACCTTCCACACGGATAACCCAGAAGGCTTCCGGGATTCCGAATTCGTCCTTTTTATAGACGGCCAGGACCTCTCGGACGGTATCGGCCATCAACACGGCGGCCCCGCCCACCGCATGGAGATAGACCGCCCCGTATTCCTGGCAGGCTCTCAGCGTTCGGGGACCCATTCCTCCCTTACCGATGACCCCCCGCAGGCCGAAGTGAGCGATCACGTCGGCCTGATAGGGCTCCTCCCGGATAGAGGTAGTGGGGCCAGCAGCGACGAACTCCCATCGCCCGTCTTCCCGCTGCCGGACCACGGGCCCACAGTGGTAGATGGCGCTCCCGGCCAGCCAGCGGCGCAGGGCCTCGTAAAGGGCCCGCTCGCTCTCCGGTATGGCCGCTGGACGGATGAACGTCTCGACCATGTATTTGTGGGCAGCGTCCCGCCCGGTTACAATGATGCCGGAAAGGTAAACGGTATCGCCCACCCGAAGGGAACGAACCGCGTCTTCCGCCATTGGCGTGCTCAGATCGTAAACGGCCATGCTGTCTGACCTCTTTCAGCCGTAGCGGACCTCATCGCCGCGTACCGTCAGGCGAGCCCGGCGACATGCCCAGCACATATAAGCCACAGTAACGAAGTAGGAAGCGGGCAGTCGGTGAGCCACCCCGATTTTGACCCCCAGGATGGTGGTCTTCCCGCCGAAACCCATCGGCCCAATGCCCAGTTCATTGCTCTCTTGGAGCAGACGCTGTTCCAGCGCGGCCAGTTCCGGCAACGGGTGGACGTCATCCAGCGGGCGAAGCAGTTGCCGCTTGGCCACGGTGTATCCGGTTCCTCGGTCGCCTCCGATACAGACGCCCAGGATACCGGGTGCACATCCCTCACCCTGGGCCCGGTAGACGGCTTCCAAGACTACTCGTCGGACTCCCTCCAGGTCCCGTCCAGCGTTGAGGGGCTCGTGGGGGAGGCTGTACTGGATGCTAACGTTCTCGCTGCCCCCGCCTTTCAGGAGCAGTGCGACCTCCAGGGTGTCGTCGTCTCCTTCCTCCATGTGAAAAACCGGAAATCCCACTCCCAGATTGTTGCCGCTGTTGCGGCCTGTCAGCGCGTCCACCGCATTCGGGCGCAAATAGGCACGGCGGGTGGCTTCTACGACTGCGGCTTCCATCTGCGCGCGCAGATCCCTGGCGCGGATTCCGGTGGGATAACGGACGTAAAAGAAGGGCGTCCCGGTGTCCTGGCAGATAGGCTGGGAGCGAGCACGCGCCCGCGCGACGTTCTCCAGGATTGCGCCCAGCGCGCTGGCGGCTGCGGAACCGGCTTCTTCCCGATCGCGGGCCGCCCGGAGCGCCGCTTCCACGTCTGCGGGCAGGTCGGTGGAGGCGCGCCGGATCAGTTCTACCAGAGAGGGGGTCAGGTCTTCCATAATGCATTCCCTCCTCGTGTTCACCCGGATGGGGGGGAGAAAGAAACCAGCGGGCCCGAGATGGGATGGGTCCGGCGGGATAGTTCGCTGGATAACGGTGTTCAGTATACCATCAAAAGGGGTTGGCTGTCAAGTTGACAAATCCGGTTCTTGTGGTATGATGCGATTAAATTCGGATTGCCCCGGCGGCACTCTTATCCAGAGAGGCGGAGGGACCGGCCCTGTGAAGCCTCGGCAACCAGGGTGGGGACTGGCTGGTCGGTAACCGGAGCCTGTCTCACCCCAGGTGCCAATTCCGGCAGAACGGGATCGTTCTGGAAGATAAGAGGCGGCGCGCCTGTCGTGCCCCTTCCGTCTTTCCAGAAGGGGCTTTTTATCTTCCTGTCCCCAGGTCTGCCCCTGAGTGCCCCAACCGGGAGCCCCATCTACATACGGAGGGAAAAGATGTCCCAGCGAAACATTGTCGTGATGGAGGCCAGTGGGCCGTACATTGAGGACCTCCCGGTAGAGATTGTGGAGCGCAAAGGGATTGGCCACCCCGACAGCCTTTGCGACGGTATCGCCGAGCGGATTTCCGTGGAATACTGCCGCTGGTGCCTGGAGCATCTCGGCACGCTGCTGCATCACAACTTTGATAAGGTACAGTTGGTGGCCGGGGAAGTGGAAGTTGGCTATGGTGGGGGGCAGATGATTCGTCCCATTCGCATCCAGATTGCCGGTCGTGGTACCCCGGTGTACCGGGGTCGGAAGATCCCTCTGGACACCATTGCCATTCAGGCCGCCCGCCAGTACATCCGGGAGACTATGCGCTATCTGGACCCGGATCGGCACATGGTGATTGACTCCTTCATCGGACGGGGGGCCGAGGAACTGGTATATGTGGTGGAAGAGGTAACGGCCAACGATACCAGTTTCGGTGTCAGCCACTGGCCCCGGTCCGGACTGGAACGGGCGGTCTATGAGACTTCCCGGTATATCAACTATCAGTTGATTGATCAGTTCCCCATTGGTGAGGACGTCAAAGTGATGGGTGCGCGGCGAGGAGACGAGATGGTGCTCACCGTGGCGCTTCCCTTTATCGCCACGCATATTGGGGATGCAGCCGAATACCTGGAGCTGAAACACGCGGTGCAAGAGGCGATCCAGTCCTACGCGAGCCAGTTAGATACCCGCCAAGTGGTGGTTCGGGTTAACACCGCCGACGATGTGGACGCCGGAGCCGTCTACCTCACCCTCACGGGTACCTCTGCCGAAATGGGCGACGACGGGGCGGTGGGACGAGGCAATCGGGTGAATGGTCTGATCACTCCCTTCCGCTCCGCAAGCCTGGAGGCGGCCTGTGGCAAGAACCCTATCTCGCATGTGGGCAAGATTTATAACGTGCTGGCCATGCTGGTGGCCCGGGAGATTGTGGAGCGAGTACCGACCATACGCGAAGCCACCGTCTATATCCTCTCTCAGATCGGGCGGCCGCTGGACCAGCCCCTGATTGCAACCGCGCAGGTGCGCCCCGTCTCCGGTGCCCTCACCCCCAGCATTCGGGCCGACGTGGAGGCGATTCTGGATGAGCACCTGAGCCAGGTCCATCAGATTCGGGATCGGATTATCCACCGGGAGTTCCCGCTTTTCTGACGCTTGGGGTATCGGCGTTTTCCGTTTGCTCAATTTGTCAAACCCGTTGAGTTCTGGTATAATCTCCCTAACCCAACGCGGGAGTATCCCTCCGGGTCCGAAGCGGTGTCTGCGTTTGGGTAGATACCATATCACAGACCCTATCAGCGATAGCCCGATAGAGCGGATGCGCATCGGCGATCACCGGGGAACCATCCGCGCGGGTCCCCGTACGTCCGCATCCGATTTCAGGGTCGCACGCGGATGGATACGGAGATACACGGGTGGAGACGGATGGGATAGATTTTCCGCAAACGCCCATGTTCGTCTGCCTCCGATTTCCGATGAAGTTTAATGGCTGAGGGACAACGGAAGTGATTCCACGGAAGACGCAGGAACCCTCGTACTGGAAAGAGTTTCAGCCCACAGCCGCTGATCTGGAATACCTGAAAAATTTGCTGGTGGAGAGGGAGAGGCCTCTTTCCACCGACGAGATGGCTCGGGCTCTGGTGGCGTTTCGGTGCCGCAGCGAGGAAG
The DNA here is from genome assembly GCA_025060135.1 of Anaerolineae bacterium. Taxonomy (GTDB): domain Bacteria; phylum Chloroflexota; class Anaerolineae; order B4-G1; family DUEL01; genus SpSt-77. Next base: position 40,965 of record JANXCY010000009.1, on the reverse strand, counting down.
AGCGGATCGCCCGTATTCTCTCCGGGGGAAGTCTCTATCTGCCCCAAAACTCCTACCAGGTGGGCGATACGGTCTTCTTCCCGTTTTTGGATTTCCTCTCGGGTCAGGTCATCGGCGTTCGGGAGGGGCAGAACCCGCAGTTGGGGCCGTTCCGGGTGATTCAGGTGGCCTTTCCGGGGGGCCAGGTGCGGGAGTTTGCGGCCGAACTGCCGGGTCATAAACTGAATGAAGTCTCCTGGGAGGATCCGGGGCCTGTATTCTCGCCCGAGGAGCTGTATGACCGCTATGGGCAGTATGTCCGACAGGCGTTGGCGGTGCGCCTGGAGGCAGAGCCGGGCTTTGTGGCGCTGGCCGGGCACTGGTTTCTGAAAAGCCTGCTGGTGGAGATTTCCCCGGGCCTGCTGAATGTGGCCGAAGCGGTGCTGGATGAGGCGGGTGGGGGACCCCTGCCGGCGGAGGCGCTGATTGGCTATCTGGATATGCCGAAAGAGGTTCATCCGGAACTGGCGCTTTTTTCTCTGAACTATGCCCTCTTTGAGGACGAACGGTTTGATGAGGTGGGGCCAGCGGGGCGGATTCTCTGGTACCTGCGGCGGCTGGAGCCAGCGCCCATTCTGGAGCCTCCGGCCCGTCTCCAGCCCCGCCAGGTGGAATACGACCACCGGCTGCTGGATGAGAGCCTGCTCAATCTGGAGCGCTGGCTGGGCGATGAGTGGTCCGAGATGGTGGCCCTGCCCCGAGATGAGGAACCCGTCCGGATTGTGCTGACCTATCCTCATCGGCGGTCGGGCACGTTACCCCTTTCGCCTTTCGTGGCGCGCGTGTGTCCCACGGGGCGAACCCATCGGATTCGTTTCGTTTTTCGGGACGAGGAGACGGGCGAGGAGATGCCCGGGTGGGTGGTGCGGGAGCGCCGCTTCGTCTACGGTCTGGGGGAATGGTACGAGCGGCACAACCTGCCCGTGGGGGCCTATGTGGAAATCCGGCGGGGTCCGGAGCCGGGAGTGGTGCTGATCCGGCGCCGTCCTACCCGTCCGAAGCGGGAATGGGTGCGGGCGGTTAGCGTGGAAGAGGGCGCCCTGCGGTTTGAGATGGGTCGCCATATGATCTCCTGCGAATATGAGGAGTTGATGGTCATCGCGGTGAACGACTGGGCGGCCCTGGATGGGGTGGAAGAACGGGTGCGACGGGAACGTCGTTCTCTGGCCGATGTGGTGGCGGAAATCTTCCCGGAACTGGCCAAGCTGAGCCCCCAGGGGACGGTCCACGCGGCCACTCTATACAGCGCGGTCAACCTGGTGATGCGGGTGCCGCCCGGCCCGATCCTGACCACCCTGGTGACCGATGACCGGTACACCTTTGTTGGGGATTACTACTGGGTCAGCCGGGGGCGGCCTGGCTGGTAGGGCAGGACTGGAATGGGTGAGAGCAGCCTTCCTGGGAAACGGTTGAATCGGATCCGACCAACGATCGATACCCCTTTCCAGATTAACCGCCGCTGGTGGGAGCAGGCGAACCGGAATCTGCGGGTGGAACTCTGGCATCATCTCTGCCCGGAGCACCAGGCGGTGTTTGCCAACCATCTGGATATTGCCACGATTGACTGGGTGGACCCGGAGACGGCAGAGGTCACCCGGATGGATGGTCTGGAGCACCTGATTCGGGAGCACTGCAGCCGTCAACGCGGGTACCTCCATGCCGGGTTGCCGCTGGTAGATGCGGTCTTTCGGGCCTTTCTGGCCAATGGGAACACCCCGCTCACACCTCGCCAGTTGGCAAGTCTCCTGGGGCGTTCGGCGGAGACGATTCTGCGCACCCTGGCGGGCCGGGAGGTTTATAAGGGGCTCCAGCCGGTGGCCGAGTAGGGTGGGGCGGGACCGGTGAATGGTTCCCTGGAACCGGAATGCCCCCGTAGCTCAAGAGGAAGAGCAGCGGCCTTCTAAGCCGCGGGCTGTGGGTTCGAGTCCCACCGGGGGTGCTGAGAGGATCGTTCCCTTTGGGGCGAATCGGCTGGAAAATCTCTAAATGAGCAGGTCATTCCCCTGCCCTCTGTTCTTTATTCCTCACCAGGAGGAATGGGCGAAAAGAGGAGACCAGTGGTGGAACAGAGGGGGGCGGGTATTTCCCTCGTCCTTCTCCCGTCTGCTGGAAGAACGTTGCCCTCTTTGTTGCCCTTCTTCTTCCCCTGATTACGCTTCTGGTTCTTTTCGTCGTTCTGATCTCCGGGCCTGAGGCCGCTTCGGCGCGGATGGCACTGGAGCCGGAGAGGGTACTGGAGCGGGTAGAGGCCCCGGCCGGGTCGCGCCAACCTGTGCCCCGGGCCGACTTTACGGCCATGCCTCGGGCCGGCACGGCTTCGTTGACCATCCAATTCACCGACCGCTCCACCGGGACCATTGAGGCCCGGCTCTGGTCGTTCGGGGATGGGACGACGGCCACGGTGGCGTCGCCGGTGCACACTTACTGGGTGGTCGGGCTCTACACGGTCTCCCTGACGGTCTGGGGTGGCGGGATTTCAAATACCCTGGTCCGACCGGCCTATATCCGGGTGGGAGGGGTCCAGCCGGAAGCGACTTTTTCGGGGGTCGCGACGGATTCCACCGATGGGGCCTTTAACGGCCAGGATGAATTGTTGGGCGTGGCGGCGGTGGGGGTGGGGGTCTGCACGAGCAAGTCCGGACGTATGACTGGGACTTCCGGCCCAAACAGGTAACCGAAGCGCTGGGGCGGACGACGTGGATGGAGTGAGACCGTTGCTGTGGGTACCTCTTGGCCATCACCGACACGCTGGAGAGCGTTACCCGGATGGAATACGAGAGCCGGGGGAACCTGCTGAGGACGACCGATGCGCAGGGGCGCACGACCCGCTCCATCTACGATGCCCGCAACAACCTGTTGGCCCAGACCGACGCGCTGGGGCACACGACCCGCTACGCCTATGAAGAGTACGGCCATGTCATCTCTACAACCGACCCGCTGGGGAACACCACGCTCTACGGTTACGACGAATTCGGCCAGCGGGGGGTCGTTACCGACGCGCTGGGGAACGTTACTCGCTACCTCTACGACGCGCTGGGCCGGCGCGTGGGCGAGGTCTATCCGGACGCATCCGGCCCGATCACCGTTACCACAGCCTACGACCCATTGGGGCGGCCGATGCGGATAGAATACCCGCCCGTGGGGGAGGTGCCCGGGTTCACCGTGGAGATCGCCTACGATGCGCTGGGCCACCGGACGGTGGTGACGGACGCGGTGGGGGTGACGAGGTATGACTACGATGCGCTGTACCGCCCGCTGGGGATTGCGGCACCTACGGGGGAGGCGCGGTAGCGGTTACCGCGCCCCTACTGGCGCGGTATGAATACGAGTTGGACGGGGCGGCGGGGCTCTATTACGTCGTCACCGCGCAGAATGCGGCGGGCGAGAGCGGCCCGTCCAACACCGCGCAGGCGCGGGGGCTGTGGCCTCTGGCCGGCGGGCGTGGGCCCGGGTTGCCGCTACTGAAGCCGGATCCACTGCTCCTGCTGCCGGCGCCGCTGGCCTTGCTGGCGCTGGGGCGGAGCAGGCGGCGGCTGCGCGGGGCCGCGCCGGTGGGGGCGGTGTTGCTGGTGGTGGCCGTCGTCTGCGCGGGAGCGGGGCTGCTGAGCGGCGGGGCGGAGGCAGCGGTGGAGGGAAGCGCGGGTGCGGAGGTGCAGGGGAGCCGGCGAGCGGAGGCGCGCGGGAGCGGGGGTGCAGAGGAGGTGGTGACCCGCGTCATCACCTACATCCTTCGCTTCGCTCAGGACAGGCTCTACGACCCGCTGCACCGGCTCACCGGCGCCCAATACTCCACCGGCGAGCGGTTCGAGTACGCCTATGATGCTGTGGGCAACGTCACCGTGATGACCGAAACCGTCGGCGCTACCGTCGTTACCCGCTACACCTACAACCCTGCCAATCAACTCCTCACTGCCCACTCCTCCCGCGACGGCATCACCTGGCACTACACCTTTGACCGCCGGGGCAACCTCATTCGCCAGACCCCCGGCGGCACCGCCCCCGCCGAAGGCGAAACCCGCTACACCTACGATGCTGCCGGCCACCTGGTGCGCGTGGAACTCTACACCGGCGGCGCCTACGTCGCGCTGGCCGAGGCCGCCTACAACGCCGATGACCAGCGGCTCTGGGGCTGACCACCTGGGCTCAGGGCGTGCCGCTCACCGTTACCTACGCTGTTTTCCAGGGGGAACTGCTGGCCTCCACTGCCGGCCTCACGCCTACCCTCTACCTCCACGGACGCGCCCTTCTGGCCGAATACACCCCTGCCTGGGCCTACCCGTTGCGGGACGGCGAAGGGAGCCTGCGGCAGATGGCCGATGGGAGCAGCACCGTCATCCTGGCCCGCACCTACCGGCCCTTCGGTGGCATCCTGGAGGAGCAGGGAGCCTATGAGAGTGCCTTTGGCTTCTTGGGGGCGCAACTTGACCGGGTGAGCGGGTTGTTGTATGCTCACGGGTGCTACGATCCGGCAACGGGGCGGTTTCTGACGCCCAACCGTACCTTCAATCCCTACGATCCGCGCACGCTGAACCGGTACGTGCCGGTGCCGGACCCGGCGCTGTGGCTGTTGGCGCCGGTGGGGTTAGTGGCGGCGTGGGGGGCGAGGAAGCAGGGGGAGGGTGGTAGGCTGGTGGTGTTGGTGGTGGGGGTGAGTGTGAGCAGCGCGAAGGTCTCGCAAAGGCGTACCTTCGGGCAAAACTCCTCAGCCTTCATCATCAAAGTCGGAGCGCCCGGACGGGTGGCAAGGCACATTCATCGCACCGGCGCGGGCCGAGGAGGCATTTCCAGGGCCCGTCCTCGCCGGGCGGGAGAGGGCTTCTCCGCTTTCTCCCGGCTGGCCGGCGAGGGTGTGCCCCGATCGCTCTTCTGTGGCAAAGGACGACCCTCCAGGACGGCGACGAACTCTTCTGCCTCCAGCGTCTCCACTTCCAACAATCGCTGGGCGACAGCATCCAATTGCTCTCGGTGCTCCTCCAGTACCTGGCGGGCTCGCTGGTAAGCCCGTTGGATGATTTGTCGTACCTCTTCGTCGATCTGCTGGGCAACCGCCTCGCTGTAATCCCGCTGTTCGCCGATCTCCTTGCCCAGGAAGACCAGTTCCTCTTTCTGCCCGAAGGTCATCGGGCCCAGTTTCTCGCTCATTCCGTAGCGGGTAACCATCGCTCGGGCCAGTTCGGTTACCTGTTCCAGGTCGTTGGCCGCGCCAGTAGTCGCCTCGCCGAAGACCAGTTCCTCTGCCGCCCGGCCCCCCAGGGCGAAGGCCAGTTGGTCCTCAAATTTGGAGCGGCTGATCACGGTGCGGTCCTCCTCGGGCAGGGAAATGGTATACCCTGCGGCCATCCCCCGGGCAACGATGGAGACTTTCTGGACCGGGTCGCACTTGGGCAGATAGTGGGCCACCAGCGCGTGTCCGGCCTCGTGGTAGGCGATAATGCGGCGCTCTTCTTCGGAGAGGATGCGGCTCTTCCGTTCCGGCCCCGCGATGACCCGTTCTATGGCTTCCTTGAACTCGGCCATCCCGATGGCCCGCTTGTTCCGGCGGGCGGCCAGAATAGCCGCCTCGTTCACCAGATTCGCCAGGTCCGCGCCGACAAAGCCCGGCGTGGCCTTGGCCAGCGCAGCCAGGTCCACGTCATCCGCCAGCGGCTTGCCCCGGGTGTGGACTCTCAGAATGGCCTCGCGCCCCCGCATGTCGGGTCGGTCCAATACGATCCGCCGGTCAAACCGGCCCGGACGCAGAAGCGCCGGGTCCAGGATGTCCGGGCGGTTGGTCGCCGCCATAACGATGACGTTGGTGTCGGTATCAAACCCGTCCATCTCCACCAGAATCTGGTTGAGGGTCTGCTCTCGCTCATCATGGGAGCCGCCCAGACCGGCTCCCCGGTGGCGACCCACTGCGTCGATCTCATCCAGAAAGACGATGCAGGGAGAATGGCGCTTGGCCTGATCAAAGAGGTCCCGTACCCGGCTGGCGCCCACGCCAACGAACATCTCCACGAACTCGGAGCCGGACATGCTGAAAAACGGCACTCCAGCCTCACCGGCAACGGCCTTCGCCAGGAGCGTCTTACCGGTACCAGGAGCACCCATCAGCAGGACCCCTTTGGGGATGCGCGCGCCGACCTGGATAAACTTCTGGGGCTCCTTGAGAAACTCCACCACCTCCCGTAGTTCCTCTTTTGCCTCGTCCACCCCGGCCACATCGTCAAAGGTTACGGACGGCTTATCGCTGGTGTAGAGACGGGCCCGGCTCTTGCCAAAGGAGAGAGCCTGGTTGTTAACCCCCTGAAACTGACGCAAAAAGAAGAAGGCCGCGATCAGGAAGATAATCATCACCAGGATCGTCCCGCCCGTGCTGAACAGCGCAGTCCAGTCCGGCGCTTCGGTTACCTCTATCTGTACCTGGGCCAGTTTGTCTTCGGGTACGCCCAGAGCCCTCAACTGCTCGGCGAGGGTGGAACCGGATTCCTTCAGCGATCGCAGTTGCTGTCCGGTTTCCAGGTCGGCGACCAGGCGATTCCCGGTAACGGTAATCCGCAGTACCCGGCCAGCCTGGACCTCCGCGGCCAGCCGACTAATGGGCACCAGGTCCGGCGCCGGAGAGCGATGGAGGAGATTGTACGTCAGAAAGAAGACCGCTGCCAGCAACAACAGGGTGATAAATGTACTGCCCCGAAACCGCGAATTCACGTTAGCCTCCCATTCCGCTAACTCCTGTCAAGGTTATTATACCGCAAATCCTCCAGATTACCAGCCAGCCAGGGAGCGACTTCCTTGACAGATTCCCCCACGCGTGGTAGCATGAAATAACGAATTTTAGCACTCTCGCTGTGAGAGTGCTAAATAGGAGCCGTTATGGGCGCATCGGACGCGTTTCCCGCATCTCTGACCCGCAAGCAAATGGCTTTTTGGGGGCCGGCGGAGCCCCTTCAAGCATCCGATACTGCCCGATTGGGTACTTTTTTCGGACCGAGCGGCTCAGCGATGGTCTGCAAGCCGCTTCACCATCCGTTCACACGGAATTACAGGCAAAGATTGCCCAACTTTCTGAAATCCGGCACCAAAAGGGCGGAAAGAAGAGTTATGATCTGATGGTAACGGGCTATTTCAACGATATGTTTGAAGTGTTACAGCAGGTGTATCAGGTACTCCGGCCAGGAGCACCTTTTATCCTGGTGCTGGGCGACAGGGCGCCTTATGGCATTCACATTCCGACGGATCGCTATCTGGGCGAGTTGGCTTTGGGAATTGGTTTTCAAGATTATACGATTCGGCCTTTGCGTCGGCGGGGCGAAAAATGGCGGGCGAATCCTCAACGGCATAATGTTCCCCTGCAAGAGGTGATTCTGACTTTGCGGAGGTAGGGGGATGGAGGAAAGGGAAATCGCCCATCCCGGTAGTGCCTTAGGGGAGGCTATGGGTCGTTTTTACCTTCCATTCGGTCAAAGAAGCGGTGGAGTTCCTGAATGGATTTGATCCGGACCGGCATCTGGATACCACGAGAGCGCCCGCAATTTTAACATCCTGAGTATGGGAAAGACGCGACTCTTCCCTTGGACTCTGGCCCTTCTATTGCCGCTCTTTGCCGCGTTGCCCGCACTGAGCAATCCCATTGAGGAGCACGCGGTGGACGCGGCGCTTTTCCACGTCTACCGTGCGGTCGTCTTCGCCGCCGCGCAGGCGGATGGTTGGCTCTACCCGCGCTGGGTCCCCGGCATCAACGGGGGCCTGGGCGGGCCCCTCTTCACGTTTTACTCCCCCCTCATCTATTTCCTGATGACGGTCTTCCATGTCGCTGGTGTTCCATTCGCCCTCACCTGGCGGCTGGTGGTCGCGCTGGCCTTTATGGCCGCGTCGCTGGGGGCCTTCGGCCTGGGACTGGTCCTCTTCCGCCGGGCCGACGTCGCGCTGGCCAGCGCCGCTCTCTACACCTATTCGCCCTACCTCCTGCGGGAACTCTTTGAGCGCGGGTCGCCTCAGGGAATGGCTATCGCCCTCTATCCCTGGGTCCTCTGGGGACTGCTGGCTCTGGCCGAGAGCCCTTCCGGGCTTCGGCTGGCTCTGGCCTCGGTTGCCTGGGCCGCCCTCATCCTCACCCACAACGCGGGCGCGCTCTTGGCCCTGCCGGTCCTGGCCCTCTGGTGGCTCTTCCTGACTCTCCGCGCGGGCCGGACCGGCCTCTGGATGGCCGTGCTGGCCCTGGTCGGCGGGCTGCTGCTGGCGGCCTTCTTCCTGCTCCCCTTTATGGCCGAACGGTGGGCGGTACAACTGGCGAACGCGACCGACCGGTCGTGGGCTTCGCCGACGACAGGGGTGATGCGCCTTTCAGAGTTCTTTGCCTGGCCCCTGGTCTTTGACGCCGGCCTGGTCAACAACGACACCGGGCAGACTCTGGGGCCGCTCCCGGCGTTTCTGATCCCCCTGACGCTGGCGGCGATGCCGCTGCTGGCCCGGCGTGGACGAGGGGCCGACGCGGTCCTGGCTGGAGGACTGGCCCTCTGGGGAGCCGTCGCCCTCTGGATGCAGACCGCTGCCGCCACTCCCGTCTGGGCCACCATCACCCCGCTGGGCATTATGCAGTATCTGAATTTCCGCTGGCGGCTCCTGGCTTCCATAGGCCTGGTGGTGGCTCTGGGGACCGGGCTTTTGCTGGCCGTTGCCCCGCGCCGCTGGGTTGGCCTCCTCGCCGCGCTGACGGCTGTCCTCGGTGTGGGCATCGCGCTCCCTTCCCTATATCCATCCCTCCTTACCCACCACGCCGAGGTCCCGCGCGACCCTACTCTGGCCGACGTGCGGGAGTTCACCCTGCGCTCGGGCTTTCCGGACCTGAGTTACTTCCGGGAACTCCTCCCCCGCTGGCGGACCGTCCCCTTCACCCCGGACGAGGCCGACCGCATCGCCAGGTCGCCCGTCTCCAACCTCCCAGAGGGAGGACAGGTGCTCCGCTGGGAGCGGCGGACAGGATATCTGGAGGCGGAACTGGAGACGCCGATAGCCTTCCAGGGCGCGTTCCACGCCCTCTATTTCCCCGGCTGGGTGGGGTACCTGGACGGTGAACGCCGACCCCTGCAGCCCGCCGAAGGAAGTGGCTATATTTTAATGGACATCCCCCCCGGACGGCACACCGTTCTCCTGCAATACGAGGGCACGATGGCCCAGCGGGTGGGAGACGGGGTGAGTGGAATAACAGTGGTTGTCCTTCTGGCCCTGGCTGTCCTTTGGCGGCGCCCTGTAGCCCAAGATTTATCTTACGCCGGAGCCTTAGATGAATCTTATGCTACAGGTTACCTGAAGCCCCGCTGGTGGGTTGCCGGATCGCTGGTCGGGCTGGCCGCGCTCAAGACCTTCTGGCTGGACCCGCACACCCCCTTCCTGCGCCACCACTCCACATGCGAATCTATCCACGGCGCGCAGGCCCAGGTGGACGTCTGGTTCGGGGAGACGCTGCACCTCTGCGGCTACGCCGTCTCCACCCACCGCGCCGAGCCGGGCCAGGAGGTCTCCGTTACCTTCTGGTGGGAAATTTCCCGCCCGGTGGATCGCGGGGCCAACAGTTTTGTCCACCTGATCGGGCCAACGGTGAACCCGGCCACCGGCACCCCCCTCTGGGGACAGGAAGATAAGCAGATGGGCATCAACTGGTGGCGGCCGGGCGGCCTCTATCGGGATACGTACATCTTCCGGGTGGCGCCCGACGCTCCGCCCGGGGAGTACCGGCTGGAAGTGGGCTGGTGGGACCCGGAGACTCAGCAGCGCTACCCGCCGCGTGTGGTGGCCGGGGAAGGCGTTGCTCTTTCCGAATGGAATTCCCTTTTTGTCAGTACCATCGTGATTCCATGAAGCGCTCCCATCCTGCCTTTTACGCTGGACTGTTCACGGTTCTGGCGTTGCTCTACAGCCTCACCGTCCCCCTCTTTGAGGGGAACGATGAGTCCTGGCACTACGCCTACGTCCGGTACGTCGCGGAGCATTGGACCCTGCCCCGCCAGCCGCCAGACCAGTATCCGCACCTGGCCCGGCAGGAGGCCAGCCAGCCGCCCCTTTTCTACCTGCTGGCGGCAGCCCTGACCCGGTGGGTGCCCCAGGGCGACCTGGCGGATCTCTACCGGCGCGAGAATCCGTTCCCCGCTCTCTTGCCCATCGGGCACCGGGACAACCAGAACCACTACATCCACACCGATGCGGAGCGATTCCCGTACCGGGGGGCGGCGCTGGCGATTCGCCTGGCCCGCCTGCTTTCCATCCTCTTCGGCGCCGGGACGGTCTGGGGGACATATGTGCTGGCGCGGAGGCTGTTCCCGCAGAAGGAATGGGTGGCGGCGGGGGCGGCGATGACGGTTGCCCTCACCCCGGGCTTTCTCTTCACCTCCAGCCTGGTGAACAACGACGCGCTGGCCGCCTGCATCGCCACCTGGACATTGGTGGTGCTGGCGCCTCACCCTTCCCCTGCCGCCTTTGGTGGCACTTCCTTCCGTAGGGGGTGGAGTGAGGCCGGCCTGCTCCTGGGCGCGGCCGCGCTGACCAAACTGAGCGGCCTCCTCCTCTGGCCCTTCGCCGCCCTGGCGCTGGTTTTTTACCACCAAGACACGAAGACCCGAAGTACAAAAAATTTTTTCTTTGTGTCTTCGCGTCTTCGTGGTTTCCTCCTCACCTTCGGGATTGCGCTGGCGGTCTGCGGGTGGTGGTACGGGCGCAACTGGCACCTCTACGGCGACCCTACGGGCCTGGCGGCCATGCTCCCGCTGGTGGGCCGCCGGGAGCCCGGGTTTGGCCTGATGGACTTCTTCCAGACCGAGGCCCGGCTGGTCTGGATGTCCTACTGGGCCGTCTTTGGCTGGTTCAACCTGGCCGCGCCGGGGTGGGTCTATTGGGTCTATGGCCTGCTGGTGGCTCTTGGCGCGGCGGGTCTGGTGCTTTTTGGAGCGCGCGCGGCGCGCCGGAAGGACTGGGGCACGCTGGGCCGGGTGGGGTACCTCCTCCTCTGGGCGCTGATCGTCGCGGTGGGGCTGGTGCGCTGGACCCTGACCACCGGCGGCTCCCAGGGGCGGCTACTCTATCCGGCGATCGGTGCCCATGCCACCCTGCTGGCCCTGGGCTGGGTGCAACTGGCCCCCGCGCGGGCGCGCCGGTGGCTCTTCCTGGCCCTGGGCGCGCTGCTACTGGCGCTGGCCCTCTGGATGCCCTTCGGGGTCATCCGGCCCGCCTATGCCCGCCCCGCGCCGCTGACGATGACGGAAGTGGAGGAGCGGGTTTCCCATCGGGCCGACATTCGCTTCGGTGAGAGCATCACGCTTCTGGGCTACCGAGTGGAAGCAGAGGAAATTCGCCCGGGCCACAACCTCCCGGTCATCCTCTGCTGGCGAGCCGATGGCCCGGTAGGGGCCGACTACTTCGTCTCCCTCTCCCTGCAGACGGTGGAAGGACTGACGGCGGGGCAGAAGATCACCCATCCCGGCCTGGGCACCTTCCCCACCTCCCTCTGGTCCCCAGGGGTTGCCTTCTGCGACCGCTACCTCCTGCCCGTGCGGGAGACTGTCCCGAGGACCACCATCGGGACTCTGGCGGTGGGCCTGACGACTTTCACGGAACGGCTACCGGTGTATAATAAGGGAGGCTGGCAACTGGGGGATACGTTCCACTTCCCGGGCCCGAGAGTCGTCGTCCCCGATTCCGGGCCGGTGCTGGATTACCGCTGGGGGCGCGAGGTAGCGCTGGTCGGCTATCGGTTGGAACGGGGGGTCCTGGCGCCGGGAGAGGAACTGGAACTGACCCTCTACTGGCGGGCGCTGAGGCCGCTGGACGGCCCTCGCTCAGCAACGGTGCAGGTCCTGCAGGGCGACGACAAAATTGCCCAGACTGACCTCCCGTTGAACCTGAAACCGGGGGAATTCTGGGCGGATCACCGGCGGATGCCTCTGGCAGCGGATGCTCCGCCGGGGGTATATACCATCGGCGTCGCCGTCTACGATCCGACGGGCAGGGCCACCCTGCCCGTCTACGAGCACGGGCGAGCCCTCCCCGCTGGTAGTTTGCTCTCGCTGTGGGAAGTCCGGGTCAGGGAACCCCTTCCTTATGCGAAGGATACCCAGAACCTGGGCGAGATTCCCGTAGACATTCGCTTTGGGGAGATTATTCATCTGATCGGATATACTGTTTCCTCGGAGCACGCGTGGCCAGGGGACGCTATCACAGTAACCCTGTACTGGCGACTGTTGACCCGGGCCGACCGTCCGGTGAACGGTTTCGTCCATTTGCTGGGGACCACTGTCAACCCGGCCACTGGCAACCTCCTTTGGGGAGAGGCGAATCAACAGTTGCCTGTCCACTGGTGGGAAGTGGGCAAAGTCTACGAAGACACGTATACCTTCCAGATTGCGCCGGATGCTCCTGCCGGGGAATATTGGCTGGAGGTAGGATGGTGGGACCCCTATACCTGGGAGCGGTATCCACCGGATATTGCGGGAGGAGAGGCCGTGCTTTCGGAGTGGAATTCGGTGTTGTTGAGGAGAATGCGCATCCCTTAAAGACCGAAGTCGCGCCCCTATCTTTCCGGGTGATCCGTAGCGTAGGCTGTGAGCCTGTAGCACAGGCTGTGAGCCTTGTAGCGTAGGCTGTGAGCCTGTAGCTGAGGTCGGGCAGCCTGTGCCTGCACTGCAGGGCCGACTGCGGAAATCCGGTTAAAGAGCACTGAGGTGGCTGAGTCTCATCAACTCGTGCCGGGCAAAAGTCCTGAAAATTCGTGCTTCCCTCATTTCCCTTGACTCCTCCTCTCCCTCCTCGCTTCGCTCGGGGGAGAGGGAGGAAGAGAAATGGGGTTGGGCGATAGCCTCCAGCCGCCGCAAAACTCTCTCGTTTTCCCTCTCCCCTCTCCGTTTTGGGGAGGAGAGAGGGCCGGGGGTGAGGAGGGGTGAGCACGCTCCCGAAAGCGGCATTATCCGGCACGATTTTCCGAGACTTTAAACCGGTATGACTTTATAGGACTCCACAGAGGTGGTTGGATGGTGGCGGAGGATTTGACCCCGAGACAGCAGATGATTCTGGAACTGGTGGTGCGGGAATTCGTCCAGACGGGGGCGCCCGTCGCCTCCCGGACGCTGGTGGAGAAATACGGGTTGGATGTGAGCCCGGCGACGGTGCGCAACGAGATGGCGCGCCTGGAGGAGTTGGGGTACCTGACCCATCCCCACACCTCCGCTGGACGCCAGCCGACCCACGAGGGGTACCGCTACTTTGTGGAGCGGCTGCTGCGGGAGACGGAATTGCCGCTGGCGGAGCGCCGTACGATTGCTCATCAGTTCCAGCAGGTCCGGGATGATGTGGAAGAATGGCTGCCGCTGGCAGCGTCGGTGCTGGCGCGCACCGCCCGGGGCGCGGCCCTGGTGACCGCGCCGCAGGCCGCCCAGCCCCGCTACCGGCATATGCAACTCATCTCCACTCAGGGCCGCCTGGTCCTGCTGGTCTTGGTTCTCCAGGGCGGCATGGTCCGGCAGCAGATGCTCACCCTGCCCGAACCGCTGCCGCAAGCCGTGCTCAGCGAGGCGGCGGACCGGCTGAATCAACTCTGCGCGGGCCTCACCGCCGACGAGATTGAGCCCCGCATCGGGAGCCTGCCGCTCTTGGAGGCGGATGTGGCCCGGCTGGTGGTGGGAATGATGCGGCGGGCCAGCGCGGTTGCCCCCGAGGAAATTTACCACGACGGGCTGAGCGAACTCCTCCAGGAACCGGAATTCCAGGAGGGCCCCCATGCCCAGGGGATCCTGCGGGTCATTGAGGAGCGCAGTTTCCTGGAGGCGATCCTGGCCCACGCGCTGGGCTCCACCGTGGGCAGCGTGCGAGTGATGATCGGGGGCGAGGGCCGCTTTGACGAACTGCGGGCCTGTAGCCTCATCCTCAGCCGCTACGGCGTGGCCGGCCTGGCAACGGGCGCGCTGGGCGTCCTGGGCCCCACCCGCATGGGCTACGGCCGGGCCATCTCCGCGGTCCGCTTCGTCGCTGGCGTCCTCTCCGAACTGGTCTACGACGTCTTCGTTGTCCGTACCGAATCCCCACTGCCTCAAAACCCGGAATACGAAATGCGCTCTACGGAGTAAGGAGGTCAGCATGGCGGCCGAACGGCAAGAGTCGGTATTCCCAGAGGGAACCCCTCAAACCGGGATGACCGCCGGAGAGACCGCAGCGGTTACCGAAGAGCCGAGGCCGGAGACACTGGAAGCCGAACTGGAGCGACTGCGCCAGGAACTGGAAGCGGCCAGGGCCCAGGCGAGCGAGTACCTGGACGGCTGGCAGCGCACCCAGGCGGAATTCGCCAACTACCGCAAGCGACAGGAAGCGGAATTTCTGGAACGGGTCCGCCTGAACAATGCCGTCCTGATGGCCCGTATCCTGCCCGTTCTGGATGACCTGGAGCGGGCCATCCAGACCCTTCCCCCAGGCCTGCAGAGCCTCACCTGGGTGGAAGGAGTCTTTCTCATCAAGCGAAAACTGGAACTCATCCTGGAAGCAGAGGGGTTGAAGCCGATCGAGACGACGGGGAAGTTCTTTGACCCCCTCTACCACGAAGCGGTAACCTATGAGGATGCCCCTGGCTATCAGGAGGGACAGATTATTGGCGAAGTGCAGCGGGGGTACATGCTGGGCGACCGGGTCATCCGTCCTGCACTGGTGCGGGTGGCCCGAGCGAACCGGCCCCCGGAATCCTCACCGCAGGAGTCGGCATGAGCAAGATCATCGGCATTGACCTGGGCACCACCAACTCTGTCTGCGCAGCGATGACCGGCGGCGAGCCAGTCATTATCCCCAGTGCGGAGGGGGAGCGGCTGTTCCCTTCCGTTGTCGCCGTCAACCCCAAAACGGGAGAGCGGCTGGTGGGGCAGGTCGCCAAGCGGCAGGCCATCATCAATCCGGAAAACACCATCTTCTCCATCAAGCGCTTTATGGGGCGAAAGTACGACGACCCTGAGGTCCAGCGGGCCCTTCAGGTCGTCCCGTATCGGGTAACTCCCGCCCCTAATGGCGACGTCCGGGTCTGGATGAATGGACAGGAGTACGCTCCGCCGGAGATTTCGGCCATGATTCTGGCTAAAATCAAGGCGGACGCGGAGGCCTTTCTGGGTGAGCCGGTCACTCAGGCCGTCATCACCGTCCCTGCCTACTTCAACGACAGCCAGCGCCAGGCCACGCGGGATGCCGGGAGAATCGCCGGACTGGAGGTCCTGCGCATCCTCAACGAACCGACGGCTTCGGCGCTGGCCTATGGGCTGGGTGAACAGAAAGACGAACTCATCGCTGTCTACGACTTGGGCGGCGGGACATTTGATATTTCCATCCTGGACGTGGGCGATGGGGTCTTTGAGGTCCGGGCCACCAGCGGCGATACCTTCCTGGGCGGCGATGACTTTGACCGCCGCATCATAGACTACATCGCCGATGAGTTTGCCCGGGAGCACGGGATAGACCTGCGCCAGGACCGGCAGGCGCTCCAGCGGCTGAAGGAGGCGGCGGAGAAGGCGAAGATCGAACTCTCGTCGGTGCTGGAGACGGAGATCAATCTCCCCTTTATTGCCGCTGACGCTTCCGGCCCCAAACACCTCCAGATGCACCTGACCCGGGCGAAACTGGAGCAGTTGACGGAAGACCTGATTCTGCGTACCCTGGAGCCGTGCCGTCAGGCGCTGGCGGACGCGCGCCTGAAGCCCTCCGACATTGGGCAGGTGATTCTGGTGGGTGGGCAGACCCGGATGCCTGCGGTCCAACGCATCGTCGCCGAATTCTTCGGACGGGAGCCCCATCGGGGCGTCCACCCAGATGAGGTGGTAGCCCTGGGCGCGGCTATTCAGGCTGGCATTCTGGTTGGGGAGGTGAAAGACGTCCTCCTGCTGGACGTTACGCCTCTCACGCTGAGCATTGAGACCCTGGGGGGTGTGGCGACGCCGGTCATTGAGCGCAATACCACCATTCCCGTTCGACGGACCCAGATTTTCTCCACCGCTACCGACAACCAGACCCAAGTGCAGATTCACGTCGTCCAAGGGGAGCGCCCGATGGCCGCCGACAACAAAAGTCTGGCCTATTTCATCCTGGACGGCATCCCCCCGGCCCCGCGCGGTGTCCCCCAGATTGAGGTTACTTTTGACATCAACGCTGACGGCATCCTTCACGTCTCCGCGCGGGATAAAGCCACCGGACGGGAGCAGAGCATGCAGGTGATCCCCTCCAGCGGGTTGAGCGACGAAGAGGTGGAGCGGATGATCCGGGACGCGGAGGCCCATCGGGAAGAGGACCGGCGAAAAAAGGAGTGGGCGGAAACCCGCAACGCCGCCGATGGTCTCATCTATTCGGCCCGAAAACTGTTGCAGGAAATGGGGGAACTGCTGGACCCAGCGGCCTCTCGCCAGATAGACGAACAGATCCAGTCCCTGGAAGAGGCTCTGGGGACGGGAGACATCCCCCGGGTCCGGCAGGCGATGGCCGAACTCTACCGGGCAATGGAAACCGCCGGCAGCGCTCGCTGTTCCTCGAAGTCTGGGTGATGCGCGATGAAACGGGACTATTACGAAGTTCTGGGTGTCAGCCGGAACGCCACACCGGACGAAATCAAGCGGGCCTACCGGCAACTGGCCCGCAAGTACCATCCGGACGTTTCTACGGAGCCGGATGCGGAGGCTCGTTTCAAAGAAATCAACGAGGCCTATCAGGTTCTCTCCGATCCTGAGAAACGGGCCGCTTATGACCGCTATGGCTACGCTGGACCCTCGGGGGTCGGCTTTGACTTCGGCTTCCGTGACCCGTTTGAGATTTTTGAAGAGGTCTTCGGCGTGGACTTCGGCTTCCGACCGGGCCGTCGGCGGGGGCCTCGTCGGGGCGCCGACCTGCGCTACGACCTGCGGCTGCGGTTTGAGGAGGCCGTCTTTGGGTGCAAAAAGGAGATTGAGATTACCCGCCTGGAACTCTGCCCGGAATGCCGGGGGAGCGGCGCGGCCCCAGGGACTACGCCGGTCCGGTGTGCCACCTGTAATGGCTCCGGTCAGGTACGGCAGGTTCAGCGCACCATTTTTGGTTCCTTCGTCAACGTAACCACCTGTCCGGTCTGCGGAGGAGCCGGAGAGGTCGTGGCCACCCCTTGTGCCCGCTGCGGCGGTCAGGGTCGGGTGCATATGACCCGGAAACTGACGGTTAACATCCCCGCTGGCGTGGATACGGGCACCCAGGTCCGGCTGGCTGGCGAGGGGGAGCCAGGAGAACGGGGCGGCCCGCCAGGGAATCTCTACATTGTCTTGGAGGTAGAACCCCATCCGTATTTCCGTCGCCAGGGCGACGATTTGCTGGTGGAACTGGGTATCAACGTGGCCCAGGCCGCGCTGGGCGCACGGGTGACCGTTCCCACGCTGGAGGGAGAGGAAGAGATAGAGATTCCCGCTGGCACCCAGACCGGTACCGTCTTCCGTCTGCGCGGCCGGGGTGTGCCCCATCTGCGGCGGGATGGCCGGGGCGACCTGTTGATCCTGACGCGGGTGGAGGTGCCGACCCGACTGACCCGCGAGCAGCGGGAACTGTTCCAGAAACTGGCGGAGACTCTGGGCGGCGAATCGGTCGTGGAGGTACGCCAGCCCACTTTCCTGGAGCGGCTGCGGGAAGCGCTAGGGCTTTGATCAGCCCACCGATACCGTGGTCAGGCGGCCCGCGGCGGTTGATGGGGCTGTTCCGCAATCTCGCCGGTGCAGGTTCTCTGAAACTGGGGGCTGGAAGGGAGCATTCAGCCTCCCTTGGAAAGGCCCTGAGGGGTGGATTCCCCGGATTTCATAGGAGGAGAAATGGCCGAAGAGGATATTCGGGAGGCCATCTCCCGTTACCGGGATTCTGAGGGGATGCTCTCGTGCGCGGCGGCTTTCCAGGTGGCGGAGGAACTGGGAATCGAACCGCTAGCAGTGGGTCGGGCTGCCGATGCAATGGGCATCCGATTGAACCGATGCCAGTTGGGACTGTTCGGTTATGGGCCGAAAGCGGAAGGCCGCCACAAAATCGTCCGACCGGCTGAGCAGGTGTCGCCGGTCCTGGCTCAGGCGATTCGAGACCGCCTGAGTGAGGGACGCCTGGCCTGCCGAATGGCCTGGGAGATTGCGGATACGCTGAACATCCCCCGAATGGAGGTCTCGGCGGCGGCGGAGGCGTTGGGGATTCGGATTGCCCGCTGTCAGTTAGGGGCGTTTTAAGAAGAGAGCGACAGGACTCAGCGGCTGACTCGCGAGAGCATCGGGATCAGAATCACGTCTTGCCTCTCCATCAGGTCCAGGAACTCCGGCGACCGCGCGCCTCGCGAGAGCATCGGGATCGGAATCACGTCTTGCCCGGCCGGGTGTGGGGTCTGGCTTTACCGGGCGGCAATCGCGCGGGTTCTGCTTCGCCGCTGGGCCTCTTCGATCGCCCGCCGAAACGCCAGTTCTATGGGGCTCGGGAGAGGCTCTTCGGGCTCCTGGGGAGGGATCTCTGTTTCCGCCAATGCGAGGTCTATCCGCTTTTTGCGCCGATCCAGGTGCAGGATCCGCACCTCAATCTCGTCCCCCACGCGATACATATCCGGTCGGTTGAATCTCCCCATCTCCCGGATATGCAGGAGGCCCGGGCGTTCGGCCCCGATGTCCACAAACAGTCCGTACCGCTCTACCCGAACCACCCGGCCGGTGTGTGTTTGCCCCTCGGCCAGTTCTTTCCATTCTACGGCCGGGGGTTTGACCAGGGTTAAAGCAATGCGTCCCTGCCGGGGGTCCACCTGCGTTACCCACACGGTAACTTTCTGGCCCTCTTTGACCACGTCGGTAACGCGGTGGACCGGCTTGTCGCTCAACTGGGAGATGTGGATCAGCCCGTCCCGTTCCAGACCGATGTCTACGAAGGCGCCGTAGAGTTCCACCTTGCGGACCACGCCTTCCAGTTGCATCTTGGGGCGGAGTTCGGCGATGGATGTGGGTCGGAATCCTGTCGGTTCCATCCGCACTCCTGATGCACAATGGTGCCCGGTCTCCCCGACCGGGCGGGCCTATTATACTGCGGGATGGAGATTCTGTCAAATAGCCCCAGGGTGGGCTTCTGAGGGCTGAAAAGCCAAGCTCCAAGGGCAGGGGCGGTTAAGGGGATTGGGCGGCAGCAGGAAGCCGCTGTCCAATCCCTCGCTTCCTATCATGTCCAAACCAAGGTCTGGCCTTGCCGGATTTCGGACTTGTGGTATAATGCACCCTCGTTGAGTCAGTGGATGGAGAGAGGGGTGAATCCATGGACCTATTGGAATCACTGAACCGACAACTGGAGCGCAACCCGAATATCCCCGACCTGCGACCAGGAGATACAGTACGGGTGTATGCCCGGATTGTGGAAGGAGGCCGGGAGCGGGTGCAGGTTTTTCAGGGTATGGTCATCCGGGTGCGCGGTAGCGGCGCCGGAGCCAGTTTCACCGTTCGCCGCATTGCTGCCCATGGCATCGGCGTGGAGCGCACGTTCCCCCTCTACTCCCCGCGCGTGGAGAGGGTGGAAATCACCCGGCACGGGAAGGTCCGGCGGGCGCGGCTCTACTATATGCGAGGGCTGAAGGGAAAAGCCACGCGCCTGAAGGAAAAGAGACCCGAATAAGCCCTTGTATAGTAACCCTCCCGCAGGTGCCCCCATCTGCGGGAGGGTTGCTTTTCCAGCGAGGAACCGGAAACGGGAGCGCAGGATGAATCTTGCGCGACGGGCTACAGGCCGATTATCCGCACCGTTATCACCTGGCGACCGCCAGCGGTCAAGCGCAGGGTGTCGGTGCGGGTCGCCAGGACCTCTTCCCCCTCCTCCGCCAGGTTGACCCGCAGGGCCCGCGCGAAGGGCCGCCAGAAGCGAACCGTCCCCTCCACCGGATGGTCCTCTATGTTCCACAACCGCAGGATGAACCCCTCGCCTTCTTCGGGGGGCTTCAGCGCGCTCAGGCGCAGTGCTGGCGGGTCTATGCGGGCAAAAGAGAGGACCGGCGGGAGGGGCCCAGGGTGAGCGGGCACCGATAGGGCTCGCAGGTCGGTCTGGAAAGCATCGGCATCGGCGAAGGACGTCCGCCAGTCTCCAGTGTGGAGGATCAGCGCGTAGCGAAAGGTGTGGCGACCCGGACATTGGGCTTCCGGCACGGCCAGTGCTGGTCCGGCATGTCCGGCCCGGCAGGGGAAATCGTCCCGGGAGAGCCAGCCCACGCACCGTAGGAGGGTCAGGGCGATCTCGGAGCGCAGGCTTTCAGCCTGCATTACCTCCACCTCTGGCAGGCCCCGGACAGCAACGGTTACCCCGAAGTGGCCATCGGAGAGGCAGGCCCAGCCGCGCTGGGGGCGGGTGGGGACGGGCTGTTCAGCCCAATCCGGTCTCGCGGGCTGACCGCTTGTGCCACTGCCGAGGGCCTGCGCTACGACGTCCCAGTGCCCCTCCACCCAGGCCGTCTCCGCTGCCAAAGGAACTGGGAAATGGACCCGCAGCCGGTGGTCCCGCGCATTGTTCTCCACCACGGTTTGGAAATCTACCCGCCGCAGGCCCGCTGTCAGCGTAACCCGGGTGGTGATAGGGAGGTCTATATACTGCTTGCTGCGACGACTCCGCTCCGGAGCCAGCGCCTCCGGCACCCGGTAGGTCATCTCTATCACCAGGCTCTCCCCCAGCGCGTCGGCCTCCCGGTGGATGACTGGCGGGACGGCGGGTCGGTCCACCAGCAGGTCCTCCTCCGGGGGGCAGTAGTTGTACTCGTCCCCTCGGTCGCCGCCGTCCACGAAGCGATGGGTACTGGCAAGGACCAGCCCGGTCTCTTTGTCGGAGACTGTCAGCAGGCCCGTCTGCGGGTCGGCTTCTACTCGGAGACATTCGTTTTCGATGGCCAGTTCGTCGGGGCGTTCGGAGCGCAAGGGGCATTTGGCGCCACCCGGTCGTTCACAGGAAGCCCAGCGGTACGTGGCATAGCCCAGAGGGGGCACGTCCCGGGCAACGAAGGCAACCTCCAGTGCCTCGTCCTCCCGCACTCGGACGATGAACTGTTGCACCGTCTCATCCTCCAGCAGGGCCTGGAGGGCGGCGACGGCGTCGGCCAGATGCTCGGGAGGAGTGCCCGCCGTCCCCCGCCCAACAGAAAGGGTCAACCGGCCTGTCTCCCCTTCCCGCCAGACGCTCATTCCCCGCACCACCCGGTCGCCATAGACGACCCCACCACCGGCCAGGGCCATAGCGGTCATCTGCCGCATTGTCTCTCGGTCAAAGGTCCACTCCATCTCCGCGCCTATCGTATGGCGCAGGACATGGAAGGGAACGGAGTGTTCATCCGGCCCGATCAGCACGCTCCCCTCGGGGTCCACCGGCGGAGAGACAGCGGCGACGATCCGATCGGTGCGGGGCGTGGAGGACGGGTTGAAGACCACCAGCGCGACGGCCCCTTCCCCTCGCGTGTCCACCTGCGCGGCGATGGCCTCCAGTGCCGTCTGGGTAACTTCCTCGCCAATCTGTTGGCACCAGTCAAAGCGGGTTTGCATCTCCCGATGGACCGGGTCCACCGAACAGCCGCAGATGGAGTCGTGGGGGTGGTTTTCCAGGAGGTACTTCCATGCTCGTCGGAGGAAGGGGGCCAGCGAGGGAGCAGCCAGGGCAGAGAACGGTTCGGCCCAGCGTTCCAGCAATGTCTGGCAGGCGTGGTTGCGCTGTTTGATCCCCATCCGGGCCGAGAGGACGCCAGGGAGGAGGTGAGCGCGGGAGGGGTCGCGCATCTCGCCGTTGCGGAGGGGCAGGCGGCGGATACCCTCTTCTCCCAGTTCGGCCCGCGCTGCCGCGACGTAGTCCGGGAGGCTGGAATGGATGACCTGGTCGGGGAGGACCCGGTCGGCGGCTTCCAGAAGGCGTGGGAGGTCGGCTCGGGGGAACATGTGGTCAGTGCCCTGCATCAGGAGCAGGTGGGAGGTGGCAGCATGGGGGGCCAGGCGGTCCCGCTCCGCTGCCAGCGCGGCGGCGAAGCCCGCTTCGTCCCCCGGAAGGTGAGCGGCGTTGCTGTAGGAATCCCGCAGGTAACTGACTAGGACTTCGGAACCATCGGGGGCAGCCCAGCGGAACTCCGTGGGAGCCTCCCCGACGCCGCGCCAGAGGACAGCGGTATCCATCCCGAACCCGCGCAGGAGCTGAGGGAGTTGGGAGATGTGCCCGAAGGTATCGGGGAGGTAGCCGATGGTCATCTTCGCGCCCCAGGCGCGGGCGATGCGGTCGCCCAAGAGGAGGTTGCGCACCAGCGCTTCAGGGCTCACCAGGAACTCGTCCGGCAGAACGAACCAGGGGCCGATGAAGAGCCGTCCCTCTCCGATCAGTCGCCGCAGGCGACCTTCCAGGTCGGGCCGGACATCTACCACGTCCTCCAAGACCACTGTCTGCCCGTCCAGGAGGAAATAGCGGTAGGCGGGGTCCCGCTCCATGATGTCCACCAGTTCTGCCACCAGGTGGACCAGCCGGAAGCGGAACTGCTGGTAGGTGCGGTACCATTCCCGGTCCCAGTGGGTGTGGGAGACGACATGGAGGGTGTAGGGTCGGTTTTCAGCCATAGACTCCTCGGTATTCGGGCGGGAGGAGCGCCGCGATGCGGCGCATGATCAGGTCAGTGTATTCGTCCAGTTTGGGCCCGCGCACCCGTCCGCTCTCCGGCAGGCGGAATGGCTCGCCAATGGTAATGGTTACGTCGGTGCGACGCAGGCGGGGGAGGTTCTCCTTAACCTTTTCGGTCCCGGTCAGTCCCACGGGGACAATGGGGACGTCGGCACGGGTGGCGATATAGGCCGCGCCGGTCTTCCCCGGCTGAAGGGCATAGACTTTACGGGCGCGGGTGCCTTCCGGGGCCATCCCCAGGACTTCCCCCCGTTTGAGGACCTCAAAGGCACCGCGCAGCGCCTCTCGGTCTATTTCCCCTCGCCGGACCCAGATGGAGCCGGCTGCACTGAGGAGAAGGAAGTAGAACGGGTTACGGCGGTGCTTGGAGGCAGCGAACGCGCGCACCGTATGGGGGCAGACCATCATAATCAGTGGGAGGTCAAAGACGGAGAGGTGGTTAGTCGCCAGGATGTAGGGGCCGCTGGGTGGGAAGTTTTCCTCCCCCGTTACCCGCGCCCGGACCAGGAGCGGAAACAATGTGCAGACCAGTCGCTTCAGGATGGCGTACATCGGGACCTCCCAACATCAGGGTAAACATTGTTGCGGCGGCCGCGCCGCCGCAACAAACGAGATGGCTCATCTCCAGTGTGGCTTCCCAGCCACTGCCTTATCGTTCCGTAGCCGGGATGAAGATCCGGAACGGGAGTGGCTCAAAGGCCAGGGTCAGGCTGAGATAATCATCGCTATAGCCGCCGACGGCGTAAATGGTCAGGTCTACCAGGACCACCCCCACTCCATGCCATTCGCCCAGGAGGGGGGTCTCCACCGGCATCCAGCGGGCCTGGGCCGGGTCGTATCGTTCGTTGAAGCCCAGATAACCTCCCCAGCCTCCGCCGCCGACAGCGTAGAGTTGACCACTGAAAGGGATCAGTCCCAGGCCACCCCGGGGCAGGGTGAGAGGAGCACAGGACGACCAGGTCCGCCGCGCTGGGTGGTAGACGGCACAGGTGGTCTGCTCCTGGCCAGCGCGATATCCGCCCACTACGTAGACTGCGTTTTCCAGCGGGGCCGCGGCCGCCAACGCCTGCGCTATGGGCATCGTGGCCTGCTCTTCCCAGCGGTTGGCCTGAGGGTCGTAGGCGTAGACGGTATCCAGGTAGGCCCGGCCGTCGGTGCCGCCGAAGAGGTAGAGGCGGTCTCCATAGACGGCCAGCGCGTAGCCACAGAGGGGCCGGGGGAGCGATGCGGCGGTTGCCCAGGTATCGGCGGCGGGATCGTAGACCTCCAAGACAGAGAGAGCCGCGCCGTCGGCGGTGCATCCTCCCGGGACAAAGACCCGGTTTCCCAGAACGGCGGCGCCAATGTAGGCAGCGGGGGTTGGTTTGGGCGTACCGCGCGCCCAGGTATCTGTGGCAGGGTCGTAGATTTCCACTGCGTCGGTGATTCCCTCCGGTGTCTCTCCGCCAATGGCCAGCAGGCGCCGCTCCCACGCCGTCGCCGCCAGCCAGGCCCGCCGGGTGGGCATCTGGGCCCGCTCCACCCACCGGGATGCGGCGCGGCGGCCCGCGCTCATGGTCGCCGCTTCGCTCCGGGAGGGGAGGACTCCGGCGGCAGGGGGAGCCGAAGGGACCGGACGAGGCCAGGCGAGGGCCGCGGCCGCCAGGGCGATCAGCGCCGCTACCATCAGGAACACCCGACGGTACCAGGGGAGAGGGGGTTCGGGCGCCGCAGGAGCGGTTATGGGGGCCTGCAGCGCTTCCGCGCCCGGTTCCTCCTCGCTGACGGTGCGCACTTCCCCCACGGCGACCCATCCCCGGCGCACGGCGACCATCGTCGCCTCGGTGCGGGAAACCACCTCCAATTTGGTGAAGATGTTCCGCAGATGGACCTTGACCGTGTTGGTACTGATGTGTAGCCGGTGGGCGATCTCTTTGTTAGAAGCGCCGGTGGCAACGTAGCGGAGAATTTCCAGTTCCCGTTCAGTCAGCGGTTCGCCGGGTTCAGCCATCGCGTATCGCTTCCGTTAGGATTTGCGCCATCGGCTCTGTAGCGCACACCGCCCCACCTGTGAATGTAGCCTGCGCTACGGATCCTCCTGCCATCGGTCAGGCGGTCATTCCGGGCGGGTAGCGATGGCGATGCCGGTCAGGACCAGCACGCCCCCGATCAGGGTCGCAACACCAGGCGTTTCCCCCAGGATGATCCAGGCCAGGATGCTGGAGCCGACCGGTTCTCCTAGGATCGCCAGCGTTACATAAGTGGCTGGGAGGTGACGGAGGGCCCAATTCAGGGAAGAATGGCCCGTAATCTGTGGCCCCACTGCCAGCAGAAGCAGCCAAAGCCAGTGGACCGGGGGGTATCCTCCCAGGGGAACGCGCGTCAGCATAGCGACGGCCAGCAGGACAGCGGCGGCGGTGGCATAGACGGGAAAGACGTAGGCCAGCAGAGAGAGGCGGGCTCGTAGCCGTCGCCCGATGAGAAAATAGCCTGCCACGGAAAGCGCCCCGGCCAGCGCCAGCAGGTCTCCGGTCAGCCGGTGGGTGCCCTGTCCCCAATCGTTCATACCGATGATGATGGACCCCAGCGTGGCCACAGCCAGGCTGACCAGCAGAGAGCGGCTCAGCCGTTCCCGCAGGATCAGGAACGACCCCAGGCCCACGAAGAGGGGACTGGTGCTCACCAGGACGACCGAGGCCGCCACAGAGGTGTAGGCCAGGGAGGAAATCCAGGTGGCGAAGTGGAGGGCCAGCATAGCGCCGGAAGCCAGCATCAAGAGCCCATCTCGCCGGGTCAGGCGGCGCAGTTCCTCCCGCTGGGCTGTCAGCGCAATCGGTGCCAGGATAAGGGAAGCCAGAGTGAGCCGCCAGGCGGCGATCGCCAGCGAGTCCACTTCCGCCTGGGCCAGCCGGATGATGGGCGAGGCGGTGGAGGCGGCCAGAACACCCACCAGCAGGGCCAGGTGGGGCGGGAAGTGAGACGCGGATGAACGTGGATGGACACGGACGTTATCGGTTCCCATGCGGAAAGTCGGCCAGGCGTTTCACCAGTTGTTTGAATCCCAGCGAGCGCAGGGCGCGGGGGTTGGCTTCCCGCAGCCGACGGATGGCTTCCTCGGGGTTCAGGCCCTGGTAGCGGATCAGGTAACCGGCCAGGACCGCACCGGTACGGTCATTCCCCTGGCGGCAGTGGACCAGGGTGGGGCGACCGGCGGCAATCTCTCCAGCCACGAAATCAATCACCGGCTCCATCTGCTGCGCCAGGCGCTGCCGCATCGGGGGGAGAAAGGCCAGCCCTCCGTTCAGTGGAACCAGGAGGTGGCGGAAGCCCGCCGCCCGGATGGGCTCGCTTTCCACCGGAACCAGCGAGACGACTGTGCGGAATCCCGCTGCCCAGAGTTCCTTCAGGTCCCACGGGGCAACCTGCGGCCCGGGCCGCCCGGCCAGCAGAGAGGGCAGAACCCAATAGAACGCCTCCACCGATGCCTCCGCTCGCTCCGCGTGGGATGGTTATCAGTCTATCACCGTTTTCGCCGCCTGTCAAATCCACGCAGGGAAGGGGTCTCACTGATGTCCAAGCTCTTCATACCCCATTGCTGATTGGATAAACCCATGTTAAAATATCTGTTCGCCACAGGTGAACCATGGATCGGATCATTGTCCGGGGCGCCCGGCAACACAATCTCAAAAATATTACCGTGGAGATTCCCCGCAACCGCCTGGTCGTCATCACCGGCATCTCCGGTTCGGGGAAGTCCTCCCTGGCTTTTGATACCATCTTTGCCGAGGGACAGCGCCGCTACGTGGAGTCCCTCTCCGCCTACGCGCGCCAGTTCCTGGGGGAGATGCAGAAGCCCGATGTGGACTCCATTGAGGGCCTCTCCCCTGCCATCTCCATTGACCAGCGAGGCGTCTCCCACAACCCCCGCTCCACCGTGGGCACTGTCACCGAAATCTATGACTATCTCCGGCTTCTCTATGCCCGCATCGGTCTCCCCCACTGCCCCCAGTGCGGCCGCGAGGTAACCCGACAATCAGCCCAGCAGATCGTGGATGCGGTCCTCGCCCTGCCGCCAGGCACCCGCTTCCAGGTCCTGGCCCCCCTGGTCCGGGACCGCAAGGGCCACCACCAGTCGGTCTTGGAAGATGTCCGCAAGGCCGGGTTCGTTCGCGTTCGGGTAGACGGTGTCGTCCGGGACGTGGACGAGGAGATAGAACTGGACCGGTACAAACTCCACACGATTGAGGCGGTGGTGGACCGACTCATCGTCCCCGAAGAGTCCGACGCGGACTTTCGCACCCGCCTGACCGACTCGGTGGAGACAGCCCTCCGGTTGGGCGACGGCATTGTTGTCATCAACGACGTTTCTTCTGACCCCCCGCGCGACCTTCTCTACTCCGAACACCTGGCTTGCCCAGTCTGCGGGATCAGTTTGCCGGAGATTGAGCCGCGGACGTTCTCCTTCAACAGTCCCCACGGCGCCTGCCGGACCTGCCAGGGGCTGGGGACCCGGACCGAACTGGACCCGGACCTTATCGTCCCCAACCCGGACCTCTCGCTGGAGGAAGGGGCCATCGTTGCTTGGAACACCGACGACCACGACGGCTATTACTGGCAACTGCTGGAGGCCGCTGCTCGCCACTACCGCATCCCCACCGACGTCCCCTGGCGGGAACTGACCCCGGCCCAGCGGAACCTCATCCTTTACGGGAGTGGTGGCGAAGAGATTCCCATCACCTACACCGCGCGGGACGGCGGGCGGCGCATCTACCGCACTCCCTTTGAAGGCATCATCCCCAACCTCCAGCGCCGCTACCGGGAGACCACGTCCGACTACATCCGCGCTAAAATAGAAGAATTCATGACCCGCCGCCCCTGCCCGGCCTGCGGCGGCGCGCGTCTGCGGCCCGAGGCGCTGGCCATCACTGTAGGTGGCCAGAACATCTACGAACTGACCCGCTGGCCCGCCAGCCAACTCCTGGCCTGGCTGAACGAACTGGAAGGGCGGCTGACCGAGAAGGAACGCATCATCGCCGACCGGATTCTGAAAGAGGTCCGCTCCCGGTTGCAATTTATGGTGGACGTCGGGCTGGACTACCTGACGCTGGACCGGACGGCCGACACCCTTTCCGGTGGAGAGGCCCAGCGTATCCGCCTGGCAACGCAGATCGGCTCCCAATTGACCGGGGTCCTCTACGTCCTGGACGAGCCGACCGTGGGCCTGCATATGCGGGACAACCACCGGCTCATTCGCACCCTGCAAGCGATGCGGGACCTGGGGAACACACTCCTGGTGGTGGAGCACGACGAGGCGATGATCCGCGCCGCCGACTGGATCATTGACCTGGGGCCCGGAGCCGGGGAGAAAGGGGGCGAAGTGGTCGTCGCCGGGACCTTGGAGGATGTCCTGAACCACCCTCTCAGCCTGACGGGGGCATACCTCTCTGGACGACGGCGGATTCCCGTCCCCCATCGCCGTCGCCCCGGCAACGGCCAGTTCCTGGTGGTTCGGGGCGCGCGGGAACACAACCTGAAAAACATAGACGTCCGCATTCCGCTGGGGATGTTCGTCTGCATCACCGGCGTCTCTGGCTCCGGGAAATCCACCCTGCTGGTGGACGTCCTCTACCGCCGCTTGGCGCAGATCCTCCATGGTGCCCGCGAGCCTGCCGGAGAGCACGACACCATTGAGGGGACAAAGCACATCGATAAAGTCATCAACATAGACCAATCTCCCATCGGGCGGACGCCCCGCTCCAATCCGGCGACCTATACTGGTCTCTTTGCACCCATCCGCGACCTTTTCGCCTCGCTGCCGGACTCCAAAATCCGCGGTTACCGGGCCGGGCGGTTCTCCTTCAACGTGAAGGGGGGCCGCTGCGAAGCCTGCGAGGGGCACGGCGTCCTGCGCATTGAAATGCAGTTTTTGCCCGACGTCTACGTCCCCTGCGACGTCTGCCACGGCCAGCGCTACAATCGGGAGACGCTTCAGGTTCGTTACAAAGGAAAGAACATTGCCGAGGTACTGGATATGACGGTAGACGAGGCAGCGGAGTTTTTCGCCGCCTTCCCGGCCATCCGGCGCAAGTTGCAGACGTTGCAGGACGTGGGGCTGGGCTATATCCGGCTGGGCCAGCCCGCGCCCACGCTCTCCGGCGGGGAGGCCCAACGGGTGAAACTGGCGCGGGAACTCTCCAAAATCGCTACCGGACGAACCCTCTACGTCCTGGATGAGCCCAGCGTGGGGCTTCATGCGGCAGACGTGGACAAACTGGTGGCGGTCCTGAACCGGCTGGTGGATGCGGGCAACACGGTGGTCATCATAGAGCACCATCCGGACATCATCAAGGTGGCGGATTGGATCATAGACCTGGGCCCCGAAGGAGGCGATGCTGGGGGCTGGGTGGTGGCTGAGGGCCGGCCCGAAGAGGTGGCACAGGTGGAGGCCAGTTACACTGGCCAGTTCCTGCGGCGGATTCTGGCGATGGACGCGAAGGAACCCGGATAAACGGGGATACGGCGCGTATCCTTATCCGATAGCGGGCAGCGTTCGTCCATTCAACGCGTATCTGTAAAACGCCGAAGGTCGCATAGCACAGGTTGTCAGCCTGCATCCTGTAGGCCTGGCGGCCTACGCTACGGCGTTGGCAGTTCTCGGGAACCTGAATTTTTGAAAGGCTCCCAGCGCTTGTCCTCGTCTCTGGGAGGGAAAATATGCGGTTTGTGGGAGTGGACGCCGGAGGGACGAAGACCCACGCCCTGGTCGCGAACGAGGCCGGGGAGGTCCTCGGTGTCGGGCGGGCAGGGCCGGGGAACTGGGAGGGAGTGGGGCTGGCGGGCGCGCAGACGGCGCTCCGGCAGGCAGTAGAAGAAGCGCTCGCGGCGGCCCAGACTGTACCGCAGGAGGTTACGGCGGCCGCTTACGGCCTGGCTGGCCTGGATTGGCCCTCGGATGAGAGTCGGCTGCGCCCGCTGGTAGAGAGTTTAGGCCTCTCCGGACCAGCGGTCCTGGTCAACGACACTTTCGTCGCCCTGCGGGCTGGAGCCCGGGAGCCCTGGGGGGTGGTGATTGTCGCCGGGACCGGCACCACTGTTGCTGGGCGGAACCGGCGGGGGGAGACTGCCCGAACGCTGGGCCTGGGCTACCCCTTTGACGATTGGGGGAGCGCTCCCGACCTGGCTCAGGCCGCGCTTCATGCGGTCGCCCGGGCCTATACCGGACGGGGGCCCGCTACAGCCCTCTCTGACCGGCTGGTCCGCCTGGTCGGCGCCGCTGACCTCTCTGACCTGCTGGAAGGAGTCAGCCGCTGGCGCTATAACCTCTTCCCGCTGGTCGCCGAGGTGGTGCAGACCCTGATGGAAGAGGCGGAGGCCGGAGACCAAGCGGCGCGGGAGGTGGTCCTGCGGGCTGGACGGGAACTGGGCGGTGGAGCCATCGTGGTCATCCGCCGACTGGGGATGGAAAACGAGGAGTTTGACCTGGTGCTGGCCGGGGGCCTCTTCCGTTCCGCTATTCCCCTCTTGCTGGATACACTCTACGAGACCGTCCGGGCCGTTGCTCCCGGCGTCCGTCCGGTTCTTCTGGAAGTTCCCCCGGTCGTTGGTGGGGTACTGCTGGCTATGGAGGCCATCGGATGGCCGATTCCGCCAGAGGTCCGGAGGCGGCTGACGCGCGAAGCGGCAGCGGCATTACAGCCCCCTCCAACCGACACGGAACCCAGGCCGCCCGGCCGGTCCGATGCCGGTTGACTGGCCATATTGCCTACTCAAATTGCAGGGTGATCTCAGGTGGACAGGCCAGCGTGTTCAGCAGCGTCGCTCGCCGGGCTACGGCCAAGAGACGGCGCCGGACTTCCTCCGGTGGTTCGGGCTCCATCCGCACATGGGCGACAATGCGCCCGATACGGCGAGGGGCACTTGCGATCGTGAAATCCAGTTCTACCTTCAGGTGCTTCAGGGGGATGTCATGGAGTTGACAGGAACGGGCAATGAACGCCAGAATGCAGGCCGCCAGCGCGGCTACCAATAACTGCGGCGCGCTCATACCCGTTCCCGCTCCCCCTTCCTCCGGCGCCGGGTCCACCACCACGGCGTGCACCCCGACGGTTACCACGGAACGCAACCCATCCAGGTACTGAGCTTGGACATGCATGGACATAACCATTCCCGGATCTTCCTGGTTACCGGCCCCCGAGGGGTCGGGAAAACCACTCTCTGTCTCCGAACCATTGCACGGGCCCGGGAGATGGGCCTCTCCTGTGCCGGCCTGCTAACCCTGCGGGAGGATGGAGATCGGCGGACGGTGATGGACGTCCGGACCGGTCTTTGCCGACCGTTAACCCTTTCCGGCCCGGGCGGTGTCCCGGTGGGCCGATTTCACTTTGATCCCGAGGTGTTATCCTGGGGAGCGGACGTTCTGGCCCACAGCACTCCCTGCGACCTGCTGGTGGTGGACGAAGTGGGCCCCCTGGAGTTGGAAGGGAGCGGATGGGCAGTGGGGGTGGACATCCTCAGGGCCGGGGGCTTCCGGCTCGCTCTGGCGGTAGTTCGTCCAGAACTCCTGGCCGATGTTCGGGCCCGGTTGCCCCAGGCCCGAACGGTGAAGGTAACCCTGGAGAATCGGGATAACCTCCCAGCCAGGCTGATGAAGCGGCTATCCGTCCGCTCCTATTCTACCCCTTAAGCCGCGAAGGGCGCCGGGCGGCTGGCGCCGCCCGGCGCACCCCATTCCCTACATCTGTGCCAGTTTTCGCCGCAGTTCCTCCGGCGTTGCTGCCACCAGCGGGACAAAGCGGGTACCGGGATAGTACTGCCGGAAAAAGGCCTCCAGGTCGCCGGGCCACTGCTGGGGATTGATGGCGATAACCCTCTTGCTCAGCAGGGCCCCGATGCCCGCGTCGTCGGCGCTGCCGCCGATAGTCCATCGGTACCGATCCCAGGCCCCGCTCTCCAGAATCGCCCGTACCCATTCCACACCAGCACCGGGCGGGAGCAGAACGTAGGTTCGCTCGTATTGCTCTCGGGGCAATCCCCAGACCCGGGGGCGAACGATGAGGGTCATCTGAGCCAGAGGAGTGGCCATCCCCTCGGCCAGTAATGCCAGCGAATGGTCTCCGGCCTTCTGGGGGATGAAATTCCAGCGATAGGGCGGGCTGGCATCGGGCCCGGCCGGGGTTACGGCCAGCAGCGTGCCGTCTGGCCCGGTAACGCGCAGCGTCAATCCTGTCAGGGGTTGGTCGGATTGGGCTGTTACCCGGACCGTCTGCCCGACTTCCGGGGAGGCGGGCTCCGCCGTTAACTGCACCTGAGGCATTGGGCTGACCACCTCCAGGACCACATCGTCCCAGTAGGCATCGTTGTGCTTGAAAGGCCAGAGACAGCGGGAGCGGAGGAAGACCGTTACCGTCTGGCCCTGGGCCGTAACCTCCACTGGTGGGACCGGGCGGTAGGCGTTGTAGATATGGGCTCCCTTTCCCCAAACGACGGTTGGGGCATAGGGGCTGGTACCGCCGGTAGGATCGATCCCTACTCGGAAGGTGAAGTTGCGCAGGTCGTCCGAGAGCCCCGTGGTCCCCTCCTCGGCGTAGAACGGATTGGTGCCTGCCCCGGCGCTGTAGCGGGGGTTGTCGCAGTTCGGGTCGCCCCATCCGCCGCTGCTCCAGGCGTGAGCATAGGCGGTCAACCGCAGCCGGGTTCCGGGCGCCACGTTGACTCGCTGGAAGAGCCCGGCATCGTGGATACGAGAGAAGGTGAAGACCAGGCATCCATACTGCCCACTCCGGACCCGTACCGGGTCGGGGATCAGGCCGCAGGGTCGGATTTCCGGCGCTGCCCAGCCAACGGTGTTCTGCGGGTCGTGCTCCACGGGCATCCCGTGCCGGTACCAGGCGGTCCAGCCTGCAGGACAGGCGATTTCACCTGCGTCTCGTTCATAGGGAGTCCCACCCACCGGGTAAACGACACATCGGTGATGGGTCCCCTCCCATCCGCGCTCGAAGTCGCCGTTGCGCAAAAGATTGGTCGCCATCGTGCCCCCTTTGGTCATCGTGAACGGTTGCCTCTGGCTGAAGGCCGGATGAGCCCTCTCAGGAACGATTATACTGCAAACAGATAAGCGAGACAAATGATCCCTCTGTGGGAAACAAAACAGGGCGACCCGGAAAGGGTCGCCCTGAGGCCTCTCCCCTTATTCCACGATCAGTCGACTACGTCCTCTTCGTCGCTCTCCTGATCCTCCCCCACATCTTCGTATTCATACTCTTCGTCTTCTTCCAGCAAGTCCGGGGTCATCGTCGTGAGGGATTCGCTCCCTTCTCCGGTGATCAGTTTCTCCAGTTCCTCTTCCAGCGCGGCCAGACCTTCTTCCTTTGGCCCTTTTTCCTTCATCATTAGGAAGGGCGGAGGTGGAGCCGAGAGAGCCGCTGGCCGCAACGGGATGCCCTCGTAGGAGGGGATCGGACCATCGGAATCTGGCGAATCGCCCCGATAGCCGGTGCCTGCCGGGATCAATTTCCCGATGATGACGTTCTCCTTCAGGCCGTAGAGCATATCCTTCTGGCCTTCTACTGCCGCTTTGGCCAGAACCCGAATAGTGTGCTGGAAAGACGCGGCGGAGAGGAAACTGTCCGTTGCCAGCGCGGCCTTGGTCACACCCAGGAGGACGGCCCGCGCCTTGGCCGGTTGCTTCCCCTCGGCGATGGCCCGACGGTTGATCTCCTGCAGGGCCAGCCGGTCCACCAGATCGCCCGGAAGGAGATCCGTATCGCCGGGGTCCACCACCTGCATCTTGCCCAGCATCTTACGGATGATGACCTCAAAGTGTTTGTCGTTGATGTTGACACCCTGGGAGCGGTAAACCTTCTGGACCTCGGAGAGGATGTACATCTGTGCCGCTTCCCGACCCAGGACCTGAAGGATACGGTGGGGATTCCGGGACCCTTCCACCAGTTGTGTTCCCGCCTTGATATACTGCCCCTCCGCCACCAGCAGCCGGACCGCGGGCGGGACTTCGTACTCTCGTTCATCTCGCCGCTCGTAGGTTACCCGGACCTGACGGCCATCCCGGTGGACGGTGCCCCGATGGCGGGCCAGCATCTGCTCACCCGGTTCCTCCTCTGTCCCCTGCCGGGCGATCGGTTCACCGGCGTTGACCACGTCTCCGTCTGAGACCAGAATCGTCCAGCCTGGAGGGACCGAGTATTCATCCGTGAACGTCTCGCTCTTGCTGACGATGACTTTGCGACGTCCGTCCTCGTTGACGATATGGACGATCCCATCAATATCCGAGATTTCGGCCTCGCCCTTGGGGTGCTTGCGGGCTTCAAAGAGTTCCTCCACGCGCGGGAGACCAGTGGTGATGTCGCCCCCTGCCGCGACACCGCCGGTGTGGAAAGTCCGCAGGGTTAACTGGGTACCCGGCTCGCCGATGGACTGGGCCGCGATGATGCCGACCGCCGTCCCGATGTGGACCAGGGTGCCCCGGCCCAGGTCCCGCCCGTAGCAGAGGGCGCAGATACCCCGCTGCAGGGCGCAGGTCATCGGCGAACGGACGAACACCTCGTTGATCCCGGCGGCCTCTATTACCTCCATCGCTTCCTCGTCAATCTCCTGGTTCTGGGCGACGATGACTGCTCCTGTCTGGGGATGGACAACGGGTGCGGCGGCAATGCGGCCCACCAGCCGCTCTGCCATGGTCTGACCGCCTACATCGTCGTCCCGACGAATCCAGATACCACTGCGGGTTCCGCAATCGTAGGCGTTGATGATGACATCCTGCACCACATCCACCAGACGACGGGTGAGGTAGCCCGCGTCAGCGGTACGCAGGGCCGTATCTGCCAGACCCTTACGGGAGCCGTGGGTGCTGATGAAGTATTCCAGGGTGGTCAGTCCTTCCCGCAGGTTGGAACGGATGGGCAGTGGGATGATGCGGCCAGACGGGTCGGCCATCAGACCGCGCATACCCGCCAGCTGGGAGATCGGCCCGAAGCCGCCCTTGGAGGCACCGGACTGGGCCATAATTGCCACGGGCCCCTCCGGGTCCAGTGCTTGGGAGACCGCTTTGGAAACCTCTTCGCGCGCTCGACTCCACAGATCAATCGTCCGGGCGTACTGCTCCTCCGCGGTCAACAAGCCCCGCTGGTACTGCCGTTCCACTTCCGCCACCTGGGCGGTTGCCTCTTCCAGGATGCGACTCTTCTCCTCCGGAATAGTCAGATCGGTAGCGGCGATGGTCACGCCGGAGCGGGTGGCGTAGTGGAAACCGATGTTCTTGATCTGGTCCACTACCTCCGTGGTCCGCTCTTCCCCCAGGCGACGGTAGCAGAGGGCTACCAGGTCCTGCAGTTTCCCCTTATCCATCGGTTCGTTGATAAACCGGAGTTCGTCCGGAAGAACGCGGTTAAAGAGACAACGGCCCACCGTGGTCTCCACGGGCTGGGGCGGCGGGGGCTGATGCTCGTAGACCTGCCGGACCCGGATGCGGGCATGGATGTCCACGTAACCCAACAGGTAGGCCATCTCCACCTCATCCAGGTCGGCGAAATACTTACCGTCGCCCCGGTGCGGCCCATGGGTCTTCATCGTCAGGTAATAGATGCCCAGGCACATATCTTTGGTCGGCCCGACGATGGGCTGGCCGTCGGCAGGCTTGAGGAGGTTGCGGGTCGCCAGCATCAGGCGGCGGGCCTCCTGGACCGCCATGTCGGAAAGGGGGACATGGACGGCCATCTGGTCGCCGTCAAAATCGGCGTTAAAGGCCACGCAGACCAGCGGGTGAATCTGGATGGCTTTCCCCTCCACCAGGACGGGCTCAAAGGCCTGGATCCCCAGCCGGTGCAGGGTGGGCGCGCGGTTAAGGAGAACCGGCCGGTCCTGGATGACCTCTTCCAGAATCTCCCAGACCTCAGGCCGCTGACGCTCAATGAACCGGCGGGCCGCCTTGACATTGCTGACGTAGTTGTATTCCACCAGTTTACTGATAACGAAGGGCTTATAGAGTTCCAGCGCCATCTCCTTCGGGAGGCCGCACTGATGGAGCTTCAGTTGGGGGCCGATGACGATAACGGAACGACCGGAGTAGTCCACTCGCTTGCCCAGGAGATTGCGGCGGAAGCGTCCCTTTTTACCCCGGAGCATATCGCTGAGGGATTTCAGTTGCCGCTGGCCCCGACGGGAGAGCGCCTTGCCCCGCTGGCTGTTGTCAATGAGGCTATCCACTGCCTCCTGGAGCATCCGCTTCTCGTTGCGAATGATGACATCGGGCGCGCCCAGTTCGATCAGCCGTTTCAGCCGGTTGTTGCGGTTGATGACGCGCCGGTAGAGGTCATTGAGGTCGGAAGTGGCAAACCGTCCGCCGTCCAGTTGCACCATCGGGCGCAGGTCCGGCGGGATGACCGGCAGGACGGTGAGAATCATCCATTCGGGGCGGTTGCCGCTCTTGCGCAGCGCCTCCACCACCCGCAGGCGGCGGATGGCCTTCTTCCGCCGCTGTTTGGATGGGTCATTGCGTGCCTCGTTCCACAACTCCTGAGCCATCCTGTCCAGGTCCATCCGGTGGAGAATTTCGTAGAGGGCTTCGGCTCCCATTCCAGCGCGGAAGACCTGGCCCCATTTGCTTTTCAATTCCCGCAAGCGGGCCTCGGTGAGGAATTGAAGCGGAGCCAGACTCAGCAATTCCTCCTGCTCGTCCTCAAAGCGGGCCCGGAGATTCTCTATCTCCCGGGCCAGCTGTTCCTGAATCTGAGCGATTCCCTCGGCAACAGATTCCTGCCAGTGGGCCAGATCGGCCAGCAGTGGGGCCAGTTCCTGTTCTTCCTCGGCTCGGAGGCGGCCTTCCAGATGCTCCAGTTCCTCCTGGATGAGGCGGCTCAGGAGGCTCAGGTGTTCCCGCCCGATGATCTCTCCGGCCTCAGCGATGAGGGCGCCGGTCGCTTTCAGGATCACCGGGGTACGAACGGCGGAGCCCTGGCGCTCCTCCAGGCGCTTGCGCAGGCTTTGTGCCTCTTTCATTAGCGCTTCGGTCTCGTTGTTGAGCCGCTCCTCAAACCGGGCGCGGAGGGTGGCCATTTCCGTCTCCAACCGGGCGCGCTCCTCGGCCAGCCGCTCCTGCAGGGACGCAATAGCCCCACTAGCCTTCTCCTCCAGTTCCCGCCGATTCTGCTCGTATTCCTCCTTTAGCCGTCGGAGTGCCTTCTGGCGTGCCTCTTCATCTATAGAAGTAATGACGTACTGGGCAAAATACAGAACCCGGTCCAGATTTCGGCGGGAAACGTCCAGGAGGATGCCAAGGATGCTGGGGGTCTGTCGGGTGTACCAGATGTGGGCAACGGGAGCCGCCAGTTCAATATGACCCATGCGCTCCCGGCGGACGGAGGAGCGGGTAACTTCCACGCCGCACTTGTCGCAGATAATGCCCCGATAGCGGATATTTTTGTACTTGCCGCAGTAGCATTGCCAATCCCGCGTGGGTCCAAAGATGGCCTCGCAGAAAAGACCGTCCTTTTCCGGACGCAGGCGGCGGTAATTGATGGTCTCCGGCTTGGTTACTTCACCGTATGACCAGGAACGAATCTCCTCTGGTGAGGCCAGGCTGATCCGTAAAGAGACGAAATTCTGAATTTCGGCCGAATCATCCAGATATTTCATGCAGCCCCCTTCCCACCCCCTCAATCCGACGCTGTTGGGGTAAACACAAACAAAGCGCTTGAGCCCCTGTCTCAGCGCTTGCGGTGAAGGGAATTTCCAGGTTTCAGTTGATAGTTGGAAAGTAAGGCTATTTTACACCGACTGAGGTATTTTGTCAAGGCCATGCGCTGAGGTTCGGACATAAGTTGGGACAACTGGCGCGGGGCATCGGATTGCGGGAATATCGGGGGAAACCTCATCGGTTGTCGGGAGGTATTCCATGCGTTCCATCCAGATGTCTCTCTTTCTGCGATGGCTCTTTGATGGCGAAGCCTTTGCCGATCAGGCTGCCGAAATCGGTCAGGTGATTCTGAAAGCCCGCTCTCTCCGCCTGACCGCAATCGCTGCCCAGATACCCGCAACGAGCGTGGCCGCATCCAAGGGATTCATTTTGTGATTCGCCTCCATCTGGGGAGCCATCCGCAATGGTCGCTTTCGGTCCGAGATTGGGAGCGGATGGTGGAAGAGGCCCTCGCTATCTTCCTGGCCATTGTCCTCCCTCTCCTAACTCGTGTTTGAAACCTCGGTCTGGTTGACAAATCGGCGTAGTTGTAGTAGAAAAAGAGCGGGGCAACAGGGCTCTTTTTGGGGTAATCCTGTTGGTAAAGGAACAGGGAATCGGGGATGTCGGCACCAAAGGTATGGCGCGGTTCTCTCAGATGGCTGGTCCCTGGCATCGGCATCAAGCGCTGGCTGCTGATCGTAGCCCTGGGCCTCCTTCTGGTGGGTCTGGGATCCGGCCTGCTGTTCCGGCAGGTTCCCCTGTTTGTCCAGATTTACCGCTATGTTTCGCTGGCCTTCCTGCCCCCCTGGGCCCGGGGCCCGCTTCTGATTCTGATCGGCCTGGGGCTGGTGGCGGGAGGGCTGATCGGCCTGAACCGGGCGCTTCTTGCCCCCTTTGTTCGGGACGGCCAGCAAGTGGTGGAAGCGCTGTACCGCCAGCGGCAGGGGAATCAAGGGCCGAAAATTGTCGCCATTGGCGGGGGACATGGGCTGGCCACGCTGCTTCGGGGGTTAAAAGCCTACACCTCTAATCTGACCGCAATTGTTACCGTTGCCGATGACGGTGGCAGTTCCGGGCGCCTGCGGCGGGCTCTGGGCGTCCTCCCTCCGGGAGATTTTCGCAACTGCATCGCGGCTCTGGCAGACGATGAGGGGTTAATCACTCAACTCTTTCAATACCGGTTCCCCTCAGCGGGTGCCGATGCGGGCCTGGATGGCCACAGTTTCGGCAATCTCTTCATCACCGCGATGGCCGAAGTAACCGGCTCCTTTGAGCGGGCGATTCTGGAATCCAGCCGTGTCCTGGCGATCCGTGGGGAAGTGCTGCCCAGCACCCTGCACGACGTAACGCTGATGGGCGACCTGCGGGAGGAGACCGCTGAGGCCGGGGTCCGGCGGGTGGCTGGGGAATCCACTATCACGCAGACCGGCGGGACCATTGAGCGGGTCTATTTGGAGCCGGACGACGTTCCAGCCTACCCTCGGGCCGTGCGGGCCATTCTGGAGGCCGACCTGGTCGTCGCTGGGCCGGGCTCTCTCTATACCAGTGTTCTGCCCAACCTGCTGGTACGGGACATTGCCCAGGCGGTTGCGGCCACCCGCGCGGTTCGGGTCTACGTCTGCAACGTGGCCACCCAGCGGGGCGAGACCGATGGCTACACCGTCGGCGACCACGTGGCCGCGCTGGAGCGGCATGTAGGCCCGGGCCTCTTCCCAATGGTCCTGGCCAATGACAACTTCGCCTACGCCGACCGGCTGCCCGAGGGCGTGGAGCACCCCGCGCTGGAGGTCCCGACAGGCGCTCCGTACATCCTCCATACCGCTGACCTGGTGGACCCGGCCCGCCCCTGGCGGCACGACAGCGGCAAACTGGCCCGCGCACTGATGCGGATACTGGAGAGGGAGCGATGAGAGAGGATGTGCTGGTGTATCTGAAACGGATGTGCCGGAGGATTGGCAAGGGCGGGTTGCGATTCTGGGGAAAACTCCGAAGGTATTTGAAGCCGGGGTCCCGACGCTGTTCCTGGATGTGGCTCTGGATGGAGTAATTCTTTATGATCCGCATCCGTGCATATGATATCATGCCTTTGAGCGCATCTTCCGGCGCGTGGCGAAAACCTTCGGAAACGCTATGTCCGACGAGCCGAGGTGGCATCCGAGCCTGCTTCAACGGGGGCGGTTGGATGTTCCCGGCGTGCGCCTCCTTTTATCAGTGAGACCGCGCACGAGTGGTTGGACGAACTGCGCCGCTTCCGGCATATCTTTCGCAGGGCCTACTAGATGGAACTCGAGGCAGACCGCCTGGTGCTGAAAAGGCCCGGGTGCTTTGGAAAATTTACCTTTCGGAGGTGGAGAACTTCCTGGCCTTTCTGGAGAGCCCGATCGCGGACCGTCCCGTTTGAGGGGATGAGCGGCGAACAGCAGGGCTGTTCGCCGCCCATCCCCCCTCACCACCCCCCAGTGGTGGGGAGGGCCCCAACCACAATCCTTATCCCACCCTTGCTTAAGGAGGTCAAGATGGTGAAAGTCGGTATCAATGGATTCGGCCGTGTCGGACGGCAGGTCTTTAAGGCCATGCGCGATATGTACGGCGACCTTCTGGAGGTGGTGGCCGTCAACGACATCACCTCCCCGGATGTGCTGGCCCACCTGCTCAAGTACGACTCTAACTATGGCCGCTTCAACGGTACGGTGGAGGTCCAGGGGAGCAGCATCCTAGTGGACGGGAAGGAGGTCAAGGTCTTCGCCGAGAAGGACCCGGCCAATCTCCCCTGGAAGGACCTGGGCGTTCAACTGGTGGTGGAGTCTACCGGTGCCTTTACCGAAGCCCAGAAGGCGGCGGCCCACCTCCAGGCGGGCGCGCGCAAAGTCATCATCACCGCGCCGGCGAAGAACGAGGACATCACCATTGTCATCGGCGTCAACGAGGATAAGTACGATCCCGAGAAGCACCACATCGTCTCCAACGCCTCCTGCACCACCAACTCGGTGGCGCCGGTGGCGAAGGTCCTTCATGACCACTTCGGCATTGAGTACGGCTTCCTGACCACCGTCCATGCCTACACCAACGACCAGCGGATTCTGGACCTGCCGCACAAGGACCTGCGGCGGGCGCGTGCAGCGGCCCTCTCCATCATCCCTACCACCACCGGTGCCGCCAAAGCCGTCGCGCTGGTCATCCCGGAACTGAAGGGGAAGTTTGACGGGATCGCCCTGCGGGTGCCCACGCCCACTGTCTCCATCTCCGATTTCGTCATCACTCTGCAGAAGCCGGTAACCCGCGAGGAGGTGAACGCGGCGTTCAAGGCCGCCGCTGAGGGCCGGATGAAGGGCATCCTGGGTTACACCGAGGAGCCGGTGGTCTCGGTGGACTTCAAGGGCGACCCCCGCTCCGGTATCGTGGATGGCTCCCTGACCATGGTCATCGGCGAGCGGACCATCAAGGTACTGGTCTGGTACGATAACGAGTGGGGCTACTCCGTCCGCGTGGCGGACCTGGCCGCGCTGATGGCCCGGAAGATGTAAGAAATTTTGCGGCGGCGACCGGCCCGGGGCCGCCGCCCAACCCCCTGCGGGGGGGTGGGCCGGGTCCAGCCGGCCCGCCGGGGGGGAGTTGTGGCGGGTAAG
>JANXCY010000099.1 GCA_025060135.1 Anaerolineae bacterium | reverse complement strand
GCCTGAACCACCGCTCTGATTCTCTTCCGCCCCTGGCGGGACAACCGGAGAACCAAGATCCCCTCATGAGTTCCGGGTGGGAAGAAACGGACATCTGCGAACCCCAGGTCCATTGTGATCAGAAAGCAACCCTCTCGCTGGACGGCCAGCCAAACCTCTTCGTCTGGCCGCCCACCAAGCCCCTGTCCCGGAACGGTCCAGGCGTCATATCCATGCTGCCTGAAAAGGTCTATCAAGCCAGCAGGCATATTTTCGTCCAATTTGACCTTCATTCCGAGAAAGCGAAACTCCGTAAAGGCATCAAATCTTCCTCACGGGCAAGAATGGCCGCATAGGCCAGGGCCGCCTGAATATCTTCCATACGCAACGTCGGATAATCCTCCAGAATCTCTTCCGGAGTGGCCCCTTCCGCCAGACTATCCAGAATCACGGATACCATCACCCGCGTGCCTTTAAAGCAAGGCCTGCCATGACAAATTTTCGGGTCTACAACAATCCGATCCAGCAAATCCGTTTCTTCCATATCACTTACCTCCCATGCCTCCCGTTTCACGTTTCACTTTTCACTTCCGCCATCCCCACCATACTTGCTCCCGGCGGCACTGGTACCCCCTTCCTCCGCAGGAACTCCTCCACGGCGAAGAGAAATTCCATGATGAAGGGCCGGGTGGACGCCTTGCCCATGTGGCCG
>JANXCY010000098.1 GCA_025060135.1 Anaerolineae bacterium | reverse complement strand
AGGGGGGCGGGGGGTGTGGGCAGAACGGCGTAGTCCGCGGCCCTGAGGACGGCCTCCAGCCCCTCGGAGCGCAGGGCCGGAGGGGTGTCCACCACCACCGCTCCGTAGCCCTTCACCCGCCCCAGGCGGAGGAGCAGGGCGGGGTCGGTCTCCTGGGCCAGGTCAAAGGGCATCTCTCCCCGGCCCGCCCACCAGGAGGCGGAGCCCTGGGGGTCGGCGTCCACCAGGAGGACGGGGGCGCGCTCTGCCAGGATGGCGGCCAGGTTGACGGCGGTGGTGGTCTTGCCCACCCCGCCCTTCCCGTTCACCACGGCCACCACCCTCACCCCTTCACCTCCCTCAGGGCCTCCTGAAGGCGTTCCTCTCCCCCCAGAAGGCGCACCCCCTCTTCCCAGGGCACCCGCCACAGCCGCCCGGCCCGGTGCCCCTTCACCTCCCCTGTGCGGAGCCAGCGCCGCACCGTCTCGGGGCTGACCCGGAGTGCCCCTGCCAGCTCCTCAGGGGTCAGGAAGAGGGGCTTGCCCACGGAAGGCATCC
Organism: Anaerolineae bacterium; assembly: GCA_025060135.1. Lineage (GTDB taxonomy): Bacteria > Chloroflexota > Anaerolineae > B4-G1 > DUEL01 > SpSt-77. The sequence goes on along the minus strand of JANXCY010000098.1, from coordinate 158 downwards.
TACCCAAAGTGCGCATGCCGCGCAAGGGGGCCTTGTGACTTACAGACTTACAGAGTTCCAAACTTACAGAGTCTGTAAGTCCGGAACTTACAAACTACCGAACTAACAGACTTACAGAGTCTGTAAGTCTGGTAGTCTGTTAGTCTGTAAGTATGTTT
>JANXCY010000097.1 GCA_025060135.1 Anaerolineae bacterium | reverse complement strand
GTCGGCGAAGGCCGATCGGGAGGCCGAAGGCCCAGAAAGGACGACTTCAGTCGGCGCCAATGGCACCATTGGGCTGTTAGCCTGTTCTTGCAGGCCTGGCGGCCTGCGCTACAGCGGCCTGCGCTACGGAGGTCACCGATGCCCTCTCGGGTTGGACTCATCGGATGGCCGGTAGAACACAGTTTTTCGCCGAAAATGCACAACGCCGCCTTCGCCACGCTGGGGATGGACTGGGAATACGTCCTGTTGCCCGTCCCGCCGGGGAAGGTGGGAATAGCCGTGCGGGGGCTGGCCGCGCGCGGCTTCCGGGGCGCCAACGTCACGGTGCCCCACAAAGAAGCCGTGATGTCCTACCTTTCCCACGTCACACAAGCCGCGCGGGCCATCGGCGCGGTGAACACCATCGTTGTAGAAGAGGATGGAACCTTGCTGGGGGAGAACACAGACTGGACGGGCTTTCTGGCGGCGCTCCAGGAGACGGGCTTTGAGCCGGAGAGCCGGCGCGCGCTGATTCTGGGAGCAGGGGGCGCGGCGCGCGCGGTCGCCTATGCGCTGGCCCGCTCCGGCGCGCGCGTGGTGGTCCTGAACCGGACGCTGGAGCGGGCGGAGGCGCTGGTGCGCGACCTGGGCCCCGCTATCCCGAGGGGCTTGCTGGAGGCTGGCCCGCTGGAGCCCGGGACGCTCGTCCGGGAGGCC
>JANXCY010000096.1 GCA_025060135.1 Anaerolineae bacterium | reverse complement strand
AACAGCACCGCGGTGTCGCGTATCTCGCATTGTTCTGAGGCGCAGCGTCTGCTCGTAGTTGGCGCGCGTAGTCTCGCGGATGTGAACGGACTGCAGCCACGCGGTCACAAGGTCTTGTAAGGTGCGCTTGTGCGCGTTGGCGAACCCGCCATCTAGCAGCGCCTGCTGCTGCAGCGCTTTGAGCTTGGCGCGCGCCTCGGCTTCGGTCTTGGCGTAAGCGGTCTTGCGCACGCCGCCGACTTGAATGCGAATGCAGTAGTAGCCTTTCTTGGTGCGGGTAAGTTTGTACGCCACGAGTACGCCACTCCTCGGCGCACTCACGGGCGGACTCCAGAGGGGTGAAGGGCGGGCTAAGCCCTACATGTATGGGCGGTACGTGAACTAGCCCCCATATATGGGGGCTGAGCAAGTAGCGGGAGCAGGATTCGAACCTGCGACCTTCAGGTTATGAGCCTGACGAGCTACCACTGCTCCATCCCGCAACGACGCCCCAAATTATAACCCATCCCGTCACCTCGTCAAGGGTAGCGCCCAATCACGACGCTGCGCTCTCCATTGGGAGCGAGCAGGTGCTCGCCGCTCAGCGGCAGGTAGGCGCCAACACGGATAAGGTAGCCGGACCGCGCAGCGTCCGGAAGGGAAAGCTGATGCTCGTCCTCCACCACCTCGCCAGGCGACCAGAGCGAAGTTGGGTAGGTGC
>JANXCY010000095.1:239-707 GCA_025060135.1 Anaerolineae bacterium | reverse complement strand
AGATCTCCCCCACCCCACCCTCCGGGATCGGGAGATCCTGCACCGGGCGCAGGGGGGCTGGACGGACCCGTTGAAGCTCCCCTCGAAGGAGCGCTTCGTAGAGGGCCCGGGTGGGAGGAGAAGGTTCCACCCCAAAAGCCTCGATCAACACCTGACGGCAATGCTCATAGGTGCTCAAAGCGCCTGCGATATCCCCGGCCGCGATTTGATAGCGCATTAAAGCCCGATAGGCCGGTTCTCGGAACTCATCCTGGGTGAGCACCCGCCGGCAGAGCGGGATGGCCTTCTCCGGCATCCCGGCGGCGGCCAGCAGCTCCGCCAGATCCAGCGCGGCTTCGATGGATCGCTCCCGGAGCCGCTCCCGCTCCGCCAACGCCCACTCCGCATAGGGGTCCTCGATCAGCAGATCATCCCGATACACCCCCAGCGCTTCCATCAGGCGGGCGCGTCGCTCCTCCGGGGCGACCG
>JANXCY010000095.1:0-229 GCA_025060135.1 Anaerolineae bacterium | reverse complement strand
TAGCCGAGCCTGCGGCCCAGAGCCCAGAGGGCGACCAGGAGCAGTGCGCTGCCGGCGGCCAGCACCCGCGCCTGGGAAGGCAGGCGGCGGGGCCCGGGGGGCCCCCCCCCCCGGGCCCCCCCCCCCCCCCCCGCCGCTTCCAAGAGATCTTCAAAGGCCCAGACATCCACCCAGAGAGGAGCATCCCGGGCCACCGCATAACCGGGCGGCTGGGAGAGGATGTATTGCG
>JANXCY010000094.1 GCA_025060135.1 Anaerolineae bacterium | reverse complement strand
CGGAGGCGGCCAGCCGCAGATGGACGGGCTGACGGGTGACGGTCAGCGGCTGGGGCGCACAGGCGACCAGTTCTAAAAGGAACAAGAATTTAACTAATTGAATGAATTGAACGAATCTCACAAACCTTCGCGTCTTCGTGTCTTCGTGGTTCAACGCCCTACCCCCGCAGGAGAGCGATGGTCAGTCCGAGCATACCCATCAGGGCGCAGTAGAGGGCGAAGGGATAGAGGGGCCGCCGCCGGATGTAGGCCAGCAGGAAGTGGATGGCCGCCAGGCCGGAGGCCAGGGCGGTCAGGAAGCCGGTGACCAGGAAGGGGGCCTCGGCGGCGAGGTTGCCAGTATGGGCCAGTTCCACTAACTGTACTGCGCCTGCCCCCAGGATGATGGGAGCGGCCAGGAGGAAACTGAAGCGGGCCGCGTCCTCCCGGCTCATGCCGCGCCCCATCCCGGCGGCGATGGTGGCGCCGGAGCGAGAGATGCCCGGCAGGATGGCCAGGGCCTGGGCGGTTCCAACGACCAGGGCATCGGGCCAGGAAAGGGCCTCTAAAGGCCGAGTAGAGGAGCGCAGCCTCGCCACTCCGAACTCTACTGCGCTCAAAAGGCCGGCGGTAGTCAGAAGGAAGGCCGCCGCGGCGGCGGGGCGTGCGAACATCCCCTCAAAGAAGTCCTCCAGGAGCGCGCCCGCCAGCGCTCCGGGCACCCTCGCCA
>JANXCY010000093.1 GCA_025060135.1 Anaerolineae bacterium | reverse complement strand
TTCGACAGGGCCTTCCTGGATCAGTTCATCCCTGAAGCTCTGAACGCCACGCGCGTGAAGGGGGAGATCTGGGGGGTGCCCGACAACTACGGCAACCATCTCATGTTGCTCTACAATAAGGATCTGGTCAAGGAACCTCCTAAGGACACCGATGAGCTGATCAAGATCGCCCAAGAGCTTACCAGGGGCGATTCCTACGGCTTTGCTTATAACCTCAACGAGCCCTTCTGGCTGGCCCCTTGGCTGGGCGCCTTTGGCACGTGGCCGCTGGACGAGAACGATAAGCCGACCTTTGATAACTCGGGCACCGTGGCAGCTCTCCAGTTTGTCCAGGATCTGAAGCTCAAGCACAAGGTCGTCCCGCAGGAGTGCGACTACAACTGCGCCGACACCCTCTTCAAGGAGGGCAAGGCGGCAATGATCATCAACGGGGATTGGTCCCTGGGCGGCTATGCTCAGGTCCTGGGCGACAAGCTGGGGGTGGCGCCCATCCCGAAGGTGACAGCTACTGGAAAGCACCCCACCCCGATGACCGGCGGCAAATACTGGATGGTCTCCAAGGCTGTGCTTCAGGATCCTGCCAAGCTGGAGGCAGTCCGGGCCTTCGTGGCCTACATGACCTCAGCGGAGGTCCAGAAGAAATGGATTGAGCGGTTTAAGCGCCTGCCCTCCCTCAAAGCGCTGGAGAAGGATCCGGCCATCCAGAACGAC
>JANXCY010000092.1:350-720 GCA_025060135.1 Anaerolineae bacterium | reverse complement strand
CGCCGGCCCTGGGGAGTGTAGAGGTTCTCAAACTCCGTGGTCTGATCCGCAGGCAGGTTCATCACCACCGCCCCATCCAGGGCCAACCGGGGATCCCAATCCGGCCCGGTGCTGGTCAGGACCCCCACACGCCATCCGTGGGCCAGCGCTGTCCGGCCCGCATAGGCCGCCGTCCCCCCGAACATCGGCCCGAACGGCGTTCGATCCCGGCAGACATGTCCAATGATCAGATAATCAATGGAAAACATCCGCGCTCCGATTCGCGGCAGGAAAGATGGGGGGTAACGCTTTGTCCCTCTTGGACCCAAGAGTTTTCGGGGGCGCCCCCCGCCGGCGCGCCCCCCCCCCCCCCCCCCCCCCCCACACCGGA
>JANXCY010000092.1:0-340 GCA_025060135.1 Anaerolineae bacterium | reverse complement strand
TTTCCCCCCCGTGGTGGGTCGGGGCGGGTGCTTTTTTTTGGGTTGTTGCGCTGTGGCCTCCTCCGGGGGGGGGGGGGGGGGGCGCGCCCCCCCCCCCCCCCCCCCCCCCCCGCCCCAAACCCCCAGGAGAGCTCGGAAGCTACCCATGGCGTAACGGGTCAACACAGCGAGGAAACACCACCAGATGGGCCCTCAATCCCCCTCCGAGGTCCAGCGCATCGCAATCACCACCCGCCGTTCTTCCCCTTCGCCAATGCTGTAAGTCGTCACTTTCGGATGATCCTTCAAGGTCATATGGATCACCCGTCGCTCGGCCGCCGGCATCGGCTCCAGCTCCACC
>JANXCY010000091.1 GCA_025060135.1 Anaerolineae bacterium | reverse complement strand
ACAAATTTAGGACACATCCTGAGATATGGGTAAAGTCAAGGCGAGGTGTAGGGAAGCGGGAGAGCCGGATGGGTGCGTCCAGTTTTTCGGGAATTGGCCGGAGGCGCTGATTGGAAATCAGCCTTTTCAGGCGCTTTGCGCCAGGCGTCGGCCTGCGCCGATGCTCAGGGAACGGTCGGCGAAGGCCGACCATTGGCCCAAGGCCCAGGAAGGCCGCCTTCAGTCGGCGCTCAGAGCCAGAATCGGCGGTGGGGCAGGGAACCAGAGAATATGGGCCCGCAAGTACAGATTCAGAGCCTGGGCCAGGAGCGGGCGTAGCGCAGCCTCGCTGCTGAGCGCTGCTAAAGAAACGCGCATCGGAGCCAGGGCGGTCCCCCACGTTCCCTGGGGCGCGTAGGCCATCGTCGCCAGCAGCAGACTGGCGACGAGAACTCCCCAGATCCCCCCCAGGACCAGGCCCAGCAGATTGTCCAAGACCCCAATGGATGGGATGCTGGTATCCGGGAACCCTTTCGTTAGCGCGATTTCCAGCGCCACCGTTGCTGCAATGAACAGGATCCAGAAAACGATGAACTGGGTCAGCGTGGGGGTCCTGCCGCCAATGGCGGTGAGAAAGATGGCCCCGTAGGGGTAGAGGACCCCCGCCGCGATGGTCGCCAGGTAGCAGATGCCCAGGCTGAAGACCTGGCGCACCGTCTTCCGAACGGCGCCCAGGGCCGCCAG
>JANXCY010000090.1 GCA_025060135.1 Anaerolineae bacterium | reverse complement strand
GTACGGGCACCGACATCGCCATTGAGGCCGGGGACGTGACCCTGGTGCGCGGAGAACTGGCGGGCGTGGTGGAGGCAGTCCACCTCAGCCGGGCCATCTTTCGCAAAATCCGTCAGAACCTCTTCTGGGCTTTCTTCTACAACGCAGGGATGATTCCGCTGGCAGTAATGGGCTGGATGCATCCGGTACTGGCCGAAATCGCGATGGCGACTTCTTCGGTGACAGTGGTGACCAACGCCAACACCCTGCGGCGAGTGGACATCCGGATGCCAGCACGCCAACCGCCAGGCCTGTAGCGCAGGCCGCCTGGCCTGCCCGGTACGGGCTAACAGCCTGCACCACAGGTAACGCAGGCCGTCTGGCCCATGCAGACCCCTGATAATGGTTTGGGCTGAGAGTATGGAAGAAACCGGTGTCCCCATGCTGGTGGTTCTGGAAGGAGAGACGGCTGGACAGCGGTGGCTGATTCGGGAAGACCAGGTCCTTATCGGCCGGGGATCGGATTGCCATATCATCCTCCCGGAGCGCCAGGTCTCCCGCCACCATGCCCGCATTGAGCGGACTGCCGATGGCCGCTACCTCCTCTATGACCTGGGGAGCAAAAATGGCACCTGGGTGAACGGGGAGGAAGTCCGGGCAAGCCCCCGTCTTCTCCAAGACGGAGACGAGATTCTCTTCGCCCTCTGTGTGCGGATGACCTTTGTCAGTTCCGACGCGACGCTCCCGCTGG
>JANXCY010000008.1 GCA_025060135.1 Anaerolineae bacterium | reverse complement strand
GTAGCCTTCGGCTTCAACCTGACCTATAGCGGTTCCAATCCTGCGCCCACCACCTTCACTCTGAACGGGACACCGTGCACTGGCACGCCTGTTCCTACACCCACCCCCGGAGCAACACCCACCGCCACCGCCACACCCACCCGCACGCCCACGCCAGCAGCCACGCCGACGGCCACCGCCACACCCACCCGCACGCCCACCCCAGCAGCCACGCCGACGGCCACCCCCGCTGCCGGCGCTGCCTGCCGCGTGCAATATACTGTGCTCAACGACTGGGGAAGCGGAGCCACCGTGGATGTAACCATCTACAACCTCTCCTCCTCCGCCATCAACGGCTGGGAACTGGCCTGGACCTTCCCCGGTAACCAGCAGATCACCAACCTCTGGAACGGCAGTTACACCCAGACCGGTGCCAACGTCCGCGTCTGGAACGCCAGTTGGAACGCCTCCATCCCACCCAACGGGGGAAGCGTAGCCTTCGGCTTCAACCTGACCTATAGCGGTTCCAATCCTGCGCCCACCACCTTCACTCTGAACGGGACACCGTGCACTGGCACGCCTGTTCCTACACCCACCCCCGGAGCAACACCCACCGCCACCGCCACACCCACCCGCACGCCCACGCCAGCAGCCACGCCGACGGCCACCGCCACACCCACCCGCACGCCCACGCCGGGGGCGACGCCCACCGCCACCGCCACACCCACCCGTACCCCCACCCCAGGGGCAACGCCCACACCGACGCGAACGCCCACTCCAGGAGCAACGCCCACGCCAGTGACAGGCAATCTCTACATCAATCGCTTCCTTGAATTGTGGCAAGAAATCCATGATCCAGCGAATGGATATTTTGGACCTGGAGGATCTCCATATCACTCCATTGAAACCCTGATCGTTGAAGCACCTGACTATGGCCATCTGACAACAAGCGAGGCCTTCAGTTACTGGATCTGGCTTGAGGCAATGTATGGAAAGATTACCGGGAACTGGTCTTACCTGAATCAGGCGTGGGCTACTATGGAGCAGAACATCATTCCCACTGCTCAGGATCAACCTACAAACAGCGGCTATAACCCGAGTAGCCCAGCAACCTATGCCTCGGAATGGGAACAGCCCAATATGTACCCCTCTCCTCTTGAATTCGGGGTTCCTGTTGGGCAGGATCCCATTGCGAATGAACTTGCCTCAACCTATGGCACCCGGGACATTTACGGTATGCACTGGCTGCTGGATGTAGATAACTGGTATGGATATGGTGTCCGAGGGGATGGCACCAGTCCAAACTCCTACATCAATACCTTCCAGCGCGGCCCTGAGGAATCGGTTTGGGAAACCGTGCCCCATCCCTCGTGGGAAAACTACCGGTGGGGTGGCCCCAACGGTTTTCTGGACCTATTTATCCGGGATCAGTCCTATGCCCGCCAATGGCGATACACAAATGCACCCGATGCAGATGCACGGGTGGTTCAAGCGATGTATTGGGCAAAGGTCTGGGCGGATGAACAGGGCGGCTCTTCAGTTGTCAACAATTTGCTTCCGAAAGCGGCCCGAATGGGTGATTACCTGCGGTATGCCTTCTTTGATAAGTATTTCAAGCCGCTGGGTTGTCAGGATAAGAACTGCCCGGGCGCTACCGGTTATCAGAGCGCGCATTACTTGCTTTCCTGGTACTACGCCTGGGGCGGCGCGCTCCCCAATTACGGAAGCTGGGCGTGGCGGATTGGCTCTAGCCATTCGCACTTCGGATATCAAAACCCGATGGCCGCATATGCGCTGAGCGCTACATCCTTCCTACGCCCTCTGTCCGCGAACGGCGCCCGCGACTGGGGCACAAGCCTGCAGCGGCAGCTTGAATTCTATCGCTGGTTGCAATCCGCGGATGGTGCGATCGCAGGCGGCGCGACGAACTCCTGGAATGGCCGCTACGAAGTGCCTCCCGCTGGTACAGCCACCTTCTATGGAATGGCCTTTGAGCACCATCCCGTCTACCGAGACCCAGGTAGCAACTCCTGGTTCGGATGGCAGGCCTGGTCAATGGAACGGGTCGCCGAGTATTATTATGTAACCGGGGATAGCAAGGCCCGGGTGATCCTGGATAAGTGGATGCCATGGGCCAAGTCAGTAGTCCAGCTGGGTCCGAACGGGACCTTCTCAATCCCGGTCAGCCTGGAATGGAGCGGCCAGCCCTCGATTAACTGGAATGCATCCAACCAAAATTGGAATGCGAACGACAGCTCTTACAATAGCAGCTTGCGCGTAAGGGTGACGGATTACAATCAGGACATCGGAATTACGTCTGCTCTGGCAAAAACGTTCATGTTCTACAGCGCTGGGTTGCAACGATGGGCCGGAGCCCGCGATGAACAGGCACGGCAGCTCGCAAAGGAGCTGCTGGATCGGATGTGGATGCTCTACCGCGACGATAAGGGGCTGTCTGCTCCGGAGGTGCGGGGGGACTACAACCGGTTCGATGATCCGGTGTATATCCCCAGCGGATGGAGCGGTACCAACGGCCAGGGAGCTGTCATCAATGCCAGCGCCACCTTCATCAGCATCCGGCCTCGCTACCTCCAGGATCCGGACTGGCCCAAGGTCCAGGCTTATCTGAATGGTGGCCCAGCGCCGCAGTTCCGTTACCACCGTTTCTGGGCCCAGGCGGATGCAGCCTTAGCTTACGCTACTTACGGATGGTTGTTCCCCAACAACTGATGAACTAAGGTTTCGCACCTGGGCCTGGTAGCGATCCCAAGTCCTACAACGGGGGATGATAGGATGAATCTCTTCCATCCTGTCATCCCCCGATTTCTGCCGGTTTTAACCATTGATCTTTGGACAGTCGGTTAGCAACCAAGCCCAAGACCACCCGATAGACACGCCCACGCGCGGTGGTGAGTGAAGTCTCGATGGTCTCATCAGGTGTCCCTCCAGCGACGCCGTCCTTCCGATCAAAACGCTCACCGTACCAACGGATGGCCCAGGCTCCGGTTCTCCGAGAAGGTCCAGGACTGCCGATAGAACACGCAGTTCTCCAGGACCCGGCTCACGCTATCGGTTTGAGATGGTGAGCACCCCCCAGAGTACTCCACGGACGCTATAAGCACTCTCAGCAACGCGAGCACACAGCCAACCGTGAAACGGCTGTTGGTCATTGTTCAAGGACATTTCCAGTGCTCTGCATCTACGACAATGGCCGTTTTGCCCCTCCTGCATCCGCGTAGGTATACCCGAGGGTAATCGGCTGATTACCCGCCCAGATGCGACTCATAGAGGAACGGTCCGCAACGTCTGGGTGAAAAGACAAAGGCAGGAGCCCAAAGTCTGTCAAAGAGCCAAGAATGAATGCTGTTAGGGGGACGGGCAGATATTGCCCGACCAGACGGGCCCATTGCCGCTTCCAGGCACAGTGCTCCTCGCCGGCCTGGAAGAAGGCGCCAATGGCGTCGGTGGATGCTGGTGTGGCCTCGCCGGAACAGTGGACCGAGGCTCAACTCACGGACAGGGGAAGAAAGAGAGGGTTTTGCGATGGCCATAGGCCGCCGCAAAACCCTATTTCTCCCCTTCTCGGAACAAAGCGAGGAAGGAGAGGAAGACCAAAGGGATAAGGGCAGCACGACTTTTCGGGACTTATGGGCGGTATGACTGTGAGAGATGTAACAGGCCCATTTTTCAAATTTGGTGTCATGCGGTATACTATCTTGGTGTCGAGGCATCCTGGTTAGAGCATGTCTGAACATTCAGATTCTCCAGGGACCTGGGCGCTGGCGCGCAGGCCACCAGGCCTGCCGCATACCGGTTCACAGCCTGGCTACGCAACCTTCGGCATGTTTCGGACATCCTCGCCCTTTACCGGCTCCTGTTGCCTGATGACACGCTTTTTCCGAGATTTCTTTGCCCGCAATACCCTCTATGTCGCCCGGGACCTCCTGGGACAGGTCCTGGTGCGGTGGCTGGACGGTGAACGGCTGAGCGGCCGCATTGTAGAGGTAGAGGCCTATATCGGCGAGGACGACCTGGCCTCCCATGCCCGCTTTGGCCGCACCGGGCGCAACGAGGCTATGTACGGCCCGCCTGGACATGCTTACGTTTATCAGATTTACGGCCTCCATCATTGCCTGAACATCGTTACCGAACCGGAGGGATTCCCGGCGGCGGTGCTTATCCGGGCCCTGGAGCCCCTGGAGGGCCTGGAGCGGATGCGGGAGCGGCGGGGCGTTGTGGACCCCCTGCTTTTGACCTCCGGGCCGGCCCGCCTCTGTCAGGCCATGGGAATTGACCGGCGCCTGGACAAGGCTGACATGTGTGCCCCCGACGCCGTCCTCTTTGTGGAGGCCGATATGCCCATTCCGGATGAACAAGTGGCGACCGGCCCGCGCGTCGGCGTCCAAGGCGACCAACAGGCCCGGACGGTCCCCTGGCGCTTCTATATCCGGGATCATCCCTATGTATCCAGACGGCCCCGGCCAACGGGTGATGTCCGATAACCGCCTGACTCCTCTGCGGTTCTGCCTCCTGGTGTCCTGCCTCCTTTTTGCTTTCACCCTGCGCGCGGGAGGACTGGACCGGTGGAGCCTCTGGTACGATGAAGCCTACTGCTGGTGGGTAGCCTCCCGGGTGCCCCTGCGGGAGATGCTGGTTCTCAGCGCGCGGGAGGTCATCCCGCCCCTCTACTATCTCCTGCTCCGGGCCTGGATCCCTCTGGCGGGCGCGACGGAGTTCGCCCTTCGCTGGCCCTCGGTTCTGCTGGGGGTACTGACCGTTGCCTGTGCCGGCCGGCTGGCCTGGCGCCTTACCGGACGGTGGCCAGGAGCCCTGGGGGCAGGTCTCCTCTTCGCCGTTGGGACGCCCTTCCTCTGGGCCTCCCGAGAGGTCCGCATGTACGGCCCCGCGCTGGCCTGGACCCTGCTGGCAGACGTGGCGCTGTTGGAAATCTTTGCGGCGCCCACTCCGCGCCGATGCCGGCTCTGGGTCGGGCTCTGGGCGGCCGCTACCCTCGCCGCCCTCTATACCCTGGCCCTGGCCGGCTTCTGGCTGATCGGACAGGGACTGGTGGCCCTTCTGTTGCTCGTGCGCACAGACCGCAACAGTCGCCGGATGGTGCTGCGGCAGGTGCTTCCTCCGGCCCTGATCGCGGCCGTTCTCTATCTCCCCTGGACGTGGGCTGGTGTCCGAATGGCTCCCCTGAATCTGACCTACTGGCATGGCTATATGCCTCCCCTGCATTTCCTTCGTCTCTCCCTCGGCGGACTGACGGTGATGGGACACCTTCCCGCTGAAGTCGTGGAGACCACCGCACTCCGGATGCTTCTGACCACGCTCATGGCTCTGACTGTCTCCCGCCCGCGCCTGGTGGCAGGCCTGTATCCCGTTTTGTACATCACACCTCTCTTCCTCATCGCATGGGTCTATCAGGAAATCCCCAAGTGGGGAGCCCGGCATGCGACCCTTTTCGCCCCCGGCCCCTTCCTGGCCCTGGCCATCGCCTGGGGGAGTGTTTGGGGCATCCGGCGGCGCGGCCTGCGGGCCCTCGCTGTCCTCGCCCTGGCAGCGGCCACGTTCCTGAACGGCCGTCCTCTCTGGCAGGCCAATCGCAATCTCCTGACCAATCCCGCGTATGCTCGGGAGGATTGGCGCAGCGCGGCCCGCTACATCCAGGAACACCGTAGCCCCGGCGATGTAGTCATCCTCTCCACCGGTTCTACCTTCCCGACATGGCTCTACTACGGTGGAGACGAGGGGATGCTACCGATGCCCCATGACCCCCTGCTGGATGTTACCCATGTCCTGACCTACACCGAGGTAGCCCGGACGCTAAACGCGGCTCTGGCCTCCTGTACTCCTGCTTCCTGCTCCGTCTGGCTGGTGGCCTGGCTGGATGGCGTTACCGATCCCACCCGCCTGGTGGAGACGTTACTGGAGGACGTGGCCCGGGAGGAGCCGGTACCGTCGTTCCGGGGACTGAAGGTCCGCCGCTTCCGGCTGGGCCGTTCCCCCCACTTTCCGCTGGAACCGCCCACGACCGACCGTCCCAATGCGGAACTCCTTCCGGGGATTCACCTCTGGGGGTACTTCCTGCCGGAGGGCCCCCATCCTGCCGACCGCCCGCTGGAACTGCGGGTCTGGTGGACGACGGACGACCCGAAACGGCATGAGGGGCAACTCTACATGGCCTCGTTCCGGCTGAAAGACGCGATGGGCACCGAGTGGGGCCAGGACGATCGCATCGTTACCGACGGCGATTATCGCCCGGAACGCTGGGTCCCCGGCGTGCCGGTCTTCGGGCGTTTCTTCCTGCACCTTCCGGCCGGGATTCCACCTGGCGTCTACACCCCCACGCTAACCCTTTACACCGAAAAAGCGAGTGGGAGTGTTGCTCTCCAGCCCATCCCTGTGGCCCGGCCGGCTGCTCCGCCGGGAATGCCGGGGGAATTCACCCCGGCCCGTTCGGCCGGCGCGCCGGCCCCGCTGGCCCTTCTGGGCATCCACCTGTTCCAGGGAGAAACATCGCCGTGTCGGCGGATCAACGGAGAACTCTTCTGGGAGGTCTTGGAGCCCCTCCGGGAGGAATACCGGGTGGTCGTGTCTGCTGGGGAGTACCGGGAGGAGAACCCGCTGGCCCCTGCCGGCTCTCAGGCCCTCCTGCGCTCGGGCGACCGCATCCGGTCGTACTTCCAACTCCCTTTCCCCTGTCGGGCGTTAGACATGGAGGCGCCGCTGGAGGTCCGGCTGGTGAAGGCCGACGGGACACCAACAGAGGGCGTCTGGTACGGCCCGACGGTCGTTGTCCGGACGGAACGGGTCTTTGCCGAACCGACGGTTCCCTACGAGCCGATCGGGGCGGAATTCGGGCCGGGATTCGCCACTTTGCTGGGGTACCGCCTGGACCCGCCGGAGGTTCGGGCAGGCCAACCCTTCACCATTACCCTGATCTGGCAGGCTGGCTTTACCGACGACATCCCCCGCTCCGTCTTCGTCCACATCGCGCCGCCCGATGCGCCCGCGCCTCTGGTGGCTCAGCACGACGGCTGGCCTGCCCAGAACATGCGCCCCACCCATACATGGGTCTATGGGGAAATCATCACCGACCCCCATCCGTTGCCCGGTCTCCCTGCGGGACAATATCAAATTCGGGTAGGCCTCTACGGACCGGATGGCGAGCGCATGCCCATTGTAATGGAAACGGCCCGCCCACCGGACCGTGCGCTGAGCCTGCCCCTGGCGGTGCCATAAGGACGACGCGGTGGTGTTGCTTTCCTGACATCAGCAGAACTGCATGAAGGAGTGAGAAGACATGTGGAGCGGACTTTCGGGATTCAGCATGCGGCGGCTCTTGATCGGCAGCCCTCTGGCCACGTCGCAACTGAAACATGAGCGGCTGACCAAAGTCAAAGCGCTGGCCGTCTTCGCATCGGATGCCCTTTCCTCTACTGCGTATGCCACGGAGGAGATTTTGCTGGTGCTCATTCTGGCAGGTAGCGGAGCGATCGAACTGGCCTGGCCGATTGCCCTGGGCATCGCTACCCTGCTGGCCATCGTCGCCTTCTCCTACTACCAGACGGTTCATGCCTATCCGAATGGAGGCGGTGCCTATATCGTTGCCCACGATAACCTGGGGCAATTGCCCGGCCTGGTGGCAGCGGCAGCGCTCCTCACCGACTATGTCCTGACCGTGGCTGTAAGCATCAGCGCTGGGGTGGCGGCAATCACCTCCGCTTTTCCTTTCCTCTACCCGTATCGGGTGGCCATATGCTTGGCCTTCATCGCCCTGGTTACCATCCTGAACCTGCGGGGGGTGCGGGAGTCGGGGACGGTCTTCTCTATTCCTACCTATTTTTTCGTCACGATGACGATGACGATGCTGATCATCGGGATGTACCGGTGGATTTCCGCGGGGATGCCCCCGGCCGCGCCGCCCCGGGTAGAGTACCCGGCCACTCACGCGCTGACCCTTTTCCTCATCCTACGGGCCTTTTCCAGCGGGTGCGCCGCGCTGACCGGTGTGGAGGCCATCAGCAATGGCATTCCGGCTTTCCACCCCCCCGAGTCCGAGAACGCGGGAAAAACGCTCATTGCGATGGCGGCGCTGCTGATCACTATGTTCCTGGGCATTACTTTCCTGAGCCATCAGTTCGGTATCGTACCGGACGAACACACCCACGAGACCGTCATTTCCCAACTGGGACGGGCGGCCTTTGGGAGTGGCACTCCCTTTTATTACCTCTTCCAGGCCGCGACGATGCTGATCCTGGTCCTGGCGGCCAACACTGCCTTCGCGGATTTCCCTCGCCTGGCCTCTATCCTGGCCCGGGATCGGTATATGCCGAATCAGTTTGCCTTGCTGGGGGACCGGCTAGTCTTTTCCAATGGCATTCTGGCCCTGGCATTGGCCTCCTCGGTCCTGATCGTGCTCTTTGACGGAAAGACCACCAACCTGATCCCCCTCTATGCGGTCGGGGTCTTTCTCTCCTTCACGCTCTCCCAGACCGGCATGGTCGTTCGCTGGTCGCGGCAACGGGGGCCTCACTGGCTGGTCAAAGTCCTCATCAACGGGATTGGCGCCGGGGCAACGGCTATGGTCCTCTGCGTCTTCGTGGTAACCAAATTCCTCTACGGCGCGTGGATTGTCGTGATTTGGATTCCCGTGTTCGTCGCATTTTTCCTGGCTGTCCACCGACACTACAAGAATATGGCCGCCCAACTTTCGTTGGAGGCTTTCGGCAGCCCCCCGCCGGTCCGACGGCATCGAGTGATTGTCCCGATTTCAGGCGTCCATCGGGCTGTCATCGCGGCCCTCAACTATGCCCGTTCCCTCTCCGATGATGTTACCGCCGTATATGTGGAGACGGACCCTCAGGAGACACCCAAAATCCGGCGTAAGTGGGAGGAATGGGGAGACGGCATCCCTCTGGTTGTACTGCCCTCGCCGTACCGGTCTATTGTCGGGCCGCTGGTAGAATACGTGGATCGCATAGACGATAAGCGGCGGCGGGACCAGGTGGTAACCATCGTATTGCCCCAGTTTGTCCCCGCGCGATGGTGGCACCATCTCCTGCACAACCAGACGGCCTGGCTGATCCATCTGGCCTTCCTCTTCCGACGGGAGGTCATGGTCACCCATGTGCCGTTTCACCTGCAGACTTGACAAAAACGCGTTTTTGCGCGATAATTTGTTTGCTGGGACAACAAACTAACTGTCGGAGAAAGGTTTGCCGGAGAAATCCTTCCCCGTTTGTGGCCCGGTTTCGGCTCCTCGGCAGCGTAAGATGTCCCGAATCCCCTCTATGGAACTTCTGAGGCCGGGGTCCCTCACCATTCCCGCAGTGAAATGTGAGGATTGTCCTCGTGCTCTCTATGTCTCCCTTTCCCGCTACCTGGAGAGGAGGTGATGCCTATTGGAGGAAGTGCCGACCTTGCCCCGCGCTACTTTCCGAACTCTCTCCTAAACCCTCAGCTGTCCCCATCAACTTAAGGAGGAAAAAATGAGCAAGCGTTGGGCGATTACCGCTGGTATGGCTGTGCTGGTGCTGGCCGCGCTGATCCTGGGCGGATGCAAGCCTCCAGCCACAGCAACTCCCTCTGTGCCGGAAAAACTGACGATTGCCTGGATTCCGAAGGCGCTCAATAACCCCGTGTTTGAAGTGGGCCGCGACGGCGCCTTCAAGAAGGCCGAAGAACTCTCGGCTGCTGGCCCCGTTAAAGTGGAGGTGCTCTACGTGGGCTCCGTGGCCTCGGACGCGGCGGAGCAGGCACGGGTGGTGGAAGATGCGATTGCCCGGGGGGTGAACGGTATCGGCATCTCCTGTAACGACCCAACGGCCTGCGTAGATCCCATCAACAAAGCCGTGGATGCGGGCATTCCAGTGATGACCTGGGACTCGGACTCGCCCGACAGCAAGCGCTTCACGTACCTGGGCGTGGATAACTACCAGGGCGGCAAGGCGGCTGCGGAGTTGTTGGTGCGCTTCATGGGCGAGAAAGGGAAGGTGGCCTTGCTGACCGGCGTTCCCGGGGCGTTCAACCTGGAGGAACGCATGCGTGGCTTTAAGGACGGCATCGCGGCATACCCTGGCATTGAGATCGTCGCGACCGTCTACTGCAACGACGACATCAACCTGGGCGTCCAGGTGGTGGAAGAGACGATGCAGGCCCATCCCGACCTGAATGGCTGGTTCTTCGTGGGCCTGTGGCCCCTCTTTGCCGAGCGTGGCTCTATGCCACTATGGGAGGATGCCGCGAAGAACAAGGGACTGGTTACCATCGCTTTTGACACGTTGCCGGTGGAACTGGAGTTCCTGAAAGACGGCTACCTCCATGGCCTGGTCGGCCAGAAATATTGGGGCTGGGGCTACGATACGATCCAGATGATTTACGACTACATCGTGCACGGCAAGCGATTTGAAAGTTGGACCGACTCCGGTATGGATATTGTCACCAAGTGCAATGTGGATGTAATGGCGGAGATGTGGGCTACCGGTGACTTCACCAAGCCCCTCCCCGACCCTTACGCGTGCCTGAAGTAGTGGCCACCCATCAGCATGGGATAGGTTGGCGAGAGGTCCTGGGACCTCTCGCCAACCTGCCTATACGGGGTTGTCATCCTGAAGGGGGGCTCTCAACTTTGGCCTTTTGGGCCTGGGGCCGTTCCCGCGGTTAAATATGTTCTTTGCGGCCCGCCAGGGGCGGTTTGTGGAAGATTTTCCTGCCCCTGAATTGAAACAGCCAATTTCAGGGATGATGACCCGGTGCATCCAGACCAGCCGAAAAGGGAGTGGCGGAGTATGTCCGGAGAGATCGTCCTGCGGATGGAAGGAATTTCCAAAGCCTTCCCGGGTGTGCAGGCGCTGGATAACGTGGATTTTGAAGCCGCTGCCGGAGAAGTGGTGGCTTTGGTCGGCGAAAATGGCGCTGGCAAATCCACGTTGATGAAAATCCTCTGTGGCGCGTATCGGAAGGACAGGGGACGCATTATTCTGGACGGTCGGGAAATAGAAATCGAGAACCCCTACCATGCTCAGCGCCTGGGCATCGCCATCATCTATCAGGAATTCAACCTCACCCCGAACCAGAGTGTGGCCGCCAATATCTTCATGGCCCGGGAACCGCGATCGCCGGGCATTGGACGCTGGCTCAACCTGGTGGACCGGCACCGGATGGAGCGCGAAGCCCGACAATACCTGGACCGCGTGGGAGCCCGTATCTCCCCATCCAGCCTGGTTCGTGATCTTTCAGTGGCTCAGCAGCAGATGGTAGAGGTAGCCAAAGCCCTGGCGGTCAACGCCCGAATCATCATTATGGACGAACCTACATCGGCTTTGGGGGAGGATGAGGTGGAGTTCCTTTTTCGGATCATTGGCACACTCAAAGAGCAGGGACTCACCGTCATCTTCATCAGCCATCGTCTGGAGGAGGTTTTCCGGGTTGCCGACCGCGTGGTGGTGCTGCGGGATGGTCGGCGCGTGGGCAATATGCCGATCCAGGAGACCACCCCGGAACAGGTCATCCGCTTGATGGTGGGCCGGGAGTTAACGGAGATGTTCCGCAAAAGAAAGGTGGAGATCGGCCCTCCCCTATTGGAAGTCCGGGGGCTGACCCGGAGAGGCGTCGTGCATGACGTTAGTTTTACCCTCCATCGGGGGGAGATTCTGGGAGTGGCTGGCCTGGTCGGTGCCGGGCGGACCGAAATGGCCCGCCTGCTGTTCGGCGTGGATCGTAAGGATAGGGGAGCAATCCTCATCGAAGGAAAACCCGTAGAAATTCATTCGCCAGTGGACGCGGTGGCAGCAGGACTGGGTCTGGTGCCCGAGGATCGGGGGCTCCAGGGACTGGTCCTGAGCCTCTCGGTACGGGAGAACATCGTCCTGCCCACGCTGGATCAGCATGCCCGCGCAGGATGGGTGAACCGGCTCAGTGTGCGCCAGACGGCCCAGGAATATGTGGAGAAATTGAACATCCGCACGCCCCACCTGGGACAGCAGGCGATGTACCTTTCGGGTGGGAATCAGCAGAAAGTCGTGCTGGCCAAGTGGCTGGCTTCTCGTCCCAAAGTGCTCATTATGGACGAACCCACCCGGGGCATTGATGTGGGGGCCAAGGCAGAGGTGCATGCTTTGATGAGCCAGTTGGCCCAATCGGGCATGGGCATTATTATGATTTCATCGGAGTTGCCCGAAATTCTGGGCATGAGCGACCGGATTCTGGTGATGCATGAGGGACGCGTGGCGGCCATTCTGGATCGGGCCGAGGCGACCCAGGAAGTTATTATGGCGTATGCCAGCGGCGAGAAACGGCAAACCTGATAGAAGGGAGTAACCTATGGGTAAAGTAAATATTGTAGGAACGTTATCCTCTGGGAACTGGCGCAGAATCCTCAGTAAGCAGGAATTTGGGGTATTCCTGATCTTGCTTCTCCTGGTGGGAAGTCTCTCGCTATATACGGACACCTTTCTCACCCCGACCAACATCTTCAACGTTCTGCGCGCCTTTTCGTGGATTGCGATCAGTGCGTTTGGCCAATGTATGGTGATTATTACTGGCGGAATTGACCTCTCGGTTGGTTCGGTGATGGGGCTATCGGGTCTGGTTACGGCTATGCTCTTGGTCCAGGGGGTCCATATACCGGTGGCGGTGCTTGCAGGGTTGCTGGTGGGGCTGATCATTGGATTTCTGAATGGTTTGATGATTACGGCAGGCAAGTTACCCCCATTTATCGCTACGCTAGGCAGCCTGTTGATGGCGCGCGGGCTATGCTATGGGCTCAGCGGTGGCTGGCCGGTGCGGGACCTCCCTCTGGCTTTTCGTAATCTGGGTCAGTACGATCTGCCCATTGGTAATGTGGGGGTACCTCTGCCGCTCATCTTTATGATAATCCTGGCCCTGGTAACGTCCGCGTTTCTCTCGCGCACGGTATGGG
This sequence comes from Anaerolineae bacterium, assembly GCA_025060135.1. Taxonomy (GTDB): domain Bacteria; phylum Chloroflexota; class Anaerolineae; order B4-G1; family DUEL01; genus SpSt-77. The sequence goes on along the minus strand of JANXCY010000008.1, from coordinate 80,232 downwards.
GCTACCGGATTTATGCCTTAGGCGGCAATGAAACGGCTACGGCTCTTTCTGGCATCAATACGAACCGGGTCAAACGGATGGTCTATTCGCTCTGCGGGCTCCTGGCAGCGGTTGGTGGGATATTGATGACGGCCCGATTGGGAGTAGCGGCACCGACGGCGGCTCAGGGGTATGAACTGGATGTCATTGCCGCCGCTGTAGTCGGAGGCACCAGCCTGAAGGGTGGCGAGGGTACTATCCTGGGCGTCCTCATTGGGGCGGCGATCATGCAGGTCCTGCGCAATGGCCTGGTGCTGATCGGGGTCTCCGCCTACTGGCTTCAGGCCGTTCAGGGGCTGGTCATTGTGGTAGCGATTATGTTGGACCAGGTGCGCAAGCGGAGGAGATGAACTCAGCCCAAGGGCACACCCCTCCGTCGGGCTGTCCCCCATCGGACAGCCCCCCCGAGCCGCGGATACCTTTTGGGGGGGGGCGGGCCCCCCCCAAAACTTTTTGCCCAGTACCCCTGAGAGAGTCTGCCGGAACCACCGGGGTTTACGTCCGGGGCAGGAACCGACCTCTGCCCCGCCGTCCCACAAATTCTCCTTCCCGATAGATTATCTCCCCCCGGGAAAAGACCAGATGGACACGGCCCTGAACCTGCATCCCTTCGTAGGGGCTGTAACCGGCCAGGTGGTGCAGGTCCATGGCACGAAGGATTCCCGATGGCTGGGGGTCATACAGGACAAGGTCGGCGTCGGCGCCAGGGAGAAGGGCTCCCTTGCGGGGCCAGAGCCCCCAGATCCGGGCCGGGTTGGCGGAGAGGAGGGACACCAGTTGGGAGAGTGTCAGCCGCCCCGCCGCCACACCGCCGGTATACATCAACGGCAGAAGAGTCTCCAGACCGGGGAGTCCCCCAGGAGTGCGGGTGAAATCGTCCACGGCGGTCTTCTGGTCGCGAGTGTAATCGCAGTGGTCAGTTGCGATGAAATCCACCGCGCCCCGGCTCACCCACTCCCAGAGTCGCTCCGGTTCGCCCGGAGCCCGTAGAGGAGGCTGGAGGATATACCGCCAGGGCTCTGCCCCCTCATACTGAGCAGCGTCCAGCAACAGGTATTGAGGGCAGGTCTCGCAGGTAACGGGTTGCCCTTCGGACCGGGCCCGGACCACTGCCTCCACCGACCCGGCCGTGGAGCAGTGGACAATGTGCACCGGACAGCGGGCCGCTGCCGCCAGGAAGAGCACTCGCCGGACTGCCTCTTCCTCTGCCAGCGCGGGACGGGATTGACCGTGATACCGCCAGGCCGTCTTTCCTGCGGCCACCAGCGCCTCGGTTTGAGCCGTTACCAGGGCGTCGTTCTCGCAATGGACCAAGGGACGGATGCCCAGCCGGGCAGCGGCCCCCATCAGGCGCAGAAGGGTGGCATCGTCCACGTAGTAATGGGGCCGGTAGGTGGTATACAATTTGATGCTGGGAGTGCCCAGTTCCCGTAACGTGGAGAGTTCCTCTTCCCGGCCGGGGGGCAAGTCCGTAACCATCACGTGGAAGGCATAATCAATAACGGCGTCCCGAGCCTCTGTCCGCCGCGCCTCCACGGCCTGCCGCAGGCTCTGGCCAGGGAACTGAGTTGCGAAATCCACCACCGTCGTAACCCCACCGCAGGCAGCAGCCCGGGTACCCTGGAACCAGTCATCGGGAGTCCGATAGATACCGGTATCCAGCGCAATGTGGGTGTGGCTATCTATGACGCCGGGGAGAACCAGCAGGCCCCGGGCATCAATGACGAGCGTGTCGGGCGCTCCCGGCAGACCCCGACCGAGAGCCTTGATCCGTTCTCCTTGGACCAGCAGGTCCGCCTCCAGCGTTCCCTCCGGAGTTACCAGGGTGCCGCCCTGGATGAGAACCGTCTGAGAAGAATAGGGTTTCATTGTTCTCCCATGATCTGGACCACGAGCCGCCGGTGGCGGGGCCGGGTGTCAAAATCGCAGAAGACAACCTGCTGCCACGTCCCCAACGTCAGGCGACCATGGACAAAGGGAATGGTGATGGACGGGCCAACCAGCGCGGCGCGAATATGCGCATGGCCGTTATCGTCTCCCCAGCGCAGGTGGTGGCGGTACGGTCGGTCGGGAGGAGCGATCTCGTCCAGCACCTGCTGCAGGTCGGCAATGACGCCGTCTTCGTATTCTATCGTGGTCAGCGCGCCGGTGGACCCGGGACAGAAGACGGTAACGATGCCTGCCTGCAGTCCGGATTCCCGCACCATCCGAGCGACCTCTGAGGTGATGTTCTTCATATCACCGTTGCCCCGGGTGGACAGGGACAACTCCTGAGTGATGACCATTTCAGGCCCTCCACACCAGCGATTGATGCTCCCAGTACCGGCTTCGCGGCCGCTGGGAAGCCATTGACGAACCTGCCCGAGGCCCTAATTCATATGAAGACCGAAGAGGAGAGGTGAGGGGCCACAAGAGGCAGCCGCCCCATCCCTGTCATCGGAGAATACGCAGCGATCGTACACTCACACTTCCATCGGAAGGACCAGGACCCGAAGAAGGCCCATCAGGGTCTCCCGCAGCCCGGCAGGTGCAACAGCGATCAGGCCAGCATATAGGCCTATTATGCCCAGCAAGATCAGGCCGATAGAGAGGGGCTCTTTGAGAGAGTGCAGACGGTGGGCCGTACGCACGGCCTGAACCAGCAGAAGAGCCGCGTAAAGAAAGAGCGCACCACCGATTCCTGCTATTACCCAGGCCCGGGGAACCCGGGGAACCAGATGGACGATCCCCCATCCCATCAAAATCAGAACCCCAGTGATGGACAGCCAAGAGGAGATCGCCACGGCAATCAGATAATAGTGGACGCGGGAGGAAGCCAGCCCTCCACAGGAGCGAGCAATATGCTGGGTAATGGCCCCCAATCCCAGCCATCCGATCAGAGCCCCTGCCAGCAGACTGACCAAGTCGCGCGCGAAGGTCATGACCAACTGTTGGAAAATGGTATAGGGCAGACTTCCGGTGCCCATAAAGATCAGCCCGAGGGTGCCGATCCACCGGGCGAGGGTTAGGGCTATGGCTCCCAGGGCAATACTCAGCACGGCCCGGAACGAAGAGGCCAGGGCGATTTCGGGAGCAAAGGCCAGTTCGGGGTCCAGAATGGCGGCTCCTACCCATGGACGAGCCAGGGAAGGCCGCCGGACCCCATGTCCACTTTCTCGGGTGATTTCTTTGACGTCTGTCGGGTATAGAGGAGCCCCACACCGGTTACAAATGTAAGCCCAGCCAGGGTTGCGGGAGCGGCATCGGGAGCATCGTTGAGGCGGCATATGGGCCAGCGGCGTCCGGCTGTCTTCCACACCAGCCATCCACGGTGCACGGGCAGCCAGGTACTCGTACCCCTCCCGGAGATGAGAAAGGAAGGCCAGTCCGGTGCGGGCGAAGGTATTGGAGGGATTGATTTTCAACACCTGCTGGAGGCATTCCCGTTGGGCTTCCGCCCCTTCCACCACGGTGCTGAGCCAAAGCCATGCCCGCTCGTTATCCGGGTCCAGAGCCACTGCCTGCCGAAGACACTCTTCTGCCTCTTCTAACCGCTCCGCACGAGCAGCGGCCACTCCCCTTTCTATCAGTTCCAGAACGGCCTCCTGGTCCGTCTTTTTCTTCTTCATCGGTCTTTGGTCGGTACTGAGCTTATCGAGGGAACAAGCCTGCGGAAGAGGGCTATTTGATTATACCATCAGGCCATCGGTTTAGCAACGGCCCACGTTTTTTCACGTACACTGTTACCGGATGCTATGCTGGTAAGCCCCCATAGGGTTACCCTTCTCCTCATTGAGGCACGGGCGAAGGTGCTTTCACCCCTTAACTCCAGCACTCTCCAGCGATGGTTCTCCGCTTCTCATCGATCACCCGTTGTTGCGCTGTAGAGCAATCCTTCGCCCTCCCTGGAGCCTACCCGGTGTGATAGGGATTCTTTTTTTGAAACCTCAAATCTGTCATTCAGTTTGCCCGATGCGGTCCTCTCCCGGTAACATTATCATTGGGCTTGGCACGTCTCCAAGGCAAGAGCAGAGAATGGCGATAGCCACTGGCTCCTCTCAATTCCGTGTCCCCCTTCCTTTGGTGCGAGGATTTACGTCGATCCTGCGAACACGGCTCGCACTACCAGAGTCGCATAGGATCCGGGAGGGAGAGCGAAGGACAGCGTAACCTTCCAGCGACCGGGGAAACAGTCATCGGGAAGGGGAGGGGAGGCCGACGGATTGGTGGGCCGCAGGACCAGTCGCCGATTTCCCCGGGAGAGGTAGGCCTGGCGCAGAAGACGGGGCTTCAGGGCAGAGAGGGAGAGACCTTCGGCCCGCAACACTTCCTCAGCGATGGCCGCCAGCGCGGGCTCCTCGTAGACGGCGCGGTGATGGGGGAGGGGAACAGCCACATTAGGCGGCAACCGATCGGCCAGGCCGGAGAAGAGGGGCAACTGTTCTCCAGCCACCGTTACAAAACCGGAGGGACTACCCAGGCGGGCCTGGAGATACCCGGCCGCGATACGATTCCAGAGGAAGGACTGGTAGGCGGCGAGGTACAGGCTCAGCACGCGCGGGGTAATCAGGTTGAGGGCGCGGCGGAAGTCCGCAGGGTGGTCGCAGAGGAAGGTGAGGACGGAGCGCAGGTTAGAGGGACGGGGCGCCATCTCCAGGAGGGCCCGCCACTGCCCCCAGTGAGCAGCGGCCTCCCGCTTGAAGGCCCGCACGTCCGGCGGGTCGCCCGCAAGGGGTTCAGCGAGGTACGCCCGCAACGCACCCTCGGCGTCCCGCTGGAGGATGCGTCGCCCAGGGAAATCGCCGGAGGCCGTGCGGGAGCCGAAGCGCTGCTGGTCAAAGTAGTTAGGCAGGCCCTCCTCCGCCGCCATCGCCAGCCGCTGGCCCAGGGAATGGGCCTCCTCCAGGGAGAGGTCGCGCACCGTTATCGCAAACTGGTTGCCCAGAAGGTCAGAAGAGGTCAGGGGACGGGCCACCCATCCCACCTGTTCAGCCGTGAACCCTGGTCCGCTCAGCCGCTCGGGCCCCTGACCACGCACCGTGGCGTATTGAACCGCTACCGCGTTCCGGTCTTTGAGGGCTGGAAAGACAACCGCGGAAAGGGGTAGCCGGAGCGCCCGGGCCAGTCGCGCCTGGACTTCCAGCGTGGTTGCTCCCCGTTTCCAGACCCGGTAGAGGGCATACGGCCCGCCGTCCGGAGGGAAACGGACCTCCTCCGCTACCTGGAAGTCCTCCGGGATCCACTGGAGGCGCATGAAAACCCAAGGAGGCGAAAGATCTCGGTCAAGCAGGCTTCAGCCTGTTCGGCAGTCCCGGCGGCTGGCACTACCCTTAAGGAGAGGGGGTCAACGGGACCACCGTTACCGGCAGGGTGGAGGCGGCCGGGGTGGCCTGGATAAACACCACCTCCCGGAACCCGAACCCCCGAATGAAACCCTCCAGGAACGAGCGGGCGTTTCGGTCCGCCGTATCCAGGATACCATCGGCCAGAGCGGCCTTAAGGATTTCCTGCTCAGCGGCCTGCCGCGCCGCCGTCTCCAGGTCTGGCTTCATCCCGAAAAGGCCCGTCTCCCGGTCGTAGACGTAGGTCTTTTCACTATCCAGCCGAACCACGAAGACCTCCGCCGGAGGGAGAGTCAGCATCACCCGGTCGTCCGGGGTTACGGTTACATCTCCCTCCCGGACTTTGCTCAGGTCCACGCCAGCGATGACCTGCCCGTGGGCGACCAGGAGCAGTTTGTCGCCGAAGAGGAACGCCAGCGCTCCCTGCCCGGATTCGGCGGTGATGATTTTCTCCACCGTGTAGACAACGGTTTCCAACCGACTGAGGCTCTGCACCTCCCGGATGATGGTGGCCGGACTGGGACGGATGGTGGGGGTGGGATGGAGCAGTTCTCCGACTTCCCGCTCCAGCGTCTCCCGGGCCTGCTCCAGGGGGTTGAGGCGAGCGCGGATTTCCGGTACCAGAAAGACGACAACCACGATCAGAAGCAGCGCTGCCAGCAACAGTGCAATGACGGCTAACATGCTTTGGGGACCGCGAGAGTTCATCGGAGTTCACCTCCTCCAGGAGAGAATGGACGATAGACCATCTTCGCTTCCGGCAGGCCCGGCGGCCTGCGCTACACGATGATAGAGAGCGATTCTCCAGTCAGTGGTCAGGGGTCTGTGGTCTGTACTCCGCAACCTGGTCCACCGGGACAACCCGGCGCTCTTTTTCTGTGCGGGCTTTGACTTCCACCCCGCCTGCCTCCAGGCTCCGACGGCTCACGGTCAGCCGGACCGGGCAGCCGATGAGGTCGGCGTCGGCGAATTTGACCCCGGCGCTCTCGTCCCGGTCGTCGCAGAGGACCTGGCCCGCCAGCAGGCGGCAGATGCTCTCCGCCGTCTCCCGCACCGGTTCGTCCTTCCCCAACACCACCAGATGAACGTCAAAGGGGGCCAGAGCCGGGGGCCAGATCAGACCCCATTCGTCCCGGCAGGTCTCGGCGACGGCGGCGACCCAGCCCTCCGGTTCGGCCCGGCACCATCCCACCGCCACCGGACGGAGCACACCGTCAGGGTCAGCATAGGGGTGGAGCACGGCGCGGTCGGCCCACCAGGAGGCCAGCACGGTCCCCGGCACCGATTCCAGCGGTGCGCCGCACTCCGGGCAGGGGAGGCCGGCCCGGGCCTGCGCCACGTCTTCCAGAAAGGTAACGGCGAAATCGCGCGGGTAGTTGACGCCGGTCAGGTGGTATCCGTCCCGGTTGGCCCCGGCGACGAAGTTGGCCCCGGCCTGGATGGAGCGGTCGCCGACGACCAGGACGCCCGTTCCATCCCGCGCCGGGCGTACCCGCAGGCCCACCGGGGAGGCGTACCCTGGCACGGCGCCGATGGCCCGGATTTCCCCCTCCGTTGCCGGGCGCAGGTCGGACCCTCCCAGCAGGCGGCGCAGTTTGGTCTCATTCACCTCCAGGTCGCCCCGGATGACGACAAAGACCACCTCCCCCGCTCCTTCCGGCCCCGTCGCGTAGAAGACAGCCTTCAGGGTTCGGGCCGTGGGGACGCCCACATAGGCGGCGACGTCGGCGATGGTGGGACAATCGGGAGTGGCCACAGGGCGGACTTCCTCTAATGGTTCGGGCTCCCCGAGCGGCAGTTGGAAACGGGCGGCTTCGGCGACCGCCGCGTACCCGCAGGTCGGGCAGTGCAGGACTTCCGCCTCGCCGGAGGGGTGGGGCATCACCAGCACCGCGCCATCCAGCGCCTCGGCCCGGCGGGCCTCCAGGCCGGTATGGGCCAGTTCCTGGCGGAGGGCATCCAGGACCTCCTCGCAGAAGCCGTCCCGGGTCGCCGGGTCGGTTTGCAGGACCATGGCCCAGAGAACCTCCCGCTCCCGCCAGCGCCAGAGGCCCCAGGGCGGGTCCGCCATCCGGCGATGGAAGCCGTAGAGCAGGCGTGGGAGGTCCCGGTGCGAGGCGACGTGGCGGGGGAGAAGGGCCCGCAGGGCCCGCTCCTCAGGGACGGAGACGGGGAGGTCCATAGCCTGCCCGCCCAGGGCCTCCAGCGCAGCCGAAAGGCGCGCCCGGGCCTTCTCTAGAACGCGCGCCCCCAGGGGGAGCCAGACGTACCGGCCCGGCTCCACGGGGGTCAGGAACGCCGCGCGGATCATCAGGCCCAGCCCGGGGGTGATGGCATCGGCAGGGGGTTCCCGAAGGGTGCGGCCGAAGAGACGGGAAGCCAGCATACTTCGTACTCCGTGTTGCGTGTTTCGTTTATCTGATCTCCATTCGGGTCCGCCTGAGCCCTCCATCGCTCCGCCCAGAGGATCGCGGTCGCCTCCTACGGGACCGCCCAGAGCCAGATAGTTCCCACGTCCAGTCCTGTCGCCAGGAGCCTCCCATCTGGGCTGAAGGCCACGTCGTACAGCAGTGTGGGGTGTTCCAGAGTGTGGACAGGCTGTTGGATCGTCTGGGCGATCGGCCGCGTGCCTGGCTGGCCTACCCGGGGAGAGGAGACATCCCAGAAGCGGACGACTTGCTCTCCCGGGCTGGCGGTGGCCAGAAAGCGGCCGTCGGGCCCGAAGGCCAGGCCTGTGACCGTATACGTGTGGGCGATGAACGCTGCCATCGGTTGCTCATCCGTGATTCGCCAGATATAGACGCTTCCATCCCCCAGACCAGTGGCGAGGGTCTGACCGTCGGGGCTGAAGGCGACCCGATAAACCGAGGTATGGTGCTGGAAAGAGCGCACGTTTTGTCGGCGTTCCACGTCCGCAAGCCAGACGAGGCCGTCGTTTCCGGCGGAGGCCAGGAGGTGGGGTTCCACAGGGCTAAAGGTAAGGTTCAGCGTGCCCATCTGGTGGCGATAGTTGTAGAGGGTTCTCCGCCAGTCGGAGGCCTGAAGAATCTCTACCTCCCCGGTGTCGTCGGCGAGGGCCAGATAGCGACCATCGGGACTCACCGCGATACTGTAGACGGTCATCTCTTTCTGTTCAAACGATTCCTGGGGCTCACCGGTTTCTGTGGACCAGGCCTGGATGGCCGGTTTCCCGGAAGCGCTCAGAAAGCGTCGTCCATCCGGACTGAACGCGACGTCCCAGACCGCGCCCCCTTCGTGGATTTGGGGAAAGCGGAGGGGAAGGCCCGTGTCCAACCGCCACAACTGAGCCGAACCTGCCATGGTGCCGATGCCCAGGAATCGCCCGTCGGGACTGAAGGTCAAAACGCTGATGGGCCCCACCGGGCCCTGGGTGCTTCGCATGCCCCATGAGCCGACATCCAGGACGATAATTTGCCCATCGCCCAGACCCAGAGCGAGAAATTCCCCTTCCGGGCCAAAGCACGGGTCTCCGACCTGGGTATGGAACATCGTGGATAACACCGAGTTGGTTGTTCCGGCTTCCCATACCTGCAGACGGCTCCCCGTGGCCGCGACGATGTATCGCCCCTCCCGGTCTACGCTCACATATCGGACGCTCTTGTAGGGGTCCATCTCGTATTCCGCTACCACGGAGAAATCCGGCCCCTGAACGACGCGGGCCTTAGTGTCCGCGTTGATGACGATCTGCCTGCCGTCCCGAGTGACCTCCATGGAGGCGACAGGGGTATGGCCCTGGGAGACATCCGCCAACCGGGAGCCATCTTCCACCCGCCAGACCACCAGTCCCCCGTCAAAAGTCCCCGCAACGACCCGGTCACCTGGGGGAAGGAAGCGCACATCCATCAGGACGTCGTGGTATCGCATCAACTGTCGTTCCTGGCCGGTTGCGACGTCCCAGACCTGCAACACGCCCTCCCAAATGGACGCCAGCCATCGGCCATCCGGGCTGAAGGCGAGCCCTTTAATCTGTTGGTCGGTACTCACCTCAATTGTCCGGACCTCTTTTCGTTGCCGGACGTCCCAAATCTGGACCCGCCCGTCCATCCGGCCCACGGCCAGCAGGGAGCCATCGGGGCTGAAGGCGAGGCTGGTGACCCAGTCATCGGAGAAAGAGGCGACGGCGTTCAGGTTTTCGGCTTCGTAGAGGGTCACCCCCACAGTGGTTCCCAGGGCGATTAAGGGGTCTTTCGGAGAACAGACGAGTTTTGTTGCAGCGCCCTCTCCCCATCGGGCAACTGGCACCAGTCGTTTCAGGTTGTCCAGCGTGATGCGCTGGACCCCTGCCGGGGACGGGGTTCCGGGCCGAGCGACAGGGTACGGCGTCGGCATAGGAGAGGGGGTAGGAGAAGGGGGTACAGGGGTCGCTGTCGGAGTGAAGGCCGGGGATGGGGTGATAGCGGGCGACGGGGTCGGCGTAGATAGGGGGATCAGACCGCCGGGCAAGCACGCCAGGGAGACTATGAGGGGCACCAACAGGGCAATGAGCATCCATCTTCGAGGCCACATTTCGGACCTCCTGAGAAACGACGCGGTGATGTCCGAACTTACGCACTTCCCCATGTAGCGCAGACCGTCAAGGCTATCCCTTGCCCGGTCTTTCTTCTATCGCCCCCGGCGTCTCGGAGCAGTGTCCTTCCCAACCTTCTGCTGCCACTCATAGAGTTTGTTGATGGCTTCCAGCGGGGTCATCTGGGCAATATCCAGTTTTCGGAGCTCCTCCACCACCGGGTGCTCGTCGGCAAAGAGGACGGGCTGATACGGACGGGGGGCCGGGGTACCAGGGCGGAACTTGCCACTTTCCAGCCCCTCCAGGAGTTCCTGTGCCCGGTTGATGACCGGTCGGGGGACGCCCGCCAACTGGGCCACGTGGATGCCGTAGGAGCGGTCCGCGCCACCAGGGACAACTTTGTGCAGGAAAACCACCTGTCCACCCTCCTCCGCCACCGCCAGGTTGACGTTCTGCACACCGGGGAGCCGGTCCGCCAGTTCTATGAGTTCATGGTAGTGGGTGGCGAAGAGGGTGCGGGCCCGCCGCTCGGGGTGGTTGTGCAGGTACTCCACCACCGCCCAGGCGATGGAGATGCCGTCGTAGGTGCTGGTGCCTCGCCCGATTTCGTCCAGGATGAGCAGACTCCGGGGCGTGGCGTTGTTGAGGATGTTTGCCGTCTCCACCATCTCCACCATAAAGGTGGATTGACCCGATGCCACTTCGTCCTGCGCGCCGATGCGGGTGAACATGCGGTCCACGATGCCAATACGGGCCCGCTCCGCCGGGACGAAACTCCCCATCTGAGCCATCAGGACGATGAGGGCATTCTGACGGATGTAGACCGACTTCCCGGCCATGTTCGGGCCGGTGATGATCAGGATGCGGGTCTCCTCATCCAGGCGGAGGTCGTTGGGGACAAAGGGTTCGGTGATAGATTGCTCCACAATGGGGTGGCGTCCGCCAACAATTTCCAGGACATTCTCGTCGGTCAGTTCGGGGCGGACGTAGCGGTGGCGGACGGCGACCTCCGCCAGCGCGGCGGCCACGTCCAGTCGGGCCACCCATCGGGCCGTCTCCAGGAGGATCGGGGCACGCGCGGCGATGCGGGCGCAGACCTCCCGGAAGACGCGGGTCTCCACCTCCACCTGCCGCTGTTCGGCATTCAGGATGAGAGTCTCTACCTCTTTCAGTTCCGGGGTGATGAATCGCTCCGCGTTCACCAGCGTCTGTTTACGGATGTAGTCGGGCGGGACGGCGGGGAGGTTAGACTTGGTAACCTCAATGTAGTAGCCGAAGACCTTATTATAGCCGACCTTCAGGTTTTTGATTCCGGTCCGTTCCTGCTCTCGGCGTTCCAGGGAGGCCAGCCACTCTTTGGCTTCGCGGACAGAGCGGAGGAGGCCATCCAGTTCCTCAGAGAAGCCGGGGCGGATGACACCGCCCTCGGAAAGCGACGCGGGTGGGTCGTCCACGATGGCGCGGGCGATGAGGTCGGCAACGGCCCTCACCCCCTCCCCCCTGCCCCCCTCTCCCTCTTCCGTGAAGCGGGAGAGGGAGAGGGGGAAGCCACCGGAGGCGGCGGAGGTGAGGGTGAGGGTCTCCACTGCCTCCAACGCGCGGCGAATGCCGAGGAGGTCGCGCGGGGTGGCAATGCCGCCGACCACGCGGTTGACCATCCGCTCCAGGTCGGGCATATCCCTGAGGGCCTCTCGGACGCGGGCCCGCAGCATTCCGTCCTGGACGAATCCCTCCACCTCGTCCAGCCGCCGCTCTATCTCCTCCCGGTCCACCAGCGGCTGGGCGATGCGGGACCGCAGGAGCCGCCCACCCATCGGCGTCAGCGTCCGGTCCAACACGCCCAGGAGGGAACCCTGAACCCTCCGCTCCCGCAGGCTTTCCGTCAGTTCCAAGTTGCGGCGGGTAGTGGGGTCCATCACCAGAAAGCGGTCAGTAGAGTAAGTGCGGAGGGTAGTTAGTTGAGCCAGCGCGCCCTTCTGGGTTTCCTGGAGATATTGGAGGATGGCGCCGGCGGCACGGACCGCCAGCGGCTTTCCCTCGCAGCCGAAGCCTTCCAGCGTCGCCACGCCGAAGTGGTCCAGGAGTGCCTGGCGGGCTGTGCCGGGCTCAAACCGGTAGGCCGGATAGGGGGTGAAGTGGATGCTCGGGAAATTCAGTTCGGGGAGGGGTGGGGTGGCAGGGTTGGCGGATTTCCACTCTCGTGCGTCGGGGAAGAGGCATTCCCGGGGCTGGAGGCGGGCCAGTTCGCGGGGCACCTCCTCCCGGGCCAGTTGGGTGGTGATGAACTCCCCGGTGGTGATTTCGGCGCAGGCCAGGCCGGCCCGGTCTTCTTCTACGAGCAGGGCGGCCAGGTAGTTCGGGCGGCGGGCGTCCAGGAGTGCTGGCTCCACGACGGTGCCGGGGGTAACGACGCGGACCACCTCCCGCTCGACCAGCCCTCTACCGGTAACCTCGCCGACCTGTTCGGCAATGGCGACCCGATAGCCCTTTTCAATCAGGCGGGCGATGTAGTTCTCCACCGCGTGGTGGGGGACGCCGGCCATGGGCACCCGGACGCCTTTGGCGACGGGGCGCGAGGTAAGGACGAGGTCCAGTTCCCGCGCGGCGATCTCCGCGTCGGCGTCAAAGGTCTCGTAGAAGTCGCCGAGGCGGAAGAAGAGGATGGCGTCGGGGTGCTGGGCCTTCAGACGCAGGTACTGTTTGCGGATCGGGGTAACGTCGTCCATGGCAGGGTGCCCGTCGCAGGATTCCCTGGAAGGGGAGGGGCATGGATCTTTCCCATTCGGTTTCCAGGTCGCCCGCGCTCATAACTGGATGTCTTCTACGGCCCGTCTTCATTATAGGGGCGACGCGATGATCTGTCAATGCGTTCGTGGAAGGGCCTTCGCGCGTTCCGCGATCGCGGCGGTGCGCGGCTTCGTTCCCAGGAGATGGTTTCACGTGAAACGTTCCTTGCGCCCGAGTACAGACGCTCCGATCAGCCCGGCCGTCGCCGCCAGACTGATGGCCGCGCCCAGCCAGACAGAGCGGGGTTGAAAACGGAACTCCACCCGATGCCGCCCGGGGGTCAGGTAGATAGCCCGGAACAGAAGATCGGCAGTCGCGATGGGGACCTCCCGCCCGTCCACCCAGGCCCGCCAGCCTGGATAGTGGGCGTCCGTCAACACCAGATACCCCGGCGCGGCGACCTCCACCTCCACCTCTACCCGCTCCGGCTCGTACGCCGCGATCCGCACCGATTCCGGGCCCTCAGGACGGGCGTCCAAGTCGGTGCCGCCTTCTACAATGATTTCTGTCATCGGGTCAAAGTCCGGTGGGAAGGACGTTGCCCCGCGCGCCCGGTGGACAACGAATGTGCGCGGAAGGACATCCAGGTTCTCGTAAACCTTCACGTCGCCGGAGTGAACCAGCCGGAAACGGCCCCGGTCGGAAAGGACCAGCGACTGGAAAGCGCCGGTGCGCTCGTCTATCAGGCTCAGGCCCCGGACTACCAGTCGCCCCTGGGGAAGAGTCGCAGTGATAGAGATGGCCGTCGGCCGGGCGGCCCGGCCCCAGCGCAGGCGGACCGCATAGTCGTTTCCCTCCGGTCGGCCCGGCCAGAAGTGGCCGCCAACGGGGGCGAGCGTATGGGCCACCCCCGGCCCGTATATCCCTTCAGCCGTCTCTGCTCCGGCCCGCAGCGGGAAGGTCCGGGCGGAGCCGTCAGCAAAGGAGATGGCGACCTGGCCCACCATCGTCCCATCGGGCAGCGCGGCGGCCCCGTCCAGATAACTGACCAGCCCCAGCGCGGTCGCCTCAAAGGGAGGAACCTCCGCCACCGCCGCCGACTCCCCCGCTCCCAGGTCAGCCCCGAACTGGAGGTCGTAAAAGACATCGTCCAGCCAGGCATCCAAGACCTTGTCGGTGATCAAGTAGCGGACGTTGAGGAGGCTCAACCAGCGGCCATCGGGGACGACACGTAGGTTCTCCCGCAACCGTCCGTCTATAGCGACCGCCTCTTCGGGCAGGAAGGCCCGCCCCAGGGCGATGTAGCGGGCCAGCGGCAGGAGGCCACCGTCGTAGCCATCCACGGCCGGGACGCGGAAGGCCAGAGGCAGGTTGGGAGAAAGGACCTCCCGGTGCTTGGCCGCGATGAGGAGGCTGTAGACGGCATCCCGGCTCAACTGCGGGCCGTAGATGACCTCCATTTCTGGTCTATCGCCAGGGTCAAAAACCAGAGCAGAGAGGCTGAGAAAACGGTCGGGTGGATGGCTCCCCCTCCCCGCAGCCAGAAGGTGCGCAACGGCAGGACGCAGAGAAGTGTAGGCCTCCGGAGCGGTGGCGCGGGCGTGAGGGAGGGTGCGGGCAGAGAGGAGAAGTTCCGTCAGGAGAAGCGCGGTCAGGCCCAGCGCGGCCAGACGGGGCAAGCGACGGCTCAGGGCCAGGAGAGCCGCTCCCAGCGCGGCCGCGGCCAGCCAGACAACAACCGTCAGCCATTCAGCCTGGCCGCCCCATGCGCCCCAAAGGAAGAGGATGGCCAGAATGGCCAGCGCAAGATGTATCTTACGCCACGAGGGCCCCTGGGAAGAGCGAACCATCCGATCCAGGCCCATCCCGGCCAGCATAGCGGCGCCGAGGGCCCAGAGGGCCAACCAGCGGGCCGGCGCGCGAAAGTGGGCGAACCCCGGCACAAAGCGGGCCAGCAAAAGATAAAGGGGGTTGTAGAGGCCCAAGGACAGGAAAAGCCCGACCAGAGAGAGCCAGAAAGGAACCGGGAAACCCCGAAGGCACGAAGACCCAAAGAGTTTGAAATTGCTTTGCGTCTCTGTCCCTTGGTGGGAAACTATCAGCAATATCCCGGTAACGCCAATGAAGGCGACGTACTCCAGACGCTCCGGCGCGACCGGTTGGCCGTAGCCGGGGAGGAGCGCGCGGGCCAGGTACCAGGGAGAGAGGGAGAAGGAGACCCGTTCGTTGAAGGGAAGACCGCCGCTGCGGACGGAGTGGCGGGCCAGTTCGGCCGTGGGCACCAGTTGCGCCGCTGCCAGGAGGGCCCCCACCACAGACGCCCCGGCCAGGATGCCCAGACGACGACCCAGGGGCACCCCCGAGCGCGGGACCAGCGCGCTGACTCCCAGCCCCACCAGCCCGATAAAGGCGGATTGGGTGTGCCCCGCCAGCAGGATCAGCCCGACCACAACTGCCAGCCAGAAGAAGTATTTACCACAAAGACACGAAGACCCGAAGTTTTCTTCTCGTCTTTGTGCCTGTGTGGTTTGAGCCAGAGCCCGATCGTATAGGAAGAGAGCCCAAGGGAGCCAGGAGAGGGCCTGCAACTGGTTGATGTGCTCCACATGAGCACCCAGGTATCCGCCCAGGGAGACGGTCGCTCCCGCCGTCCATGCGCCCCATCGTCCCAGGCACAGCGACGCGCGGGCATAAAGGTAAGTGCCGCTGGCAGCCAGCCAGAGGTGCAGGAGCGCGCTCCAGTGCAGCGCGTTATGAGTCGGAAGGAACAGCCAGAGGGGCCAGTTGAGAGGGTAGAGGACTCCGGCCTGGCTGTTGGCCAGCAGAGGGACCCCCATAAAAAGGTAGGGGTTCCACAGGGGCAACCGCCCGGCCCGCAGCGCCTGCGCCGCTTCGGCCCAGTACGGGTAGAAATAGGTAAAGAGGTCGCCCCCGGCCAGCACCCGGCCGGCCGGACCGATGGGCCAGAAGGCCAACAGGACCAGCAGCCCCAAAGCCAGAATCGCCGCGCCGTCGGCAAGCGAGGTATTCAAAGGGACGCGAAAAGCCAAGGAGCACAAGGAGGCGGGGAGTTCCCTTTTCAGCCGCCAAGAACGCGGAGGACGCAAAGAGGGTCCAGATTCCTCTCCGCGTTCCCCGCGCCCTCGGCGGTGAAAATCACCTGGGTTCATCCGCGTCCGAAAGTTATTCCAGCCGCTGAAACCGGCAGCGGAACAGGGTCTTCAGGACAGTGAAGGCATCCTTCCAGGAAATTTTCTTCCCCTCGCTGAACTCCCGGCCCGTATAGGAGATGGGTACCTCGTAGATGCGGTAGCCCCGGCGGAGAATCTGAGCCGTGATCTCGGGATCAAACCCCCAGCCCCGTTCGGTCAGGCACAACTGCCCGGCCACCTCGCGGGTAAACATCTTGTACCCTGTCTCCATATCGGTGAGAATAGAGTCGTAAAGGATGTTGGTGACCAAGGTGAGAAAGCGGTTGCCGACCATGTGCCAGAAGAACATCGTCTTCGTAGGGCCGCCCCGGAAACGGGAGCCGTACACCACCTGGGCGCGCCCCTCCAAAATGGGCTGGAGCAGAGCCGGGTAGTCCCGGGGGTCGTATTCCAGGTCGGCGTCCTGGACAATGAAAATGTCGCCAGTGGCATGTTCCAGACCAGTACGGACCGCTGCACCCTTCCCCTGGTTTCGCTCATGGTAGACGACCCGGATACCAGGCTCTCCTTCGTACTCCCGCAGAACCTCGCGCGTCCCATCGGTGGAACCATCGTCCACGACAACGATTTCCCGCTCCAGTTCCACCACCTCTCCGTTCCGGGGCCCGTAGCCAATGGAAACGCTGAGCGGCACCGCGCGCACCCGGCGGAGAATCTCCCGAATGGTGCCGATTTCGTTGTAGACGGGCATAATGACAGAAAGTTTCACGGCTCTCCTCCTTGGGAAGTAAGTATATCAGAACCTCTGCGATTGGCAACTCTATCGGACTGTGTTAAAATACGAAGCATGCAGGGTGAGGAGAACCGGCCAGATACGGAGCGGAGCGAACCATGAGCCCGTTGCAGAAAATCGCCATCACCGGCAAAGGCGGCGTGGGCAAGACCACTCTGGCCGCCCTGTTGGCCCATATCTACGCCCGGGAAGGGCGCGACGTCATCGCGATTGACGCCGACCCGGCGGGCGGACTGGCCGGAGCCCTGGGATTCCCGCCGGAACTGGTGGAGAACCTCACCCCGATCTCCGAAATGGAAGACCTCATCTCCGAGCGAACCGGCGCCCAACCCGGCTCCTTCGGCGGCTTCTTCAGCCTGAATCCCCGGGTGGACGACATTCCCGATCGCTTCAGCATCCTCTACCACGGCGTGCGGTTGCTCAAACTGGGCACCCTGGAGAAAGGTGGGTCCGGCTGCCTCTGCCCGGAGAACGCTCTGCTGAGGGCACTGGTTACCCACCTCCTGCTCTACCGGGACGAGATCTTGATTCTGGATATGGAGGCAGGACTGGAGCACCTGGGGCGGGCCACGGCCCAGGCCGTGGACGCGATGCTGGTGGTGGTGGAACCCGGAAGGCGGAGCCTGGAGGTCGCCGAGCGAATCCGGGAACTGGCCAGCGACATCGGGCTCCAGCGGCTGTTTGTCGTGGGCAACAAAATCCGCACCGAAGCCGACCGGGCCTTCATCGCCGGGCAGAGCCCCCTGCCAGTGGTGGGGTACCTTTCGGCCCGTCCGGCCATCATTGAGGCCGATCTGCGCGGGATCGCAGTGTACGAGGCGGCGCCGGAGGCTGTGGAGGAAGCGCAGGCCATCGTGCAGCAACTGGAGACCGCTGTGGCGGAGGGAACCGGCTCAGAAACGTGAACTCTGTCTGCCCCCTGGGCCACCGGATACCCGATCGGGTTCTGGGAGAAGGAGAGATGGCAGAAATAGAAGTTCAGGAACAGGTCAGGGTAGCACCTCGCGTGGAAATCGTCTATATCCACCCGCCCCCTGTCGATTACTCTGAATCGGATGGGAAACCGATGGGCGAAACCGACGCGCACATCAACCCACTCATCTATCTCCGGGAAGCGCTGGCCGATCACTTCCGGGACGACCCCAACGTCTATGTGGCGGGCAACCTCTTCGTCTACTCCGTGGAAGGGGACCCTTCCCAGGTCGTGGCCCCGGATCTCTTCGTGGTGAAGGGAGTCCCCAAAGGCGAGCGCCGCTTCTTCCAAGTCTGGAAAGAGGGCAAGGGGCCCGATGTGGTCTTTGAACTGACCTCCAAAAAGACCCGCTACGAGGACCTGGGGGCCAAAACTGGAGCGGCTACGGGCCGAACTGGCCCGCCTGAAAGGAGGCTGACCTCCCCATGGCGGCACGCCGGGTGCTGAGCCAGGCTCTGATGTTGTGGTTACTGCTACCGGGGGCTGTCCACGCGGCCCCGGAGCCTCCCGAATCCGCCTACATCCCCGGAGTGGTGGGGCACCGGCAGGAGCGTCCGCTCAGTTGCGAGGCCCGCTCGGCAGTGGACCTGGCCGCGTTCTGGGGCGTCGGTGTGAGCGAAGGGGAGTTCTTTGCCACTCTGCCCCGCTCCGACAACCCTCACGCCGGCTTCGTCGGCAACGTGGATGACCCGCCGGGAAGCCTCCCCCCGGGGGGCTACGGCGTCTACGCCGGCCCCGTGGCCATTGCCCTGCGCCGGTACGGTCTGGATGCCCATGCCCACCGCTGGCTCGGCCTGGAGTCGCTGAAAGAAGAACTGGCCGCCGGGCGCCCGGTCATCATCTGGGCTACCTACCGCATGCTCCGGCCCGAAATCGCCTCCTGGACCGCCGCCGACGGCACAGTCTCCATCGTCGTCCAGTGGGAGCATACGTTCATCGCTGTCGGCTACGATGCGGGCGGGCTCTACCTGATAGACGCCTACGACGGACGAACCCACTACTATCCGTTCCGCCTGTTTGTACCCGCCTGGATGCAACTGAACGAGATGGCGGTAACCGTGAGGGGCCCCCTAACGGGCGCTCCCTATCCCTGGGCAGAAATTCGGGCCCGCGGGCAACATCTCTGGCCCCTCTCTGCCCCAGCCTGGTAACCGCCACACCCCAGGAGGCACGATGCGCAACCTGAACGAAGTGCGGAAGATGCTGGAGAACATCGGCATCCCCGGACGGGATGCCTACGACCTGCCCGATAGCCCCAAGCGCTTCCCCGATGGCGCTCACTACCGGATGGAAATCTCCGGTGTGGAGCGGCCCCAGGTGCTGGAGGCACTCATTGACGAGATGCGCAAGCGCCACATGCCCATCCACCGGCTCATCGCCACCGTGATGGGCTCCACGCTACTGGACAATGCCGAACTGCGGGATTTCGCCCAGATGGCCGCAGAGGCCAAACTGGAAGTCATCATCACCCCTGGTCCCCGCTCCGGTTGGGATGTGGGGCGGCAACTGGCAACTCCGGAAGGCGCCCTCTCCGGCCTCCGCTACCGGGGATCCGACCAGATTTCCTACGTTATCGCTGAAATCCTGCGATGCATAGACATCGGCTTTCGCGGTTTCCTCTGCATTGACGAGGGACTGCTCTGGGTGGTCAACCAGTTAAAGAAGACCGGCGACATCCCCGAGGACGTGGTCTTCAAGGTCAGCATCTTCGCCGGGCACGCGTCCGCCGCCGGAGGAAAGGTCCTCCAGATGCTGGGCGCCTCCACCTTCAACCCCCTGGGTGATCTCTCCCTGCCTCAACTGGCTTCCATCCGTCAGGCCATAGACATCCCGATGGACCTGCACATCTATCTTTCCGATTCCTTCGGCGGTTTCAATCGTTTTTACGAAGGAGCGGAGATGGCGCGGGTCTGCGCGCCCTGTTACTTCAAGATTGAACCGGGGCCAGCGCTGGCAGCCGGGGCCGGCGCCATCTATCGCCCGTGGACCAGCCCAGACTTCCTGGCCTGGCAGGCCCGGGAAAAGGTGAAATATGCCCAGATTATCCACGAACTCATCCAGGCTACCAGCCCTCACCTGAAACTCTCCGACCCGGGGCCGGCCGACCTGGCCATTCCCCGGCCCCGAGGATGATCCTTGCCAGAAGGAGGTGTGGATGGACCCTCTGACCATAGAAGAGTGGCTTCAAGCCATTGAGCGGAAAATCCGGGAACAGGAGTATCGCCTGCAGAAAATGGAAGCCCGCATGCGGGAACTGGAAGAGCGGGTCCAGGTCCTGGACGCAGAAATGCGCCGCTACCGACAGCGCATGGCGATGCTGGAGCGCATCCTGATTGAAAAGGGACTGGTGCCGCCAGACTTCTCCCCCTATAACCACTGGATGAACATCCTTCACTGACAGGAGTTAGGCACCTGACTCCTGAAGCATCAGCGAATGGATACGTGGGACAGGCGGTTCGCCTGCATCGGACAGACCTGCGCCTGCGCGAACTTCAACCGCGTCAGTTCTGTCCCCGATGAGTTCAGGCTATGGGGCACCTGTTTGGGCAGCAGCGCCCTGGTGTTGATCGCGCTTCCAGCACAGGCCCATGAACCTATGCCAGCGATCCAGGTTCCCGTTGCCCGAAGGTACCCGCGCATGGCCCCTGATGAGGCTCCAAGGAGCAAGCGATGGCTCTCTGGGAAATATACTATACTCCGACTTCCGTAGAAGAAACGCTGCAGTTGCTGGCCCGGTACGGCTCCCAGGCCCGCTTGATCGCGGGCGGGACCGACCTGCTGGTAGAACTGGAGCGAGGGGTGCGGAAAGCATCCGTCCTCATAGACATCAGCCGGGTGCCGGGATTGGACGGCATCGTGCTGGAGGGGGAGACGCTCCGTCTGGGCCCGCTGGTTACCCATAACCGGTTGGTCGCCTCATCAACGGTTCGGGAGCGGGCCTTCCCCCTGGCCCAGGCGGCCTGGAACGTGGGTGCGCCCGCGATCCGCAATCGCGGCACGCTGGGTGGCAACCTGGTTACTGCCTCGCCAGCCGGGGACACTATCCCTCCCCTGGTCGCTATGGGCGCGACGCTGGTGCTCCGTTCCGTGCGCGGCGAGCGGGAAGTCCCCATCCGAAAGTTCTACCTGGGGATGCGGGAAGTAGACCTGGCCCCCGATGAAATGCTGGCCGAGATTCGGGTGCCGGTCGCTTCCCCCGATGAGCGGGGCATTTTCCTGAAATTGCGCCTGCGCCAGGCGCTGGCGGTCTCCGTGGTCAATGCAGCCGTCATTGTGCGGCTGGAGCGGGGCATCGTCACCCGGGCGCGGGTGGCGCTGGGGAGCGTGGCCCCCACCGTCATCCGGGCCTGCGAGGCCGAGGGCGTGCTGGTGGGCGGCCCGTTGACCGAGGAACGCATCGCCGAGGCCGCCGCCCTGGCGGCCCGGGCCGCTGTCCCCATAGACGACATCCGCGCCGGGGCGGAGTACCGCCGGGAGATGGCGCGCGTGCTGGTCCGGCGCGCGCTCGCCGCGCTGGCCGAGAGGCGAGAGCGAGAAGCTTTCCCGGATCGCCCCCCACTCCTCTGGGGTCGCAGTGATGGCCGCTTCCCCCGCCTGGCTGGCCGGACGGTCCGCCACACCGCCGGCGGCGATGAGCCGATAGAGTGCACTGTCAACGGGCAGAATCAGGTCATCCATGGAGCCAACGGCAAGACGCTCCTGCGCATGCTCCGGGAAGACCTGGGACTCACCGGCACCAAGGAGGGGTGTGGCGAGGGCGAATGCGGTGCCTGCACCATCTGGTTGGACGGCATCGCTGTCCTCTCCTGCCTGGTCCCGGCCCCGCGCGCCCACGGCGCCCAGATTGTCACCGTGGAGGGACTGGCGCGGGGAGAGAAACTCCACCCCCTCCAGCAGGCCTTCATCCAAGAAGGAGCCGTCCAGTGCGGCTACTGCACGCCTGGCTTTGTGATGAGTGGGGCCAAGTTGCTGGAGGAACTACCCAACCCCTCTCGCGAACAGATTCTCCACGCCATCGCTGGAAACCTTTGCCGCTGTACCGGTTACTACAAAATCGTACGGGCTATAGAGCAGGCCGCTGTCCGCGCTTAACCGCAGAGAACGCGGAGAACGCAGAGGTAAAACCAACAAAGAACACGCCGGACGAGTAATTTTTTAATAAATCAAATAATTCGTGCCCTTTTAGGGAAAAACGCGAAGACGCTGATGATAACGGCTGAAGAGTACATAGAGAGTTTGCGGCGCCTGGGGCCGCGGACCATCTACCTCTTCGGGGAACGGGTGGAGAACCCCGTAGACCACCCCATCATACGTCCCTCCGTCAACGCCTGCGCGATGACCTATCGCCTGGCTGAAATCCCCGAGTATCAGGACCTCGCCACTGCCACCTCGGCGCTTTCGGGCCATCGGATTAACCGCTTCGTCCACCTTCACCAGAGTCCGGAAGACCTGATCAAAAAGGTGAAGTTGCAGCGGCTTCTGGGGCAATTGACCGGCACCTGCTTTCAGCGCTGCGTCGGCCTGGACGCGCTGAACGCGGTCTGGAGCACCACGTACGAGATAGACCAGCACTACGGCACCTCCTACCACGATCGCTTCCGGCAGTTCGTCCTGGAGTGGGAGGAGAAGGACTGGACGGTGGACGGGGCGATGACGGACCCCAAAGGGAACCGCGCCCTGGGCCCCTCCGCCCAGGCCGACCCTGATCTCTACGTCCATGTCGTGGGGCGCCGGGCGGATGGCATCGTTGTCCGGGGGGCCAAAGTCCATCAGACGGGACTACTAAACTCCCACCAGATTCTGGTGATGCCCACGCTGGCGCTGAAGCCAGAGGATGCGGACTACGCCGTCTGTTTCGCCGTCCCCGCCGATGACCCCACCCTCATCTACATCTACGGTCGCCAATCCTCGGACACCCGCAAACTGGAGCGGAGTCCGGTGGACATCGGCAACCTCCGCTACGGCGGGCAGGAAGGAGTCATCATTTTCAACGATACCTTCGTCCCGTGGGAGCGGGTCTTCATGTGTGGAGAGACGGAGTTCGCCGGAATCCTGGTGGAGCGGTTCGCCGCTTATCACCGGCAGTCCTACGGGGGCTGTAAGGTGGGGAACGGGGACGTTCTCATCGGCGCGGCGGCGGCTGTGGCGGAGTATCAGGGAGTGGCGAATGCTGGCCACATCCGGGAGAAACTGACCGAAATGGTCCACCTGAACGAGACCCTCTACGCCTGCGGCATCGCCTGCTCCGCCGAGGGCGTCCGGACCCCGGCGGGGAACTACTTGGTGAATGTCCTTCTGGCGAACGTCTGCAAGCAGAACGTAACCCGGTTCCCCTATGAAATCGCGCGGCTGGCGCAGGACATCGCTGGGGGGTTATTGGGGACGATGCCCTCTGCCGAGGATTTCGCCTCCGAAGAGGTGGGGTTGTGGTGTCGCAAGTACCTGGCCCCGGCAGTCCCGTTCCCAACCGAACACCGCCAGCGGATGCTGCGGCTCATAGAGGCGATGACGATGGGGTCGCTGGCGGTGGGGTATCTGGTGGAATCCATGCACGGGGCGGGCTCCCCGCAGACCCAGCGCATCGTCATCCAGCGCTACGCGAACCTAGAGGGGAAGAAAATGCTGGCCCGCCGCCTCTGCGGGATAGACCCGGACGACCTGCTGCCAGAGGGATAGGGAAGCGGAAGAGCAGAGGAGCCAGAGAGCAAGAAAGCGGCGACGTTATTCAATATGCTCCCCTTTCACGAGACCCTAAACCGCATGGCCCCTCCACAGGCCATGCGGTTTTGATTTCTCTGCCGGAAAACCTGTCAATTCTTACAGTAGACGCACGCCCTGGTCTCGTGTAAAATAAAAGGCGAAGGGTTACGGCAACTGCCTTGCGTCTTTCGCGGAGGATGGCAATGACTCCCAGGTTTAGAGTGATCCCGGTTCTGCTCATCTTGCTGGCCTCATGTACGGCTCATAGCGTCGGGCCAACGACGCCTCCGTCTTCCCTTTCTTCCGGCGGTCCCGCTTCTCCCACCCCCTCCCCCACGTCCGAAGAGACGACGGTACTCACAGGTCCGCTGGCCGCCGCCTACGCCGCGCTGGACGCCTATCAGCCGCCCCAGGCCACACCGGAAATCCTCCAGGCTCTGACTTCCGGCATCGCGGGATGGCTCTCCCGTAGCGGTAACCCCTCATTACTCCCGGCCCTGCTGCGAACCTTCCCCAAACTCCAGACAACCCAACCTGCGGTGGACCAGACCGACCTGAACGGCGACGGCCTGGATGACGTCCTGATTCAGACCCAACTGATGGGCCTCCCCGTGCTGGCCTTTCTCCAGCAGGAAGACGGGCAATATACGGGCCTGGCTCTGCCTCCGATGTTGGACGAGCCTCTACCCACCTTCCAGAGCGGGTTTCTCTCCAGCGACCTCACCGGCGACGGGCGGCCCGAGACGGTGGTTACTTACACCGTCCCGGGTGGGAGTATGGTCACCGAACTGCTCTACGTCTTCCGCTGGCACGAGGTGAGCCCCACCCTGGTCTTCCGGGCAGACCTCATCACCTGGGCCGGGCCGTCGGACTGGGCGTTGCAGCCAGACCCCACCACTCCCGGACGCCAGCAAATCTTCCTGACCTACCCTCACCTCTACCCAGATGGCTTTGACCACAAAATGGTCAACCACCCACTGGGATGGCAGGTCTGGCGCTGGGATGAGGCTGCAGGCCGCTTCGTCCGGGCAGAAAAGGGCGTGGACCTGGAACGCAGCGGCTGGGGGCCGGAGGCCTCCATTACAATGAGCGACCGGCTACGCTGGCTCATCAATGAAGCGGAGACGACGTTCCGGATGGGCGATTACGAGGTCGCCCTGGAAGAATACGAGAGGGCCCTGGCGATGGCGGAGACCTGGAGCCGGGAATCCGGGGAGCCGGACTGGGCAGGCGTGGCCCGTTTCCGCCGGGGGGAAATCCTCCTCCTGCTGGGCCGGACGGAGGAGGCGCGGGCCGAACTGCGCGCCGTGGCCGACACGTACGCCGACGACCTGCTGGGAGAACTGGCGGCAGCATGCCTTTCGGGGGCAGAAGGGGACTCCCCCGATGCGCCAGCCCGCTGTATCGCGGCCATGCAGCAAATCCAACTCTGGTATCGGATGGAGGAGCGCTGCGGGCGAGGGGCCCTCTGCTTCCCCCTCCACTCAACGGGCATCCTCTACCCGCCCGCCGGACTGACTGCCTACCTCAACGCCCACCCCGAACTGGCCGGGGACCCTGAAGCCATCCGGGTCGGTCTGGAGGCCATGGGATTCGCCCTGGATAAAATCCAGCCAGCAGATGGAGGTAGCCTGTGGTTCATCGTACAGGCGGGCGGCATCCCGACCGAGTGGACCCTGGTCCGCGATGCCGATGGCCGATGGCGGCCCTATCAGCCGCTGGCTTGCTTTCCCCCCAGGCCCTGCTGGCCCCGGGTGGGAGGATTTGAAGAGTAAGTCCCCAAAGCAGAGGTGCGCTGTGGACATCGGTAGAGATGCCTCAAGCCGCTGGACCCACCGACTGGGCTGGGCCCTGACGGCCCTCTATGCCCTGGCCCATCTCCTGATCCTCGTGGCGCTGGTGGCCTTTGGCCTTCGGGCTGGTGGATGGGTGTTCCCCCCACTGGCCGTCGCATGGTACGGCTTTTTCGTCTTGGGGAGCGTCGTTCCACTAACCCAGGCCCGTCGTCAGGAGAACGCTCACTGGCTGCTGGTCATCCCTGTCCTCCTGGCACTGGCCCTGATGGGAGCGTCCGGGGCGACCTGGTCCATCGGCGAGGCCGTATACGGCCCCTACGATCCGGGAGACCGCTACCGCTCCTGGGCTCTTCTCCAGGCCGGGGTGGGGGTCGCCCTGGTCTCTTTGGCAGCCCTGTACCGGTGGCCGTCCCTCCTGCGGGCGGGTCTCTTCGCCCAGGTCGGTCTAATCCTGAGCAATCCCGAAGAATGGGCTGGCCTCGCTGTCTGGGGATGGCCTCAGGCAGGGACGATCCTCTTGCCCTTCCTTGTCGCCCTCTACGCCGCAGCCCTCTGGGCACTGGGGGAGCGGTTGCCGTTCCAATGGACGATGCTCCTGAAAACAGGGGGCATCGGTGCCGCCCTGGGTGCGGTCTTCCTTGTAATCGCCCGGTTCCTGGCCGTGGACATCCTGCATCGGGGCGCGGCCACCACAGGCTATCTCCCCACCCTGAGCGGCTCCCTCATCCTGGGCGGGTTGGGCGTTCCTGCCCTGCTTCTGGCTGCCCCTTCTCTGAAACCGACGGAGAGCCGAAAGCGGTTCCCTGCGGAAGCCGCTGCTCTTCTCTCTGGCATCGCGGCCCTGCTGACGCTTTCCATCGGTCAGTTCCCCCCGATGGGCATTCTGCCCACGCCGGGTGAGATTCTACCCTGGGCCCCGCACAGCCATCCGGTCCCGGACGTCTGGTTACCCACCGTGGAATGGGCGGGATGGCTACTGAAAGCCGTTCTGGCTCTCCAGGTTCCTCTTGGACTGTGGGGACTCTGGAGCCTGTGGGTGAACCGGCGGGTCCGCTGGGCTTTCCCGGAAACCCCACTGATGCTGGCCGGAGGGGGGCTGATGCTCCTGTCCCTCTGGGAAATCCTCTCATGGGCGGGATCTCCCTTCCTGGTCTGGGCATTTTTACGTTTTGTGAGATTGCCCCTTACTCATCCCCTGCCGTTTTATTTGAACATCACCTTACCGGAGCGGCTGCTGAGCATCCTGGCCGGAGTGCTGCTCCTGCTGGCGGGACGGGCCGTGGCCGCCCATCCGGCCGCGCGCTGGGAGGAATGGGCGCGCCCGCTGGGGCGCTCAGCGGTGCTGGGGCTTCTGCTGTTCGGCGTGGGGTGGACCGGAACCGCCACGAGAGACTACCTCCGGATACTGACGGCGTTCCCTCCCACCTGGAAGTCCTATCTGACCTCCCCGGCCTCCTGGCTCTCCCTCGCCCTCGGCGCCCTTCTCTATCTGCTCCTCCTGGCCCTCTTCGCAGCCACGACGGGCTTTCTCCTTTCCGCGTGGTGGCGGAATGCCCGAAAGGGCACGGGGGGACTGCGCGGTCTCTGGCCCCACCTGGTTCTCCCGACCCTTCTGATCTCACTGGCAGGGGGATTGGTCCTATGGGCCCTCTGGCCCCGAGTCCTCTCCACCGTTCCTCCCAATGGAGCCCAGGGGGTTCCCACGGACACACCGATTCAAATTCAGATGCGCTCGCCGACACCTCTGACGTACCTCCTCCCGGGCGCGGGCCAGGTGCTCTTCGTCTGGTACACCGATACCGGCGACTTTGTCCACGGCTCCATCGGCTTCGGAGAAGACTTCGTGAGTTTCTTCCCTTACGAGCCCCTCCGCCCGGATGCTTCAGTGGAGGTGGTGGCCCGGCGAGGCTGGGAACGCCCGTACCGGCTCCGTTTCACCACCGCCGGGCCGGATGCCTCCACCGCCACGCCGATACTCACCCCGACCCACCCGGCTGGCTCTGTGCCGACAGCCCTGCCAACGGCAACGCCTTAGGCCAGTGGGCCTGGCCACGAAACGCCACGAGCCGAAGGTGCTTGCGCCGAGGCGGAGTGGCGTTTAGAGCCTCTCTGAAAATTCAAGTTCTCCAGAGACCTGCGGCGCTGTAACGCAGGCCGCCAGGCCTGTAGCGCAGGCCGTTTCAGGCCACCCATTACGGTTAACAGCCTGCGCTACGCGACCTTCATGTTTCAGACATGCTCTTAAAGGGCCAACACGGCCCTCCATTGCGTTTCGTGCTGGGCCACAAACGAGACGCTTTCAGTTCTGGCCGCGCTGGCACTGGTTGCCGCTACCCCTCCCCTGGTGCTCAGCGGATGGAGCCTGCTGATCCAGATCGGGGGAGACTGGCTGGTGAAACACCTCTCCGATCTCAGCCTCACCTTTTTGATCATTCTGATTGCCCCCTCCGAATTCGCGGTCCTTCTCTTCAGCCAGATGGAGCAATACCTGGCGCTCAGCCTGGCTGCCCTGGTGCTGGGACTGGCCGCGCTGGTCGGGCTGATCGTGACGGAGCGGCGCACAGCGCTTCGTCGCGCCCCCTTTTGGGCCCTGATCCTGGCCCTGGGGGCAGTGGTTGCCGCGCCTCTTCTGGTCTCCTACGAGCCCGCCGTCCGGGCCGCGCCGGGGTGGACGCTCCGAATGGTGGAGCCGCCGGGCCTGATAGACGGATTCGTGCGCGCCTGTCAGGCCGGCGCGGAGGTACGGGGCGAGTGTCAGTACGAGCCCCTGGGTTGGGCAGACGAGGAAACCCTGGTCTACCGGAAGTGGTGTGATGGGCAGTTCCAGGTGGATGTGGCGAACGCCCGGAGCGAGGGGGACCCGGGCATTGCTGGCCCTCCACTGGCCTACTCTGTTACAACAGGCCGGGTCGCGCCCTTTGAGGGAGACCTGGACTCTCTCTACCGCCAGACGTGCCCTCCTAACCAGTGTGTGATGTCGGGGCTGGCCGCTCAGGCCGGCTTTCCGCCCCCGAGTTACTTCTCCGGCTACTTTGGGGACCCCTTGCCCTCCTCCGATGGCCGCCGGGTTGCCTTCACCGCCCGACATGTCTACGGGCCGGAGGACCTGCTGGTGCTGGAAGGGCCGTAGTGGAGAGTGGCTCTCAACCATCCCCTGTCCCATCTCCTCCCCGGACCACTCCGCGATTTTCTAAGGCTGACGCATTCGTCCGATGGAGTGCAGGCGGCCGGGCCTGACGGATGCAGGCTAAACGCCTGTGCTACCGGAAAAGTTAGCGCTATAGGATCGGAAAGCTCTCCCCGTTGTGTAAGCCCTGACCCTGTCGGGCAGTTGTCTTCCCTTCCAGTTCAGTTATAATGAGAGGCGCTGATCAGACAATCCGTGTTCGTTCGCGTCAACCCGCTTTCTATTTCCCGGACTCCGGGAGGACGATATGCGAGGCGTTCGCTGTCAGCGATGCGGCCATATGTTTTCCCTTTCTGTGAATCAGGTGATGTCCGCACTGGGCTATCTGGCCGAAACCGGTGGGAGCCACTACGGAGTGGAGTGCTCCCGCTGCCGCCATCTGGTGAAAGTCCCCCGGGGCGACCTGGAGCGGATGCGCCCGCGCCGGGGAGAGCCCGGCGCGCCCGTACCCGCGTCCGTGCCGGAGTGAGCGCTGTCGCGACGGTATTGCGGCACTTCGCTCCGCTCCGTGCCGCACTACGAACGCGGCCGCGCTACGAACGCGACTTCGCTCCGCTCCGTGCCGCACTACGAACGCTGGACACGCAATACGGAGCACGCAACACGGGATGACCCCCGCCACCCTCCGCCGGGTTGAACAGGGGCTGGTGCCCTTCCATCCGCTCCGCCACATGGGGCCGGTGGCGGAACTGATGGCTGAGGCGTTCGCCGGAGAACTGGGACCCTGGGCCCGCCAGACGCTTCGCCGGATGCAGCGCATCGCCCGCTGGGGGGCACTGGGGTTCCTGCTCTGGGGGATGGGCCTGGACCAGGAGTCGCCGGGGTTCGTCTGGGTGGAAGAGGGGCAGGTGGTGGGCAACATCTCGTTCCGGCGCGCGGCGACCGCGGGCGGCTGGATGATCGGCAACGTCGCCGTCCACCCGCAATGGCGGGGGCGTTCCATCGGTCGGGCACTGGTGGAGGCCGCCTTGGACGACATCGCCGCGCGGGGAGGTACGTGGGTCGGGCTGGAGGTCCGGGAGGATAATCCGGCGGCCCGCCGCCTCTACGAACGGCTGGGCTTTGAGGCCGTCGGGGCGTCGCTGGAACTGGCCCGCCCGGAAGGCCAACCCTGGCCGGAGGCCTCACGGTCATCCCTCCCACTGCGGCGGGCGCGCGCGGCCGAAAGCGGCGACCTCTACTCCCTGGCCCGCGAGGGGCTGGCCCGGACCCACCAGGAAGTGCTGGAAATCCGCCCGTCCCTCTATCGGGCCGGTTGGGAAGCCCGCCTCTCCGCCTGGCTGGAGGGCCGCAACGAGGACTGGTGGGTGCTGAGAGTAGGTAAGGACCTTGCAGGCGTCGCTCCCAACGGCGCGCTGCGCCTGACTTCCTGCCGCTCCGGGCGCTGGCACGAGGTGGAGGTCCTGATCCGACCCGAGCGAATGGACGACCTGGGCGGCCTGCTGGTCAGGGCGGCGCTGGCTCTCCTGGCCCGCCGTCCCGCCTGGGAGACGGTTACGGCCTTGCCGGGGATACGGATGCACCTGGAGCCGCTCTTTGCTGATGCCGGATTCCGCCCCCTCCGCCGCCTGCTCCAGATGCGGCGGACCCTGGGGACTTCCATTCAGATTCAACCACGAAGACCCGAAGGCACAAAGGAATAAAAAAACAGTTATGGGACGTTCGCCTCGCACTCTCTCCCTGCTGGTCCGCATCTGGCCGTTGGGCAAAGTGTTGAACCGACTGGGCCGCTGGCCCGTCGTCGGCGGCTGGCTCCAGCCCTTCTTCCGTCCAGAAGAGAACGAGACCATTGTCCTGCCCGTTGGAGAGGCCGTCCAGGCAACGGAGAGCGTGGTCCTGCCCTACGTCGTGCTGGCGCCGCTGGTGGAACAGGCCAGCGCGCGCTTCGTTATGAACGAGTGCCTCTGCCGGCGGGCAGAGAACCGGCCCACCTGCCCGCGCGATCTCGGATGCCTGTTTCTGGGCGACGGGGCGGCAAGGATTCACCCGGAACTGGGGCGCCTGACCGATACCGAAGGGGCACTGGCGCACATCCGTCGGGCCCTGGAGGCCGGATTGATCCCGCAAATCGTCCACTCCGCCTTTGACGCCTGGATGCTGGGCATCCTGTACCGCCGCATGCTGGCGGTCTGCTTTTGCTGCGATTGCTGCTGCGTGGTACGCCAGACCCTTCGCCACGGCCCGCCGGTTTTCCAGGAGACGGTGCATCGCCTCCCGGGCCTGTCCGTTACGGTGGGGCCAGATTGTGTGGGCTGCGGGCGCTGCGCGGAGGTCTGCTGGGTCGGCGCCATCCGGCTGGAAGACGGACGGGCGTCGGTCCGCCCGAACTGCCAGGGCTGTGGGCGCTGCGCGGCGGCCTGTCCGCAGGGGGCCATCACCCTCTACCTGGACCCGGCAGTAGACCCGGCGGGCCATCTGCTGGCGCTGGTAGAGAGGCGCACGGCAATTCGGTGAAAGGATACAAGAGGCGCCTCCTTGTCCCCTGGTTTCCTTGTCTACCTGTTTCCTTCAGGAGTAACATATGGCCGAAGAACTGGATCGCTGGTTCCCTCGCCCGCCCGCGCGGGGTCCGCAGCGGCGGCTGGGCATCGTCGTCGGCGGTAGCCTCTCCAAGGGGCTGGAGGTCAAACTGGACCCGCAGACGGTCATTGAGGGGCTGGCCGTGGGGCGGTACGTTGTCATCCACGGGCGGACCGGGCGGCGATTTTTCTCCATTATCAACGACGTCGCGCTGGACGCCACCAACCCGCTGGTGGAGAAGACGCCACCGGACGTCTCCGACCCGTTTGTCGCCCAGGTCGTCCGGGGCACTACGACCTTCGGGCGCATCCACGTCGCGCCCATGCTGGTGCTGGAACCGGAGGCCGAAGAGCCCAAACCCGTCAAAACCGTCCCGGAGCACTTCTCGGAGGTGTACGAGGCGTCGCCGGAGGACGTCGCGCTGGTCTTCGGACGGCAGGAACAGGCAGGATACTTCGTCATCGGGGAACCGCTGGACATGGCCGGGGTACCCGTTACCGTCAACCTGGAACGGTTCGTGGAGCGGTCGGCGGGCGTCTTCGGGAAGACGGGCACCGGCAAGACCTTCCTGACCCGTCTCCTGCTGGCGGGCATCATCCAGGCGCGGGTGGCCGTTACCCTGATTTTTGACATGCACAACGAGTACGGCTGGAAGAGCCAGGACGAGGCCCGGCGGGAGGTCAAGGGTCTACGGCAACTGTTTGATACCGGCGAGGTCGCCGTCTTCACCCTGGACGAGGAGTCGTCCCGGCGGCGGGGGAGCAAGACCGACGGGGCCGTCTACATCGGCTACGACCAGATTGCGCCGGAGGACGTGGACGGTCTCTCCGCTCTGCTGGCCCTCACCGACGTCCAGGTGGGCGCGCTCTACTTCCTGCATCGTCGGCTGGGGAACCGCTGGCTGGTCCGGTTGCTGGACGAGGAGGACCCGCTGGAGGAACTGCAGGACGCGCTGGAGAAAGGGACCCTGCACGGCGGGACGCTGGGAGCCATCCAGCGCAAACTGGGCCTCTTCCGGCGGTTCGGGTTTCTGCGCGCGGAGGTGCCGGAGGACCCCGTCCGCCAGATTCTGGAGTACCTGGACCGGGGGGTCAACGTCGTGCTGGAGTTCGGACGGTACGGGAACAGTCTGGAGGCGTATATCCTGGTGGCCAACTACATCACCCGGCGCATCCACGAGCACTACGTCCGCCGCAAGGAGGCGGCACAGGGCGGGCGGGGGGAGGAGCCCCGTCCCCTGGTCATCGTGGTGGAGGAGGCGCACAAGTTCCTGGACCCGGCCGTCGCCCGGCACACCATCTTCGGCACCATTGCCCGCGAGTTGCGCAAGTACAACGTAACCCTGCTCATCGTGGACCAGCGGCCCAGCGGCATAGACCCGGAGGTGATGAGCCAGATCGGGACCCGGGTTACCTGTCTCCTGGACGACGAGGCGGACATCCGGGCCGTCTTTTCCGGAGTGGCGGGGGCGGCGCCCCTGCGGGAGGTGCTGGCCCGACTGGACACCCGTCAGCAGGCGCTGATTATGGGGCACGCGGTGCCCATGCCGGTGGTGGTGCGTACCCGCTCCTACGACGCGGACTTCTACGAATCGGTAGCGCGCCGGGGGGTACAGGCTGACACTCTGGCGCGGGGCCGGGCCCTGCTGCGGGGGGAGGGGGAGGAACTCTGACCGTCGGAGGGGCCGTTCGTTGTGCGGCACGGAACGGAGTGGAGAGCCGATTGAGACCGCTCCGCTACCTTCGCGGGAACCCCAAACAGAGTCGGTCGTCCGTTGTCTGAGGGCAACATGGTTACTAAACGTCAACTGGGCATCGTTCTCTCCGGAGTCGCAGCGCTGGTTCTCCTCGGGATCGTTGCCATAGACCGTATGGGGATAGGGGAATGGGGCGGTTTCGGGCCGCTCCAGCGGATCGGCCTGGGCAGCGGCCTGCTCCTACTGGTCGTGGGCCTCATCCTCATCCGTATCGGCAACCGCCCAGCGTAGGAAATCAAAACCACCAAGACGCGAAGACACGAAGCGTCTTCGAGGTGATTTTCCATATCTGGAGGCCAACATGGTCGTCATCAGGAAAGTCGCGGTAATCGGAGGCGGCAGCACCTACACGCCGGAGTTCGTGGACGGATTCATCGTCCACCGGGACGAGGTCCAGGTAGAGGAAATCGCGCTCCACGACATAGACGCGGGACGGCTGGAGGTCGTTGGCGGGCTGGTGGAGCGGATGGTCCGCCACGCTGGGCTCCCCACCCGTGTTACGCGGACGACGGAACGGGCAGCGGCGCTGGAGGGTGCGGCGTTCGTCCTTTCCCAGATTCGGGTAGGGGGGATGGCCGCCCGCATCCGGGACGAGAAAATCCCCTTATCCCACGGCGTCGTCGGGCAGGAGACAACTGGACCCGGCGGCACACTGAAGGCCTGGCGCACCATCCCCGTCGTGCTGGACATCGCGCGGGACGTGGAACGGCTGGCGCCGGATGCCTGGTTCATCAACTTCACCAACCCTTCTGGCATCATCACCGAGACGCTCCTCCGGCACACATCCCTGAAGGCGGTGGGGCTCTGCAACAACCCCATCAACTTCACCCGCCTGGTCGCTGGTCTCTTCGGTGTGGCCGACGAGGCGGTCTTTCTGGAGTGGATGGGGCTGAACCACGTCAACTGGGTCCGGCGAGTCTACGTGGAGGGGCGGGACGTTTCCGCCGACCTGATGGCGCGGGTGCGGGCAGGGATTCCCTTCTATCCCTTTGACGCCGACCTGGTGGAGACGCTGGGCGTTTTCCCCACCTGGTATCTCCAGTATTACTACTACCCCGACCGGAAGGTGGCGGAGATCCGCGCGGCCGGAAAGACGCGGGGCGAGGTAGTGGCGGAAGTGGAGCGGGATCTGCTCCAGAAATACGCCGACCCTTCGTTGAGAGTCAAACCTCCGGAACTGAGCCAGCGGGGTGGTGCCCTCTACTCCGAGGCGGCGGTGCGGCTGATCCTCTCGCTGGTCCTAGACCGGCGGGACGTGCAGATCGTGGACATCCGGAACGGCGGAGCCATTCCCGACCTCCCCGCCGACGGGGTGGTGGAGGTCCCCTGTGTCGTCGGGGCGCATGGTGTCCTCCCACTGCGGATGGGACCCCTGCCGGAAACGGTCCGTCCCCTCTGCCAGATGGTCAAAGCATGGGAGACCTGGACAGTGGAGGCCGGGGTAACCGGCTCCCGCCGCGCCGCGCTGATGGCCATGGTCACCAACCCATTGGTCCGCTCCGTGGACCTGGCCCGGACCCTCCTGGAGGAGATGTTAGCGGCCAATCGGGAGTACCTGCCCCAGTTCTTCTCATCAGAGCATGTCTGAAAATTCAGGTTCTCCGGGGACCGGTGGTGCCGCAACGCAGGCCGCCCGGCCTGTGCGTGCAGGCGAGCAGCCTGTGCTACCCAACCTTTTGCGGGGAGGTAGCCATGTCCATAGAAGAGATCCTGGGTTATGCCTTCGGCTCTCTCTGGTCTTTCGGCCGCTCTGCTTTCTTCGCGTTGCCACTGATATTAGGTGTTTTACGGCTGCCCCCCCTTTGCCGTGAGATGGTCCATATCCCGACAGGGCGCGAGCAATGACCTCTCCACTCTATACTTCATCCGTTCTCACCTGCGACCTCCACACCCACACCTCCTACTCCCGTGACTGTCTGGTCTCCCCGGAACGGTTCCTGGAGGTGTGCCGTCGCCGGGGGCTGGATCGGGTCGCCGTAACCGACCACAACACCATCGCGGGCGCGCTGCGGCTGAAGGAGATAGACCCGGAGCGCGTCATCGTGGGGCAGGAAATTCGCACCACGCGTGGCGAACTCATCGCTTACTTCTTGACTGAGCCTATCCCGCCCGACCTGCCGCCGCAGGAGGCCATCGCGGCCGTGCGCGCCCAGGGAGGCATCGTGGGCATCTCCCATCCCCTGGACCGGACCCGACGGGAGGCGATGGGACGAAACGGTGTGGAAGCGCTCCTGGAAGAGGTAGACTTTCTGGAAGGATTCAATGCCCGTTGTCTCTTCCCGGCTGACAATCAGGCCGCCCTGGCTCTGGCCCGGGCCTATCACCTGCCGGTTACGGCCGGAAGCGATGCCCACTCCCTCTGGGAACTGGGCCGCGCAGTCGTCCAAATGCCGCCCTTTGACTCACCGGAATCGTTCCTGGAAGCGCTGCGCCAGGCCCGAATAGAAGGCCGGACCTCTCCAGCCTGGGTCCATATCCTTTCCACCCTGGTGAAATTCCTCCGCCAGAGGGGATTGGTCCCATTTCCAACCGAATAGCGCCCGGCAGATACGGGGCCGTATACGTGGCCCCTATCGGCACCTTGTGCATAAGGAGGCCCCATTGGAAACCCTGATCGCCCTGCTGACCACCCTCGTTCTGGCCATCGTGCCCATGCTCCTCTACGCGCTCTTCCTCTGGTGGATGGACCGCTACGAGAAAGAGCCGCTGAGCCTGATCCTCGCTTCCTTCCTCTGGGGGGCGGTCCCGGCCGTTATCTTCTCCCTCATCGCCCAACTGATTCTGGACGTACCGGTCTCGGACCTCTTTGGCCCTGGTCTGGAGACCGAACTGGTGAGTGCCAGCCTGATCGCTCCGATCACCGAAGAACCGTTCAAAGGGCTGATGCTCCTTTTTCTGTTGTGGTTCTTCCGCCGGGAAATAGATACCCCGGTGGATGGCATCCTCTATGGAGGACTGGTGGGCTTTGGATTCGCGACTACGGAAAACCTCTTCTATTTTCTGAACGCCTACCATATGGGTGGGCTGGGCAATGTCCTGATACTGGCCTTCTTTCGGGCCGTCCTGTTTGGCCTGAACCACGCGCTCTTTACCGGCTGCATCGGCCTGGGCATCGCGCTGGCACTCACCTCCTCCCGCCGGAGCGTGCGCATCACGGCTCCCTTCATCGGGCTGGGGATGGCCATCATGCTCCACGGCCTCCACAATTTGGGCGCCACTCTGGCCAGTGTAGCCTGCTGGGCGTTACTGATCAGCCTGGCTTCGGACTGGGGGAGCGTTCTGGCATGGCTGGCTCTGCTCATCTACTTCTCCGTCCGCGAGCAACGGATTCTGGGGCTCTACCTGACCGACGAGGTGGAGAAGGGGACCATCACGCCGGAGGACTATGCGGTCATCTGCTCCTACTGGCGCCGGGTGGAGCAACGGTTGAAAGCGCTGGCGGAGGGGGACATTCGCCGCTGGCGACGCCTGGGGACCTATTACCGGCTGGCCTCCGAGTTGGCGTTTGCCCGACACCATCTGGTTACCGTTGGACACGATGAGGGGACTGCCCGACGCGTCCAGCAATTGCGCCGGGACCTGCAACGGCTCCAGGAGGTCTCTGCTCCGCCTTCCGGCCGCCCAGCCCGTTGACAGCCCGCTGTTGCAGATTATCATGCATTTCCCTTCCATGCGGAGGAGCGTCATCCCAAGATCAAATAAGGAGGTTAGAATGCGCAGTTTTGCTGGTCGGGACATCCTGTCCCTGAAAGACTTTGAGCGGTGCGAGTTCTTCCACGTCTTTGAAGTTGCGCAGCAAATGGAGCCCATTGCTCGATCCCGCCGCAACGTGGACCTGTTGAAAGAGAAGACCCTGGTAACCGCGTTCTACCAGCCGTCCACCCGCACCCGCCTGGCCCACGAGGCCGCCATGCACCGCCTGGGCGGGCATGTGTTGGGCTTCGCTGACCCCAAAATGACGCGCGCGGGCGACTTCTACCAGGAGTCCATCAAGGATACCGTCCGCATGCTGGAATTTTACGGCGACGTCATCGTGATGCGCCACTACCAGCAGGGCGCGCCCCATGAAGCGGCCCGGTGGGCCTCTATCCCTGTCATCAACGCCGGAGACGGCTGGGGCGAACATCCCACCCAGATTCTGACCGACCTCTACACCGTCCTGCGGGAGAAGGGGCGTATAGATGGCCTCAAGTGGCTGGCCGTCGGTGATATGCGCATGCGCACCATGCACTCCCTGGCCTACGCCCTGACCCAGTTCGATTGCCCCATCACCTTTGTCTCCCCGCCGGAGATGAGCCTGACGGAGGAGTTCAAGGCCGAACTCCGCCAGTACAGCCTGAACTTTCGGGAAGCGGAACACGTGGAGCAAGCCATCGGCGACGCCGACGTCATCCTGGTGGAGCCGGTCGTTCAGCCAGACTACACCAAACCCCGCGACGAGCGCACGGGCGAGGTGGGCCTCACTCCCGCCAACTACAAAATCACCCGCGAACTCCTGGAGCGCAAGGCCAAGCCCGACGCCATTCTTCTCCACTCCCTCCCGCGCATGGACGAAATCCCCACCGATGTAGACATCACCCGCTGGTCCCGGTACTGGCAGGAAGCCTTCTACGGCGTGGTCGTCCGAATGGCCCTGTTGGCGCTGGTGCTGGGCGCGATGGAATAACGGACGATGACGGGTTGCGGCGGTTTCCTCGCCGCAACCCGTTCTTCAGGAATCCGTTTGCTGGGAGCCTCCCAGCGAAGCGGAGAAGCATTGAATCGTTTTTCGGAAACCGGAGGATCGACATGCAGACCAACCTCAGAAACCGCGACTTGATCGGCGACCTGGACTTCTCCAAAGAAGAGGTAGAGACCGTTCTGGATGTGGCCTTTGACCTCAAACGCAAGCGGGCCCTGGGGGAACCCCACCCCTACTTGCGCGATAAAGTGCTGGCCATGCTCTTCTTCTTCTCCAGCACTCGCACGCGCGGCTCCTTTGAAGCGGGTATGGCTCAATTAGGCGGGCATGCCGCCTTCATAGAGAGTAAGACCACCCAGATCGCCCACGGCGATACCCCCAAAGAGATCGGCGAAATTTTCGGGCGCTACTTTGACGGCATCGCCATCCGGCACGTGGAGTGGGGAGTGGGCAACCGGTACATCAACGAAGTGGCTCGCTACAGCCGGGTACCGGTCCTCAACATGCAGTGCGACATCTACCATCCCTTCCAGTGCCTGGCCGATCTGATGACCATCATAGAGAAAAAGGGCCGGGACCTGCGGGGCAAACGACTGGTCGTCTCCTGGGCCTACGCTGCCTCCTACCTGAAGCCCATCTCGGTGCCCCAATCCCTGATCCTCCAGATGCCCCGCTTTGGCCTGGACATCACCCTGGCCTACCCCCCGGAGTTCGCCCTGATGCCGGAGATCGTCGCCCAGGCCCAGGCGGAAGCCCGCCGTTATGGCACGGCCTTTGACATCATCGCCGACCCCAACGGCATGGAGGAGGCCTGCAAAGGCGGCGACATCATCTACGCCAAGTCCTGGGGTCCCCTCCTGACCACCACTGACCCGGAGGAGGGGAAGCGCATCCAGGACCGGTATCCGCACTGGATCATGGACGAGGTGAAACTCCGCCTGGCTAAGCCCGATGCCATCTATATGCATCCCCTCCCCGCCGACCGTAACATAGAAGTTACCGACGGGGTGCTGGATGGCCCCCAGTCCGTGGTCTATGACCAGGCGGAGAACCGCCTCCACGTCCAGAAGGCTGTCATGGCGCTGACGATGTCCTGACCCCGACCCCAGACCTTACCATAACAGCGTACGGAATAGGGAGTACAAACATGCGAAAACTGGCCGTGATTGCCATTGGTGGAAATTCCCTCATTAAGGACAGCCAGCGCGTTACCGTAGAAGACCAGTACGAGGCCGCAAAGGAAACCTGTCATTACATCGCGGATATGATTGAGCAGGGATGGGACGTGGCCATCGGGCACGGGAACGGTCCGCAGGTCGGCTTCATCCTCCGCCGTTCCGAGATTGCCCATAAGGTGGCCGGGATGCACGAGGTGCCGCTGGACGTCTGCGGCGCGGACACCCAGGGAGCCATCGGCTACGCTCTCCAGCAGAACCTGCAGAACGAGTTCCGGCGGCGGGGCATCCCCAAGCAAGCCGCCACCGTGGTCACCCAAGTGGTGGTGGACCGGAACGACCCGTCCTTCCGGAATCCCACTAAGCCGATCGGCGGCTTTATGACCGAAGAGGAAGCCCGACGACGAGAGCGAGAGGAGGGCTGGACAGTGGTGGAGGACGCTGGCCGGGGGTGGCGACGGGTAGTCGCCTCTCCCCTCCCTCAGCGCATCGTGGAACTGGACGCAGTCCAGCGGCTACTGGATGCAGGAATCATCACCATCACGGTGGGCGGAGGCGGCATCCCAGTCATTGAGGATGAAAACGGCGACCTGAGGGGCGTCGCCGCCGTCATTGATAAGGACTACGCTGCCTCCCTTCTGGCCCGCTCTCTCGGCGCCGACCTCTTCCTCATCTCTACCGCCGTAGAGCAGGTGTACCTGAACTTCAACAAGCCCGGCCAGCGCCCCATAGATGTCATGACCGTCTCGGAAGCGAAGCGATACATGGCCGAGGGCCACTTCGCCCGGGGGAGCATGCTCCCGAAGATTGAGGCCATTATCTGGTTCCTAGAGGCCGGAGGCAAAGAAGCCCTCATCACTAACCCGGAGAACATCCTCCGGGCGCTCCGAGGCGAAACGGGTACCCGCATCCTTCCCGACTGAGGGACAGGGGGTGCGCCATCTGGTTGCACGGGCCGCCGGGCCTCTCAGCGCAGTGCGGGCTCTTCGCCTGTCCTATTCTCGCTGACCAGGAGCATGCTACCCTGAGGTTGCGTCCCCATTTCGGGCATCGGTCAGCCGCCGCTGGACGCCGATCACGTCGCCCTTGCCTGGGCCTTCGGATGAATTGCCCCCCTTTGTTCACACCAAGGTCAGCCTTCGCCGACCCTCTAACGGATGTCAGCGAAGGCTGATGCGGGGCACTCCGCGCCCAGGGAAGGATTTCCTATCAGCGCCTCCGGCCAGGACGATGCCGACCGAAATGGGACACCCCTACCCTGAGCCCACCTTGACAAATCCTGAGGGTTGTGGTATATCCTTTTGTGGAAAATGATTCCTTACAAAGAATTGCTGTCCCAAAACCAACTGTCGGCTCTTATCCGTCGGCTTCGGGAGCGGGGCTATCGGTTCACCCCCCAGCGGATGGCCATTGTGCGGGCCGTGCTGGAAAGCACTGGGCATCCTTCCGCAGAAGAAATCTACCGGGAGGTCTCCGCGACTTTCCCGATGCTCAGCCTGGCGACCGTCTACAAAACGCTGGAGATGCTGAGAGACCTCGGGGAGGTGATGGAACTTCCTGTGGGGGGCCGAACCCGTTACGACCGGAATCCCCAGCCCCATGTGCACCTGATCTGCGAAAAGTGCCACACGGTGATGGATTGGGAGGAGGAGGTCGCCGTTCCGGTCTCCACGGAGCGTGTTGCGGCGACCGGTTTTCACCCCCATCACTACCGGGTAGAAATCTACGGCCTTTGCTCTCGCTGCAGGACCGGGCACGAGGGCCATACCGATAACGGCCCTGGTACCTGAGAGCGCGTTGGAACATTCAGGGTTTCCGGAGGTTTGTGACCTGTAACGCAGGCCGCCAGGCCTGTTTATGCAGGCTAACAGCCTGCGCCACGTTGTAACGCAGGCCGCCAGGCCTGTAGCATGGAGGCCACTGGCCTGCATCGGGCAAGCGAACCGCCTACCCTACAGGGAGCACAGACCCTTCTGGCTTGTGAAACGTTGCCCCAACCCCTCGGAGGGCTTCTTAGGCCGATCAGTAAGGCTACCCTTTTCAGAGATGCTCTGAGCCCGCCCTCAGGATGGAGTGTCCAGTTGGGTGGCGGGCTGGCGCCGCCCGAGTTCCGGAAAGGAGGGAGAGAAATGGCAGAGTTGAAAAACGGTTGCGTCCAACCGGCTCGTGGGCCCATCGTGCCC
The DNA here is from genome assembly GCA_025060135.1 of Anaerolineae bacterium. GTDB lineage: Bacteria > Chloroflexota > Anaerolineae > B4-G1 > DUEL01 > SpSt-77. Next base: position 39,701 of record JANXCY010000008.1, on the reverse strand, counting down.
GCACCTGAATCTCCAGAAGCCCCATCCGTGGCTCCAGGAAAGGAGGTCAAGATGCTTGCCCGTGTCGGTTACGAAGCCATTGACTTTGAAGCCCATGCCTACATTGAGGGAGTCGGGTTCCAGCCGGTCCGGCTCTCCGATTACAAGGGGAAGTGGATTGTCCTCTGTTTCTACCCCGGCGACTTCACTTTTGTTTGACCCACCGAACTGGCGGCAGTTGCCGCCCGCTACCCGGAGTTTCAAGCGCTGGGAGTGGAGTTCCTGGCCATCAGCACCGATAGCCGTTTCGTCCACAAAATCTGGCAGGAAGAGGAACTTTCCAAGATGGTTCCGGGAGGCGTGCCGTTCCCGATGCTTTCCGACCCAGGCGGGAAGATCGGATCCGTGTACGGCGTGTACGATGAGGCCGCCGGTGTGGATCTTCGGGGACGGTTCATCATTGACCCGGACTTCGTCATTCGGGCGATGGAAGTTCTGACGCCTGAAGTGGGCCGGAACCCGGAGGAACTGCTGCGTCAGATTAAGGCCTTCCAGCACGTTCGCGCCACCGGTGAAGTTACCCCCTCCGGATGGCAACCCGGCAAGCCCACGTTGAAGCCCAGGCCGGGCCTGGTGGGCAAAGTCTGGACGGTCTGGAAACCCGAATCATCCACAGGTCCTGAGCTCTAAGGCCTGGGGGAAAAGCGACGGAGGCTTTCAGAACAGGAGGTTGCGATGCACAGAATGACCCATGCCAACCTGGAAAGTGCTTTCTCCGGAGAAAGTCAGGCGCATATGAAATACCTGATCTTTGCCGAACAGGCCGAACAGGAGAACTTTCCCAACGTTGCTCGCTTGTTCCGGGCCATCGCCTTCGCCGAGCAGGTCCACGCGGCCAATCACCTAAAGGCCCTGGGCTATCTCGGTCAGACGGCAGATAACCTCCAGGCCGCGATCGGAGGCGAAACCTTTGAGGTGGAGGAGATGTATCCGGCCTACCGCGCCGTCGCGGAACTGCAGGAAGAAAAATCGGCCATCCGCACCACGACCTGGGCGCTGGAGGCGGAGAAGGTCCATGCCGGGATGTACGCGCAGGCCCGGCAGGCGGTGCTGGCGGGCAAAGATGCCACCGTGGGCGACATCTATATCTGCGAGGCCTGTGGCTGGACGGTGGAGGAGGAGGCTCCAGACCGTTGCCCTATCTGCGGCGCCCCTCGGACCCGGTTCCGCAAGTTTTAACCGGTCATTTTCCGCAAAACCCGCTGGGGAGACACCGTCCTGGAGCGTGAATGGGCCAGCGGTCTGGCCTGGCGGGTTACCTCGCCGGTCTGCCTGCGGGGCTTTACGGATAGGTTCCGGCATAGAGAAGGATTGGCGACGGCCTCCAACCGTCGCCAATCCCTCTGTTGTTCCTTCCCCTTCACGGGCCAGTGGATGATGAGGAGTAAGAGAGACCAAACCCGTAGGGGAACAGCGGGTCATACCCGGCGTCGCCTACATTGAGAGGCAACTGATCTATGCTCCGGGGCCAGGATACCGGGAGTTTACCAGTAAAATCGTAGCGCCCAAACAGCACCTCTGCCACGCCGTCCCCTTCTGTCCCCGGAAGCCATGCCGCGATCAACGCATCGGCCTGAGCCAACTGGGTGTTGATGATCATCGGACGTCCCGAAATCAGTATCACCACGCAGGGCATAGCATCGCAGACCTGTTGCACGGCGGCAGCATCCTCCGGAGAGATTTCCAAGTCTGCATCGTCTCCATACCACTCCGCGTAGGGGCGCTCACCGATGACCACGATGCCCAGGTCGTATCCGCTGAGGGAAACAGGCTGTCGGGCATAGGTTACCTGGGTGCCCGGAGGTGCCAGGTTTTTGATCCCCTGGTAGATTGTCGTCCCCGGCGTGATGTCTCCCCTCTCTCCCTGCCAGGTGATGGTCCATCCACCGCACTGGCTACCGATGTCGTCGCCGTTGCTCCCGGCGACCAAGATGTTCTTCCTGTTGGGAGAGATGGGCAGGATGTTACCCTCGTTCTTGAGCAGCACCAGCGATTCCCGTACTGCTTGGCGGGCCACCTCCCGATGGGCCGGGGAGCCGATGTCGCCGATGCCGGAGCGATCGGCCAAGGGACGTTCAAATAACCCCAGCGCAAATTTCTGGATCAGGATCCGGGATACGGCGTCGTCAATTCGCTCCTGGCGGATCCGCCCGGCCTGGACTTCGGCTCTGAGTGTTTGGAGGAACTGTTGGTAGTCATAAGGCACCATCACCATATCTATTCCCGCGTTGATGGCAGTGCGTACATCACTGGCATAATCCCCGGGCAACTGGTCAATCGCGCCCCAGTCAGAGACGAGGAACCCCCTGAACCCTAATTCCTCCTTCAGGACAGTGGTCAGTAGGTACGGATTTCCGTGCATCTTGGTACCATTCCAGCTGCTGAAGGAAGCCATAACGGAACCGACGCCGGCCCGAATGGCCTCCACGTACGGCGGGATATGGACTCGCCGCAGTTCCTCTTCGCTGAGGACCGCATCGCCTCGGTCGACGCCGCCCTGGGTGCCGCCATCGGCTACCCAGTGTTTGGCGGTGGCCAGGATCGCATTGGGAGCGCTCAGGTCCGGGCCCTGGTAGCCCCGGACCGCCGGTCCCGCCATCATAGAGACCACCTCAGGGTCCTCACCGAAGCACTCGTAGGTACGGCCCCAGCGCTCATCTCGCCCGACACACAGGCAGGGAGAGAACGTCCAGCGGATGCCGGTGGCGTAGACTTCTCGGGCCGTTATCTGGGCGACTTTCTGAACCAGCGCCGGATTCCGGGTGGCTCCCAGGCCGATGTTGTGCGGGAAGATAGTCGCCCCCACCACGTTGTTGTGCCCGTGCACCGCGTCCACGCCATAGAGGATGGGGATACCGAGCCGGCTGCTCAGTGCGGCCCGCTGGAAGCCGTCCACCATATCGGCCCAGGCTGAGGGGGTGTTCGGCGTGGGAACCGAGCCGCCACCGCTCAGAATGCCCCCTAACCCGAAGGTGGCGATGTCCCGGGGGTCGGAGATGGCCGACCGTTCCACCAGCGCCATTTGCCCGATTTTCTCGTCCAGCGTCATTCGGGAAAGCAGGTCGGCGACCCGGACCTCCACTGGCTGAGCGGGGTCTCGATACAGGGGAAGTTCAGGGCGGAAGGGTGAGGCGGCAGGGGTCCCGGAGACCGGCGAGGTCGGGCGGGGCTGGGAGGTGAGGGTTGCCGCTGGGGAGGGCTCGAGGCCCGGCCACGTGCACGCGGCCAGGAGGAGTCCTCCGGCGGCCATGATGATCAGCAGCCATCGGGCCCGGACTTTACGGGACATAGTGCCCTCCTATCAGCGGTGGAGTGTTCCGGCAGGCAGGGGATGCGCCGTACGTCTGGGGGAGAAGAGGGGCAGTGGTCCCAGGCCACCGCCGATCTCCCAGGCTCTCCCCATTCCCATTCGGGAGTGGCTGGAAACAGCCCCCGGGATCAGACATCCCCATCCGGCGTTTCCCCACTACCGCAGGATCGCGTCAGCAGGCATGCCGGGCTTGAGGGCCCGGTCCGGGTTGGGGATGACCACTTTGACGGCGAAGACTAGGTTGACCCGCTCTTCGCGCGTCTGGACATTGCGGGGGGTGAATTCGGCCTTTGTGCCGATGGTGGTTACCGTGCCGGTGAAGACGCGACCAGGGAAGGCGTCCACCGCCACCTCCACCGTCTGCCCAACCCGTACTTCGCCGATGCGGTTCTCGGGGATGTAGAGGACCAGCGCGACCGGGTCCAGGGTGATCAGGGTGAGGATGGGGACACCCGGTGCGGCTGTTTCTCCCACCTGAGCGCTGCGGGTGGAGACGGTACCGGTGATGGGAGAAGTAAGGGTCAATTGACTTCCCTGGGCCTCCACCAGTGCCAGGGCCGCCTGTGCTTGTCGGAGTTGGGCCCGGGCCAGCGCGATCTCTTCGGGCGTGGGGCCGGCCTCCAGTTTATCCAGCGCGGCCTGGGCGGCTTCCACCTCCGCCTCCGCCGCACGCAGGCGGGCCTCAGCAGCGTGAACTTGGGCCAGGAGCGCCAGAGGCCGCTGCCGGGTTTCGTTCAGGACGGCCAGATACCGCTGCGCGCCGGCCAGTTTCGCCTGCGCCGCTTCCAGCGCGGCCCGCGCGGCGCGGGTACGGAAGTCCTCGGGGCCGTAGAGATTCTCTGTCGCGCCCAGTTCCGCCTTTGCCCGCTCCACTTCCTGCTCGACCAGCCGCACCTGCGTCCGCGCTTCGGCGATCTGGAGGTCCAAGTCCTGGGGGTTGCGGAGTGCCTGGCGGGCGTTCTCCAGGGCCTTTCGGGCTCCATCTCGCTCCGCCTGGGCCTGGGCCAGCGCGGCCCGTGCGGCGGCGATTTCCGCTGGCCGCGCTCCGGCCTGCACGCGGGCCAGATGGGCCTCTGCCACTGCCACAGCTGCCTCCGCCTCTCGCCGTTTGCTCTGCCAGATCGCATCATCCAGCCGCACCAGGACCTGCCCCGCGGCTACTTCGTCCCCCTCGTCCACCCGAATCTCTGCAATCCGCCCGCCTACCTCCGGCGCAATGCGGACCTGGGTCCCTTCAATGAACCCCGTGGCGCTCAGGGGGGGATTCTTCTCAACCCGGGTGCAGGAAGTCAGCAGCAGCAGACCAAGATACCAGTAAACAAAGGGTTTGGTTCTCATAAGTCATTCCGTCATTTGAACACCGCGTCAGCGGGCATACCGGGCTTCAGGGCCCGGTCCGGGTTGGGAATGACCACTTTGACAGCGAAGACCATATTAGCCCGTTCGTCGGCGGTCTGAATGTTGCGGGGGGTGAATTCGGCCTCGGTGGCAATGGTGGCGACCCGTCCAGTGAACACGCGATCGGGGAAAGAATCCACCTTTACCTCTACCGGTTGTCCCACCCAAACCTGGCCCAGCCGGTTTGCAGGGACGTAGACAGTCAGGGTAACTTGCTCCAGATCGGCCAGGGCGATGAGGGTGATGCCTGGAGAAGCGATTTCTCCCGCGTGGCCGACCACTTCCACCACCTGCCCTCCGACTGGAGCGGTGAGAGTCAGTTTTGCCAGCACCGTCCGGGCGCTCTCCAGTTGGGCCTCGGCCTGACGGACCTGGGCCTCCAGCGCGGCGATCTCTTCGGGCGTGGGGCCGGCCTCCAGGCCATCCAGGACTGCCTGGGCCTGAGCGACGGCGGCCTCTGCTGCCCGATACTGGGCCTCCGCTGCGTCCACCTGGGCCCGCAGCGCCTGGGGGTTCTTTTGAATCTGATATAAAAGGTCCAGCGCCTCCTGCGCGCCGTCGTAGGCGGCTCCGGCGGCGTTGACCCCGGCCCATGCCTGCCAGTAGGCGTAGATGACCCCGTGGACCTCCCGCGAGAGCGGTGGGCGGAGCGGCTCCGGTAGGCGTTCCCAATCGGACATGGCCTTCCGGTACTGGTTGTAGCCCATTTCAGCCATGTCTTTCAGGGCGACGGCCTGGCCCAGCATGGCGCGGGTAACGTCCACCTGTGCCTCGGCCTGGGCGACGCGAGCGTTCAGTTCCTGAGGGTTGGCCAGCATAGCGCGCGCGTCCTGCCAGGCCTGATACGCGCCATCGCGGGCGGCCTCCGCCTGAGCCAGGAGCGCGCGGGCTCGGCGGATGTCCTCCGGGCGGGCACCGGCCCGGGCGCGGGCCAGTTGGGCCTGGGCGACCTCCACCCCGGCCTGCGCCACTGCCACCTGCGCCTGCGCGATCCGGTCGTCCAGGCGGACCAGGACCTGCCCAGCCTCCACCATCTCCCCCTCAGCGACCCGCACCTCGGCGATACGTCCGCCCACCTCCGCCGCCACCGATACCTCTTCGGCCTCCATGAAGCCCGAGGCAGTGAGCGCTCCCGCCGACCGTCGGGAAACTCCGACGCGGGCCAGAGCCTGATCTCGAAGCCGGGGGGAAAGAGCCACTCCCCCTCCGGCCATCAGAAGAAGGGCAACCAGGATCACCGGAACCAACCAAGGACGCTTCATGTCCCATACTCCGATTTCTGAGGCGCAAGACTCAATCCGCAGGGATGATCACTCCTTAAGTCCGCTGCAAAAACTCACTGCAGAGACGCTGGGAGCGCAGAGTTCTACATGGAGTACAGGCTCTGCGGACTCTGCGTCTCGGCGGTGAACTGGGCTTTTGGGAGTGGACTTACTCCTGTTAATGCATAGCGCAGGCTGTTCGCTTGTACTCGGTAGCCTGAAACGGCCTTCTGACGGTGTCTTACAGGCCGGGCGGCCTGCCCAGCAGGTAACTGCGGGAAGTCCCGTCAATCTTGCGCTGCGTTGCGCACGCGCGAGATGAATACATCCTCCAGCGACGGGACAATCCAATCTACCGAATAGACCACGATGCCGGCCTGCTGCAATCGCTCCTGAATTTCCCGCTGATGGGCCTCCACCTCCCGGGTCACCACATGGATGAGCGAACCGTAGAGAGCCACTTCGTCAAACTGTCCGGCCTGCCGCAGAAGTCGGACCGCCCACTCCGGGTCGGAGCAGTCTACCTCCAGGACCTGCCCCTGCATTTGGTTCTTTTTGATCTCGTCGGGCGGGCCCTGGGCGACGATGCGGCCTCCGTAGATGAAGGCCAGAGTGTGGCAATGTTCCGCCTCGTCCATATAGTGGGTGGTAACGAAGATGGTGGTCCCGCCTTCGGCCAGTTCGTAGAGCAGGTCCCAGAAGGCGCGACGGGAGATGGGGTCCACCCCCGCCGTCGGCTCGTCCAGGAAAAGCATTTCCGGCTCATGCAGGATGGCCGCGCCCAGCGCCAGCCGCTGTTTCCAGCCACCGGAGAGGTTGCGGGTCAGTTCCCGCTCCCGCCCCTCCAACCCGGCCATACGGACGACGAACGCTTTGCGCTCTCGGAGCCGCCTCCCCCGAATGCCGTAGGTCCGGCCATAAAACTCCAGGTTCTCGGCGACGGTCAGGTCCTGGTAGAGGCTGAAGCGCTGGGACATGTAGCCAACACGCTTGCGGATTTCTTCCGCCTGCCGAACAATATCGTATCCCAGGACAGTGGCAGTACCGGAGGTGGGGCGCAGGAGACCCAGGAGCATGCGGATAGTCGTGGTCTTTCCGGCCCCGTTGGGCCCCAGGAAGCCGAAAATCTCCCCCCGCCGGATACGGAAGGAGACACCATCTACGGCGGTGAAGTCGCCGAACTTTTTGGTCAGACCCTGGGCAACGACTGCCAATTCTTCCATAAATCCTGGTCTACGCTTAATAAAGAGGTTTTGGAGCACACGCGCGGGCTCCAAAACCTCTTTTCGGAGGTACACAGTTCCCATCTCAGGAGAGCCTTCATCCCAATAACGCTGACTTTCGGCGCAGTGTCGGTAACCTGGATGCCGTATTGCTGGGCCAGGAAGGCGGGAAGCATCCGGAACAAATTTGCTCCCAGGTCTCCTCCTGGGCTCGGGGCCAGTTCCTCTACCCGCAGTATAGTATATTCGTTTTTTTACGAAAAAGCAATCTGACCATAGCCCGTTCTGGTTCCCTTACTTTGCCAGCACTTTCCATAGAACCGCCGTCATCAGCGCCAGAATCAGCAGCCAGGTCGCGACCACTACGACGGCGGCCCAGCGGACCGGTCGGCCCGAAAGCGTTACTTCTCGCGCCCGCGCGCGGCTTTCGGCCCAGACCTGGGGCGGGATCATCTTCAGGGCCAGGAGTACCCCCAGCGGCACCACTACCAGGTCATCCAGGTAGCCCAGGACGGGGACGAAATCCGGGATCAGGTCCACCGGGCTGAAGGCGTAGCCGACAACCAGCGCGGCGAAGAGCCGGGCATATCCGGGCGTGCGCGGGTCCCGGTAGGCCAGGTAGAGAGCATAGGTGTCGGCCCGCAGGTTCTGGGCGCGGCGCTTCCAAGATGCCAGCATGGGGTGCACCCCACGGACGAAAGAGCACAGAGATTTTTCATATGGCGACGGATTTAAGCCATCCGTCCAGCCGGGGATGGGAAAGCCATAACGATCCTCCCGGCTCCGCGGAAAAGCACCACCAGCGCTCTTTCGCCGTCCTCTATCCTCCGGAGACGACAGAGACCAGTTTGACGGTGTCCTCCGGGTCCAGTATCGTATCCTCGGTGAGCAGTTTGCCGTCCCGTACTGCCAGTACCGTCTCCGGAATCAACCCTATCTGTTCTATGGCCTGACGGACGGTCATCCGTCCTTCCAGTTCCCATTCTCGGTCCCGGTAGATGAGTTTCATCCGTTCCTCCTGCCAGGGGGAAAGGGCCAGGCCTCTGGCCACTGTTGCCTATGGGCGGAGCTATCCCAATAAACACCGACTCGCTACTGGCGCTGGCAGATCATGGCCTGCCCAATGAGCGTGGGCAGGTCGGGGCGGTCGGAACCCAGCGCCTGCGCGTAGCGAAAGACGGCTTCGGCATCCCCACAACGCCCGGCGTAGAGGTAAGCCGTTCCCAGCGCCAGAGCCAGCGTCGCGGCTGGATTCCTGGAGACCGCCTGGAGGGAGGGGTCTCCAGCGGTCATCAATGCCCGGGCTTGCTCGTAGCAGATGACGGCTTCCCGCCAAGCGCCATCGGCGGCATAGGCCTCTCCCAGCACAAACCACAGCGCTGCCAGACCCTCTTCCTGCTGGATGGTCTCTCCTACCACCTGGATGGCTATCCGGGAGGCTCTGTGGGCCAGCAGGGCCCGCCCCCGGTAGTACATCCGCATCGGATCGTCCGGGTGAAGGCGGGCATATTCGGCCGCCAATTCGGCCATCCGATCGGAACGGGCCGCTACCACCGCACACTCCCAGCGGACCGGAAAGAGAACCGGCGCCAACGCCGGGTCCCGCTGTACCGCAGCATCGTAGGCATCCAGCGCCTGGAGCGGGTCATGAAAAGCCCGACGGAGAATTTCCCCCAGCAAAATGTAGGCTTCTGCGTCTTCTGGCACCAGCATAATGGCCGTCTGCGCGTCCCGCAGCGCCATGGGGCCGTCTCCCAGGGCCAGATAGACGGCGGCTCGCGCCCGATAGGCAAAAGCGAAACCCGGGTTCAGTTCCAGGGTGCGGGAGAAGGCCAACCGGGCGCACTCCCAGTCCCCTGCCTGCTGACAGGCCAGCCCCTGTTCGTAAAAGATGGCCGGATCGGGTGTCGCCGTTGGCAGCGGCGAGGGAGGGAGCGGAGAAGGAGTAGCCGATGGCAGCCCCGCCGCGCAACCGGTGAACGCCAGGAGCCATATCCCTACCATCAGGTAATGCAGGCGGTTGACCCGTACTGGATTTCCAGACACCCGGTGCAGGCGCGCGACGGTCACCTGATCACTCCCAGTTCCTTCCCCACCTTCGCGAACTTCTCCAGGCCGTAGTCCAGATCGTCTCGGCTCAGCATCGCGGAGACCATGACCCGGATGCGGGCTTGTCCTCTGGGGACCGTCGGATAGCCGATGGCCATCGCGAAGACCCCCTCCTCAAAGAGGCGGCGGCTGAATGCCTGGGCCAGCGGCGCCTCCCCCAACATGACCGGTGTGATGGGAGTAACGCTGCGGCCCAGATTAAAGCCCAACCGTTTCATCTCCCCTTTAAAGTAGCGGGTGTTCTCCCAGAGACGGTCCACCAGTTCGGTGGATTCGGAGAGAACCTCCACCGCCGCTATGCACGCGGCGGTGTCGGCGGCGGTAACGGCGTTGGAGAACAGAAAGGGGCGGGCCCGCTGGCGCAGGTAGTCTATCACCACTTTCTTGCCGGAGATGATTCCTCCGACAACGCCGAAGGCTTTGGAGAAGGTGCCAATTTCAATGTCAAACTTCCCGTGGAGGCCAAAGTGGTCCACAATCCCCCGACCGCCATGGCCCAGAACGCCTTCGCCATGGGCATCGTCCACCATCGTGATGAGCCCATAACGCTCCGCGATCTCGTAGATTTTGTCCAGCGGGGCCACATCGCCGTCCATAGAGAAGACACCGTCCGTGATCACCATCCCCCGCCGGAAGTTAGGAAGGTTCTCCCGGATTTTGGCTTCCAGGTCCTCGGGGTCGCAGTGCTCGTAGACGACGATTTTAGCCCCGCTGAGGCGGCATCCGTCAATGATGGAGGCGTGGTTCAGCCGGTCGGAGAAGATGACGTCCTCCCGGCCCACCAGGGGCGGGATGGCAGCCTGGTTGGCGCAAAAGCCTGATTGAACGTAAAGGGCATCTTCCACGTGTTTGAATTCGGCAACCTTCCGCTCCAGTTCCACGTGGATGGCAAGGGTTCCAGCAATAGAGCGGACGGCTGTCGGCCCGACCCCCCAGCGGTCCAGCGCCTCGTGGGCCGCCTGGACCAGCCGGGGGTGGGTCGCCAGGCCCAGGTAGTTGTTGGTGCAAAGGTTCAAAACCTTTTTGCCATCCACAATCATCCAGGGTCCAGGAGCCGACCCAACGGTGCGCAGGTAAATAAAGAGACCAGACTCTTTCAGCGCGGCCATCTCTTCGCGAATGAAATCAAATTTATCTCCCATGTCGGCTCCTCAGTGAGGTCTGTGCACGGGCTTCTCCCCCCAGCGGGGGTCATTATACAAGAGAGGATGCTTCTGTCAATGGTTTCTTACGCAACTTTAATATCCTTCCAGCAATTTTCTAACAGGAGGGAGCCTATCATCCTATGGGAGATCACACGCGCAAATTGTGGGAGGTGATGAGCATGGATATCCAGCGGTACACCGAAAAAGCCCAGGAAGCCGTTTTCGCGGCTCAGCGTCTGGCCAGCGAATACAACCATGGCCAGATAGAGCCGGAGCATTTGCTGCTGGCGCTGGTCCGGCAGGCCGACGGGGTAGTGCCCCAGGTACTGGCGAAGATGAACGTCCCGCCCCAGACGGTCGCGCTGGCGGCGGAGCGCGCGCTGCGGGAAAAGCCCAAGGTCTACGGCCCGACGCAGATCGGGCTTTCCCGCGACCTTTCCCGCGCGCTGGAGGAGGCGGAGAAGATCGCCGCCCGGATGCGGGACGAGTTCATCAGCACGGAGCACCTGCTGCTGGCCCTGCTGGGCCCGCACGGGAACGGCGCCGCGCGCATCCTCTCCGCGCACGGTATCACCGAAGACGCCGTCCTGCGCGCGCTGACCGCTATCCGGGGCAGTCAGCGGGTTACGTCCCAGAACCCGGAGGCCACCTACCAGGCGCTGGAAAAGTACGGCCGGGACCTCACCGCGCTGGCCCGCCAGGGGAAACTGGACCCGGTCATCGGGCGGGACGAGGAAATCCGGCGGGTGATGCAGATTCTCAACCGCCGGACCAAGAACAACCCGGTCCTGGTAGGCGATGCCGGCGTCGGGAAGACGGCCATCGTGGAGGGACTGGCCCAGCGCATCGTCCGGGGCGACGTCCCGGAGGGGCTGAAGGATAAGCGCATCATCGCGCTGGACCTGGGCGCGCTGGTCGCCGGGGCCAAGTACCGGGGCGAGTTTGAGGAGCGCCTGAAGGCCGTCCTCAAGGAGGTCGCCGACGCGGAGGGGGAAATCATCCTGTTCATTGACGAGATTCATCAGGTCGTCGGCGCAGGGCGGGCCGAGGGCGCGCCGATGGACGCGGCCAACATCCTCAAGCCGATGCTGGCGCGGGGCGAACTCCGCTGCATCGGCGCGACGACGCTGGACGAATACCGCAAGTACATTGAGAAGGACGCCGCGCTGGAGCGGCGCTTCCAGCCCGTCTACGTGGACGAGCCGTCGGTGGAAGATACCATCAGCATCCTGCGGGGCCTCAAGGAGCGGTACGAGGTCCACCATGGCGTCCGTATCCAGGACGCCGCGTGCATCGCGGCCGCCGTCCTCAGCCACCGCTACATTGCCGACCGGCACCTGCCCGATAAGGCCATTGACCTGATAGACGAGGCCGCGTCCCGCCTGCGGATGGAGATAGACTCCAAACCCGCCGAACTGGACGAGGTGGACCGGCGTATCATGCAATTGGAGATTGAACGGGAAGCGCTGAAGAAGGAGACGGACGAAGCCAGCCGGGAGCGCCTGGCGAAACTGGAGAAGGAACTGGCCGACTTGCGGGAGGAAAGCCAGGCCCTGCGAGCCCGGTGGGAGCGGGAGAAGGCGGCGATCCAGGCCCTGCGGGAGACGAAGGAGCGCATAGAACAGGTCCGCCACCAGATTGAGGAGGCCCAGCGGGCCCTGGACTACGCCCGCGCGTCCGAACTCCAGTACGGCGTGCTGATCGAACTGGAGCGCCAGCGGCGGGAGCAGGAGGAACGACTGAAGGAACTGCAGGCCGACCGGCCCCTGCTGAAGGAGGAGGTCGGGCCGGAGGACGTGGCCCGCGTGGTGGCGGAGTGGACCGGTATCCCGGTGACCAAACTGCTGGAGGGCGAACTGGAGAAACTCCTGCGGATGGAGGAGGCGCTGCATCGGCGCGTCGTCGGGCAGGACGAAGCGGTCCGGGCCGTTGCTAACGCCGTCCGACGGGCCCGCGCGGGGCTCCAGGACCCCAATCGGCCCATCGGCTCCTTCATCTTCCTGGGGCCGACGGGGGTCGGCAAGACCGAACTGGCCCGCGCGCTGGCGGAGTTCCTCTTTGACACCGAGGAGGCGATGGTCCGCATTGACATGAGCGAGTACCAGGAGCGGCACACCGTCTCCCGGCTCATCGGCGCGCCGCCGGGTTATGTGGGCTACGAAGAGGGCGGCCAACTCACCGAGGCCGTCCGTCGCCGGCCCTACAGCGTGGTCCTCTTTGACGAGATAGAGAAGGCCCATCCAGAGGTCTTCAACACCCTGCTCCAACTCCTGGATGAGGGCCGCCTGACCGACGGTCATGGCCGAACGGTGGACTTCCGCAACACCATTATCATCATGACCAGCAACATCGGCAGCCGCTGGATTAAGGAACTGGGCGTGGAGGCGGCGCGGGAGCGGGTGATGGAGGAACTGGACCGGACCTTCCGCCCGGAGTTCCTGAACCGGATTGACGAAATCATCCTCTTCCACAGCCTGACGCGGGAGGACCTGAAGCGGATTGTGGACATCCAGATGGAGCGGCTGCGGGGCTTGCTGGCCCAGCGGCAGATTGGGCTGGAATGGACGGACGGACTGCGGGAGTACCTGGCTGAGGTGGGCTACGACCCGGTCTTCGGTGCGCGGCCGCTGAAGCGGGTCATCCAGCGGGAGGTGCAGGACCCGCTGGCGCTGGCCATCCTGCGCGGCGAGTTCCGGGAAGGGGAGACCGTACGGGTGGATGCGCGGGACGGCCGGGTGGTGTTGGCGAAGTAGCGACGAGGGGCGGCGGTCCTTCGGGCCGCCGCCCCGATGGCTAATAGTTGGTCGTCTGGTCAATCAACCCCCGATCCCGGGCCTGGCGATCACACAGTTGAAAGACCACTGCGGCCACGAGCGCAAAGAGGACAGAAAGCCCCGTCAGGATGCCCAGCAACTGGCCGTTGCTGAAGCCCGCCAGAGTGGGGAAGGCTCGCGCTGCATCCCCCAGAAGCGAGCGACGGATGAGTTCCAGCCAGTACGTGATAGGCATCATAAACCCCAGCGGTCGTAACCACGCCGGGAGGACTTCCAAGGGGAAAATCGCGCCACTGAGGAGGTAGAGGGCCCCGGCCACCGCCTCGCCGATGAGAAAGAAGTGGTGGGCCACCCTCAGGCTGATGCTCGCCAGTACCAGCCCCATCAGGGCCAGCGCTCCTACGCCCAGGACCAGGGAGAGCAGAAAGAGGGGCCAGTCCACCCGGGCGGGGTGCAGGGGCACGCGCAGGAAGAGCACCCCTGCCGTCAGCGTGATGAGAACGGCGAAGGAGCCGGTCAGGAAGCGGGCCACCCCCCGCCCCAGCCAGTAGGCGGGTATGCGCACCGGCGCGACGTAGATGTACTTCAGAGTCCGGTAGTGCTCCCGATCATCAATCACTGCCCAGGAGACACCGGTCATCACCGCGCCCACATAGATATAGAACGCATTGCCCAGATAGATATAGGCAAACACCGGGTGCTGAAACTGGGCCTGAGTGATGACGCCGTACATCACCACCAGAATCGCTGCCGAAGCCAGAGGCTTGAGCATAGAATACACAGCAAAAAGGAAGGGATCGGTCCAGTTGGACTCAATCTGCCAGCCCAGCCAGGTGGCGATCCGGAACGACCGCCAGGCCGCGCGCCATCGCTCCGATAAACCGATATACCGGTGGGCGGATGGTCTCATCATCGCCGCATCTCCAGCAGCCGTCCTTCCCGAATGGCGATCCGTTCCATATATCTCAATAGCCCCCACGCGGCGACCAGAAAGAGGACGCCCAGGACCACCAGACCGGCGACCTCCACAGGGACCGGCAGAAAGCCGGTCGCGGCGCCAGCGGGGAAGAGGAGTTGCCGCATCGCGTCCAGGCCCAGCGTCAGCGGGATCATAGACGCCACCACTGCTACCCAGAAGCCCAGGTTCTTGACCGGGAAGTAGAAACCGGAAAGGAGGTAAATCGGCTCCTGAGCCAGGTTCGCCAGGTGCCATGCCTCTCGCCCCCAGAGCAGAAAAAGGGATGCGCTCATCATCCCCAGCCCGTAGAGGGCCGTCAGGGTGAGGAGAAAGACCACCCCCAGTGCAAAGACATTGCCCCCGGTATACTGGACGTGGAAGAGCAGACTGCCGGCCAGCAGGATGGCCACCGCTCGCAGCGACGTACCCAGCATACCGCCCAGTGCCATCCCCAACAGAATCGCCATCATGGAGTTCGGGGCCATAATGTAAAGGGCCAGATTGCCGGACTCCTTTTCCCAGTACAACTGGCTGGACATACTCCAGAGGACGTTGAGCCAGAAAGGGGTCATAGCGCCGCCGATGACCACAAAGCCCACATAGTCCTCGGGGGCTCCAATGGCCCGATAGACAAAGACGTAGGCCGAGACCGCCAGGATGGAAAGGAAGACGTCAAAGAAAATCCACGACCGTTCCCGCTGCTGGCCGATGATGCGGGGGTAGGCGCGGGCGACCACGGTTTTCAGAAACAGGCGCCAACCGCCCACCTTAGGTACAGGAGCCCAGAAAGAATCACCCTCACGACCCATGCCCGTGTCCACCCCCTGTCTCCGAATCGGCCAGGGTTCGCCCCACCAGGTCCACAAACACGTCCTCCAGCGTCGGCTCCCGTTTGGTGAGGTGGCGAACCTGAACCGCGTGCTCCGTCAGGACCTGAATGACACCGGGCAGGACGGAATCTTCCTCCAGGACCAGATTGAGCCGGGCGCCCCCTTCCACATCGGTCAACACCGCCTTGCGAACACCTGGGAGCGCTTCCAGGGCTGCTGCTGTCAGACTGTTGGGAGCCGTAATCTCTATGTCCAATCGCGCGTCCCGCTGGAGCCGGCGCTTCAGCGCCTCGGGGGCATCGCAGGCCAGCACACGTCCCTGACTGATAATGGCCACCCGATCGCAGAGTTCGTCCGCTTCCATCATATAATGGGTGGTCAGGAGAACGGTGCGATTGGGGTGAGCGTCCATCCATTCCCGGATGAACCGCCGGACATCCCGGGCGGCTCCCACATCCAGTCCCAGCGTTGGTTCGTCCAGGAAGAGAATCTCCGGATCCGTCAGAAATCCCCGGACGACGTTCATCTTCTGCCGCAGGCCAGTGGAGAGATCAGAGACTTTGGTGTGCATGCGGTCGGCCAGCCCGATGCGGCAGAGCAGTTCCTCAATGCGACGGTTGGCCTCCCGGGTGGGCAAGCCGTAGAACTGGGCAAACATCCAGAGATTCTCCCGCACCGTGAGCAGGCCATAGCCGGAGGCCTCACCGCCGGAGACCATGTTGATACGCGGGCGGATGGAGTGCGGCTCCCGCACCACGTCATACCCGGCCACCCGTGCCCAGCCAGTGGTGGGGGCCAGCAGCGTGGTCAGTATCTTGATAAGCGTCGTCTTTCCGGCGCCGTTGGGACCCAAAAGGCCAAAGAGTTCCCCGCGCGGAATCTCCAGATTCACATCCTGTAGGGCGACAATCTCTCTGCGGATACGCCGTTCCCGCCGGTTACGGATCGTGTAAATCCGTCCCAATTGATGGGTTTCTATCGCCAGGTCCGCTGCCATATTCTCCCTCAGAACATCCGGTCCTCGGTTACTTCATCGCCTGTGCGGAAAGCCCCACTTCTCTCCATTCTACTTCTTTCCGCCTTTTTGCGCCAGCAGGGAGAGAAGGGGCAGCGGGTGGCAATGCCCGTCCTCAACCCCGCCTTCCCCGCGGGAAACACCACGGGGTAACCCGGCTGTAACAACTTCGTAACGGCCACTCTCCAACAAAAGAATTACAATCCATGAGGGAACCGAATCGGTCCCGGAGGGGCTTATCCACCCCGGGCCGCGCGGGCGGATCCTGCAGGGAGCATCCACCATGACAACGATTATGGCCATCGGCAACTCCAAAGGGGGTGTGGCGAAGACGACTACCTGCCTATCCCTGGGCGCCGCCTTTGCAGAATTGGGGCAGACGGTCCTCCTGATAGACCTGGACCCTCAGGCTCACCTGACCCTTTCCCTGGGATTCCATCCGGAAAGGCTCCGCTATACCGTCAGCGAAGTCCTGCTGGGCCACTTATCGCTGGTAGGAGCCAGCCGGGAAACGCACATCTTCGGAGTGGATCTCATCCCGGCCAACCTGTCGCTGGCGGTGATGGATAAAGTGTTATATCGCCGCCCCGGATACGAAGGGCTCTTGAAGCAACAGTTCAGTGGCCTGAAGGAAGAGTTTTACAACTACGTCCTGATAGACTGTCCGCCGGCCAGCGGCCTGTTGACGCTCAATGCGCTGACGGCGGCGGACTTGTTGATCATCCCCCTCCAGTGCGATTATTATGCCGCCCGGGCCCTCCGGCAGACGATCGGCCTGGCCAAACTGGTGCGGGAACGGACCAACCCTAAACTTCGCTATCGGGTTCTGATCACCATGTACGACCGGCGCAGCCGCATCTCCCGGCTGGTGATGGAGCACATGCAGCAGCACCTGGGCCATCTTCTGTTGAACACCGTGATAGAAATAGACACCCGACTACGGGAATGCGTGATGCATCAGCATGCCATTAACCGGTATGCCCCCAAAAGCCGGAGCGCCGAGCAGTATCGGGCCCTGGCCGCCGAACTGATGAGCATTGGGAGAGGCGCCCCGGCGCCCGCCCGTTCGAAGCCGACACCTATCCCGGTGCCCCGATGAGTACCCGAAACTCCGCCCATCAACTGCGCAGGCGACTGGAAGACCTGTTTCTGAACGTTGAGGCCCCGCTGACGACCTCATCCACCGATTTGTGGCAGGCGTTCACGACCCTCTTCTCCGAGGAGGAACCGCCGGAGGACACAACGCCTTTACCCGGACCGGATAAGGCCATCCGGGAACTGCGCCCTGCGCGGGTCCAGAGGCCGGGTCTATGGGCCATCACGGCGGCGAGCTTGCTCCTGCTCGGCCTGTTGACGATGGGCGGGAACGCCCTGGTGCACGGGCGCGCGCCGATGGGGGCCTCCGTTTTCCCCAGCGATTTTACCGCCACACCTTCCCCGACGTCCCCCAGGCTCACTGCAACCCTCCGGGAGCCTTCCCCGGCTCCTACAGCCACTCCCTTTGTTCCCCCGACTCCCTCTCCCTCTCCGACTCCGACATCCACTCCAACTCCCTACCTGATCACGCCCTCCCCCTTTCCCACCCCCATGCTCACCTGGCAGAACGTGTTATCCACGCCGATCCCGATTCCCACCCCGGTGATACCGGTGCCGGTGGCCTCGGACGCCATCAACATCGTCGTTCTGGGGAGCGATCGCCGCCCCCACTGGTCGGAATGGCACACCGATGCGATCCACGTAGTGTCCGTCCAGATGGGTCGGCCTGCTGTTTCTATTATTTCCATCCCGCGTGATCTCTATGTATACATCCCCAACTTCTGGATGAGCCGCATTAACTTCGCCGATTACTACGGAGAAGCCTATGGGTATCCCGGGGGCGGGACGGCGCTGCTACGGGACACGTTACTCTATAATCTGGGCATCCGCGCCGACTACTTCGTCCGGACCGACTTTGACGGGCTCATCGGCATCGTGGACCTGCTGGGCGGGGTGGAGATTCCGGTTCACTGCCCCATCAGCGACTACTGGCCATACCCCGACGAGAACGGTCAGTACCCCATCCTCACCCTGGAGCCGGGCATGCACTCTATGGACGGTGAGACCGCCCTCTGGTATGCCCGTTCCCGGCGGACAACCAGCGTGTTCTCCCGGGAGCGCCGCCAACAACAAGTCCTTCAGGCCATCTGGCGAAAGGCCCGAACCACCGGGGTTCTGCAGGAGGCTCCGGCCCTGTGGGAGCAGGTCCGGCAGATGGTTGTCACGGACCTTCCTCTATCCAAGATTCTGGACCTGGCCCAGGTCGCGCTGCGGCTGGAGGAGCAAAACGTCCGCTTCTACAACATCGGTCCGGATATGGTCATCCCATGGACCACGCCCTATGGCGGGCATGTCTTCCTGCCCCAATGGGAAAAGATTGAGCCGATGCTGGCAGAGGCGATGGCCCCGATGCCGGAGGCCCGTCTGGAGCGTCGCTTTACGCTGGTAGAGGTACGGAACGGGACGCCGCACCCCGATTGGGACCGGCTGGCGGCCGACCGTTTAGTGCGGGCGGGATTTCTGGTCGTTATTGGCCCACCGGAGCGTCAGGATATCGCTCAGACCTCTCTGGTCGTCTTTCGGGAGCACCCCAAGGGAACCGGTCTGGAACCGCTCCAGGAGATGCTAGGGATTCCCGACCAGCGGGTCACCTATGAGCCCGATCCCCAATCCCCGGTCGGTATCCGCCTGATCCTGGGCGCCGACTATCAGACCTGCCCCTGGCCGTAGCCCTCCGTTCGCCTCCGCCAGCAACCTCCCGGATAGCCCTGGTCCTCTCCCCTTGCCGCATCCGCGCTTTTGTGGTACAATCCCTCCGGCCCACAGGCCGACATCGCACGCCTCCGGACCGTCCGGGCTGTGCCGGAGTGGCCGCCCGGTCCCCGGCGGGGTGAAGGAGGCGGAGGAACCAACAGTTCAGGAGGTGAATCCGATGGCCGTTACTACTATGCGCACGCTGCTGGAAACCGGCGTGCACTTCGGACACCGCACCCGGCGCTGGAACCCGAAGATGCGTCCTTACATCTTCACCGAGCGCAACGGGGTGCACATCATTGACCTGCAGAAAACCCTTCATGCCCTGGAAGCGGCTGTCCACGTTACCCGGGAGACCGTTGCCAATGGGGGAACCATCCTCTTCGTGGGCACCAAACAGCAGGCCCAGGAGGTCATTGAGCACGAAGCCCGGCGATGCGGCATGCCCTACGTCAACAAACGCTGGCTGGGCGGCACCCTGACCAACTGGCGCACCATCCGACGGCGGATTGAATATCTGCTGGACCTGGAGGAGCGGCAGGCCCGGGGAGAGTTTGAGGGGCTCACCAAATTGGAAGCCCTGAAACTCCAGCGGGAGATTGCTCGGCTCAACGACCGCCTGAGCGGCATCAAGCAGATGCGACAACTCCCCAATCTCCTCTACGTGGTGGACGTTCACCGGGAGGCGACCGCGGTTAAGGAAGCCAACATCCTGGATATTCCCGTCATCGCCATCGTGGATACCAACTGCGACCCGGACCCGGTGGACTACGTCATTCCGGGCAACGACGACGCCATCCGCGCCATCCGTCTCATCACGGGCCTCATCGCCGACGCGGTCCTGGAGGGGCTGGCCCTGCGGAAAGAGTTGGCGCCCGAAGAGGAAATCCCAGCAGAAACTGAACGGTACCTCAGCGCGGCCACTCTGGCCCGCATCCGTGAGGGGCGCTTTGAGGAACTGGAGGAAGAGTGGGCCCTGGCGGAAGAAATGGATGAAGCCTTTGGGCCGGAAGAAGAATATCCAATGGGCGGCGATGAGAAAGATTTTGCCGAAGAAGAGTAGCCCAAGATGCATTCGCTAACACAAGGAGGTCCCGTTGGAAATCACCACCGCGATGGTCAAAGAACTTCGGGAGGCTACGGGTGCTGGCGTTCTGGATTGTCGGAAAGCGTTGGAGGCCACCGGGGGCGACTTTGAGGCCGCCGTGGCCTACCTGCGGGAGAAAGGACTGGCCGAAGCGGCCAAAAAGGTGGACCGCGCGGCCCGGGAAGGCGTCATTGAAGCCTATGTCCATCACAGCAACCGGGTAGGCGTCATCCTGGAACTGAACTGCGAGACCGACTTTGTCGCCCGGACAGCGGAGTTCCGGGCCCTGGCCCATGACCTGGCCCTCCATATCGCCTTCGCCAATCCCCGCTACCTCTCCCGTGACCAGGTCCCGCCGGAGGTGGTAGAGGAAGAGCGACGCATCTATCGGGCCCAGGCGCTGGAAGAGGGCAAGCCCGAATCCATCCTGGACCGGATTACTCAAGGGAAATTGGAAAAATTCTATCAATCCGTCTGCCTGCTGGAACAGGCATTTATCAAAGACGAGGACCGGACCGTGGAACAGGTCCTCAAAGAACACACGGCCCTGCTGGGCGAGAACATCGTTGTGCGCCGATTCGCCCGTTACGAATTAGGCGAAGGACTATAATCCCACCCCCTCCCGCAGGTCTCCCCCACCTGCGGGAGGGTTCTATCAGGAGGGCAGCATGACCGTGGCGAAATACCGGCGGATCCTGCTGAAACTGGGAGGGGAGGCGCTGGCCGGGCCCTCCGGCTACGGCATCAGCCCCCGGCGCGCCGAGGAGGTGGCCGCGAAGATCGTCGCCGTGCGGAACTACGAAGTAGAGGTCGCGGTAGTGCTCGGCGCGGGCAATATCTGGCGCGGCCGCGACGGCCTAGAGCATGGGATGGACCATGCCACTGCCGACCACATGGGGATGCTGGCAACCATCATGAACGCCCTGGCTTTGGCCGATGCCCTGGGACGAATGGGCGTGGAAACCCGGGTCCAAACGGCCATTGAGATGCACACCATCGCTGAACCGTACATCCGCCTGCGGGCCATCCGCCATCTGGAAAAAGGTCGGGTCGTCGTCATCGGTGGGGGCACCGGTAATCCCTTCTTCACCACCGACACCGCCGCCGCGCTGCGCGCTATGGAGATTGACGCCGACCTGCTGATCAAGGCCACCAAAGTGGACGGCGTCTACTCCGACGACCCCCGCCAGAACCCCGATGCCCGTAAGTTTGACCACCTGACCTACATGGAAGCCCTGAACATGCGGGTCGGCGTGATGGATGCCACCGCCATCTCCCTCTGTATGGATAACGACCTGCCCATCATCGTCCTGGACCTCTGGCAGCCAGGGAGCCTGGAACGGGCCGTCCTGGGCGAAAAAGTGGGAACCCTGATCTCCCGCTGAAGCCTCGGGAATCCTCCATATCCGCGCGTTCCCGCCAGGAGGAGGGCATGATCCGGGATTTGCTACGTGAAACTGAAGAGCGCATGAAAAAGACCCTGGAGGTCATGGAAGCGGACTTCCGGGCCATCCGCACCGGTCGGGCCAGCCCAGCCCTGGTGGAGCGGGTGATGGTGGATTATTATGGCGTCCCCACTCCCCTCCACCAACTGGCCGTCATCAGCGCGCCGGAGCCGCAACTGCTCACCATCCGCCCCTACGACCCCTCCTCGCTGGGAGAGATCGAGAGGGCCATCCTGAAATCCGACCTGGGCCTCACTCCATCCAACGACGGCCGGATCATTCGCCTGGTCATCCCTCCGTTGACGGAACAGCGGCGAACGGAACTGGCGCGCCTGGTCAGCCGACGGGTGGAGGAGGCCAAAGTGGCCCTGCGCAATATCCGTCGGGAGGCCCTGGACGACCTACGGGAATTTGAAAAGGAAAAACTGATTTCGGAAGACGAATTCTATCAGGCCCGCGACCAACTGCAGGAACTGACCGACAAGTATACGGCGCGGGCAGAAGAACTCGGCGAACGGAAGACCCGGGAAGTGATGGAAATTTGATGTCCTCCTTGCTGGATGCTGGCATGGATTGGTGAGTGAGGGGTAAGGCGGACGGAACGGGTGTGTCCCAATTTTGTCGGGCGTCGGTCCGCCGCCGCTGGGTGCCGACTACCCTCGGCCCTCGCCTGGGCCTTCGGCTATGGGGCTTCCCTTCGTTCGCAACCCGGTCGGCTTCGCCGACCCTCCATCAGGCGTCAGCGAAGAAGAGACATACCGACTGAGCTTTGCCTTTTGCCGAATAGGCAAAATGTGGTATAATATCTCTATCTGAACACCTGCCGGTTCACCGCCTTACCACACGGTCCCAGAGGCGCCATCTCCGGTTTTGCCCCTATGACTCAACCAGAGGACAAGAGATATCCTCCATTGGAAAAAATCCCCGTCCATGTGGGCATCATCATGGACGGGAATGGCCGATGGGCCCAGGCCCGGGGGCTCCCGCGTCTGGCTGGCCACCGCGCCGGAACGGAGAACCTCCGCCGCATCCTGCGCGCGGCGGGAGAGTTTGGCATCCGGATCCTCACCATCTACGCGTTCTCCACCGAAAACTGGGAACGTCCCCGGGAGGAGATAGACGGCCTGCTGGACCTCATGGAGCAGATGATAGACCGGGAACTCCCGGAACTCCACCGAGAGGGGGTCCAAATTCGCCATCTGGGGCGGATGGAGCGGGTGCCGGAGCGTCTGGCAGCCAAAATCCGCCACGCGCTGGACCTGACCCGGAACAACGAACGGCTCATCCTGAACGTCGCCTTTAACTACGGGGGACGAGCCGAGATTGTGGACGCCGTCCGCCGCATCCTCTATGACGGCATCCCTCCCGAAGCGGTGGACGAAGTCCTGATAGCCCGCTACCTCTACACGGCCGGCCTGCCCGACCCCGACCTCATCATCCGGACCAGCGGAGAGATGCGGGTTAGCAACTTTCTTATCTGGCAGGGCGCCTACGCCGAATACTACGTTACCCCGGTCTACTGGCCGGATTTTGATAAGGACGAATTCTACAAAGCCCTGGCTGAATATGCCCGGCGCGAACGACGTTTTGGCCGGGTCCCTGGATAACTGCCCGATTCTCCGTGTTGCGCACCCGCCTGATCACTTCTCTGATTGCCCTCCCTCTGGTGATCGCCCTGATCCGGGCAGGAGGGATCCCGTTCTTCGCCCTGGTCCTCGCTGTACTCACGGTGGCGGTGGTGGAATTCTGCCGCCTGATGGAAAAAGACCAGTTCCGCCCTGCCCTGCCCTGGGCCCTGCTCCTCCTGTGGGTACTGTTATTGGATGCCCAGTTCCCGGGATGGGGGCTGTTTGGCCCGGGCCTCTCCCTGGTTCTGCTGGGCTCTCTGGCCTGGCAACTGGTGCGCCGGCAGGAGAAGCCGGTAGCCAACTGGTCGCTGACCCTGACCGGGGCGCTCTACATCGGCTGGTGCGGATGGCACATCCTCCGCCTACGCAACCTGCCCGATGGCTTCTGGTGGATGATGACCGTCCTGCCGGCTGTCTGGCTGGCCGATAGCGGTGCCTACTTCGTCGGTCGGATGTGGGGCCGCCACAAAATGGCTCCGATGCTGAGCCCGGGCAAGACCTGGGAGGGCTACATCGGAGGTATTGTCATCGGTACCCTTCTGACCGCCGGACTGGCTGCCCTCTGGAATCTGGCGGCGGGCCCCCACGGCCCCCGGGCGATAGACGGCGCGGGCGTGGGCCTGCTGGTGGGCACCCTCTCCCCCGGCGGCGACCTGGCCGTCTCTATGATCAAACGACAGGTGGGCGCGAAAGATAGCGGTACCCTTTTCCCCGGCCACGGCGGCGCGCTGGACCGGGTGGATAGCCTGCTCTGGGCCGCTGTGCTGGGCTACTACTTTATCTGGTGGACCCACTGACCAGGGCTGTGCGCGGGTCGCGTTCGTAACATCAACGGGAGGTCCCGAATGCCAGAACGCCGGGTTGCAGACATCTATCATAAAGGCATCATCTTCTGCAAACCCGATACCCCACTTCAGGAGGTGGTGCAGGTGATGGCCGACACCGGCATCCATGCCATCATCGTTGCCGAGGGAGAAGGAACGCAGCCCCTGGGCGTGGTCTCTCACACCGACGCCATCGCCCACTACGGGGAAGACTTGAGCCAGATGCGCGCGGCCGATGTGATGAGCCGAGGCGTTACCACCATCACCAAAAACGCGCCCGTTGCCGAGGCGGCGCGCCGAATCCTGGAGAGCCCCGCCCAATGCCTGCTGGTTGTGGACGAGGACGGGACTCCCTTGGGTATCCTCTCCCCCACCGACATCATCCGCGAGATGCGCGGCTCTAAATGGATCTGGTACACGGGATGAGCCGATTGCCCGGAGAAATCATCACCATAGAACGGCACATCCTGGAACAGGAACGGGCCCACCCGCAGGCCACCGGGGTTTTCACCAGCCTTCTTTACGATATCGCGCTGGCGGCCAAAATCATCGCCCGTGAAGTCTCTCGCGCGGGCCTGGTGCAGATTCTGGGCCCAGCCGGCCGAACCAACATTCAGGGCGAGGCCCAGATGAAACTGGACGTCTTCGCCCACCAGACCATCATCCGCATGCACTCCTATACCGGTCGGCTGGCAGTGATGGCCTCAGAAGAGGAACCGGATATCATTCCTATCCCCGAAGGCTACCCGACAGGCCGCTACGTGCTGGTCTTTGATCCTCTGGATGGGTCCTCCAACATAGATGTGAACGCCAGCATAGGTACCATCTTCGGCATCTATCGCCGCCGAACCCCGTTCGGTCCAGGGACGATGGAGGATGCCTCCAGCCGGGGCGTAACCTGGTCGCCGCCGGTTACATCATCTACGGCTCCAGTACCATGATGGTCTACACGACCGGAAAACGTACCGCCCTCTTCATCGGCAACCGGGAACTGGTGGAAGTGGCTGAGGCATATATTGCCCGCTACGGATGATGGGGAGAATTCCCCCTGGGACTGCAACTGTTGATGGAGGCACAGTTTATGGACGAAATATCTACCTTCAACGGAGAAGAGCGGCCCACCCCTCCTGTGGAAGAAGGCTCCCGGGAAATCGTCCCGGGAGTGCCCGCCGACATCCTGGAAATGGGCATACTGGAGACGTGGACCCTCTCAGAGTTGCGGGAGTTGGCCCGCAAAATGGGGGTCTCTGGATACAGCCGGATCAAGAAGGAAGACCTTATCCTGCGTATCCTGCAGGCCAAGGCGGAACGGGAAGGATTGACCTTTCGGGGCGGTGTCTTGGAGATTCTCCCGGACGAAGGGGTGGGCTTCCTGCGGGGCCAGAACTATCTCCCCGGCCCGGACGATGTGTACGTCTCCCAGTCGCAGATCCGGCGCTTCGGCCTGCGCAACGGCGACCTGGTCATCGGTCAGGTCCGTCCTCCGAAAGAGACCGAGCGCTGGTATAGCCTGCTCCGGGTGGAGACCGTCAACGGAATGGACCCGGAACAGGCCAAACTGCGCCCCCGCTTTGAGAGACTGACCCCCATCTTCCCCAACAAACGGCTGATCATTGAGACGGACCGGCACAACCTGACCACCCGTCTGCTCAGCCTGATCGCGCCCATCGGGAAGGGACAGCGAGGGCTCATCGTCTCGCCGCCGAAGGCCGGCAAAACCACCGTCCTCAAGCACATCGCCAACGGGATCACCGCCAACCACCCGGAGGTCCACCTGATGGTCGTCCTCATCGGCGAACGGCCCGAGGAGGTTACTGATATGGACCGGTCGGTGGAGGCCGAGGTCATCAGTTCCACCTTTGACGAGCCGGTCCAGAACCACACCAAAGTGGCGGAAATGGCGCTGGAGCGGGCCAAACGGCTGGTGGAGTGCAAAAAGGACGTGGTCATCCTGCTGGATAGCATCACCCGGCTGGCGCGGGCCTATAACCTGGTCGTTCAGCCCAGCGGGCGCACCCTTTCCGGTGGCCTGGACCCGGCGGCCCTCTACCCGCCCAAGAGTTTCTTCGGCGCAGCGCGCAACCTGGAAGAGGGGGGGAGCCTCACTATCATCGCCACCTGTCTGGTGGATACCGGCAGCCGGATGGACGATATGATTTACGAAGAATTCAAGGGGACCGGCAATATGGAACTCCACCTCAGCCGCCGGCTGCAGGAACGGCGCATCTTCCCGGCCTTTGACATTGAGCGCTCTGGCACTCGCCGAGAAGAACTGCTCCTGGAGCCGGATACCCTACAAAAGGTCTGGCTGATGCGTAAGATGATCGCGCAGATGGTGGCTCCGCCTCCGGCGGGCGCTGGCTATGACCTGACAACGGTTACCGAGTCGGTCCTTCAGCACCTGGCCCGCACCCGCAACAACCGGGAGTTCCTGGATACGCTGAGAGAAGCCATGTAATGGGGCGCAAGATTAACCTTGCGCTTGCGCGACCACATCCAGCCACTCGCGCACCACGCTGGCCACCTCTTCCGGCCGTTCCAGCATCACCATATGACCGGCCCCCTCCACCAGGACGAAGCGCGCGCCCGGGATCTGCTCCGCCAGCCACTGCCCGAACTTCGGCGGCGTCATCCGGTCTTCCGAGCCCGTGATGACCAGCGTCGGGGCAGTGATGTCCCCCACCCGCTCCCGGAGATCAAACCGGTCGCAGGCGGCAAAGTCCCCCCACAAGACCCGGATGTTGACACGCGCCATCATCTGGCGCCCCCGGGCGATCAGAGCGGGGTCGGCGCTCGGACCCCAGGCCCATTCGGTCATCAGGGCGAGGGCCCCCTTCGCGTCCTGCAGAATCCCTTCCAGGATAGCTGGCGCCACCCGGAGCCGCGCGCTGGTGCCCACCAGCACCAGCCCGGAGACCCGCTCCGGAGCCATCAGCGCCGCCATCTGGGCAATGGCTCCCCCCATAGAGTGCCCCACGAGCACCCCGCGCGCGATGCCTGCCCTGTCCAGGAAGCGGACAATGTCGGCAGCATACTCCTCTATGCGTTCCCGACCCGACCCTCCCGAGCGCCCGTGCCCCGGGAGGTCTACGGCATAGACGGTGGCGCCGGGCAGACGGCGCAGCGCCGCAGGCCAGTGCAGGTGGCTGCCGCCGGCTCCGTGAATCAGCACCACCGCTGGCCCCTGCCGACCGCTCACCGTATAAAACATCGTTGTCTCGCCCACGGATACCACTGGCATTGCTTCCTCCTGAATGAATAGCGGGTTGGGTTGGGGCGGCGGCCTGTAAAACACGGATGGACCCGGAGACCCACGGACGGACATGGATTGGATAGATTTTCCGCAAACACCCCTATCTCCGTATTCTTCCGCGTCCCATTTCCGATAAAGTTTCATCCGGCATGGAGAGAAAAGCCAGAATTCGGACCGCGATTGACACCTTCCCCTATATGCAGTACAATTCTAAGAGCCTGTCTGAAAAATGCCGAAAACGGCGTAGCGCAGGCGGTTAGCTTGGATGGGACGGGCCGGACAGCCTGGTCTCCATGGCCACTATTTCCAAACAGCCTGAATATTCCGAGATGTTCTCAATCAGCGCGCGTTCACCCATCTACAGGAGGCAACATGGCTCAGGTTTTCATCTCCTCTCACCCCCTGGTCCAGCATAAACTGGCTCTCTTGCGGGACGAACGGACGGACCCGAAAAAGTTCCGTGAACTGGTGCGGGAAATCACCATCCTGCTGGTCTACGAGGCAACGGCGGATTTGC
Organism: Anaerolineae bacterium; assembly: GCA_025060135.1. Classification (GTDB taxonomy): domain Bacteria; phylum Chloroflexota; class Anaerolineae; order B4-G1; family DUEL01; genus SpSt-77. The sequence goes on along the minus strand of JANXCY010000008.1, from coordinate 12,094 downwards.
CGACCGAGCCCATACTGGTCCAGACCCCGTTGGGGCGGGCGGAGGGACGGCGGCTGCTGGAAAAGGTCGGACTGGTGCCCATCCTGCGGGCAGGGATTGTCATGGTGGAAGGAGCCTGGCAGATGTTGCCCGGAGCCGAAGTCTGGCACATTGGCCTCTCCCGAGACCAGCGGACGCTCCAGCCGGTAGAATATTACTCCCGCCTCCCCGTCAGCCCCACGGTGGATGTGTGCCTTCTGCTGGACCCGATGCTGGCGACCGGCGGATCGGCCATCGCGGCGGTGGATATTTTGAAACGGTGGGGGGCGCGCAAGATCAAATTCGTCAGCATCCTTGCCGCCTGGCCAGGCCTGAACCGCTTTACTCAGGCCCACCCCGACGTCCCCGTCTACCTGGCCGCTGTGGATAACGACCTCAACGAGGCCGGCTACATTGTGCCCGGCATGGGCGATGCGGGGGACCGGATGTTCGGTACCGGATGAACACGATTCACCGTTTCTTCACGCGATCTTCACCCCATCTTCACCCCCGGGATGGAAAATACACTTTGCCGGAGCCCGACGTGCTCTCGCTCCGGTTCACATCAGGAATCTCCTCCTGGTATCCCTGCGATGCAAACCATTCTGGTCGTGGATGACGAGCCGCAAATTCGGCGCCTGGTCCGGGCGTACCTGGAGGAGGCTGGCTTTCGAGTCGTTACTGCCTCCAACGGTGAGGAGGCGCTCTATGTGGCCCGCCATGAGCAACCGGACCTCATCGTCTTGGACATCCGCATGCCGAAAATGGACGGGCTGGAGTTCACCCGTCGCATCCGGCGGGAGCGAGACGTCCCCATTATTATGCTGACTGCCCGCGTGGAGGAAATGGACCGCATCGTGGGCCTGGAACTGGGCGCCGACGACTACGTGACCAAGCCCTTCAGCCCCCGGGAACTGGTCGCCCGAGTCCGGGCAGTCCTGCGCCGGGCCCATGGGCCTGCTCCCTCGCCCCCCGTTCTCCGATTCGGCCCCATCTCCCTGGACCGTTCCACCCATACGGTAACGGTCTACGGGAAACCGGTGGACCTCACCCCAACGGAGTTTGGTCTTCTGGAAACCATGATGCGCGCTCCGGGACAGGTTTTTCGCCGCTCCGACCTGCTGGAGGCCGTCCAGGGTGTGGCGTTTGAGGGATATGAACGGACGGTGGACGCCCATATCAAGAACCTGCGACGCAAGATAGAGCCGGACCCGGCCAACCCGCGCTTCATTCTGACCGTCTGGGGGGTGGGGTACCGCTTGAACCCTGAGATAGAGTATGCGTAGCCTGTTCTGGAAAGGGATGCTGGCCTTTCTGGCCGTTGTCGGGGTGGCCATCGGTGGAGTGGCCCTCCTGGTCGGCTGGACAACGGAGCAGGAATTTCGTCGCTACGCGCTGGCCCGGGGCGGGATGTGGGAACGAGTCTCCCTCGCGCTGGCCGAGTACTATGCGGTCTACGGCTCCTGGGACGGCCTGCAGGAACGGCTGGCTCTCTTCCCCCGGCCCCCTATGATGCGCCGGGGGATGACCCCTCCCGGCGTGCTGGACTTCCGGGTGGCTGATGCGTCGGGCCGCATTGTCGGTGATACCCGGGGCGACCCGCGCGGGACCGCCACCCGTCGGGAACTCCAAACCGGGATTCAAATCCTGCTGAACGGGGAGATCGTGGGTTACATTCTCCCCAACCTGGCGCTGATCCGGCCCCTCCCCCTGAATCCCGAGCAACTGACTTTCCTTTCTCGCGTTCGGACCGCGCTCCTGGTCGCCACGCTGACCGCCCTCGCGATGGCCCTGGTGGTGGGAGGGGTACTCTTCCGCTCCATCATTCATCCCCTCCAGCAACTCACCGCCGCCAGCCAGGCCATCGCCCGGGGCGACCTCTCCGTCCGGGCACCGGTCCGGGGGAACGATGAGGTCGCCCAACTGGCCCGTGCGTTCAACGGGATGGCCGAAAGCCTGGCCCGTGCCCAGGAGGCCCGCCGCAACCAGACGGCTGACCTGGCTCACGAACTGCGTACGCCCCTCACTGTCCTCCAGGGGACGCTGGAAGCAATGGTGGACGGGGTATATCCCGCCGATCGGGAGAACCTGCTGGCCGCACTGGCCCAGGTGCGCATCCTCTCCCGCTTGGTGGAAGACCTCCGCCTGCTCTCCCTGGCCGACGCAGGCGAATTGACCCTCCACAGGGGGCCGCTGGACCTGGGCAGATTTCTGGAGGAGGTGGTAGAGGCCCACCGGCCCACAGCCCAGGAGCGGAGCGTCTCCCTTTCCCTGGAGCGACCTGCATCCCTCCCCCTGGTCCTGGCCGACCGAGACCGGCTGGCTCAGGTGATGGGGAACCTGCTCACCAACGCGCTGCGCTATACCCCGCCGGAGGGTCGCATCACGGTTCGGGTCGCCGACCGGGGCCGGGAAGTGATGGTGGCGGTGGCCGATACCGGGCCCGGCGTGCCTCCGGAGGACCTCCCCCATCTCTTTGAGCGCTTCTGGCGGCGAGACCCCTCCCGCCAGCGGGCAACGGGAGGAAGCGGGCTGGGCCTGAGCATCGCCCGTCACATTGTGGAGGCCCACGGTGGCCATATCTGGGCTGAGCCCACCCCGGGCGGCGGCTTGACGGTGGCCTTCGCCTTGCCCACCGCTGTCATCGCATAGCCCTGAAGGAGCGGATAGGCACCATGTCCGGGAAACTCTGCGCCGTCCGTGTTTACCCGTCTCCTACTGCGCGATGCCCAAGTTCGTCAGTCTCCCACTGGTGAGTGCGTAATGCCTGAAAACCACCTACCTATAGTAGCCTGAGGAGCCCGATGCCCAAACTCCGCTTGCAGACTCTCCCCGTAGACCGGGCGGGTAGTGTGATCGCTCTGGTCGGGGCCAACCTGCTCTTCAACGTCATCGCCAACGCCAGTTTCAAAGTCTCCGCTCATCGTCCGGACTGGCGCCACTTCCTCCTCTGGCAAATCATCGGCAATCTCTCGGGATTCATTACGGTATTGACCCTCACGGGCCTTCTGCGCTACATTCCCCTCTCGGTGGCCTTCCCCGTCACCACCGGCCTGGCGGTCATTGGCGTCCAGGTACTGGCGGCAGCCTGGCTCTTCCGGGAACCAGTATCACCGGCCCAGTGGTTCGGCACTGCCCTGGTGGTGCTGGGCATCCTGCTTATCGGCGGTCGGTGATGCGGGCCCTGGTGCGGGCATTTGACCGGTTGCTCTGCCGGGCCACCGGAGTTTTTGAATTCTGTGATCATCCAGAGTGCCTGGTGCGGCTCCAGTGGGCCCGGGCGCCGCACGACCTTTCGCTCTCTGATGGCACCCGGGTGCACGCCGGCGCGCCTGTGCTGATGCTCCATCTCTGGAATGAACACCTTCCCCGTCCCAGCCCTGGAGGCCCGGACTTGGCCTGGGCCTCCCGCATCCACCGGATGCTGGTCCGTTCCTTCCGGGAAGTTGCCCGCTGGCTGATGGAGCAACCGCACGGGGAGCAGGTGGAAGCCATCGGCGGCATCACCGTCCTGGCCCTCTCCGACGACGGGCATCCCACTCCACTGGTCCGGCACCTGGGGTTTGACATCCTCCCCTACCGCCGCGCCCTGGGACGGTTCGGAGAGTTCTGGGAAAACCTCTACACCTGGGCCATTATGTGGACCTTCAATCCTCTCAGCCTGCAGAGGCGCTCTCTTCTCCGCCTCCGGCGGGCAGAAATCTGGATCTCCCGGCAGGCATTTCTGGGCCGGTACGGGCCGAAAGACGAATCGCCACGAAGACACGAAGACACGAAGAAAAACTAACCAACGGAAGATCCACCTCGCGTCTGGCGTCTTTAGGGTATACCCGGATTGGAGCACGATGGGCGAACGAGAGGAAGGGACGTACCGTCCGACCATCAAGGAGTTGCCGACAGCCGAGCGGCCCCGAGAGCGGCTGGCCCGACTGGGCCCGGGGGCCCTCTCCACGGCCGAGTTGCTGGCGATTATCCTGCGTACCGGAGTAGGCGGGGAGAGCGCACTGGACGTGGCAACTCGTCTCATGGCCCGCTACGGAGGGCTGGCGGGGCTGGCACGGGCCAGTTTCTCCGAACTGGTGGCCGAGCGGGGGATGGGGCTGGCCAAGGCGGCCCAACTCCAGGCCGCGCTGGAACTGGGGCGACGCATGGCCCTGGCCGCGCCGGAGGAGCGGCCCACCCTCTACACCCCGGCAGATGCCGCCGCGCTGCTGATGGCCGAAATCGGCCACCTGGAGCAGGAGCATTTCTGTATCCTCTTTCTGGATGCCCGCTACCGGGTGCTGGGCATCCAGACCCTCTATCGGGGCAACCTGACGCTCACCCAGATTCGGGTGGGCGAAGTCTTTCGGGAGGCTATTCGGCGCAACTGCGCCGCCATCGTTGTGGCCCACAACCACCCCTCGGGTGACCCCACCCCCTCCCCGGACGACATCGCTGTTACCCGGCAACTGGTGGAAGCCGGGCGGCTGCTGGGGATTGAGGTACTGGACCATCTGGTCATCGGCCAGTATCGGTGGGTCAGCATGCGGGACCAGCGGCTGGGGCTGGAGACGTGAAGGGGAGACGGACCGACACGGCCGCTCCAATGCGGATTTCCTCCGGTCGGACCTCGCAGCGGAAGGCATAGACCTCCACCCCGACGCGAGCCGCCTCTACCAGCGCCGCCGCAAAGGCCGGGTCGGCCCAGACATGGGGCATGAAGGCCTCCGCATCCGGCCGCTGGATGACGAAGACGATAGCGGCCCGCTCCCCTTGCTCCGCCAGCAGAGCCAACTGCCGGAGATGCCGCTGGCCCCGAAGGGTGGGCGCATCCGGAAAGAGCGCCACTCCGTCCTCTACCAGCGTAACGGATTTGGTCTCCACCCACAGCGAGCCACCCGGGCCGTCCAGTCGGAAATCCAGGCGGCTCTCTCCGCAGCGGACCTCCCGTTCCACCCGCGCGAAGCGGGCAAACGGGAGCAATCGCCCCTCGGCCACTGCCTCGGCAAAGAGGGGCCCGGGCAACCGGGCATCCACTGAAACCAGGACCCCGGCATGCTCCACCAGCAGCAGGTCCAGCGGGGTGCGGCGACGGGGTTCGGGATGCGGGACCAGTCGGCACGGCCGCCCCGGTGTCAGCAGTTCCGACAGACGACCCGAATTGGGCAGGTGGGCCGGTACGACACGGTCATCCACCTCCACCCGGACGCGGAAGCGGTTCTCCCGTGCCAAAAAGCGGCCCTCAAGCGTCGGCGGAAGCCTCATATGCCCGAACGAACTCAAAATTCACACTCCCCAGGGGGAGGGAGGCACGAATTTTCAGGACTTTTGCCCGGCACGATTTTATGAAACTCACCAGTGTCTTGGTGTCTTCGGGATGAACGCTTCGGGGTGGATGCGCAGGGTGCATTCTACAGCACAGTGCCGAGCGTCAGGGAAACGAAAGCGCCCAGCATATAGAGGCTGGCGAACTTGAAGAGGGCCCAGTTCAGCCGCTGAGTGGGCCGGACCAGGACAGCGATGCTGAGCCCGGTCAGGCCAGCGCCCAAGACCAGCAGGATCCCCAGGGCTATGGGGTGGATGCCCAGGAGCCACCCGGCCGTCCCCAGGACCGCCACATCCATCAGGGTTGCGGCGGCGATGACCCGCCGGGTCGCCCTGGGCCCATACACGTTGGGCCAGACCGGGACCCCGGCCAGGCGGTATTCCTGGGCGTAGTGGGTGGCCAGGGTCAGAATGTGGGCCGGAATCCACAAGAGAACCCCGGCGGCCAGGAGAATGCCCACCTCGTCCACCCGCCCCAGAGCCAGGGCCCGTCCGGCCAGCGCGGGCATGCCGCCGGAGATGCCGCCCCAGAGGATGGAAAAAGGCGTCCGGCGTTTGAGCCAAAGGGTATAGACTCCCAGGTCGATCCCAAAGCCCAGGGAGACAATGAGGCCAAAAAGGGGGGAAAGGGCCCATGCCAGCGCCAGCCCGGGGATGGAGAGGGCCAGGCCAAACATCAGCGCCGCGCGCGGGCTGACGCGACCGGCAGGCAGCGGGCGGCGGGCCGTCCGGCCCATACGGGCATCAATGTCCCGGTCCAGCACCATGTTCAGCACCGTACATCCGGCAATAGCGCCTGTCAGGGCCAGCGCGGCCGCCGTCAGTTCGCCCCCCTCCACAGCGCCGGGCCGGCTCAGCGCATAGGCACACACGCCCGTTACCAGCAGGAGCAGCGTCTGCAGGGGCTTGGTCAGAGCCAGATAGGCCCGGACCGTCTGGGCCCGCTGGGAGGCCAGTGCCACCCTTCGGAGAGACCGATCGGTCATCAGAGATCCGTTGGGCCGAAGCATTTTCTCTCCCTCATTCAACCTGAAGGGCATGTCTTGCAAATGCTAACCATCGCCTTCTGCCAGAGATGTGGCGGGGTCTCCCAGGCCAGGCAGGGTGCGCTGCGATCGCTATATAAGAGCATATCCGAAAAACACCCAAGGTCGTGTAGCCCAGGCTGTCTGCCTGTAATGAGTGGCCCGAAACGGCCTCCGATAGATACAGGCCTGACAGCCTGCGCTACAGCGCCGCAAGTCCTTAAAGGACCTGAATTCTCAGATAGGCTCTACGTCCTCTCAGACTGGGCTCAATTATGCCGCGAAACGAGCGGGGTGTCAATCGGTTACCTTCAGCACCTGTTGACATTTCGCTGAGGTGGGCTATAATTGCGGGCGTGGTCGGTAACCCGACGAGAGTGCGGGCACTGCTGGCCCGAACGGATTGGCGCTGGGCAGGAGCGCAGCATTTCCTTTAGCCAGGAGGTCTCTATGAAACTGTACCATCTGGGTAGGGTCTCTTGGGCCGATTCCCAACTCCTCTACCATGCCCTCCCCCGCATCGGACGGGAGGGCTTGATTCTCCTCTCTCCGGCCTCCCCCTACGTCTGTATCGGCTACTTCCAGGACGTGGAGCAGGAGGTAGACCTGGATTACTGCCGGGAGCATGGCATCCCGGTTTTCCGGCGAGAGGTGGGCGGCGGCGCGGTCTACCTGGACGGCGAACAACTCTTCTACCAGTTAATTCTCCGTAAGGATAACCCGCTGGTCCCAAAGGACAAAGCCGCCTTCTACCGAAAGTTCCTTCAGGCTCCCATCGCGGCCTACCGGGCCCTGGGCATCCCTGCCGAATACAAACCGGTTAACGACATCATCGCCAACGGTCGCAAGATTTCGGGTAACGGCGTGGCGGAAATGGGCGACTTCGTTGTCTTCGTGGGTAACCTGATCGTAGATTTTGACTACGAGACAATGGTCCGAGTGCTCCGGGTGCCCGATGAGAAGTTCCGGGACAAAGTCTACAAGACCCTGCAGGAGAACCTCTCCACTATCCGACGGGAACTGGGCACGGCGCCCCCGCGCGAGGAACTCTGGAGCCTGCTGGCGGGAAAGTTCATAGAGATTCTGGGCCCGCTGGAGGTGGAGACGACCGTAGACCCCGAATGGCAGGCCGAGGCGGACCGGCTGGCCCAGCGGATGCTCAGCGGCGAGTGGCTCTACCGCCGGGGCCGACCGCAGATAGGCCGTGAAATCACCATCCGTTCAGGAGTCCAGGTCTGGCAGAAGGCCTACAAGGCCCCGGGCGGTCTCATCCGAGCAGTCGCGGAAATCCACGAGGGTGTCATCGCTGATCTCTCTATCTCCGGCGACTTCTTTTTCTATCCCGCCGAACGGTTGGCCGACCTGGAGCGAGCACTGGTGGGTGTGCGGGTAGAGGAGGTGGAAAACGTTATCGCGCGCTTCTACGCCGACCATGGTGTGGAGAGCCCCGGCCTGACCCCCACCGATTTCGCGACCGTTCTGCGCGGATAGGCCCAGCCGGACAACTCCCGATGGTTTTCTGGCAGGATGAACGTCATTCGCCCGGCGGATAATTGTCACTTGCCCGCCAGGTGATTAAGGATATATAAAGGGGGGAATGGCCCCCCTTTTTGTTTCCTATGGCTCAAACCTAATCGGGTCCGGTTTAACCCCCGTGCGCCGAGGAGGAAAAATATATGCCCAGGATTCTGGTTGTAGATGATGATCCGGATTTCCTGCTCATCTGCCGCCGAATACTGGAGGCAGAGGGCTATCACGTGATGGAGGCCCGCAGCGGCGACCAGGCCCTCCAAATGATGCGCAAGACCCGCCCCGACCTGGTCCTGCTGGATGTGATGATGACCACCACGCTGGAGGGAGTAGACGTCAGTCGGGAAATGGAAGCGGATCCCCAACTGAAGGACATCCCCCTGGTGATGGTCTCCTCCATCGCTACCAGCGAGTATGCCAGCGAGTTTCCCGAGGAGCGCGTCCCCATTGACGCCTGGATCTCCAAACCCATCCAACCTGAGGTCCTGGTGAAAACCGTGAAGCGCTTCCTCGGTGGTTCATAGAAGTTTTTAACCACAAAGACACAAAGGCACGAAGTCTTTCCGTTGTTAATTTTTAATTGTTAATTCTTAACTCTTTGTGTCTTCGCGCCTTCGTGGTTTTCGAAAATGGACTCAAGGAGGTTACGGATATGTCTCCCCCGCTTCCTACACCCCTGACCGAAGAGCACCTGGACCGGGAATTTATGGCCCAGGTGGAACCGGACTGGGAGAAACTGTTGACCTGTATGCAGTGCGGGACCTGCAGCGCGTCCTGCCCCACGGCGGACCTGATGGACTACTCTCCCCGGCAGTTGTGGGAACTGGTCCGCCTGGGCCTGCGGGATGTGGTGATGAACAGCCGCACCTTCTGGCTCTGCACGCAGTGTTACGCCTGCTCCGCCCGCTGCCCGCGCGGGATTCTGACCAGTACCACGATGCGCCGTCTGCGGGAGTGGGCCGTCGCCAACGGCTACACCGTCCCCCAGACGCTCCAGGCGATGCGCCAGGCCGTCCAGGCCACGCGCAACATTCTTAATGAAGATAACCAGACCCGCCTCATCTGGAGTCAGGGGTTAGAAGGAGTGGCGGAACGGGTCCAGGAGCCTGCGGAGGTGCTCCTCTATACCGGGTGTGTCTCCGCGCTCTATCCGATGGCCTACAGCATCCCCCAGTCGCTGGTCCAGATTCTGGAACAGGCCCAGATTTCCTACACTCTTCTGGGCAGTGAGGAATGGTGCTGTGGCTATCCCCTCTACGGCGCCGGGTTCAAGGACGACATCGCTGAACTGGCCCGGCACAACGTGGAGAAGGTCCGCTCCGTCGGCCCGAAGGTCCTGGTGGCGACCTGCTCGTCCTGCTACTACACCTGGCACCACCTTTACCCGGAACTGGTGGGGGATTCCTTCGGTTTTGAGGTGATGCACGCGTCCGAATTCCTGGCCCGGATGATTCAGGAGGGCCGCATCCGGATGACCGAACTGGCCTGGACGGTTACCTACCACGATCCCTGCGACCTGGGCCGCAAGAGCGGCGTCTACGAGCCACCCCGGACGGTCATCCGCAGCATCCCCGGGATGCAACTCCGGGAGATGCCCCACGCAATGGAAAACGCCGTCTGCTGCGGCGGCGGAGGGGATGTGGCGATGACGGAGCCGGATGCGGTGGAGCACGTCTCCATCCAGCGGCTGCGGGAGGCCCTCTCCACCGGCGCTGAGGCCATCATCTCTTCCTGCCAACAGTGCAAGCGCACCCTCCTCCAGGCCGCCCGCAAGACCAAAACGCGCGTCCGGGTACTGGATGTCTGCGAACTGGTCTGGCAGGCGATGGAGAAGTAGTGCGTATTCCGTGTTCCGTGGAGCGGCGGTTCGTCGTCAGCCACGGAGCGAAGCGGAGTAGCGTTCCGATGGCCCAGGCGGCACTCCATTACGCTCCGGGCCCGACTGCAAGCAGAGTTTCAGACGCTTTATGTTGGCAGCGATATTGGAGGTTCCGAATGATGGATGAAACGCCCCGAATCGGCGTCTATATCTGCCACTGCGGGCTCAACATCGCGGCGACGGTGAACGTGGACGAGGTGGTACAGTACGCCAGCACGCTGCCCAACGTCGTCGTCGCCCGCCCCCATAAGTACACCTGCTCTGAGTCCGGCCAGGAGATGATCCGGCAGGACATCCGGGAACTGGGCCTGACCCGCGTCGTGGTGGCCTCATGCAGTCCCCGGATGCATGAACCCACTTTCCAGAACGTCCTGGCCTCGGCCGGGCTCAACCCGTACTACTTCCAGATGGCCAATATCCGCGAGCACGTCTCCTGGGTGGTGGAGGACCCCGTCGCTGCAACGGAGAAGGCGAAGCGGCTGGTCCGGGCTGCCGTCGCCCGGGTGAACTACCACGAGCCCCTCTTCCCCCGCCAGGAGAGCGTGACCCCGGCCGCGCTGGTCGTCGGGGGTGGCGTCGCGGGCATCCAGGCCGCCCTCACCATCGCCGAGGCCGGCTACCAGGTCTATCTGGTGGAGCGGCAGCCGTCCATCGGCGGGCATATGGCTCAACTGGATAAGACCTTCCCCACATTAGACTGTAGTACCTGAATTCTCGGCCCCAAGATGATGGATGCCGGTCGGCATCCCAACATCACCCTTCTGACCTACAGCGAGGTCATAGAAGTCTCCGGTTACGTCGGTCATTTCCAGGTCAAGGTGCGCCAGCGCCCCCGCTATGTCAATATGGACCTCTGCACCGGCTGCGGGGCCTGCGCCGAAGCCTGCGTCTTCAAGCGGGGCGTCCCCAATGAGTACGACGCCGGCCTGAGCCGCCGTCGGGCCGCCTACATCCCGATGAACGGTCAGGCGGTGCCGCTGAAGGCGGTCATTGACGACCAGGCCTGCCTCTACCTGACCCGGGGCAAGTGTACCCAGGCGTGCGCGGAGGCCTGCCCCACCAAAGCGATTGACTTTACTCAGAAGGAGCAAATCGTAGCACTGAACGTGGGGGCCATCGTCGTCGCTACCGGCTTTGAGATGTTTGACCCCCGCCGTCTCCCCGCCTTCTCCTACGGCAAATCCCCGGACATCATAGACGGCCTGCAGTTTGAGCGGCTCTCCAGCGCCACCGGCCCCACCCAGGGCCAGATTCTCACGTCCAAAGGCGAAAAGCCCCGCCGGGTGGCGATCATCCACTGCGTCGGAAGCCGGGACGAGAACGCCAACCGCTACTGCTCCCGCGTCTGCTGTATGTACGCGCTCAAGCATGCTCACCTGGTCCGGGAGAAGACGGGCGCGGAGGTCTTTGAGTTCTATATGGACATCCGCGCCTTCGGAAAGGACTACGAGGAGTTCTACGAGCGGGTCCAGCGGGAGGGCGTCTACTTCGTCCGGGGGCGCGGCGCGGAGGTCGTCGTTCTGGATGACGGGCGTCTCCAGGTGAAGGCCGAGAACACCAACCTGGGCATCCCCGTCCAGATCGACGTGGACATGGTTGTCTTGGAGACGGCCATGGAGGCCCCGCGCGACTCGGACCGGGTGGCGACGCTCTTCGGCATCAGCCGGAGCGCCAATGGCTTCTTCCAGGAGGCCCACCCCAAACTCCGGCCCTTCCACACCAACACCGACGGCGTCTTCCTGGCCGGCGCCTGCCAGGCCCCCAAAGACGTGCCGGATACGGTCGCCCACGCCGGGGCCGCCGCCTCGGAGGTGCTGGCCCTGCTGAGCCGGGGTGAGGTGGTCATTTCCCCGACGACGGCGGTTGTGGACGAACTTCTCTGCTCCGGCTGCAAGACCTGCATCACCCTATGCCCATACAGCGCCATCTCCTTTGACGAGGCGGCGCGAGTGGCCCGGGTGAACGAGGCGCTCTGCAAGGGGTGCGGCACGTGCGTCGCGGCCTGCCCGGCCGAAGCCATCACCGCCCGCCACTTCGCCGACCGCCAGATTCTGGCAGAACTGGAGGCGCTGCTGGGCGTACCCGTAGGAGTTGTGTAACGGAATACGCAATACGCAGTACTCCGTACTCCGTATTGCGTGCTCCGTTGACCTGGGAGGACACTATGAGCGAGCAGTTTGAGCCACGCATCATCGCTTTTGTCTGTAACTGGTGCACGTATACCGCCGCCGACAACGCGGGGGTGAGCCGGATGGAGCAACCCCCGAATGTGGACATCATTCGGGTGATGTGCTCCGGGCGGATTGAGCCAGCCTTTATCTTAAAAGCCTTCGCG
>JANXCY010000089.1 GCA_025060135.1 Anaerolineae bacterium | reverse complement strand
GCGTCTTCGGAAAAGCCGCGCAGACGTTCGGCGAGCCGGTCGAGTTCGGGACGCGCGAGCGCGACCGGATCGAGCTCGCCTTCACCGACACCGAGGAGCCGGTAGGTCCAAGCGTATCCGCTAGCCATCCTGTCCTCCCTCTTGGCGGCGATCGGGGCGACCGCGAAGGCTGCCGCGATCGTTCTTGGATGTCAGTCGCGCCGCGCCCGCGCGCAAGCCGCGCTCGGGAAGCCGGAACCGTTGACCGCCGCGAGCGGCTGCGGCTAGCTCGCGCGTTCGAAGGAGGGGTGCCGGAGCGGTTTAACGGACTGGTCTTGAAAACCAGCGAGGGGTCCACCCCCTCCGTGGGTTCGAATCCCACCCCCTCCGCCATTGTTCCGATCCCCCGCCGAGACGCTCCTCGCGATCCCGGCCGTGCGCCGGCCAAGTTTCTTCCCGGGGCGAGCCGCTCCGCCTCCCCCACCGCGGAGGCCGAGCACCCCGCCGTAGCCGAACCCTCGACGCGCGTCCTTCCCGCACGGCTCCTGTTCGGCCTCGGTGGATCGCGAGGCGACGGGAACGTCCCCGCGTGTCCGGTGACGCCTGGCGCCGCGCCCCGACGGGGCCGAGAGAACCCTCCGCGCTTCGAGGTGGCGAGCCCGCGAGCACGCCCGGCCCGCGGGCGCCCCCGAGCGTCCCGGCCCGCGCGGGCGATCCGCCGGTCGGGCCCCGCGCGCCGGGTGCGGCTCTTTCTCGCGAGACGAGGCTCTTCGGC
>JANXCY010000088.1 GCA_025060135.1 Anaerolineae bacterium | reverse complement strand
TTCAAGAAGGAGGCCATCGCCTGGGCGTGGGAGTTTGTAACCCAGCATATGGGCCTTTCCCCTGAGCGCTTGTGGATTACCGTGTACCTGGAGGACGACGAGGCCTTTCGCCTGTGGAACGAGATGGTGGGGGTGCCCCCTCACCGCATTTACCGCTACGGGCGTAAGGATAACTTCTGGGGGCCGCCCGGCCTGGAGGGCCCCTGTGGCCCCTGCAGCGAAATCCACTACGATTACGGCGCCCACCTGGGGTGCGGGCCCATGGCAACGCCCGAGGAGGTGGCCCGTGCCCAGCGCGAGGGAACCCCTGTCCCCGGCTGCCATCCCAACTGCGACCGCTGTGAGCGTTTCGTGGAACTGTGGAACCTGGTGTTCATGCAGTTCTTCCAGGACCAGGAGAAGCGCCTCACGCCCCTGCCCGCCCCCAATATAGACACGGGTATGGGCCTGGAACGGGCGACCGCCATCCTCCAGGGCAAGCGCACCGTCTACGACACCGATGTGTTCCAGCCCCTCCTTCAACGCGTCGGGGACCTGGCGGGCAAGCCCTACGGCCAAGAGGCGTCTGTGGACTACGCCATGCGGGTGGTGGCGGAGCACGCTCGGGGGGCTACCTTCCTCATCGCCGACGGTGTGGTGCCCAGTAACGAGGGGCGGGGCTATGTGCTCCGACGCATCATTCGGCGGGCCATCCGTTTCGGGCGCAAGGTGGGGCTGGAGGGCCCCTTCCTGGGCTCGGTGGCCCAGGTGGTCA
>JANXCY010000087.1 GCA_025060135.1 Anaerolineae bacterium | reverse complement strand
GTACCAGCGAAACGGTCGCACACGTGGTGCACGCTCGCTGCCAGCAGCTGACGGGCCGTCTCCGCGTGCTGTCGGTTATGGATACCGTCGGCTGCGAGTGCGACGACTAGGTAGTCGGGGAATCGAGCGAAGACCTCTTCGGCGACCCGAAAACGGACCACTGCGAACACCCTCGAGGCTCACGTTGGACAGGGGCGTAACGCCTCTCGGCGGGCCACCTGCTCGTAGACGCGGATGACCGCCGTCGTTACCCGATCCCACGAGTAGCGCAAGGCAGCCTGTCGCGCACCCACTTGCAGCTGTGAGCGGAGACGGTGGTTGGTGAGCGCCCGCACCGTCGCCGCTGCCAGCGCATCGGGGTCGTCCGGTTGGACGTGCAGTCCCGAGACCTCGTCCTCGATCGTGAAGCGTAACCCACCGACACGGCTGGCGATGACCGGGGTCCCGCAGGCCATCGCTTCCACAGCGACGAGCCCGAACGACTCGTAACGGGACGGAATGAGGCAGACGTCGGCGGCGTTGTAGAACCATGGCAGTTCGCTCTGCGGTCTCGACCCGACGAAGCGAATCGTGTCACCGATGCCGAGCGCCTGCGCCTCGGCGATCACGCGGGCGAGGGAGCGATCAGGCTCTGGGCCCTGAACACCGGACTGGAACGTGCCGCCGAGGAAGAGCAAGAGCGGTCGCTGGGCAGCGAGGTGTCGGGTGACCCGCTGCCACGCGACCAACAGCGTATCGATTCCTTTGATCGGATCGATACGCCCA
>JANXCY010000086.1 GCA_025060135.1 Anaerolineae bacterium | reverse complement strand
GTGCCATCCTGTTCCAGGAGAGGCAGCAGAACCCGGCCAAAGTAGCCCGAGATTCCCGTGACAACGATGGACTTTTTACCGGCAGCGTCGTCGTTCTTCATAGCAAGTTCCTCTTCTACGTTGACAGTTCCGGTTGAACCAAGGTTCTCCCTACGGCCAACAGGGCCTTTGAGGTTCCTTGCTGTCTATCTCTAAAGGGGAATAAGTTCTCATTGCGGAAGCGGTGCTGCTACACCAAAAATCATTCTTTCTCCCTCAACGAGCCAGGAAACATCCGCACTGTCACCCGGTCCACTCCCAGAACAGTTCCCAGTTCCCGCACCGCGGTGCGCAGGACGGTCTCCGGGTCCAGGGAGGCCCGCACCCGGGCGGTGATTTCGGCGATCCTCCGGTCCCGCTCCGCGTGGCGGCGGGTCTCTTCCAGCAGGCGGGCGTTCTCCAGCGCCAGCGCCAGCCGGTCGGCGATCGTGCGCACCAGCGTCACTTCGTCGGCTGACCAGCGATAGCCCTTAATCGGCGACTTTACCTGCAGCACACCGATCACTTGCTCCTGCAGACGCACCGGAGCCAGAAGATATGCCTCCCCTTCATCATCTAATGCGGGCTGGACATAAACCTCTCCGCGAGCCAGAATGGCCCAAATATTGGGGTCCTCTCTCACAAGTTGGACCTCGTCGGGAGAGAGGAACCGCCCCCCTTTAATGGAACGGTAATACCCCAATACTTTCTGGCGAAGGCTGATTTGCCTCCAGGCACTGCGCAAATACTCTCTATAAAG
>JANXCY010000085.1 GCA_025060135.1 Anaerolineae bacterium | reverse complement strand
CGCTTGGGCGACCTCCAGCTTCTGGCGGAACGGCTGATAGAACTCGCGCAGCACCTGCACCCACTCCGCCTGCCCCCGCTCGATCTCGTCCAGCTCACTCTCCATATGGGCGGTGAAAGGCACATCGAACAGGTCAGGAAAGTACTTGACCAGATAGTCGTTTACGACCTCGCCCAGCGGTGTGGGCTTGAAGGCGCGGTTCTCCAGCACCACATACCCACGCTCCTGAATGGTGGACAGGATAGTGGCGTAGGTGCTGGGGCGTCCGATACCGTGCTGCTCCAGCGCCTTGACGAGCGTGGCTTCGGTGTAGCGGGGCGGCGGCTGGGTGAAGTGTTGCGACGGCTTGAGTTCAATCAGGCGCAGCTCCTCGCCCTTTTCCAGAGCAGGCAACGGCGGTAGCTCCTCCTCGTCGCGCTCGGTGGTGTCCTTGCCCTCGCGATAGAGCGTCATGAAGCCGTCGAACAGCACCACCGTGCCCGATGCGCGGAACAGATAATCCTTCGCGCGGATATTGACGCTGGTGACCTCCAGCTCAGCCGACGCCATCTGGCTGGCAAGGAACCGCTTCCAGATGAGATCGTACAGGCGGTACTGGTCAGGCGTGAGGTAGGCGCGGACCGAGTCGGGTGTGCGGGCGACCTGCGTGGGGCGAATTGCCTCGTGCGCGTCCTGTGCGCCTTCACGCGCCTTATACTGGCGGGCAGCAGGCGGGAGGTAGTCCTTGCCGTAATGCTGCTGGATGAAGGCGCGCGCTGCCGCTTGCGCCTCCTCGGAGACGCGCGTCGA
>JANXCY010000084.1 GCA_025060135.1 Anaerolineae bacterium | reverse complement strand
TTCACTGTTGTCGGTGCAGATGGGTTGATTCTCCAATCTGGACTGCTAACCATTCCGCCGACACCTACGCCCACACCCACATCAACGCCGACACCTACGCCAACCCATACGCCCACACCCACACCAACGCCGACACCTACGCCAACCCATACGCCCACACCCACACCAACGCCGACGCCAGGGCCTATGGATAAGTTTGTTTATTTGCCGCTGATTACGAAAAATTACCGCCCTTAAGTATATCAGACACAGTCACTGTCTCACTGGATTGTGTTTAGGGGTATGCGGCGATAACTATTGGCCGCCCAACCGGCGCTTCCAGCCGACTGGCCTCCGGCCTTCGGCCTCCGGCCAGCGGCTGAAGCGCTGCCTCGTTGGGCGGCATAGCCCAGAAAGGAGACCAAGATGAAACAAGATGAAGTTTCGTTCAAGGTTGGCATCTTGTTGATCTCTTTACTGCTTTTGCCAGGATTGATGGGGTGTGGGGCAATTTCAAGTTTGGTGGCAACGCCAACGCCCACACCAACACTAACGCCTACAGCAACACCAACGCCTACACCCTTGCCCGGAATCCCCTTCTCCAAAGAGGAATCTGTAGAGGTTGCTTCCATATCCTCAATTGTGGGACAAGGAACCGTGTATTTCAAGCCAGGAAAGGAAGCAGGAACACTTCGTGTAGAAATTACCGCGACAGTACCTGTCGTTAACGGAAAGACTTGCTATTTCTGTGTGAATACTATTATAGTCGCACCTGGTCTAAAGATTGGGTTGAAGTGGTTTGAGGAGGAGTCGGTAGAGACTTCC
>JANXCY010000083.1:475-819 GCA_025060135.1 Anaerolineae bacterium | reverse complement strand
TCAGGGTTCTATTTCCCCATAAAGAGCCTAGGCTTTTGGATCGCTGCGGGAGCGTCGCTCATCCCGATTTCGCTCGGCTTAGACGCCATGAGACAGATCCTCTATCCCCAGGCGGGCTGGGGGTTTCTTGACGTCGGCATTGAGACAACGATCTTGGCGATCTTGAGCGTCGTCTTTCTCGTTGCGGCGCATCGGATGCTGCTGTGGCTGGAGACCGTGGCGCGTCGGGAAGGGCGGCTCACCGTGAGGGGGCAATGACCCTATGGCTACCCAGGTGTTTCAGAGGGAGAGGTGGCGCGAGAGCCTGCGCAGCTTAAAAGTCGCAACTTGGTTGGGCTGGCAGA
>JANXCY010000083.1:0-465 GCA_025060135.1 Anaerolineae bacterium | reverse complement strand
CGAATCGAACTGGACCGATCCGTTTCTCTTCGCGGTCTACTCGCTGATCAAGCCCATCGCGGGAGCGATGATCTTAGTCGTAATGTACTTGGTCGTCTCCGGCGGGCAGACAGGCAATCCCATCTTTCCGTATATCTATCTGGGCAATGCGTTCTATATCTATGTAGGCTCAGTGCTCATGGGGATCAGCTATGCTGTGATTGACGACCGCGAGCACTACGGCGTGCTCAAATATATTTACGTCTCGCCGATTCAGGTCTATTTCTATCTATTAGGTCGCGGGGTCGCGCGGACGCTGACAGGCACGATCGCAGTGATCATCACGGTGGCGTTCGGGATACTTGTCTTTCAGCTCCCTGTCAATCTTATGACGATGAACCATGCGCTCTTTTGGCCGGTCTTTTTGATTGGTCTGGCGGGGTTAGCGCTCATCGGGATTCTTTTGGCGGGAGTGACGCTGATCAC
>JANXCY010000082.1 GCA_025060135.1 Anaerolineae bacterium | reverse complement strand
AAGTGGCGATTGGGAATGGATTGTTGATAAAAGAGATAAGTTCGATGGGGATTATGTGCTATGGAGTGATAATCCATGGATATATGGAAGAATTGTTTCCAATCCTTCTTCAGGATACGATGTGGCTCAAGCACTCGCTAAAGAAGGCGATGCTTTTTATATAGTTGGTTATGATTGTAACACAACCCAAGGCGATTCTCAGTGGCGCATAGAGAAAAGAAAGTTGCCTAATGGAGCCCTCGATACAGCTTTTGGAGAGGGCGGGGTTATAACTGTAAATCCGAGACCAGGGCAGGCAGAATCTCCATTTGCGATTGTGAAGAAAGGAAACCACATATATGTCGGTGGTACTCCTTCTTGGAGAGTACAATCTTTTCTTGTGGGTTATCTTGTTTATCTTCCTTTGATCATCAGAGGTCAATAATTTTGGAAATGCCGCCCAACCTGCGCTTCCAGCCGACTGGCCTCCGGCCAGCGGCTGAAGCGCTACCTCGTTAGCCAGCCTGAGCAAAATTGAGGAAGATATGGCTATCCCTGATTTTCAAACGATCATGCTTCCCCTCTTGCATTGCTTTCGTGATGGTCAAGAGCATTCCACTCAAGAATTATTGGATAATCTTGCTGAAAAGTTTTCTCTTACCGAAGAAGAGTTGAAAGCGCTTCTACCAAGTGGTAAACAAACTATTTTTTATAATCGGGTTGGCTGGGCAAGGACTTACTTAACCAAAGCAGGACTCCTTGAAATGTCACGCCGCTCATACTACAGAATAACTGATCGTGGCATACAAGTACTGGGACGTAATCCATCTCGAATTGACGTGAAATTTCTTGAGCAGTTTCCCGAATATATCGAATTTCGGGAGCGCGA
>JANXCY010000081.1 GCA_025060135.1 Anaerolineae bacterium | reverse complement strand
GGCCGCCCGCGCGCCCCCCGCGGGCCGCACGCCGCTGCCCAGGCGCGCGGTGCGGCCCGGTGCCAGGCCCGTGCACTGCCCGAGCAGGTCTGAGGTGTGCTATTCCTCTCAGCCGGTCTGGCCGGGGGAGAGCCCGCCGACGAACCAGGCGGCGCCGCCGTCCTCCAGGACGATGGCCCGCTCAAAGACGGTGCCGGGTGGGGTGGATTGGGTGATTTCTACAGGCGCGCCGGTGCCGACGACGGTGGTCTCTACATAGCCGCGCTGCTGCGTTGATTGGAAATCAGCCTCCCTGGACGCTTGGTCGCTGCGCTGCGCTCGCAACCAGCGTCGGGTATCGGCCTGCGCCGACACGGAAGTCCCCGTCGGCGAAGGCCGACGGGAGGCCGCAGGCCCAAGGAGGCTGACCTCAGTCGGCGCATAGGCCGCCGGGTCTCTCTGCAGGCTATCGGCCTGCGCTGCGCGATACCAGGGCGGGAAGAGGGCGGTGGAGGGAGCCGCGCGGGAGGGGACGGGCGCAGCCAGCGCGGGGAACGCGCTCTGCAAAAGCAGAGCGACGACAAGAAAGACGCCAGGCCAACGATGGGTACTCATACTGCACCTCCTGGGTTTGGGGTCCCCGCCTGCCCCCTGAGAGTTGGGATGGGACATAGCTGAGCACAGATGAATACAGATTTTCACTGTTAAGGATAACGGCTGACTAACACGCCCTGGACGTTGTAAAGGGCTGCGGGGTCTGGTTCGTTGTTATTCCAGATTTCGCTTCCGAAACCACAATTGTATCCACCGCCATTGGGATTGTTGGCCCAGACCCGAAGGGTTTCACCGGGCTGTAGGATAACGCCTTGCAATATACAGGTCTGAGAGCCCCTTTCTGA
>JANXCY010000080.1 GCA_025060135.1 Anaerolineae bacterium | reverse complement strand
CGTCGGCAGGATGAAATCGGGGGCCTGCATGCCCGTGCGCGTCCCCACCTCCAGGCCGGCAGTCGCCAGCTCCGGCGGCAGGTCCACCGGGCCATAGGGGCCGCCGCCGATGCCTACCGCGTCCCCTCCCTGGGGACGGTATTCCAGCCACCAGATGGCCAGCCCCACCAGGGCGACGACGGCCAGGGCGAGGAGGGGCCGCCCCCAGCGCCTCCTTGCCACCGCTCCTCTCCTCCCTCGACTGTGGTGGGCACCCTCAGACGCCGGCGTAGCTGTGGAGTCCGGCCACCACCAGGTTCACCGCGAAATAGGTGAACAGAACGGCGCCGTAGGCCGCTACCAGCAACACCGCCGACCTGTTGCCCCTCCAGCCCCGCAGGCCGCGCAGGTGCAGATAGACGCCGTAGATGAGCCAGGTTACGAGGGAGGAGGTCTCCTTGGGGTCCCAGCCCCAGTAGCGGCCCCAGGCCGTGTTGCCCCAGTACGCACCCAGGGCGATGCCCAGGGCGAGCAAAGGAAAACCGATGGCCACCGAGCGAAAGGCGATCTCGTCCAGCAGGTCGGGGGAGGGCAGACGAGGGAAGCGCCGGCGCTCGCCCCCCTGCAGCAGGTAAAGGACAGCGGCGGCGAAGGAAAGGGAGAGGGCGGCGTAGGCCAGCACCATCACGCCCACATGCGCGGCCAGGATGCCCTTGCTCTGCAGGGCCGGCACCAGCGGTCGCACCTCGGCGGGGAAGAAGGCCACATTGGCGGCCAGGAGAGCGAGCACCAGCGGCTGTACCACTGCACCCAGGGCGCGCTGGCCATACCAGCGCTCGAACAGCACGTAGAAGAGCATGATGGCGCCGGTGAAGGCAGCGGTGAACTCCCACATGTTG
>JANXCY010000007.1:53190-94292 GCA_025060135.1 Anaerolineae bacterium | reverse complement strand
GGGGGGGCTCCCGGGCCGGGGGGGGGGGTGGGGGGGGGGGGGGGGGCCGGCCTCGGCCGGGGGGGGGGTGGTGGGGGGTTTGTGGGGGCCCCTGGGCGGGCGCCCCCCCCGCGGCGCCCCGCCGCGCTCTCCCCCAACCGGCCAACCGTGGATTGAGCCTCCCACGATCATACCGCGCAGAAGTCCCGAAAAGCCGGGCCGTTCTGCATCCAGCGAGCATAGCGGATCTCTTGGTCCTGACTTCGGGTGCCCGCTTTGCCAGGAGGTGCCCAATAGGACTGCGCGAAGGGCGCACCCCGCTGGAAGAACGATGAGCGATCGCCCAACGCGATCCTAATATACCCTCCTTTTTCGTACGCTATGAACGGAGGTGGAGATGAATCTGGCCGAGAGTTTGCGGGTAGCATGGCGGGCGCTGGGGGCGAACAAATTGCGCTCGGCACTGACGATGCTGGGGATTGTCATTGGTGTGGCAGCGGTCATCGCGCTGATGGCCGCCGGGCAGGGCGTACAGGTCTTCGTTACCGAACAATTTCAGGGGATTGGAACCAACCTCCTGTTCATTCTACCGGATGTGGGCCAACGGGGCCGCTTCGGCGGACCAACTGCACTGCGTTCACTGACAATGGGGGATGTGCGGGCCCTCTCCGATCCCCTCCGCCTGCCCGACGTGGCCCGGGTGGCGCCGCAAATAGACCGGAATGGCACCGTTACTGTGGGCGGACGGCAAATCGTTACCACCATCCAGGGCGTTACTCCGGATTTCGTCGCCGTACGGAAGTGGCGTCCGGCGCTGGGAGAATTCATCACCACCCAAGATATGGAAGGACGCAGCCGGGTCGTTGTCCTGGGCAAAACCGTAGCGGAGACCCTCTTCCCCGATAACCCCGCCCCTCTGGGAGAGACGGTTCGTATCAACGGCGTCCCCTTCCGGGTGATCGGCATGATGGAGGAAAAAGGCGGCACCTTCGCCGACCAGGATAACACCGTTTTTGTCCCGCTCACAACGGCGCAGAGCCGCCTTTTTGCGATGCGGGCCCCCAACGGCGAATACCGAGTCTCCTACATCCTGGTGGAGGCGGTAAGCGAGGACCGGATGGACGCCGCCGCCGAGCAGATTCGTGCTGTCCTGCGGGAACGGCATCGCATCGCCTTTGAAGACGAAGATGACTTCATCGTTCTTAGCCAGGCAGACCTGATCCAGACCTTCGGCAACATCACAGAGGTGCTGACGATTTTCCTGGGAGCAATTGCGGGCATCAGCCTGCTGGTGGGCGGCATCGGGATTATGAACATCATGCTGGTCTCGGTAACCGAGCGGACTCGGGAGATCGGCCTGCGGAAAGCCGTTGGAGCGCGACGGCAGGATATTCTGCTCCAATTCCTAATAGAAGCTGTGGTGCTGGCAGTGGCTGGAGGAGGGGTGGGGATCGGGATCGGGTTTCTGGGGGCCCAGATGATCTCTGCCCTGGTCCAGAATTTCCGCTCCGTTGTAACTCCTCAGGCGGTCCTGCTGGCAACCGTGGTCTCAGCGGCGGTCGGACTGGCTTCGGGGATGTATCCAGCCTGGCGGGCTTCCCGGCTGCACCCTATAGAGGCGCTACGGTATGAATAATCTTTACCTTGGAGGGCCCGAGGGATGGGAAATGGCCCGTAACGGCTGGCCAGGGCAAATGGGCTTATCCCAGCATCTTGAGGATTGTTCCAGGCAATGATATAATGACCATTAGGGAGAAAAATGAAAAACACCGGTGGAAAAAAGAACCCAACCCTGCGTCGCCGGCGCGCCGACCAGGGCTTGCCGCCCCGTTTCTACGCGGCCAACCCGGGCCGTTGTTCAGCA
Source organism: Anaerolineae bacterium (assembly GCA_025060135.1). Taxonomy (GTDB): domain Bacteria; phylum Chloroflexota; class Anaerolineae; order B4-G1; family DUEL01; genus SpSt-77. The sequence continues at coordinate 92,449 of JANXCY010000007.1, read as the reverse complement.
GATCGCCGAGCGGTTCCGGCCATAGATTATCATTTTTCCCCGCACCCACAACCTGATCGCGCTACTGGAGCAGTGCCTGCCGATCGACCCGACCTTTGAGTGGCAACGAGAGTGGCTGAAGATTCCGGATCGCTATGCGGTATCGTTTCGCTATCCAGGCGAATAGGCCACCCGTGAAGAAGCCTGGGAGGCCCTGCGGGCGATGCGGGAAGTCCGGGCGTTTATCCGGCAGAAACTGGGATTGGAGGGAAAAGAGTGAGCGTTCGCGTCCGTTTTGCTCCTAGCCCTACCGGTGAGCCTCACATCGGTAATGTCCGCACCGTCGTCTTCAACTGGCTCTTCGCCCGTAAAATGGGCGGTCAGTTCATCCTGCGGGTGGAAGATACCGACCGGGCCCGCTACCGACCGGAGACCATTCCCATTATCATGGAAAGCCTGCGCTGGCTGGGACTGGATTGGGATGAGGGCCCGGGCCTGGAAGAACTCCGGCGCGCGGGCGTAGAGAACGCCGAAGCCTATGCTGTCGGCGGCCCCTACGGGCCGTACATCCAGTCGGAGCGACTACCCCTCTACAAGCAGGTGGCCGAAGAACTGGTCGCGGCCGGGTGGGCCTATCGCTGCAACTGCACCCCGGAGCGGCTGGAGGAGGTCCGGCGGGCCCAGCGGGCGCGCGGTCAGCCCCCGATGTACGACCGCCACTGCCGCTATCTCCCGCCCGAGGCCATCTCCCCCCAGGAGCCCCACGTCATTCGGCTCAAGGTCCCCCTCACCGGTCGGACCGTCTTCCACGATGTCATTAAGGGTGAGGTGGTCTTTGAAAACGCTGGCATTGACGACCAGGTGCTCCTGAAATCGGATGGCTTCCCTACCTACCACCTGGCCGTGGTGGTGGACGATCATTTCATGAAAGTCACCCATGTCATTCGCGGCGATGACTGGGTGCCCAGCACGCCCAAGCACGTCCTGCTCTACCAGGCCCTGGGCTGGGAAATGCCTGTCTTCTGCCACGTCCCCCTGGTAACAATGCCCGGCGGTAAGAAACTGGCCAAGCGGGCTGGCGCCACATCCGTCACCGAATTCCGCAAACAGGGCTATCTGGCGGAGGCGCTGCTGAACTTTCTCGCCCTCCTGGGCTGGGCACCAGGCGAGGGGGAAACCCAGGAAATTTTCTCCCGAGAAGAACTGATAGAACGCTTTGACCTCTACCGGGTCAACCGGGCGCCCGCGTCCTTTTCCTACGAGAAACTGGATTGGATGAACGGCGTCTACATCCGCAGCCTCTCCTCCGATGACCTTCTGGAGCGGCTGCTCCCCTTCTGGCAGGAAGCCGGGCTGGTGCCGGTGCCTTGCCCCCCCGAGACGCGCGCGGTCCTGCGCCGCATCGTCCCCCTCATCCAGGAGCGCATCAAGCATTTGACCGATGTGGTGGAGTTAACGGACTTCTTCTTTGTGGACATCGCGCCGCCCTCTGCCAACGACCTGCTGGCCCAGGGCCTGGACGCCGAGACGGCGCGGGAGGTCCTGCGGCGGACGCGCGCAGTACTGGCGGACCTCCCCAACTTCTCCGAGGAAGCCATAGAACCGCCGCTGCGGGCGCTGGTGGAGGAACTGGGGCTCTCTAATCGACAAGTCTTCGGTCTCATCCGCATGGCTACTACCGGCAAGGCCGTCTCCCCACCCCTCTTCGGTACCCTCAGCATCCTGGGCCGGGAGCGGGTGCTGGCCCGGCTGGAGGCGGCAGAGAACGTCGTTAGCCGATAATGGAAGGGCAAGCGGGTCTACATCCTGGAACCCTCGCAACTTCTCTATCCGTACGTAACGATTATCCGGCCGCCGCTGGGAGGGCGGGAGCCCGCCCCGGCCTACGGCGCGGCCGTCGCCGAGACGGAGACCCAAGTTGGGGTGGACATGCCGGTCCTGGCGACCCTGCCTTCGGTGGAGCGCCAGCCTTACCTGGAGATTGTCCGCTCCGCCGGAGGCGAAGTCGTTCCCGTGATTGAGGTGCCCACTCCGGCCAACAAGACCTCGAGAGAGGGCCACTGGCTCTACCGCTGTAAAAAACAGCAGGAACTGTTGGATACCCCAATGCACCTGGTGGAGATGGACCTGTTCTCCACTGGCCTGCCCACTGGGGCGTTTTCCGAGGAGGCTCGCGCCGAACCGCCTGCGCACCGATACCTCAGTTGGGTCTACCGGGGGCCGGAGCGGCGCCGCTTTGAGGTCTACCCTATCTCCTTGAGCAAACGGCTCCCCCGGATGCGCATCCCCCTGAAGGAGCCTGACCCGGACATGGTGCTGGACATGCAGGCCGTCCTGGACCGTTACTACGAGAATGGCGGCTACGCCGACCTGATCCACTACCGGTGCCCGCCGTCCGCGCCTCTTTCCCCAGAAGAGGCCGCCTGGATGGATGGCCTGCTGCGCGGAAAAGGTTTCCGGTAAAGGAGACGGTTTTCCCTGGATCGGGAGGCAGGATGAAGAGTTACCGCAAAGAACTCTGGTTCAACATTCCCCAGCGGAGAGCTTTCATTAACATTACCCCTCAAGTGGAAGAATGCCTGCGGGAAAGCGGCATCCAGGAGGGCCTGTGCCTGGTCAACGCCATGCACATCACCGCTTCCGTCTTCATCAACGACGACGAGCCGGGACTCCACCGGGATTTTGACGAATGGCTGGAGGGACTGGCGCCTCACGAGCCGGTTACCCGCTACCGCCACAACCGTACCGGCGAAGATAACGCCGATGCCCACCTGAAGCGCCAGGTCATGGGCCGGGAGGTAGTGGTGGCCGTAACCGGCGGGCGGCTGGACTTCGGCCCCTGGGAACAGATTTTCTACGGCGAATTTGACGGCCGACGCCCCAAACGGGTGCTGGTCAAAATTATCGGAGAGTAATCCCATGCCCTTCAATCTCTGGATAGACGTCGCGGGCTGGACAGGTGTCGTTTCTCTGCTGACCGCTTATGCGCTGGTCTCTACACGCCGACTGGAGGGCGATTCACCCCTCTACCAGTCCCTCAACGTCCTGGGCAGCCTTCTGCTCATCGTCAACTCCGGCTACTATCGGGCCTTCCCCTCGGTGGGCATCAACGTCGCCTGGATCGGGATCGCCCTCTACGCTCTGGCGCGGTGGAAATTCGCGCGAAGAAACAGAACATCGCGATGACCGCTGTTTGACTCACCGCCCCATAGCCGATGGACCCCGTCCTCTCCCTTCTGGCCCGCCTGCGGGCCGACCCCGAGGTGATGCGTTGTGTGACGGCCTGGGAGCGGATACCAGCCCGGGCAGCCCGCACCGCTCCCTGGCCCCCTGCGCTGGACCCCCGGCTGGTGGCGGCCGCGCGCGGCGCGGGCATAGAGGCCCCGTACACCCATCAGGCGGAAGCCATCGCCGCCGCGCTGGACGGCCACCACGTCGTCCTGGCGACGGCCGCCGCCTCCGGCAAGTCCCTGGCGATCCACCTCCCCGTCCTCCAGACCCTCCTGGCCGATCCGACAGCCGCTGCCCTCTACCTCTTCCCCACCAAAGCCCTGGCCCACGACCAACTGGCCGCCCTCCAGCCGCTGCTGGCGTCCTTCCCGGCCATCGTCGCGGCCCCCTACGACGGCGACACCCCTCCCAGTCAGCGGACGGCGGTCCGCCAGAAAGCGCGCCTGGTGGTAACCAACCCGGACATGCTCCACCAGGGGATCCTCCCCTATCACACCCGCTGGGCCCGCTTCCTCTCCGGCCTGCGCTGGGTCGTCCTGGACGAACTGCACGTTTACCACGGAGTGTTCGGAAGCCACGTCGCCAACGTCCTGCGGCGACTGCGCCGGGTCTGTCGCTTCTACGGCGCCGACCCCCGCTTCCTCTGCGCCTCCGCCACCATTGCCAACCCCCGGGGCCTGGCAGAACGATTGATAGAGGCAGAGGTCTGGGTGATTCAGGAGGACGGAGCGCCGCGCGGGGAGAAACACGTCCTTCTCTACAACCCGCCGCTGGTGGACCCGGCGCTGGGCCTGCGCCGCCCGCTCCTCCTGGCCGCGCTGGACCTGGCCAACCGTATTCTCCCGGCGGACCTGCAGACCATCTTCTTTGCCCGCTCCCGCCTGAGCACCGAAGTCCTCCTGGGCTACCTGCGGGAACGGGCCCCCGCATGGGGGCAGGACCCGGCCACCATCCGGGGCTACCGGGGCGGCTACCTGCCCTCCCAGCGGCGGGAAATTGAGCGCGGCCTCCGAGAAGGGACAGTCCGGGCCGTCGTCGCCACCAACGCACTGGAACTGGGCGTGGACATCGGGCAGATGACGGCCTGCGTCCTGGTCGGCTACCCCGGCTCCGTTGCCAGTACCTGGCAGCAGGCCGGGCGGGCCGGACGCCGGGCCGGCGCATCGCTGGTCGTCCTCATCGCCGGTTCCTCGCCGCTGGACCAGTACCTGGCCACCCACCCGGAGTTCCTCTTTGGCCGACCGGTGGAAGAGGCCCACCTGAATCCCGATAACCCGGCCGTCCTGGCCGACCATGTGGCCTGCGCCGCGTACGAGTTGCCCTTTGAACGGGGCGAGTCCTTCGGGAATCTCCCGGACGTGGAGGCATGGCTCCGTCTGCTGGAGGAGACGGGCGACCTGCACCGCTCCGACGGGCGATACACATGGGTCGGGGAGGGAGAACCGGCGCGGGCGGTCAACCTGCGCACGGGGACGCCGGACGTAGTGGTCATTCAGGACATCAGTGCCGACCCCCCGCAGGTGGTCGGCGAGATAGACCGGCCCAGCGCGCCCATGCTGGTCCATCCGGGCGCCATTTACCTGCACGAAGCCGACATGTATCGGGTGGAGGACCTGGACTGGGAGAGGGGACTGGCGCGGGTGCGGGCGGTGGAGGTGGATTACTACACCCGCGCCAGCGCGACGACAGAGGTCCGGATACTGGAAGTGCTGGGTAACGCAGGCCGCCCGGCCTGCACCGCAGACCACCAAGCACGCCCGGGCTGGGAGGTCTCCTGGGGGACGGTGGAAGTTACCACCCGTGTAACCGGCTACCGCCAGATTCGCCGCTACACCCACGAAGTGCTGGGCTGGGGGGAGGTGGACCTGCCGGAGGGGCGCATGGAGACGGTAGGGGTCTGGATAGACCTGGGACCGGAACTGGTGGAGCGATTACAGGAGGAGTGGGTCCTTTGCCCATCGGCCAACTACGGCCCGGACTGGCCCACGCAGCGGGCGGCGGCGCTGGCCCGCGATGGCTACCGCTGCCGCCACTGCGGGACGCCGGAGCGGGAAGGGCACCCGCTGGAGGTCCACCACCTGGTCCCCTTCGCCTCCTTCGGCTACATCCCGGGGGTGAACGACCTCTACCGATTGGCGAACCGGCTGGAGAACCTGATCACCCTCTGCGGGGCCTGTCATCGGCGGGCGGAGCGGGCGCGCGGGGCCCGCAGCGCGCTCTCGGGCCTGGCCTACCTTCTCCGGGGCTTGGCCCCCCTTTACGTCCTCTGCGCGCCGGGGGACCTGGAGACGGTGGTGGAGCCCCGCGCGCCCCAGACCAGCCTCCCCCGGGTGACGGTCTACGACCGGGTGCCGGGCGGAGCGGGCCTTTCCGCGCGCCTCTACAAGTTGCTGACGGAGGAAACGGCGCTTCTGGAAGCGGCGTGGGAGCGGGTAACGGCCTGTCCCTGTGCGGACGGTTGCCCGGCCTGTGTGGGACCGGTGGGGGAGCAGGAAAAGGGGACCAAAGAGCGGACGCGGCGGCTGCTGGAGGAGATGCTGGTCTGACAACCGGGCCACCCTGACGATGCCAACGGCAGCCGGGTCAACCTTTACTGGCCTGGCCCATTGGAGCCCGACACTTAGGACATAACTACAACCCACGACTGGGAGACTCCTGGCATTCAGGCCCAGGCCTGCCAGACCCATCACCGGGGCCAGCCGGTGGACCGGGAGGTTGCCCGGCTCTCCTGCAGCGGCCCGGGCCGCCGGGTTAGCCAAAGCATACGCCCCCGAGACTGATGCGAACGGGTTGAAGCGGACCAACGGTCAGACAAATGGGATTGACAACCCTTCCCATCAGTGCTATCATACAGTCATCATGGACACCGGACTGCGGAACACCCAGAGACTGAGCCCGCTACAGATGGCCCTGCTGGGCATCATCCTGCTGACCATCCCTTGCTATTGCCTGGGTTTCTCGTTGCTCTATCTGTATTCCGCTCCTGCGCGTCCCACTCCGGCACCAACGGTGGTTACAAATACGCCGACACCTACGTTCTCGCCGGCCCCGCCGACCCCGACGCTGGAACCGACGCCGACACAGTGGTGGCCACCCACGCCCACGAACACGCCCACCTCCACACCCACCTTCACGCCAACCCCGACTTTCACGTCGACGAGCACGCCGACCTCCACGCCGACCAGCACGGCGACTCCCACGGCAACGCCAACGTCCACGCCGACCAGCACCCCGACGGAGACTCCGACCGCTACGCCGACTCCGCCGCCCCCCTCACCGACCAGCACACCGACTCCTACGCCAACGGTGAGCCCGACCGTTGGGCCCACCCCTGCCACGCCCACTCCATGAGCGGTCTCGCGGGAGCGGCTCGGCGATATGAGATGATCCTCTGAACCTGGATGGACTGATGGAGACCTCCCTTCTACTGAAACGACTGTCTGAAACCCCCGGACTGGCCGGCCACGAGGAACCCGTGCGGGCACTGACGCGCGACCTCTGGACTCCGCTGGTGGACGAACTCCAGCAGGATGGCCTGGGGAACCTGCTTGGACGGCGGCGTGGCTTCGGGCCGGAGCCCCGGCCCGTCCTGATGTTCGCTGCCCATATGGACGAAATCGGCCTTCGGGTAACGGGGATAGAGAAAGGCTTCCTACGCATCACCCGCGTGGGTGGCGCCGACCGGCGCGTCCTGCCGGGGATGGAGGTCATCGTACATGGGCAGCGGGACCTTCCGGGCGTCGTGGGCATGCGCCCGCCCCACGTTGTCCCTACCGACCAGCGGGAAAAGACCCTTCCCTGGGAAGAACTGTTCGTAGATGTGGGACTGCCGGAGGAGGAACTGAAAGCCATCGTCCGGATCGGCGACCCCATCTCCTTCCGGCGGGAAGCAGTGGAACTGAAAAACGGCCTGCTGGCAGGTAAAGCACTGGATAACCGGGTCTCCGTGGCGGTGGTAACACTGGCCCTGGAGCACCTGGCCCGCGCGGCCCACGCGTGGGACATCGTTGCAGTAGCCACGGTCCAGGAAGAGGTGGGGCTCTATGGAGCGACCACTGCGGCCTATGGCGTTGCTCCCGACATGGCCATCGCCGTGGATGTCACTTTCGGACAGCAGACCGGAGTGCCTAACCATCGGACCTTCCCGCTGGGCGAAGGCGTTACCATCGGTGTCGGGCCCAATTTCCATCCGGCCGTGGTGGAACGGCTGAAGCGAGTCGCCGAGACGAACGAAATCCCCTACCGGATCGACCCCATCCCCGGGCGCAGTGGCACCGATGCATGGGCGATCCAAGTGAGCCGCGAAGGAGTGCCCACCGCTCTGGTCTCTGTCCCGCTCCGGTATATGCACCAACCGGTGGAGACGGTGTCACTGAGAGATGTGGAGCGGGCCGGGCGGCTACTGGCCCTCTTCGCCGCTGGCCTGGAGTCGGACTTCCGGCCCCGATGGGAGGATGAGTAAGGTGAACCGAACCGTAGAACTTTTGCAGGAATTATCCGAGGCCTTTGGCCCTTCAGGTTATGAAAAGGAGGTCCGGCAGGTACTGCGCCGGGCCCTGGAGGGGGATGTGGACCGAATGTGGGTGGACGCGCTGGGGAACCTCCATGCCCTTCGGGAGGGGACTGGGGCGAACCGCCTGCGCGTCCTGCTGACGGCTCACATGGACGAAATCGGGCTGATGGTGGTGGGGCACGAGGATTCCGGTGGCCTGCGCGTGCGCGCCATCGGCGGCATAGACGACCGGGTCCTCCCCGGCGCTCAGGTCTGGGTGGGGCCGGAGCGCATCCCCGGGGTCATCGGCCTGAAGCCCGTCCATCTGCTGGAGCAGGGGGAGGACGAGAAGGTCGTGAAGATAGACCAGTTGGTGGTGGACATCGGAGCCAAAGGGAAAGAAGAGGCTCAGCGGCTGGCTCCTCTGGGCACTCCGATGGTCTTCGCCACCCGCTTTGAGCCGGTGGGCGCGCTGGTCAAAGGGAAATCCTTTGACGACCGAGCCGGATGCGCGGTCCTGGCGGAACTGATCCGTGGCGACCCCTTGCCCCACGACCTGTATGCCGTCTTCACCGTCCAGGAAGAGGTGGGGTTGCGGGGAGCGCGCGTTGCCGCTTACGCGACCCGTCCCGATTGCGCCTTTGCGCTGGAAGGCACCATCGCCGATGACCTCCCGAAAAAGAAGGACGTCAGCCCGACTTCGGAATTGGGCAAGGGGCCAGCCATCACCGTGATGGACCGCACGTTTATCGCTCACCGGGGCCTGGTCCGACTGCTGGTGGAGACAGCGGAAGCGCTGGGCATCCCCTATCAGTTCAAGCAACCGGGGATTGGCGGCACCGACTCCGGCGCCATCCACCTGGCCCAAGAGGGGGTCCCCTGCGGTGCCATCGCTGTCCCCTGCCGTTATATCCACAGTCCGGTCAGCCTGCTCTCCCCGACCGACCTGGAGAACACCCTCCGGCTGATCCGGGAGAGCCTGATCCGCCTCACCTCCAAAGTTTTAGAGCATGTCTGAACATTCAGGCAGGTTCTCCAGGGACCTGGAGCGCCGTAACACAGGCCGCCCGACCTACCGCATACGGGCGAACAGCCTGCGCTCCCCAACCTCCGGCATTTTTCCGACATAAGAGCATAGAGGGGCGGGTAGAAATGAGAGGCAATGATGACCAGAAGGATGGTGGGAGTATGGGTCGGCCTGACCCTGATTCTGATCACCTGTGTAGCACCGGTAGAGCGGCCAGCGCCCACACCCTCCGGGATCGGGACGGGAGCCCCGACTGCTCTTTGGCCTCATCCTTCTATCTCCAGGCCGTTACCAGAACCGGAGGCTCTGATAAACGAGTACCGGAAAGTGTACGTCCCGTTGATAGACCGCCTGCAGGCCGCTGGTCCCCTTCCGGAGCATTTCCCGGTTCCGGACCCGACCCGCGCGCAGGTAGTCCTGGTCCCGCTGAACGAGCGATTGTTTCCTGTTCAGGAGATCCTCTTTCCAGACTGGCGGCTGGGGAACCCGGAAGCATCGTCCATCCTGTACGTCGCCTACGACTATCGCCGGGGAGTGCCGCTGGGCCGGGATAGCGGTTTCCCGTCCGATACTCAGGAGATTCTCGTTCGGGTCCGCCTCGTGGTCCGGGAGGACAACCGTTGGTATCGGGTGGAGGAGAAAGAGGGCATCGGTGGTTCGGGAAGCATCTCCCTTGCTCATATGGTTCGCCATGCCGTGGGCCGACTGGATAGCCTTGGGGAGGCCGGTGGGGAAGTGGAGGCGGTCCTGGAGACCATTATCGGCTACGCGGCGGGCCTGGATGGGGACCCCTCGCTCCCGCTGGAGCGTCGCCGGACGGTCCTGATCTGGGCACTGGAAAGCCCCTACTGGGCGGACCGGAAAAGCGCAGTGATGGCGCTGGAGAAACTGGGGCCGGAGGCGCAGGAAGCCATCCCGGCCCTGGTGCAGGTACTGGGAGATGAAACTCCCGATGTCCGACGGCGCGCGGTTCGGGCGCTTGGGGACATCGGTCCGGAGGCAATCCCGGCGCTCACCCTGGCTCTGAGGGATGAGGACCCGCGCATCCGGAAGTACGCCATCTGGGAACTGGGGAAAATCGGGCCGGAGGCCGTACCGGCCCTCACGGAACTGCTGAGGGATGGCGACCCGGAGATTCGCCGACACGCAGTCTGGGCGCTGGGAGACATCGGCCGGGAGGGGGTTCCAGCGCTCATTCGGGCTCTGGAGGATGAAAACCCGGAGGTACGGTGGGCGGCAGCCTGGACGCTGGGCGAAGTGGGCCCGAAGGCAGCGGAGGCGGTCCCGGCCCTGATACAGACCCTGCGGGATGAAGGGCCAGAGGTGCGCCGGGCGTCCGCCTGGGCGCTGGGGGCCATTGGCGTACGGGAGACAGCGGTCGTCGCGGCTTTAATTCAGACTCTGATCGCTGACGAAGATCCGACTGCCCGCCGCCTGGCGGCCTGGGCCCTGGGAGCCCTCCAACCGGACTGGAGAGAAGGGGTTCCGGCTCTCATCCAGGCCTTAGGCGACAGCGACCCGGGCGTACGTCGGACAGCCGCGCGCGTGTTGCAGCGGGTTACCGGACAGGACTTCGGGCAGGATGCCCGGCGCTGGCAGTGCTGGTGGGAACAACAGCAATCCTCGGAAGGAGGAAACGGTGGATGAGGTTATTCGTTCGTTGACCGAGGCCTATGGGCCTTCCGGGTTTGAGGATCCCGTGCGCTCCCTTCTGCGCTCTATGGTAGCCCCTCTGGCCGACGAGGTCCGGATCACTCCGCTGGGCAGTCTGGTGGCCGTCCGGCGGGGCACGGGCAACGGGCGCCGTATGATGCTGGCGGCCCACATGGACGAAATCGGCGTCATGGTAACCTATGTGGACGAAAAGGGATTTCTGCGGTTCACACCCATCGGCGGTGTTTCTCCCCTCACCTGCGTGGGCGCGCGCGTTCGTTTTGAGAACGGCGTCCTGGGAGTCATCGGTGTGGAGAAACGGGAAGATCCCCATAAAGTCCCGTCCTTTGAACAATTGTACATAGACGTGGGTGCCACCGGACGGGAGGACTGCCCCGTGCGGGTGGGGGACGCAGCCGTCTTTGAGCGCCCATTTGTCGCTCAGGGCCGACGACTGGTCGCCAAAGCGATGGACGACCGCATTGGCTGCGCCGTCCTGGTGGAGACGCTGACCCGACTGGGACCGACCCCCCACGAAGTCTACTTCGTTTTCAGCGTCCAAGAGGAGACCACGCTCTCCGGGGCCCGGACCGCCGCCTATGGCATTGAACCGGATATGGCGATCGCGGTGGACGTAACCCGGACGGGAGATACGCCGGAAAGCCAGCCGATGGCGGTGGAACTGGGGAAGGGACCGGCGATCAAAGTGCAGGATGCGGGGATGATTGCCCATCCGGCGGTGCGGGAGTGGCTGATGCGCGCGGCAGAGACGGCGGGCATTCCCTACCAGATGGAAGTCCTGGAGCGGGGCACCACCGACGCGTCGGCGGTGCAGTTAGTCCGCGCGGGGATTCCCTCCGGATGCCTTTCTATCCCCTGCCGCTACATTCACACCCCCAGCGAGATGGTAGATCGGGAGGACGTGGAGGGGGCCGTACGGCTCCTTCTACAGGCCCTGGAGGGTTCATCCCAGGAGTCCGTTACCCGTAACGCCAGCCGATAGCGCAGGCCCTCGTAGCGCAGGCTGCCCGGCCTGCTCATGTAGCGCTGGCCCAGGCCTGCGAGACGCCCTGAAACTCATTGGAAGGTCTTTTCAGGCCACCGGGCAGGGGCTCACAGCCCCTGTTTTGCAGAAGCCCCTTCATCATCCCTGGTGGAGGTACAATGGAAGCCATATACGTTTGGGCCGACCCTCTGAGGGCATTCTGTGAGCGAGTGTTCCGAAAACTGGGGGTATCGGAGGAGGATGCCTGGATTACTGCCGATGTCCTGGTAATGGCCGACCTGCGCGGGATTGATTCCCACGGCGTGGCCCGGCTGCGCCGGTACGTAGATGGCCTGCGGACCGGCATAATGGTGGCCCGTCCCCAGGAGCAGGTGATCCACGAAACCCCGGCGACGGCCCTCATAGACGCTGGGGCCGGCCTGGGCCAGCCGGTCTCCTATCGGGCTATGCAGATGGCCATCCGCAAGGCGCTGGAGGTGGGCGCGGGATTTGTCGCCGTGCGCAACTCCAATCACTACGGCATCGCCGGATACTACGCGATGATGGCTCTGGAGCACGATTGCATTGGCTTGTCCATGACCAATGCCGATGTCCTGATGGTGCCTACTTTTGGCCGGAACGCTATGCTGGGGACCAACCCTATCGCCGTGGCGGCGCCTGCCGGAGAAGAACGGCCCTTCGTCCTGGATATGGCCACCAGCACGGTCCCTCGAGGCAAATTGGAAGTTTATCACCGGCTGGGGAAGCCTATGCCGCTGGGATGGGCCACTGACGAACGAGGGATCGCCACCGAGGATGCTGGTCGGGTGCTGGAAAACTTCCAGAAACGGGCCGGTGGCGGCCTGCTCCCCCTGGGCGGCGAAGGGGAACTCCTCGGCGGGCATAAGGGCTACGGCTTGGCCCTGTGGGTGGATGTCTTCTGCGCGGTCCTTTCCGGCGCCGCCTACGCCGACCGGGTGTACCCGAAGACACCGGACGGGAAGCCCTTACCGGCCAACCTGGGCCACTTCTTCGGCGCCTGGCGGGTGGACGGATTCCGGCCCGTAGAGGAATTCAAGGCTGCGATGGACGACCTCCAGCGACGGCTCAAGCATGCTCCCAAAGCGGAAGGCGCCACCCGAATTTACATTCACGGGGAGAAAGAGTACGAGGAGACTGAGCGGCGTCTGCGGGAAGGCATCCCGTTGAACCCCAAAGTCGCCGCCGACCTGCGGGCCATCGCCAGCGAACTGGAGGTGGAATACGACCTGGAGGAATGGAGCGCTACGGCGGGCAGGCAGTCATTGAAGGCGTGATGATGCGGAGTACCCGGCGGATGGCGGTGGCCGTCCGCAATCCACAGGGGGAAATCGTCCTCCGCACCGAGCCGCTCCGGTCGGCCCTTTATCAGGGACTGCTCCCCCGGATTCCCCTGGTACGCGGATGGACGATGCTGGGAGACGCTCTGGGGCTGGGTATCCGGGCCCTGATGTGGTCCGCGGACGTGGCCCTGGGTGAGGAAGAGCAAAGGGGCCCATTCAGAGGCGCCCTGGGATGGGTGAGTGGGCTTCTGGGCCTGGCCCTGGGCATCGGCCTGTTTATGGTCCTGCCCTCGCTGCTGGTTGGTCTGCTCCCTTTGCCGCTTTCCCCCCTGGCGGACAGCCTGCTGGAGGGATTGGTCCGCCTGCTCCTGGTCGTCGGCTACATCTGGGGAGTGGGATTCCTGCCCGATATGCGTCGGGTCTTGGCCTATCACGGCGCAGAGCACAAAGCCATCAACGCTTATGAGGCCGGTGCGCCGCTCACGGTGGAGGCGGTACAAGCCCACTCCACTGCTCACACCCGTTGCGGCACCTCCTTCCTGCTCAGCGTAGTGGTCATCTCGGTTCTGGTCCTGGCTCCGCTGGGACAACTGCCGCTTCACTGGCGGCTCGCCAGCCGGATTCTGGCCATTCCGCTCATTGTCGGCCTGGCCTACGAATGGATGCAATTCAGTGCCCGTTTCGCCGACCGGTTCTGGATGCGCCCGCTGGTCGGCCCCAATCGGGCGCTGCAGCGGCTCACCACCCGCCCGCCCGACGACCGCATGGTGGAGGTGGCCCTGACAGCCCTGAAAGCCGTGATGGAGGAGGAGGAAGATGGAACCTCGGGGACGGTACTTTGAGGATATCGCCATCGGAGAGGAAATAGAATCGGCCCCGCGGACGATCACCGAAGCGGACATCCTGGCCTTCGCCGAACTCTCTGGCGATACCAACCCCCTGCATATTGACCCGGAGTATGCTCGAACGACGATCTTCGGGGAACGGATCGCCCATGGCCTGCTGGGACTTTCGGTCGCCAGCGGGCTGGCCTGGCAGACCGGGCTGATCGAGGGAACGGCGGAGGCCTTCATCGGACTGGACTGGAAGTTTCGCGCCCCGATCCGGATCGGGGATACGGTCCGGCTGCGGATGGTAACTACCCAGAAGCGGGAGATGCCCCACCTGGGCGGTGGTTTGGTAACCCTCTCCGCTACCCTGTTGAACCAGCGGGACGAGGTGGTGCAGAAAGGGACATGGACCGTGCTGGTCCGTGCGCGTCAGAGGCCGGGGGTGGCGGAGGAGTCGTAGGCTCCTCCCTGCTTCTGCGCGGGGAATGGGAGTGGGGGGTTGCGGCGGCGGCCCCTGGCCGCCGCCGCAACCCCTGGTTTTTATCCCAGCGCGCGGGAGCACCGCAAGAGGCTATGAAACCACCCGGATGGCCTCTCCGATCAGATGGACCCGCGCCGATGGGGAAATCCAGCGCTCGGCCCAGACCGCCAGGCGGTAGAGGACCTCGTTGAAGGCCAGGTAGGTGGGGTCGCCAACAGGAATGAGGGCAACTGGTTCCAGGCTGGTGGCCCGTAAAAGGGCCATCAGGACAGGGATGGTGTTGGCCCGATAGCGGGCAGGGAAAATGTCGGCCTCGGCCCGCCCGTAGAGCCATCGGACAGCCCGGCCGTGCGTCCAGCCCAGCCAGCGGTTCAGGGCCAGCAGCGGGTGGCATGCATTGGGAGTGAGAAAGACGAAGCGGCCCCCGGGCCTCAGCACTCGGGCGACTTCCCGGAGGGCCCATTCCGGGTCAGGCAGGTGCTCCAGCACCCAGGAGCAGCAGACCAGATCAAAAGTCCCCCCGGGGAAGGGAAGCGTTTCTGCCCGGGCGACGACGCGGGGCAGAGAGGGCAGGCGGTGCTCCCGCAGGGAACACCCATCAGCGTCCACTCCGACCGCCCATCCCACCTGCTCGTGCAGTTCCTCCAGGATACCCCCACGTCCGCATCCCAGGTCCAGCACCCGCACGGAAGGGCCAAGGTGGGCCGCCACCCGGTCCCGGTACACGTGGGAGGCCGGTTGCCAGCCCGGGTGCTCCCTGGCATACCGGCGACGGCAGGCTTCCTGTCGTTCCAGAGAGAGAATAGGCATCGGACCAGCGCTCAGAGCCTGTCTGGAAATTCAGGTTCTCTGGGAACTCGCAACGCCGGAGCGCAGGGCCGCCAGGGCCTGTAACGCTCCTCCGAAGGCCGCTTCGGGCCATTCACACAGGCTAACAACCTGCGCTACGCGACCTGCGGCATGTTTCAGATACGCTCTCCGATCCGTTTGCTCCGTACCCGCTCCATAAAGCGTTCCACGTCCACTACCACCCGTTCATGGGTGGCTTCCCCAACCTTCTCCTTCTCATCCCATGCCTCGATCTGGAAAGTCAGGCGGCGGCCCTCGGCGGCGACAAGCGTGGCCCGGGCGTGCACGCGCATCCCGACCGGCGTGGCCGCCAGGTGGCGAACATCCATGCGGACCCCTACGGAGGTCTGACCAGCGGGCAGACGGCCCTCCAGAGCCCGGACGGCGGCTGCCTCCATAACAGCCACCAACGCTGGAGTGGCCAGTACCGGCACCGTCCCGCTGCCCATCCGAAGAGCCGTCCACTCTTCGGTGATCACCCGTTCGACTTCGCCCGAGCAGGGAATGGCCAGCAGGTCCCTTTCCATAATCTCTCCCGTCGTAATCGTCGTACCGGTTGAAAGTCTCGGAAATCGTACCGGGTATCGCCGCTTTCGGGGGCGTATTTACCCCTCCTCACCCCCCAGCCCCCTCTCCTTCCCGAAACGGAGAGGAGAGGGAGAGAAAGAGAGGGACTTGCGACAGCCAGAGGCCGTCGCAAACCCCTATTTGTTCCCCCCTCGGAGTAGGGGAGGGTGAGGGGAAGAAAGGCGAAAGCAGTTGGCCTGCCTCAACAGGCCTGGCGACCTGCGCTGCTCAATAATTCCGTGTCTTCGTGTCTTGGTGGTTTAAACAATCCACATTATGGGGCCGGAGGGCGCAGCGTCGGGACGATGGCCCAGAAAAGGGCGTAGAGGTTCAGGCCGACCATGCCCACTGTCCATGCCGCCAGTACCAGCGCGCGGCGGAGGCGGGGACGGAATCCGGCCAGGGCCCAGAGGGCCAGCAGAACCATGCCCATGGCTCCCCAGAGCAGAAGGGCAGACCGCCGCAGTGTCCAGGCTATGGCCAGGGGAATCCCCACCAGTCCCAGTCCCACCAGCAGCACACCGGCGCTCCGTTCAGCCCACCATTCCAGCGCCAATGCGCCGGCCAGCGCCAGGGGAATCAGTGCCGGGAAGAGATAGCGGCCTTGGTGCTGGACGAACGTCAGATTGTACCAGAGATAAGAAAGACCGGTCAGAGTGGCGGAGAGGAGCAGCAGAACAGCCCCTCGCCGTTGAAGAACCGTCAGACGGGGACGGCGATGGTCCAGCACCCAGGCCAGAAAGCCCATCCCCAGCAACAGGGACAGAAAAGCCAGAGCCAGATAGACGGGCGGGTGCATTGGGACACCCATCCAGCCGAACTGTCCCCAGAAACTCTGGAAAGTAGTGCGGAGGAAACGGGCCGCCAGGCCGGAGAAACCGTACTGGGCCAGCCATTCGGCGGTACGGGGCTGTCCCTGAACAATCGCGTTGTGGCGGGCCAGGCCCAGCGGGTCGGTCCAGCCGTAAACGGTGATGTTACGGATCAGCCAGGGTCCGGCCAGCAGGAGCGCGGCCAGGAGCATTGGCCCAGCCCGGACGACGTAGGACGCAGGGAGAGAAGAGCCCCCAGATTTCACGGCTTTCGTGGAACATCCCCGTTCCTCCGCGCTCTGCCGGGTCCCCCTCCATCCGAGGGCCACCAGGGCCACCGGCAGCGCCACATAGGCGGTGGTTTTGGTCAGGAGGGCCAGCCCCACCACTGCCCCCAGGGTCCAGGGACGGGGATGGGGACGGATGGCCAGCCAGAGGGCCAGCCCCAGGACCAGTTCTGCCAGTGGGTCGTTGTTGACGGCGGCGGTCATGGCAACGTGCTGGGGGCAAAGGGCCATCAGGATGACGGTCGCCAGCGCCAGAAAGGGGCGGTCGGGGAACAGGTCCCGTACCAGGCGGTCAGCCACCATCAGCAGCAGGAGCCCCAGGGCCACCGAAAAGAGGCGCAGGGGAATCAACGCGCCGCCCGAGAGGAGGTAGATGGGCACGGCCAGAAGATAGTAGAGGGGCGGCTGATGGTCCTCGTACCTTAATGGAGCAATAGAGCGTCCCGGGGGAAACTTCTCCGCCGTCAGGCCGTTCAGGTATGCCTGGTCGTAATCTCCTTTTTCAATCACCGGAAGCGTGCGCTCTTCCGCCAGGGCCCGAATGTAGTTGTAGTGCGCCGGTTCATCCGGGGCCTGCCAGGGCGGGGTATAGACGGCATAGAGAACGCCGGTAAGAACGTAAAGGAAAAGGATCAGTGCCAGGGAAAGCCGATAACCGGTGATCATCGGAGCATCTGCTGCTTATAAAAACATCGCCTGGGCGAAACGTCCCCGGAAGGAAGGGTGGATGGTCAGTTCTATATAGCGGACCCGACGGGCCAGATGGGTGGCCCGTTCTCTCTCGGTGCGGGAAAGGAGCGCCATGCGTGCACCAGTGCCGGCCACGTTACCCACCTGCTCAAACCGGTCCAGCGGAAGGCGCGGGAGCATCCCAATAGCAACGGCATGCCCGATGTCAATGTAGGTGCCGAACGCTCCGGCCACCAGTACGCGCGCCAGGTCAGATTCCTGGAGGCCGGCCTCTTCCAGCAGGACCTGCCATCCGGCAGCGATGGCCGCTTTGGCCAGTTGGATTTCCCCCACGTCTTTCCGGCTGAGAGTAATCGCCCGTCCCAGGCCGGAGGCCTCGGCGGGGACCAGGATGAACTCCGGGCCGCCTTCCGCAGAAGAGACTAGGGCAGGGCTGGCGGAGTTGTCGCTGGCCCACCCGCCGCGTTCATTCAGCAGGCCAGCCTCTCTCAGTTGGGCCACCGCGTCCAGAATCCCGGAGCCGCAGATGCCTACCGGTGGCGCTCCCTCCACCGTTTCCCACCACACTTTTCCCTCGATCATCCGCACCCGCTCCACGGCTCCCGGCGCAGCCCGCATCCCGAAACGGATGTGGGCGCCCTCAAAGGCCGGGCCGGAGGCCGCCGAGCAGGAGAACAGGTTTCCCTCCACCGCCAGGCAGATTTCCGTGTTGGTCCCGATGTCTAACAGAAGAGTGGGATGGTCGGCCTCATCCATCCGGGTCGCCAGCAGGGCCGCCACATGGTCGGCGCCGACAAATCCGGCGATGTTGGGGAGCAGATGGATAGAAGCGCCGGGGGCCAGAGGCAGCCCCACTTCCCGGGCGCGGACATCCAGAGAGGCGCTTTCCACAGGGACATAGGGAGCCAGTCCCAGGGAACGGGTGGAAAGTCCCAGAAACAGATGGTGCATGGCGGTGTTGCCCACCACCACGGCTTCCACGATGCACTCCGAAGCGGTGCCGGCCTGATCACAGAGGTCCCGGATCAGTTGGGCAAGCCCCGCAGCAGCGGCCTGCCGGAGGCGCTCTGCGCCTTCCGGCTCCTGGAGGGCATACGTGATGCGGGCCATCACGTCCTCTCCGTAGGCCAGTTGGGGGTTCATCGCTCCGGCGCTGGCCACGGTCTCCCCGGTCTCCAGATTCAGCAGGTACCCGGCCAGTTTCGTCGTCCCCAGGTCTATGGCCACTCCCATCAGCGGGGTGCCGGGGGGCAGGAGGGCCACCACCTCATCGCCCCGCAGAACGGCCCGCGTGGCCCACTCCCATTCCCGCAGCCGCAGAGGGGACTGGCGCAGAACCTCCAGGTCCAGGCGAACCGGCCGGCCCAGAACCTCTCGCAACCGCTCCGCGTCGCTGCGGGGGTCGGAGAGGGTAGGAGGCGGAAGGTGCAGATCTACGGCGGCCACCACCGGCTCCGGCCGGACCAGCGTCTGGCGGCCCTCAATCTGGGTCCGCTGGCTGGCGGTGAGGGATTCCGGCGGGACGAAGACCTGGAGGGAATCGCGAATGGTGGCCCGGCAGGCCAGTCGGACTCCCCGGGCGAGGGCATCCGGGCCCAGCCGTTTCTGCTCGGTATCGGAGGGCGGGGAGAGGGCATCCCGGCTTTCCGGAGGAACCACTACCCGGCAGGTGGCGCAGACTCCCATCCCTCCGCAGACTCCGCTGAGGCCGACGCCCAGGCGACGAGCCGCTTCCAGGAGGGAAATGCCCGCAGGGACCTGGCCTCTTTGGCCCAGGGGCTGAAAACGGACAGTAACAGCAGGGGAAGAGGAAGAGGTCATGCGCCAATTTTCTTGTAGAAGAGCGGTGGAGGCGAAACCGGCTCCGGGCCGATGGTACAGGCCGCCACAAGACGGGCCCGCGCCTGTTCCAGCCGGGTCCGATCGTTGGCGTGAAGGGTGTATAGAGGCGTCCCACTCTGGACCCAATCGCCGACTTTGTAATGCACAATGACCCCTACCGAGTGGTCTATCGGGTCTTCTTTTTTCTCCCGACCGCCGCCCAGGTCTACTACGGCCATTCCGACCTGCGCGGCGTCTATCTTCTGGAGGTAGCCATCGGCAGGGGCGGGGAGAACTTCCACAATGGGAGCACGGGGAAGCCGGTCGGGTTCGTCCACAAAGCGAACGTCTCCACCCTGCGCGGCGACCAGGGCACGGAATTTGTGCCATGCGCTGCCATCGGCGATGGTCTGGGCGGCCATTTCTACTCCCTCAGCCGAGTCGGCAACGCGACCCGCCAGCACCAGCATTTCCGCAGCGACCACCAGACAGTGCTCCCGCAGGTCCGATGGTCCGTCCTCGTGCAGGACATTAATGGCCTCCTGGACCTCCAGCGCGTTCCCCACGGCCCATCCCAGAGGTTGATTCATATCCGAGATTAGGGCGCTGACCCGTCGGCCCAGTTCCCGGCCCAGACGAACCATCGTCTCGGCCAGGCAGGTGGCATCGTCTACAGTTTTCATAAACGTGCCGCTGCCGACTTTCACGTCCAGCAGAATGGCATTGGCCCCACCGGCCAGTTTTTTCCCCAAAATGGAACTGGCGATCAGGGGAAGAGAGGAGACAGTGCCGGTAACATCCCGTAGCGCGTAGAGTTTCCGGTCGGCAGGGGCCAGACTGGCCGACTGACCAGTGATGACGATCCCGATGCGGGCCAGTTGGGATTTGAACTCCTGGGGAGAGAGGTCGGTGCGGAAACCCGGGATGGATTCCAGTTTATCCACCGTCCCGCCGGTGAAGCCCAGGCCCCGCCCAGTCATCTTACCAACGGGCACTCCGCAGGCCGCGACCACAGGAGCAGCCACCAGGGTAACTTTGTCCCCGACGCCACCACTGGAGTGCTTGTCCACCACTATCGGCGCCACATCGCTCAGATCCAGCATCGTCCCTGAACGGGCAATCGCCAAGGTTAGGTCCCGGATTTCCCGTTCGCTCATCCCGCGCAGATAGACGGCCATCAGCCAGGCAGCGGCCTGATAATCCGGGATGTCGCCCTGGGTGTAGCCCTGGATGAAGAACTCTATTTCTTCGGCTGTCAGTTCGTTGCCGTCGCGCTTTTTCTCAATGATGTCAATGGGCCGCATGGTCTCTCCCCCGAAAGCCCCTTCCGCTGGCACCCTCTGCCTATGGTTATTATGCCATGCCTCTCTCTGGCTGTCAACAATAGCGATCAGCGGAACTTTACAAATTTGCGGTTGTAGGCTATAATATATATGCGGCTGAGAGGGAGCCTTCCCTCTCAGTCGTTTGCGCATAAGGAAGGGTGCATCGCCGGAGGCGTACGCCTCATCTCCATCAGCCTGCCCTCCTGGAGCGAACCGGGAGGGTGGGCGTTTGGATTTTATACCAGAGTACGATCCGTTCACCTATCCCAGGAGAAGCCCGAGAACATGGCCGACCAAGTCGTCTATCTGACCCGTGAGGGGTACGAACGTCTCAAAGCGGAACTGGAGTACCTGCGGACTGTGCGCCGTCAGGAAGTGGCACGCCGGCTCCACGAAGCGCTGGCTGAAGGCGACATTCTGGAGAACGCCGAACTGGAAGCCGCGCGCAACGAGCAGGCCTTCGTGGAAGGCCGGATTATGGAACTGGAAACGCTGCTGGGCATTGCCGAGATTGTGGAGGAAGAACGGCCCTCCGGTATCGTCAGCGTGGGCAGCCGGGTTACCGTGGTGGAAGGCGACGGCCCTCCGGAGACCTACCACATCGTCGGGCCAGCGGAGGCCGACCCCTCCCAGGGCCGAATCTCCTACGCCTCCCCCCTGGGCAAAGCTCTCCTGGGACACCGGGTCGGGGATGAGGTGCGGGTAAACGCGCCGGCCCAGGTAATGGTATTCCGCATCGTGGATATCGCCTGAGCATCCACGGGGGCGCGCGTGGAACTGAACGAACTGGAGCGACAGCGGCTGGAAAAACTACAGCGGCTGCGGGCCCGGGGGTGGGACCCGTACCCGCCCCGGGCCGAGCGCACGCACACCGCTGCCCAGGCGGTGGCCCTCTACGAGGCCGGAGGCGAGGGGCAGGAGGTTACCATCGCAGGCCGCCTGCGCAGCATCCGGGTGATGGGAAAGGCCACGTTCGCCCATGTGGAGGACGAAAGCGGCAAAATCCAGATTCTCCTCCGGCTCAACCTTCTGGGCGAGGAGACCTATGAAGCCTTTGAAAAGGACTTTGACCTGGGCGACTTCGTGGAAGCGAAGGGCCGCCTGATGCGCACCCGCACCGGCGAGATCACCGTGGAAGTTACCCGTCTGCGGATGCTGGCGAAGGCCCTCTCCCCTCTCCCCTGGGGCAAGGAACAACAGATCGGCAACCGGGTCGTCCGCTATTCGGCCCTCACCGACGTGGAAGAACGGTACCGCCAACGCTATGCCGACCTGGCCGTTCACCCCGAGGTCCGCGAAATCTTCCGCATCCGTGCCCGCACCATCGCTGCCATCCGGCGCTTCCTGGACGAGCGCGGCTTTCTGGAGGTGGAAACCCCCGTCCTTCAGCCCGTCTACGGCGGGGCGGCGGCCCGACCTTTCATCACCCATCACCATCAGTTGAACCAGGACCTGTACTTGCGCATCTCCGATGAACTCTACCTGAAGCGGCTTCTGGTCGGCGGCTTTGAACGGGTCTATGAGATCGGCCGCGACTTCCGCAACGAAGGCGTCTCTTTCAAACACAACCCGGAGTTCACCATGCTGGAATTCTACGCCGCCTACCTGGATTACCGGGCCGTGATGGACCTCTGCGAGGAGATGGTCTCCACCGTGGCGCGGGAGGTGCTGGGGACCACCGTTATCACCTACGAGGGGAACACCATAGACCTGGCCCCGCCCTGGCGGCGGATGACCCTGCGGGAAGCCATTCTGGAGGCCAGCGGCATTGACTACGCCCACTACCCGACGGCCGAGGCCCTCTACCAGGCCCTGCGGAAGGCCGGTATCCCCGCCCAGCCAGGCCAGACCTGGGGCAAACTGATTGATAAAGAACTCCTGAGCGGTCTGGTGGAGCCCCGGCTGATCCAGCCCACCATTCTCTACGATTACCCTCGCGATATCTCCCCCCTGGCGAAGGCCAAACCCGAAGATCCCACCCACGTGGAGCGGTTTGAGGCCTTCATCGGGGGGATGGAAATCGCCAACGCTTTCAGCGAACTGAACGACCCCCTGGATCAGGAACAGCGCTTCCTGGAAATGCGGCAACTCTATCGGGCAGAGGATGAAGAAGCCCACCCGATGGACGAGGACTACATCCGGGCCATGATGTATGGGATGCCCCCCAACGGCGGCTTCGGCATGGGGATTGACCGCCTGGTGATGCTCTTTACTGACCGCTCGTCCATCCGGGAGGTCATCCTCTTCCCCCACCTGCGCCCCAGGGAGACCGGATACCCGACACGCAGTACGCCATGATTGACATCGCCCTTATCCGCAGAGACCCCCAGGCCGTCCGGGACGCGCTGGCGGCCCGCTACGACGACCCGACGCTGGTAGACCGGATACTGGAAGCCGATGCTCGCTGGCGGGACCTGCTGGCCCAGGTGGAGGCCCTGCGCGCCGAGCGGAACCGCACCTCCAGAGAAATCCCGCGCATCCCCGACCCGGCCCAGCGGGAAGCCCTGATTGCCCGGATGCGCGCGGTGGGCGACCGCATCGCAGAACTGGAAGAGCAGATGCGCCTCGCCGAGGCGGAGCGGGACGACCTCCTCCTGCACCTGCCGAATCTCCCTCACCCATCCGTCCCTATTGGCCCAGACGCCAGCGCCAATACCGTCGTACGAGAGTGGGGAACGCCACGTCCCTTTGACTTTGACCCCCTCCCCCACTGGGACTTGGGGCCCGAACTGGGTATTCTGGATTTTGACCGGGGAGTCCGCCTGGCCGGTAGCCGTTTCTACGTCCTCTGGGGAGCCGGTGCCCTCCTGGAACGAGCCCTCATCGCCTGGATGCTCCATGTCCACACCCGAGAACACGGCTATACCGAAGTCTACCTCCCCTTCGTAGTCCGGCAGGAATGCCTGGTCGGCGCGGGCCAACTGCCCAAATTTGCCGACAACCTCTATCACGATGTGGAGGACGACCTCTGGCTCGTGCCGACCGCTGAGGTCCCGCTGACCAATCTCCACCGGGACGAAATCCTCCCTGCCGACGTGCTCCCCCTGAAATATGTCGCCTACACCCCGTGCTTTCGCCGGGAGCGGATGAGCGCGGGGCGGGATGTCCGGGGCATCAAGCGCGGCCATCAGTTTGACAAGGTGGAAATGTACCAGTTCACCCTTCCGGAGGCCAGCGACGATGCCCTGGAGGAGATGGTGGAGCACGCGCTGGAACTCTGCCGCAGGCTGGAGATCCCCCACCGCGTGGTGGAACTCTGCACCGGAGACCTGGGCTTTACCGCGGTCAAGACCTACGACATTGAGATGTGGGCTCCGGGCTGTGGGGAATGGCTGGAGGTCAGTTCGGTCAGCAATTGCGGGGACTTTCAGGCCCGTCGGGCCAATATCCGCTACCGGCCCGCTCCCGACGCTCGCCCCCGTTTCGTTCATACCCTCAACGGTTCCGGGCTGGCCCTTCCGCGCGTCGTCATCGCCATCCTGGAAAACTACCAGCAGGCCGATGGCTCCGTCGTGGTGCCGGAGGTGCTCCGCCCCTGGATGGGCGGCATGAGCCGCATCACGGGACGATAAGGGCTGCCCCCTTCGCGAGGGTAGGATTTCCCCTCCCTGGCCCTCAGTGCCCCCACTCCGCCCCTGGGTACAGGGCCTTATCCACCCCCTGACGCCATCCCGTGTTGGGAACAACCCGCCCTACCGCGTGCCGTTTTTTTCTCCCTGCCCAGCAGGATGGCCCGTAACCAGGGCCACCACCTCGGCGGCGGCTTCTTCCACCGGCTTGGAGGTCATGTCCACCACCGACCAGCCATGGCGGTGGAAAAGGTCCAATGCATAGGCCACCTCTGCCCGGATGTAGCGCAGGTCGGCGTATTCGCTGACGACCGGACTGATACGACGCAGGCGGGCCTGCCGCAACTGGGCCAGCCGCACCGGGTCCACCGTCAGGCCGATCACCCGTTCCCGGGGGAGACGGGAGAGGATGGGGGGAAGATTGACCTCCAGGACGACGGGGACATTCCCCACCAGCCAGCCTCGGTAGGCCAGGTAGATGCTGAGCGGCGTCTTCCCGGTGCGGGAGACGCCCACCAGGACAATCTCCGCGTGGGCCAGTTCCTCCGTGTTCCGCCCATCGTCGTGGCGGAGAGCGAAATCCACCGCCTCTATCCGACGGTTGAAGTCCTCCATCCAGTAGAGGCCGGGCTGGGCCAGCGGCGGAGTCCCCAGAAGGTCCGAAACCCGTTCCAGAAGCGGGCCCATCAGGTCCAGGGTCTGGACATGATGGCGGCGGCCTTCCTCAAACATCGCCTGGCGCAGGTCGGCGCTGACCAGGGTGTGGACAACCAAGGCACGGGCCCGGGCCGCTTCCCGAACCACCCGCTGAATCTGCTCCACCGTCCGGACCGATCCAAACCGATGGACTTCCACATCCTGCGGGAACTGGGTCAAGGCGGCGCGGATCACCCGCTCCGCCGTCGTCCCGGTACCGTCGGAGACCGCAAAGATGACAAAAGGGGCACCCCGGACCGTCATGCCGTAACCAGTTCAATCCGAAGAGCCGTCAGGACATCGGCGATGGGGTTGATGATCGTAGCGGCGTCGGAGCCAGCAAAGAGCAGGCCCACCACCCGTCGGTCCAGGTCCAGAACAGCGGCGCCCGAATCTCCTGGCTGGCTCATCGACGAAGCGACCAGTTGGCCCTCAAAGAGCGCACTGGGGCCGTAATAGTCAATCCGCACCGTCGCGTCAATCTGGGTGATGACCCCGGTGGTGTGGCCGGTCGTCCGGCCACTTTTCTGCACTGGCAGGCCCAGGATGGCCTCCCCAATGCCCGTGGGAATGCCAATGCCCAGGATGTCCGGGCGAACCAGGTCGGCGCGCAGCGGGCGGGCCAGCGCTGCATCCACCCGGTTCACCCCCAGCGTCTGCCGGACCGGCTCCAGGCGGTGTCGGGAGCCGAGTAGCGCGGCCAGGGCGTTCAGACCGTTCGCCAGAAGGGTAGCCATCGGGCATTCCGGCTCAGCGGTACCAAAATCCAGAGGAACGAAGGCCTCCAAAGTGGCGATAGCGTCATCCGCTGTCCCTCCGTCCGCCGGGCCAGGCTGGAGGATGGGGTCGCCCGCGCGGCCCTTGTTGGTGTCCGCCAGGACGTGGTTGTTGGAGAGGATGAAGAGGTCGCTCCCCCGCCGCACCAGGCAGCCCAGCGTCCCGGCGCTGATGCGGATATGGCCAACCGAGACGCCAGGCGGCACCCCTGGCCGCCAGCGATCGCGCGGGCCTGAGAAGGCCCGCAGCACCCCCAGTTCCACCACATCGGTGGGGATACCTTCCATCTGAGCCGGGATGAGGTCTTCCGGTGTGAGCGCCGAGGGGTGGACTTTGTGGGTAACGGAGACGACCAGACTCAGTTCCCGGGTCTGGACTCCCTCCCGAACCTTGTAGCCGATGCCACAGCCCACAACGTTCCGGCGACTCAGCAGGTCGGGAAGATACCGCTGTTTCAGGGCCGCAATCTGCGCGATGTAGGATTCCATAGGGCCTCCTTGGGGATGGACGACGGACCACTATGGTCAGTGATCTATGGTCTGTGAAAGTACCAGTCCAGAATTTCCTGCGCCACCGGCGCGGCCACCGCAGAGCCCTCCCCGCCGTTATAGATAAAGACGATGAGAGCGATCTCGGGGTTCTCCACCGGCGCGTAGGCCATAAACCAGGCGTGGGTCGGCTGGGCAAAGCCCTCCCGACAGATCCCCATCTGGCGGGCAATGTCGTCGCAGAACTGAGCGGTGCCGGTCTTGCCGGCCACCCGAACCCCGGCCACCTGCGCGCGGGTCGCCGTGCCGTATACCACCGCCCCCTCCAGCCCCTGCTGGATGAGGCTCCAGTTCTCCGGGGAGATGGGCAGGGTGCGGATGATTTCCGGTCGGAACGGCTGAACAACGCTCCCCTGGGCATCGGTAATATGGTGGACGATGCGCGGGCGGTACAGAGTGCCGCCGTTGGCCGTAGTGGCCATCACGTTCAGCATCTGCAACGGTGTTACCAGCAGGTAGCCCTGGCCAATGGCGAGGTTGTAGGTGTCGCCGGTGGACCAGTTCTCACCAATGGTCAGCCGTTTCCATCGGGCTGTGGGAACCAGCCCCGGCGCCTCCTGCTCCAGTTCCACCCCCGTCGGCTCCCCCAGGCCGAAAAGATGCGAGTACTCTACAATCCGGTCCAGCCCCAGCCCCTGAAAGCGCTCGTATCCCCCGCCGACCTGGTAGAAGAAGATGTCGCAGGAAAAAGCCAGGGCGTGGACGACGTCCAGCCAGCCGTGGCCGGACCGTTTCCAGCAGTAGAAGGGTTGGGCCCGTTCTGGGTCATTGGGGTAGTACTTGTTGGGAAGCATAATGATACCAGGACAGTCCAGGCGGGTGCGCGCGGTCAGGATGCCTTCCTGCAACGCGGCCGCCGCCATAACGATTTTGAAAATAGACCCGGGCGGCAACTGGTCAGCAATCGCGTGGTTGACCAGGGGACGGTGCGGGTCTTCCAGGAGGCGCTGATATTCCTCCAGCGAGATACCTTCGGCAAAGTGGTTGTTGTCGTAGGTGGGCAGGCTGACCATAGCCAGAATCTCGCCGGTCTTCGGGTTCATGGCGATGACCACGCCCCGGCGGGAGTGGACCCGGTCCATGCCCCGCTGGAGTGCTTGCTGGGCCACCTGTTGCAGGTCCAGGTCAATGGTCAGGTAGACATTGTGGCCCGGGATCGGCGGGATTTCGTCCCCCAGGACCCGCACCACTCGTCCCAGGATGTCTGTCTCCTGGTAGCGCTGGCCGGGGGTACCCCGTAGCCAGGACTCAAAGGTCGCTTCCACTCCGGCGTAGCCGATCCGGTCGGTGGCGGGGTTGTAGCCCTTTTCGGTGTACTCCCGGACCTTCTCCGCCGGGATGGCCCCCATGTAGCCCACCAACTGGGAGACCAGGGAGCCATAGGGGTACTGGCGTCGGGAAACCACGTCCACCCGTACGCCGGGGAAGGCAAAGCCCTCCCCCTGGGCAATGATCAGCGCGACCTCCCGGTCCACGTGGGTGGCAACGACCAGGGGGTCGTAGGGCGCGTAGGCCGCAGAGTTCGGGTCCAGCACCCGCTCCACCCGCTCCCGGAGGCCCGGTTGGGCCGGGTCTGGATGGCTGTAGGGCATTCCCAGCAGCGCGGCCAGACGGCGCAGGACGGTCTCCCGCTGAATGTCATCCTCCGGCAGGTAGGCCGGGAGGATGACCACCTGAAAGGCGGGGACGTTGCGGACCAACGGCTCTCCATCCCGGCTGTAGATGAGGCCGCGCGGGGCTGGCAGGGAGATCAGTTCGGTCCGTTGCTGTTGGGCCCGGGCCACCCACTGTTCTGTTTCCACAACCTGCAGGCGGTAGAGACGCAGAGCGTAGAGGGTCAGTACCAGGGGCAGGAAGAGCCCCAATAGAAGCAAACGGGGCGCGGTGAAGAAGAGCACCAGTCGCCGCAGCGGCCCGCGCGCCGGAAGGGAGGGAGGTTGTTCGTTCTTTTTACGATGGGTCTGAGCGTTCCGCGCCATTGGGAAGTCTGGACGAACCGCGTCCTTTTCGCTTTATCCGTTGTACAGCGGGAGAAATTCGGAAAAGACCGGCCTTTCTGGCTCTCACCGCTGCCCCAGATAAGCCAGGGCCAGACGGATGCGCTCCTCCAGCGGGAGGTCTGGATCGCGCGGGGTACTTTGGAGGGCTGTCTGCGCCTCCACCAGGCTGAAGCCCAGCGCGGTCAGCGCGCCGATGACCTCGGCGTCCTGGTCCGTCAGCAGAGGAGCGGCCCCAGCCTCCAGCCCGGGCATCCGATCCCGCAGGTGGAAGAGGATGGCCCGCGCGGTCTTGGGCCCCACGCCCGGCACCCGGGTCAGAATACCCGGCTCTTCCCGCGCCACGGCCTGCCGGAGCGTATCCGGCGAGAGGGTGCTGAGAATAGAAAGCGCTACCTTTGGCCCCACCCCGGAGACGCCCAGGAGCGCCTCAAACAGAGACAGTTCCTCTTCGGTCAGAAAGCCGTAGAGGGCCAGTTCGTTCTCCCGGACATGAAGGTGGGTAACCAGTTCCACCGGTTGCCCCACTCCATCCACCGCCCGCAGAACCGAGGCAGGTACATAGACGCTGATACCCAGTCCCCCCACCTGGATAATCAGGCGGTCCGGCTTGACCGAAGCCACTGTGCCGATCAGTCGCGCGATCATAATGACGGAATGAGAGAATATGGAATGACAGAACGCAGGAATGACAGAATCAGGGTGTATACAGTTCTCTGTAATGCAGGCCGCTGGCCTGGAGTGCGGGCGAACAGCCTCCGCCACAGGGAGCGCAGGCCGCCCGGTCTGGAGTGCGTCGACGAGCAGCCTGCGCTACGGATTCCTCGCCGATGTCCCAGAAGAGGTACGTAACTCCAAAGAAACTGCTGCCACTCAGTAGGCTATGGCCTGTGGTCAGAGGTCAAAGCGCGCAGGCGGGCAGAATGAAGATGGCAAATGGCAACAGCCAGCGCGTCGGCAGCGTCATCCGGTTGAGGGACAGCAGGCAGGCCCAGGAGCATGCGGACCATTTCCTGCATCTGCCGCTTTTCGGCACCGCCGTAGCCAGTAAGTGCCTGCTTCACCTCCCCGGGGCCATATTCGGCCACCGGCAATCCCTCATCGGCCATGGCCAGCAGGGCCGCGCCCCGCGCCTGGCCTACGCTCATCGCCGTCCGGACATTCACGTTAAAATAGAGTTCTTCCACTGCCGCCGCGTCCGGCCGCCACTGCTGGACCAGATGGCGGAGTTCGCGGTAAATGGTCTGCAGTCGCTGGGGAAGGGGAAGGTCGGGCGCCGTGGCAACCACACCGCAGGCCAGGGCCCGCAGTCCTTCCTCGGTCTCCTCCACCACGCCGTAACCCGTCGTCGCTGTGCCCGGGTCAATCCCCAGAACCCGCATCAGGCCGCCTCAAACTTCGCCATCACCTCGTCGGAGATGTCCAGGTTGGAATAGACCTGCTGGACGTCCTCCAGGTCCTCCAGCGCGTTGATGACGCTCATCACCCGCATGGTTTCTTGTTCGCTCAACTGGATGGTCGTCTTGGGGACCATGGAGATTTCCACCTGTTCAAACCGCACGCCCAGAGTCTCCAACGCCTGACGGACTTCTTGGAACGTCTCCAGCGGAGAGAAGACCTCAATCAGGTCATCGGAGATGACAACGTCGTCGGCTCCGGCCTCCACCGCGACCTCAAAGATGCGTTCGGCATCCGCACCATCGGGAGAGATGGCGATGTAGCCCTTGCGATCAAACTGCCAGGCCACCGCGCCAGCCTCGGCCATCCGCCCTCCCTGGCGGCTCAGCACGTGGCGCAGTTCGGCCACGCATCGGTTGGGATTATCCGTCAGGGCCTGGATCAGCAGGGCCACGCCGTTGGGGGCATACGCCTCGTACAGGATTTCCGACAGTTCACCCTCTCCTTTGATCTCGCCGGTCCCCCGCTTGATGGCCCGTTCAATGTTCTCTTTGGGCATGTTGGCCGCGCGCGCTTTGTCAATCGCCAGGCGCAGCCGGAAGTTGGCCTCCGGGTTGCCACCCCCCTCCCGGGCCGCGACGGTGATCTCCCGAGCCAGTTGGGTGAACAGTTTCCCCCGCCTGGCATCCATGGCCGCTTTCTTATGTTTGATGGTGGACCACTTGCTATGACCGGACATACGCTCCTCCCAGAGTCATCCCCGGTGTGGGTTTCGGTCGGTGGCGAGTCCCTCGCTCACCTTTGCGAATCCAGCCATGTTCATTATAATCCCCTCCGGCGGAGGAGGCAAATCCCGGTGGGGGGTGGAATCCCGTCAATCCGGCAGGAACAGCATCGTTTCCGGCCAGTAAAAAGGAAGGGCTCACCCGGAGCGACGGTTTTGCCTCTTCTCCGGTCTGGGATATAATCGAATCCAGGATGGCACGCGGGTGTGGGAGCGGATGACTCCGCATCCCTTCAGAGGAGGGTGTTCTTCCCATCGGGAAGGGGGGACAGGAGGGATGAGATACCTGCGGGACTGGGCCTGTGCGCTGGTGCTCTGGGTGCTGCTGACGGCCTGTGCCGCTGGCGGAAACGGCGGAGGTGTCCCGGAGGGGGACGAGGCTCCCCCACCGGAGAGTACACCGCCTCCCCAATCACTACTGATTCCTGGAGAAACGGTAGAGGGGACCCTGGAACCGGGAGAGACCGACCGCTGGGTCTTTGCGGCCCTGGGAGATGAGGGGAGTCCCAACTTGGTTACGGTAGAAATCTGGTTCCGCCCCAGCACAGCCTCCGGCCCGGAAGCATCTCTGAAGGCAACCCTGGTCGGTCCGGACGGAGCGACCCTGACGGAGCAGGAGGGCCCGATCACTTTGCCGCCGTACATCGTGGAGCAGGAACTCCCCCGCACCGGCTCCTATCTCCTGCGGCTGGAGGCACTTTCCGGTACGCCAGGCCGTTATACCCTGCTGGTTACCCTCTCCCGGGAGCGATATCTGACCCGTCCGGAAGTATATCGCGGAGCGCCTCCCATCCAGTGGCCGCTGGACGAACTCCCCTCGGGCAGTTCGGGTTTTATCTGGCCGTCGCCCCGGCGGGCTATCTCGGGCTGGTATTTTCGCGACCCCTCCAACCCCCGACACGTTGGGCTGGACATCGCCGCCGCGCTGCACGACCCCATTTTCGCCACCGCCGCCGGAGTTGTCTCTTTCGCCGACGTCTCTGGAGGTTATGGAAACCTTATCGTGATTGACCACGCGGACGGCTGGCAATCGTGGTATGCCCACCTTTCGGCCTTCTCCGTCGTGGTGGGACAGCCGGTGGAGCAGGGAGAGATCATCGGCGCCGCTGGGAGCACGGGGCGGTCCTCCGGCCCTCACCTTCACTTTGAACTCCGCCACAACGGTGTGCCGGTGGACCCGCTGGTCTATCTCCAATAGACGGATCAGAAATAGCGTTGACCGAGACCCAGCCTGTCAAACGGCCCGTTCGCACGGGCGAATGATCCCCCCTTCCACCCGGAACAGGGCCGCGCGCTGACGGAAGGCCAGGCTGAACATCTCCGGATCGGTCGCTGTCAGGATGGCCTGCTCCACCCGGTCCACCAGCGACAGAAGCGCCGCCCGCCGCGCCTCATCCAGTTCGGCCAGGACTTCGTCCAGCAGAAGGATCGGATCCTCTCCTGCTATCTCCTGCATCCACGCCAATTGGGCCATTTTGAGCGCCAGGACTGCCGTCCGCTGCTGCCCCCGGGAGCCGAAGAGGCCCAGGTCCACGTCGCCGACCCGAAAGCGCACCTCGTCCCGATGGGGGCCGGTCAGGGTCATCCCCCGTTCTATCTCTTCCCGGCGCCGCTGGCGCAGGCGCTGGAGGAATGCCCGCTCCAGGTCCTCCAAGGATACTCCTGGAGGCAGGCCGCCGGGCTCCACCAGGAGAGGCCTCTGGTAAGTCAACGCGGGTGGAGAGGCCGGGTCAAAGTTGGGGTGGTATTCCAGCCGGAGCCATTCCTGCCCCCCGGTCAGTTCGGCGTGGAACGGGCCCGCATGTCGGGACAGTTCGCCCACCAAACGATGGCGGCCCTGGGCCACGACGACACCGCTGCGAGCCAGCCGTTCGTCCAGAGGGTCCAACTGGGCCGGGTCGCCCCCCTCTTCCGCCAGATGGCGGAGGAGCGCGTTCCGCTCCCGAAGAGTCTCCCCGTACGTCTCCAGCGCGGCCGCATATGTGCGATCGACCTGGGAAAGCGTCGCATCCAGATAATCGCGCCGACCAGCCGGTGGGCCGGCCACCAGTTCCACATCCTGGGGCAGAAAGAGCACCACATTCAGACATCCCGTCAGGTCCCGTAGTCGCTGGGGCCGCCGGTCCACCCGAATACTTTTCTGCAGCCGGGGGATCCCGTTGGCGTTCGGACTCACCGAGAGGACCATTTCAATTTCCCGTACCTGATGGCGTCCGACCACCTCCGTCCGCAGGCGCGCGTACGAAAGTCCTTCCTGCTCAGCGGTCCAGTTGATTAACTGACGGTCCATCCCGGTCAGCGGAGAACGTCCCGTGGCCAGATAATAGATGGCCTCCAGGAGGGAGGTCTTGCCCTGGGCATTGCCGCCCACCAGGAGAACCGGCTGCTCAG
The DNA here is from genome assembly GCA_025060135.1 of Anaerolineae bacterium. GTDB lineage: Bacteria > Chloroflexota > Anaerolineae > B4-G1 > DUEL01 > SpSt-77. Next base: position 59,938 of record JANXCY010000007.1, on the reverse strand, counting down.
GCCACTCCATCTCCAGACGGATGTAATTGCGGAAGTTTTCCAGACTGAGAGAACGGATGCGCATCGGACGAAATAGTGGTATAATTTTCTCGGTCCGGCGATGGCCCGGATGGGATTATACGCCGGAAGGCGTCCCAGGTCAACCATTCCGTTGCCCGATGATCGGTACTATGCGACCTGCCACTGGCGACCTCCAGCCCGACTGGCGTCTGGAACAGGAACTGCTGGCCTGCGGATACCGCTGGATTGCCGGGGTGGATGAGGCCGGACGCGGCGCCTGGGCCGGCCCGGTCTGCGCTGCTGCGGTGGTGCTCCCCCCGGACCGTTCCGACCTCCTCGGCCTTTTGGCCGATGTACGGGACTCCAAGCGGCTCTCCCCGGCCCAACGGGAGGCACTGTATCCCCTCATCCGGGAAGTCGCGCTGGCCGTTGGAGTGGGCTGGGCCGGGCCGGAGGAAGTGGATGCCCTGGGCATCCTCCCGGCAACCCGGCATGCCATGGCGCGCGCCGTAGCCCAACTGGCGCGAGTGGACGCGCTGGTGATAGACTTCGTCCGTCTGCCCGAAATCCCGCTCCCTCAGCGTTCCCTCCCCCGAGCCGACGCCCATTGCCTCTCCGTCGCCGCTGCCAGCATCATTGCCAAAGTGGAGCGGGACCGGCGGATGGCCGAACTGGACCGGATGTACCCCGGCTACGGATTTGCCCTTCATAAAGGATACGGCACCCCGCAACACCGCCGGGCGCTGGAAGTGCTGGGCCCCTCCCCCATCCACCGGCAGACCTGGTGGCCCCTCCGGAAGGATTCGGAAATGGGACGCGGATACGCCTGGAGGGGCCCGGAGTCTACCGATGTTCCATGAAACCCGTGCCCTTTCCGTGTTCTTCCGTGTTCCAAAAAATCGGATGCGGATGGCTGATGCCTTCGGTAAAGTCGCTGGCTTGCTGGACTCTCTTGCTGCTTTTTCTGCTGACGGCCTGCCGGGTCCCTGGAGCGACCCGTCCGGTGGTCAAGATCGGGCTGGTCGCTCCCTTTGAGGGCCGCTACCGCTACGTGGGCTACGGCCTCTTTGCCGCCGTCCGGCTGGCCCTGCGCGAGGCCAACGCGCAGGGCGGGATCGGGACCCCAGCGTACTCCGTAGAACTGGTCGCCTACGACGACGGCGCCGATCCCGCAATGGCCCGCCAGCAAGCGGAGAAACTGGCCATAGACCCCCAGGTTGTGGTCGCCATCGGCCACTTTCGGGAAGAGACAACCCGCGCGGCCCTCACTGTCTATGCCCGGGAGGGGTTACCGCTGGTGGCGCCGGCGGTACTGGACCCGGCGCTGGAAACCGGGCCGGGGGTCGTGAGCCGGATCGGTCCGGACGCCGACGAACTGGCCGACCGAATCCTGGAAGGAGTGATGGAAGTCGGGCTGGTTACCGATGGCGGACCGCTGGGAGCGGCCCTTCAGCGGAGGGCCGCCGCGCGCGGGCGGCCCCTCCGGCTCGTCGGCACCCCCACCGATGCGCTTCGCTGGCCTTCCCTGCCGCCTGTCCTTTTCTGTGATGCGCCACCGGTGGTTTGTGGCGAACTGTTGGTGGCCCTCCGCGCGGGGGGCTGGAACGGGGAAATGGTCGGTGGGCCGGACCTGGCCGCCGACGAGTTTCGGGCAGTGGCCGGGGAGGCGGCGACCGGTACCCGCGTGGTTACTCCCTGGCCTCGCCTACAGGCCCTGCCAGGCTGCGCCGACTTCGTTGCCGCCTGCACCGAAATCTCCCTGGGCATCCCGCCCGGCGACCTGGCGCTCCCCGCGTACGCTGCGGCCCAGTATGCCCTTCGCGCGCTGGAGCAGGCCATCTCACAGAAGGGAAAGCCCTCTCGGTCCGGCGTCGCCGCTGCCCTGCTCGCGCTCCCTCCGGAACCCCTCATCTCCCCCTGCGGCGAATGGACGAGAACCCATTGACCACAGACTCCGGACAACGCCCCACGGAACAAGCCCGGCCCCTGCTCCATCTGGCCCTGCTGGGTAGCGAGATTCTGGGCCGGATCCCGCCCCTGTCCATCGCTCCGGCGCTGGTCGGAATGGCCGCCATCGGCGCCTGGCCCTGGGGCCATCCGTCCCTCCAGGCATGGATGGGCATCGCTCTGGGCCTGGCTATCCTTGGCGACGGCCTCTCCCTGGCCCTGCTTCCCCGCTATGGCCGGTCGTTCGGCCCGGTTACGCCGCCCCTGCTGGCCCTGGCCATTCTGCGGACCGCGCTGGCCTTCGTCCTGGGCACCATCGCACCAACGGCTCCCATGGCCGCAGGGACGGTCTTCCTCCAAACTGGGATCACCGCCGCCCAACTGTATGCCACCTGGGTGGAGCCGTTCCGCCTGACCCTTACCTCCCTGGAGATTCGGTCTCCCAAACTGCAGAGCCGGGAGCCGTTACGAGTGCTCCATCTTTCGGACATTCACTTTGAGGGCTGGACACCTCGGGAACGACAGTTGCTGGAACTCGCTCGCGCGCTGGCTCCGGACCTGATCTTCCTGACCGGCGACTATCTGAATCTCTCTTCGGTGGACGATGGCCCAGCCCAGCAGGGAATCCGGGACCTCCTGAGAGCATTGGCTGCCGTTGCGCCCACGTATGCGGTCGTCGGAAGCCCCCCAGTGGATCGCCCTGATGTCATTCCCCAGATTTTCGCCGATCTTCCCATCACCTGGCTGATAGATGAGGTGGCAGAGATGGAGGTGAAGGGCCATCGGCTGCGGCTGATCGGCATCCGCTGCACCGCCAACCACCGACAGGACGGAAAGCGACTGCGGCAGATCCTGGCCGATCCTCGCTCCACCTCCGGGGAGAGACCCGGCGGAGAAGCCGGAGGCCCCTTCCACATTCTCCTGTACCACTCCCCCGATCTCTTCCCCGTGGCAGCGGAGATGGGCATAGACCTGCATCTGGCTGGACACACGCATGGGGGGCAACTCCGCCTGCCCCTCTTCGGTGCCCTGGTTACCAGTTCGGCCTTCTGGAAACGGTATGAGGCCGGATTGTACCGGATGGGCCCATCTACCCTTTACGTCAGTCGGGGGCTGGGAGTGGAGGGGAAAGGCGCACCCCGGGCCCGTTTCCTGGCTCCACCGGAAGTGGTCCTTCTCCGGTTCACCCACGGCCTACCCGTGGCCCATGTAACGCTTGGATGAGAAGCAGTCTGCTCACCCATCTGGAATGCTCCCTCTGCGGCAGGACGTACGAGGCTGACCGACTCTGGCAGACCTGCCCGGATTGCGATCGGCCTCTCCTGGCCCGCTACGACCTGGAGGCCGCGCGGCGATTGAGCCGGCAGCGGCTCATCGGCCCGGAGCCGTCCCTCTGGTGCTACCAGGCCCTTCTGCCGGTGCGGGACCCGGCCCATATCCTCACCCTGGGCGAAGGAGGGACCCCTCTGCTCCATGCCCGACGGCTGGGCGCGGAACTGAGCATGCCTCACCTCTATATCAAGGAAGAAAGCCTCAACCCGACCGGTTCTTTCAAGGCGCGCGGGTTAGCCGTAGCCATCTCCCGCGCGCTGGAACTGGGGGTACGGGGAATGGTCATCCCATCGGCGGGGAACGCAGCGGGGGCAGCGGCGGCCTACGCTGCCCGGGCCGGCCTGCACCTCTACGTCTTTATGCCCCGCGATGTTCCGGCTCCCTTCCTGGCCGAATGCCGCGCGCTGGGCGCGGAAGTAGTTCTGGTGGACGGCCTCATCACCGAGTGCGCCCGGGAAGCCCGGAGGCTGGCTCAGGAGCACGGCTGGCTGGACCTCTCCACTCTGCGGGAGCCGTATCGGCTGGAAGGGAAGAAAACGATGGGGTACGAACTGGCCAGGCAGATGAGGTGGGAACTGCCGGACGTCATCCTCTATCCTACCGGAGGTGGAACCGGGCTGGTGGGGATGTGGAAAGCATTTGAGGAGATGGCCCAACTGGGCTGGATCGGAGAACGCCGCCCCCGCATGGTGGCGGTTCAGAGCACGGGCTGCGCGCCCATTGTTCGCGCGTTCCATGCCGGAGACGAATTTGCCGCCCCCTGGGACGGTGCACAGACCGTGGCGGCTGGCTTGCGGGTCCCAGCGGCGGTGGGGGATTTCCTCATCCTGCGAACCCTGCGGGCCAGCGGCGGGACGGCGATCGCCGTCCCCGATGAGGCGTTGCTGGAAGCCCAGCAGTGGATGGGCCGAAAGGAGGGGATTTTCGCCTGTCCCGAGGGCGGGGCCACACTGGCAGCACTGAAAGTGTTGCGGGACCAGGGATGGATAGACCCGGAAGAACGGGTGGTGCTTTTCAATACCGGTAGCGGGTTGAAATACCTCCCCTCTTGATCCCGGAACAGCAACGGGTAAGGCCGGTCTTACGCCGTTCCCTGTAACGCAGGCTGTCGGGCCTGTTAGATACAGGCTAACAGCCCCGGCTCCCATCTATTGACTGGTGTCCCGAAAAGATCGCCATGATGCGCCTGTAACGGGCATCCATGGCTCCAGGGCAGCGGCGAAGGCTTCATAAGCCGGGCGACCGTAGAGGCAGAAAACTACCCGTTCCAGCCCCGTCTCCCCGCTCAGATATTCGGTGGCGGCCTTGATCATCACCTGGGCCGCGTCCTCCAGGGGATACCCGAAAATCCCGGTACTGATGGCCGGCAGGGCCACCGATTTCAGATGGTGCTCGTCGGCCATCCGCAGGGCAGCGCGCACCGCCGAGGCCAGCAGTTGGGCCGACTGTTCCGGCGCGCCCCTATCATAGACCGGCCCCACGGCATGGATGACATACCGGGCCTTCAGCCGCCCTCCAGAAGTGATCGCCGCTGATCCGGTGGGGACAGGCCCATGCCGACGAACCCACTCATCGCTCTCCTGCTGGATGGTGGGGCCCCCTCGGCACGCGATAGCTCCAGCCACTCCGCCCCCGTGTATCAGATATTCGTTGGCCGCGTTGACGATAGCATCGGTCTCCATCTCCGTGATGTCCCCTTCCACCAGTTCCAGAACCGTCCGGTTCACCTGAATCTTCATCCCATCCCTCCGGATAAACAGAGAGATTTTTGCGACAAAACCGCAAAAATCCCTCCACCCCTGGATTTACAGAACGCTACTCTCCCTTCCCGCTCCTTTCCTGCGCGTAGTCGGTGGGGTGAATGCGGGCATCGTACGAAGCCGGACGACGTAGCCTTTCCGTATTCAACAACAGATCGGCCCGCCCCCAAACGGCAACTTCCACCTCATGCCCCATCTTGATGGCGTCAAAGGGGCAGAATTCGGCGCAGAAGCCGCAATTCATACAGATACTGATGTCCACATAGAACCCCGCCGGTTCCCGCAGCGGCTTTCCCGTCTGCGGGTCAGTCCCGCGGACGATCCAGATGCACTGGGGCGGACAGACCCGGGCGCAAGTCCCGCAGGCGGTACAGCGGAGTTTCCCCGTCTCCTCGTCGTAGACCAGGAAGGGGAAACCCCGAAACCGTTCCGGCAGCGGCAGCCGCTCCGCTGGATACTGCACCGTGAAGATCCCCCGCTTGGTCAGAGGGTGCTGACGGACAGGAAGCGCTTCCGGCGTGTACCGTCCGCGGAAACCCTTCTTGAAGAACCACTTCAGGTCGTCTATATACGACTCCATAAACCGGCGGAAGGTGATCCAGAGGGATTTGAGGACGTTCCATCCAATGTACATTTTTCACCGACTCCGTGCAGAGCTTTTCGCGCCCGACTATGGAGAGACCTCACCGGGCACATTCATCTGGAGCGCTTCCCACGCGTCTGCCACCGAAAGCCCAACCATCTTCTCCCAGGGCACCTTGGCCCGCTCCCTCCGGATAATTTCCCGGAGTTCGGGTGTGGCGCGGCTTTCCATCTCCGTGAGGAAGCGCAGCATCTCATCCACCATTTCCTGACTGACTCTCACTTTCTCCTCCTCCCCATCCAGCAGGGCCTCTATAGCGGGCGAGTACAGATCAATGACCCGCCATGTCAGCCGATACATCGTCTCGTCGTACCAGATCAACCGGACCAGTTCATTCCAGTACGTGTGCCCAAGGTTCATATAGTGCTGTCCGGTAGAGTTGGAGGCCAGGAGTTCGCTGCGGAAACGATTAAAGAGATAGCCCGTTCGGATAATCTTATGAACAGGAGGGATACATACGTCTTCATCGGCGTGCAGGCTGGGCAGGGGAAACAACCATCCCAGAAAGACTCCCAGAAAGATCAGCCCGAAGGCAGAAAGGACTCGTTTCCATCTACCGGATTTCATCTCTCCTTCTGTAGGACACATCGGAAAATTCAGGTTCTCCAGAAATCCATGGACGCTGTAACACGGGCCGCCTGGCCTGCCGAATCCAGGCTCACAGCCTGTGCTACGTGCATAGCCGATGCGCTCATCCTGCGGGTCGCCGAACCAGACCACGAGGATGTTTCCCTCGGGTCATCGTACACCTATTTATCGTTTATCGGTCTACCTCTCCCAGGGTGATGTCTATGCTGGCCAGGATGATGACCACGTCGGCGATGAGGTGGCCCCGGCAGATTTCGCCCATCACGCCCAGGTTGACAAAGGAGGGAGCGCGGATGTGGTAGCGGTACGGGTTGGGGCCGCCGTCGGAAACGATATAGACGCCCAGTTCGCCTTTGGGGGCCTCAATCCGGGCATAGGCCTCGCCCGCAGGCACCTTCAGCGTCGCTGACTTCTTCCCGGCCATAATGGGCCCGTCGGGCAGCCGGTTCAGCGCTTGCTGGAGGATGCGCAGGCTCTG
>JANXCY010000007.1:0-53094 GCA_025060135.1 Anaerolineae bacterium | reverse complement strand
CACCAGGTAGCGGTCGTAGACATCGCCGTTCTGGCCGATGATGATGTCAAAGTCCAGGTCGTCGTAGACCAGATAGGGCTCGGCCCGACGGACGTCGTAGGGGACCCCGGAGCCCCGCAGGAGGGGGCCAGTGCAGCCATATGCAACGGCCATTTCTGGCGGCAGGACTCCCACGCCAACGGTCCGGGCCTTGAAGAGTTCATTTTCGGTCAGATAGGCATCCACTTGGTCCACGAAGCGGGGGAGCCGCTCAAAGGCCAGGGCACGGGCCAGGGCCACTGCCTCTTCGGTCATATCGTGGGCCACCCCTCCAAAACGCATGTAGTTACACATCATCCGGGAGCCGGAGACCATTTCAAAGAGGTCCAGGATGTGCTCCCGTTCCTCCAGGGCGTAGAGCATCAGGGTGAAGTAGACACCCATATCGTTGCCCATGAAGCCAACGGAGACAGCGTGGTTGAGGAAGCGGGTGAACTCGGCCATGATGACCCGGATGTACTGGGCGCGAGGCGGTGGCTCCACCCCCAGCAGTTTCTCCACCGCCAGAACATAGGGGAGTTCGTTGGACATCGCACAGACGTAGTCCAGCCGGTCCGTATAGGGGATGTTGCCCAGCCAGAGGTTGCGCTCCCCGATTTTCTCGTGGCAGCGATGGAGGAAGCCCATCATCGGCTCCAGTTTGACGATGCGCTCGCCCTCCAGGGTAACCAGGAGGCGTAGGACGCCGTGGGTGGAGGGGTGGTGGGGCCCCATATTGAGCACAACGCGGTCCACCGGATGATCGGGGTTCTCCTGCCGGGCCACTTCGTCGTGAGGGGCATATCCCCAGACGTCCACCAGCGGGCGCCAGTCGCGCGGGGACCATCCGGGCGGGTAGCGGAGATTATCCCCGAAGGGGCTGCGGCTCTCCGCTGGCACCGGGTGGCCCTCCGGGAAGCGGCTGCCGAAGGGCTTCTTTTCTTCTTCGTAATAGACCTCTTTCCAGTCCTTCCGGAGGGGATGTCCGTCAAACCCCTCCCAGAGGAGAATACGGCGCAGGTCGGGATGCCCGTCAAAGCGGACCCCCATCAGGTCCCAGACCTCCCGCTCCTGGAAGAGCGCGGAGGGAAAGAGGGGAGCCAGGGAGGGGACAACGGGGTTCTCCCGGTCGGCCTGGACGTGGAGGGTGAGGGGCCCTCCCCGGCCCTGAAAGAGGTGATAGACCATATCATAGCAGGCTGGCATCCCATTCAGCGGCTGGGGATAGTCTACCGCCGTAACGTTAGAGAGATACAGGTAATCCAATTCATCCCGCAGGTACCGGGCGACCTCTGCCAGGCGGTCCCGAGCGACGATGGCCCCCTGATAGGGCGCCGGGGCGGGCTGGACTGCGCCGGGGAATCGTTCCTGAAGGTGAGGGATGACGTCGGTTGTGGAGCCGATGGGTTCGCTCATTCTCTGAACTCCTCGGATAGAGGTGTGGAACGAATTAGACTTACTGTAGCACGTCCCGGAGTTTCAAAAGAATCTCCCCACTTTTCGGGTGTTTCTTCAAAGACTCCAGAAGTTTTTCCAGATTGTCCAACCGCTTGTTGATGACCTTGTGCAATTCCCGACTGTTTTTGGGGAGGCCGTACCGTTGAGGGTCAACCCCCGCCTGTTTGGCGAGCCAGAGAAGCCACTCTTCCAGCCGGGGGCACAGAAGAATCAGTCGGTTCTGGCCTCGTTGCACAATCTTCAGACGATATTGAGGCAACTCCTGGATCGGAAGCCCGCTGAACATCCTCGGTTGTGCGCTGAGTGGGTCTTCGCCCGCAAGCACTCTGTTGCCCTGACCGCTTGCAAGCCCCTTGAGGGCCTTACCCCTGCCAAAGACCCGAAGATGCTGGATGGATTCGCAAGGAAAGCCCAGGTTTTGAAGAAGAACAACGTCCGGTTTGCATTCCACGTAGACTACCACGATCCCTCATCCACCAGCAGGTCAAGATTCAGGAAAATATCGGCCAGGTCCAGGTCCAAAACTCTCCCCAGTTCTTCCCTCCCCGCTATGGGTTTGACCATCGTCTGGTTTTCCCGGAAATAGGTGACGAAAATGGCCAGTTCTTCTGCTGGCGTTTTCTCCAGAAGAGGGACCAGAAGGTAGGGGTTGTGAGTGGAAAGGAAGTACTGATTGGAATCCTCCAGGGCGATCCGTTCCGCCAGATATTTGGTGTAGTAGGGAAAGGCATGGGATTCCGGTTCCTCAAAGACCAGGACGGAATCCCGGTTGGTCTCTATGGCCGCCAGATAGAAAGCCATCCGACGGAGCGTGTCGGAGATAGCGCACCAGGGGAACTGGGCGATTTCTTCCCCTATCTCCCTCTGAACTTTCAGGAATTCCCCCCTGTAGTCCACCACCACAAGGAGACCAAAGGGGGCAAAGAGATCGCCCAGAGATTTTTTCAACGCTTTATTAGAAAGAAGGAGAAACGGCAAATTCTTGCCATCAGGGGGGAGCAGGAAAAGTGACGGGATACGCTGGAACGACACGTCGGAGGCGAACCTGTAGAATTTGACCACAGGCTGCCCTTTAGGCTGCCTTTGGACGCTCTCTAATTGCAATCGGTCATCTTTGAATTCAACTATCGCTGGAGAAAGCCGGATTTTACCTGCCTCCGACTCCAAATCCATACCAGGTACTGTGAGGGAGCCCTTGACGATGCCCTCTTCGTGCCGGAAAGCGCATTCAAACTCGCCGTCAAAACGATGCCCTCGGGCTCTGATCTTTATGGTTTCTTCTAAATTGTTGTCGCAAAACAGGTCGGCCATATCCTCCATCCGGACAAAATCCCGGAAGGAGCCGGTGTATGGGGCCGAAAACAGACCGATAGCCTCCAGGATGTTGGACTTGCCGGTGTTGGGCTCACCGATAAAGACATTCACCCGCCGGCAGTCCAGCGTGAGGTGCCGGATGGATTTGAAATTGTGGATTTCCAGCGTTGAAATCATCCCACCGTTTCTTCCTGCATCGCCTCAATCTGCTCCGTCAGCCGCCAATCCACCAGATCGGGGCCCAGTTCGGGGACGGGGATGGGCTCCGGGGCTTCGCCTTTCCGGTACCAGCGCAGGTCGCGGAGCGATTCCCGCTCCATTTTGGCATGGATGGTCAGAAAGCCGTGAATCAGCGCCTCCGGACGGGGCGGACAGCCGGGAACATAGACGTCCACTGGGAGATATTTGTCTATGCCGGAGACGACGTTATACCCCTCCTTGAAGGGGCCGCCGGAGATGGCGCAGGCGCCCATCACCAGGACATACTTGGGTTCCGGCATCTGGTTGTAGAGGCGGATGACCTGGGGGAGCATTTTCTTGGTGATCGTGCCGTTAATAATCATCAGGTCCGCCTGACGGGGACTGGCCCGCATGATTTCCATCCCGAAGCGGGAGGGGTCAAACCGCGAGCCGAAGGCCCCGATCATCTCAAAGGCACAGCAGGCCAGACCGAAGAAGATGGGCCAGAGGGAGCGCTTGCGCGCCCAGTTGTAGATGGCATCTATGGGAGTGATGTGAACCGTACCCACCAATTCAGGGGGAATTTCCGGTAATTGGCGCTTCCGGGGTGACATCTGGGCATTGCCTCCCTAAGAAGAATTGGATGGCTTGGGATTTTATCGGAAATAACATCGGGTAAGACAATTTGTCTTTGTCTGGTCTATTCGTCTTGTCTACCAAGGACAATCCGCTCTCGTCCGCGTTTATCCGCTCCTATTTCCGATGAAGTTTATTCTACATTGGAGTTCCCCGACGCGCAACTACGGGAGAACTTCTATCTCATCCCCCACGGCGACCTCGCCGCCCTGGAGGACGCGGACGAAAATTCCCTCCCTGGGCATCACGCAATCTCCCACAGCCCGAAAGACGGCGCAACGGGTGTGACAGAGTTTGCCGATCTGGGTAACTTCTACCAGTGCCTTCCCGATACGCATGCGGGTGCCCACCGGCAGGGTATGGAGTTCTATGCCTCGGGTGGTGATGTTTTCGGCGAAACTCCCTTCCCGGACATCCAGGCCCTGGACGCGCATCCGTTGGATGGATTCCCATGCCAGCAGGGAGACCTGACGATGCCCGGGGCCCGCATGGGCATCTCCCTCCACCCCCCAATCGGAGCGCAAGAGAGCCCGTCCTACGTTCTGCTTGGAGGTTCCCTTCCTCTGGCTGATACAGACGGCGACCACGGTGCCGCGCATGTTACTCCAGGACAACGTCGCCGCTTTTTCCTCCACTCTTGCGCAGGAGGCGGACGTTCTGAATCCGCATGCCCCGGTCCACCGCCTTGCACATGTCGTAGACGGTCAGCGCGGCGACGACAACGGCGGTGAGCGCTTCCATCTCCACCCCGGTTGCTCCGGTACAGCGGACGCGCGCGGTGATGCCCACCACCGACCGTTCTTCGTCAAACGAGAAATCCACCTCCACCGCGGTGAGGGGCAGAGGATGGCAGAGAGGGACCAGTTCGGGGGTTCGCTTGGCGGCCATAATGCCTGCGACGCGGGCAACGGCGAGGACGTCTCCCTTGGGAATGCCGCCGGACTGGATAAGGGCCAGCGTCCGAGGTTGCATCCAGACCTCCCCGGCGGCCACGGCTTCCCGGACCGTGGGGGTCTTCTCCGAGACGTCCACCATCCGGGCCGCGCCGCGCTCGTCCAGGTGGGTGAGGGATTCGGTTTCCGTATTTCTTGTTTCGTACATACCGTCCACGGACGCGTGGGCTCATTCCCCAGTTTCCATCATCGCGATCCAGCACCCCCAGCAATGCAATTGCTGGAGATTCGTAGACACTGAGGAGCATGGAATATGAATGTTCGCAGATGGGGATAGTAAGGAGCAGAATCCCAGCGGCAAAATAGTCATACGGAGACACGCTCCAAGATTTTCAGTTGACGGATGGTCGCCTGATAGGCTGCTCAAACGTATTTCCACGAGAGGAGGTGCCGGGCACTCTTCAGAATGCCCGGCACCTCCAGGGCGATCAGTCTTTGGCCACGTAGTAGGCGCCAGCGGTATCGGCGATCTGGCCCAGGACCCGACCCCGGTGGCGGATGGCCGCCTGTGCCGCCGCCAGCCGGGCAATGGGTACCCGGAAGGGGCTGCAGGAGACGTAGTTCAGCCCCACCAGATGGCAGACCTCAATGGACGAGGGCTCGCCGCCGTGCTCGCCGCAGATACCCACTTCCAGGTCGGGACGGGTCTGACGGCCCAGCCGGACACCCATCCGGACCAGTTCACCCACACCCCGCCGGTCCAGTACCTGGAAGGGGTTATCCGGCAGGATACCCCGCTCCACGTACCGCACCAGGAAGTTCCGCTCCGCGTCGTCCCGGCTATAGCCGAAGGTCATCTGAGTCAGGTCGTTGGTGCCGAAGGAGAAGAACTGGGCCATAGAGGCAATCTCGTCAGCAGTGATAGCCGCGCGCGGGACCTCAATCATGGTCCCAAATTTGTACTCCACTTCCACGCCCTGTTCCTCCATCACCTGCTTCGCTACGGCCTCCAGTTCCCGCTGGGTTACCCTCAACTCGTTGACATGGCCGGTGAGGGGAATCATGACCTCCGGCTTGGCGACGATGCCATTCTTGGCCGCCTGACAGGCTGCCTCAAAGATGGCCCGCACCTGCATCTTGGTGATGTCCGGATAGGTGATCCCCAGCCGGATGCCCCGCAAACCCATCATCGGGTTGGCCTCATGCATCCGCTGAACGGCGGCCAGCAGCCGCTCCGCCTCTTCCCGCTCCGGCCCCTCGTAGTTGTTCAGTCGCATCTCCGTAACCTTCACCAGCAGTTCCTCCAGGGAGGGCAGGAACTCGTGAAGCGGCGGGTCAATCAACCGGATGATGACCGGCAGGCCGTCCATGGCCTCAAAGAGGCCGTAGAAGTCGGAGCGTTGGTAAGGGAGGAGTTTCTCCAGCGCGCCCAGGTACTTTTGCACGGCAGGGGATGCCGCAATTTCTGCCTCTACTGCCTGGAGTTCTGCCTCCAGTTCCGCGCGGCGGTCGGGAGTAATCGGCCGGCCATCCTCGCTCCCTTTGCGGAGCCACTCTTGGATGCGATCGCGCCGGTCCAGGAGCAACTGGGCCTCTTCAGCATTGAGGATCATTTCCTGGACGTAGGGGAGGCGTTCCTGCTCAAAGAACATGTGCTCGGTGCGACAGAGGCCAATGCCCTTTGCGCCGTATGCCCGGGCCCGGCGGGCGTCTTTGGGGTAGTCGGCGTTGGCCCAAACCTGGAGGCCCTGGGTGGGGAAGCCCTCGTAGTCAGCGGGCCACTGGCGGATGCCCTCGGTGGCAGCAATCTCGTCAGCCCACTCCAGAAGGGTGCGCAGTTCCACCTCCCGATCAAAGTCCGGATAGACGGTGGGGATTTGGCCTTCAAAGACTTCACCAGTGGCGCCGTCCAGGGAGACCCAGTCTCCTTCCCGCAGGACTCTGGCACCGACGCGCACCTCGCGCGCCTCCAGGTCGATCTGAAGGGCACCAGCGCCGACGACGGCAGGGATTCCGAACTGACGGGCAACAACGGCAGCGTGGGCCGTAGCCCCGCCCCGGCTGGTCAGGATACCTTTAGAGGCAATCATCCCGTGGACGTCGTCGGGCTTGGTCTCCGGGCGAATCATAATGACGGGCTTGCCTTCTTTGCCCCAGGCCTCAGCCGTATCGGCGTCAAAAGCCAGCATCCCGACAGCCGCGCCGGGGGAGGCGTTGACGCCCGTTGCCAGGAGCCGCCCCGCGGCCCGTGCCTTTTCTATCTCCATGGGATCAAACTGGGGATGCAAGAGCGCGTCCACTTCTCGGGGCTGGACGCGCATGACGGCCTCCTCCCGGGTGATCAGCCCCTCATTCGCCATATCCACAGCGATCTTGACTGCCGCGCGGGCCGTCCGCTTGCCCGAGCGGGTCTGGAGCATCCAGAGTTTGCCCCGCTCAATGGTGAACTCAATGTCCTGCATATCCCGATAGTACCGCTCCAGTTTCTGAGCAATTTCCACCAACTGGGCGTAGACTTCGGGGAGTTCCTTTTGCATCTCCGCCACAGGCCGGGGAGTCCGGATGCCCGCCACCACATCCTCACCCTGGGCGTTCAGCAGGTACTCACCGAAAAACCGCTTCTCACCGGTGGCGGGGTCGCGGGTAAAGGCTACACCGGTGCCGCTATCCCAGCCCATGTTGCCGAAGACCATGGTCACCACGTTGACAGCAGTGCCCAGGTCGTCCGGGATCCCCTCGGCGCGGCGGTAATCCACGGCCCGTTTGCCCATCCAGGAGCGGAAGACGGCCTCTACGGCAATACGCAACTGCTCCAACGGGTCCTGGGGGAAGTCCCGTCCCAGTTCCTCCTGGTAGATTTGTTTGTATCGCCGGACCAATTCCTTCAGGTCTTCGGCCGTCAGATCGGTATCCGCCTGGGCTCCCCGCTCGGCTTTCATTTCCTCCATCGTTTCGCTGAAGCGATGTTCGGGGACACCCAGAGCGATGCGCCCGAACATGTCCAGGAGACGCCGGTACGCGTCCCAGGCGAAACGCTCGTTACCGGTCAGTTGAATCATCCCCTGGACCGTCTGGTCGTTCAGGCCGACGTTGAGGATAGTATCCATCATGCCAGGCATAGAGAACTTGGCACCGGAGCGGACAGACACCAGCAGAGGGTTTGTGGGGTCGCCGAATCGCTTACCGGTCTCCTGTTCTATTTGCTTCATAGCCTCCAGGACTTGCTCCCATAGGCCATCGGGGAAGCGGTTACCGGCATTAATGTAGGCGACGCAGGCCTGGGTGGTGATGGTGAAACCTGGAGGGACCGGCAGTCCGGCCTCCATCATATCCGCCAGGCCGGCCCCTTTGCCACCCAGCACAGCTTTCCTTTCATCCAGAGAGGGGACGTGGCCCAGAACGTCGGCCAATTCCCGGTTGGCAGTACTGGAAAGATAGACCCATTTGTTCACGTGTTCACCTCCAAAGAAATATTATTCCTTTTCCGCTCGCCGCAGCAGCAGCGCGCGCGGATGGCGGCGCTCCATCCAGATGATCGTCAACCATGAGAGGACGATACTAAGCGCGGAGAGGATCAGGAAAGGCCAATTCCCGCCCTCCGATGCGCGCAGGTGGGGAGGAATGGTCAGCAGCCGGATGACCACGTTGAGGCCTTGGACGAAGACCAGAGACACTCGTCCGGCCACAGGGGTCAGGATACCAGAGTTCATCCCGATCAGAGCCAGCAACATCAGGATGAGCAATGCCGGAGGTAGGACCGCAGCCTGGGGAGCCTCGCGAAAGAAAGTCGGGGGGTAGAGAATAATGGCTATGGCTTGCAAAATCAACACCCCGATCACGGAAAGCCGGTTCCTCATCCTATAACCTCCTGGCGAAGTGAGGAATATTATACCCATTTTGGGGTGTAAAGTCAAGCACCGAAGAACAGGTTGTCCTATCCCTAATTCTGTAGTAAAATAAAATGATGTTCATTATGCACTTTTTGGCTTCCCGGGTCGGTCAACCGCCGTTCGTCGGCGGTATCTTGTCCTTCATCTGCCCTCTATCCGTCCGATGAACCTCTCTGGCCTTCTTGCCTGGCTGAGCGACCTGCCAGCGTATCAGCAGTTGCGGGAGGAGGTTCGCGGGGGCGATTTCCCTCCGCCTCTGGGCCTTCTTCGCTCTGCTCGTCCGGCGGTGGCGGCCGCGCTGGCCCGCGACCTGGAGCGGCCCCTCCTTCTGGTCGCGGGGAGCGTAGCGCGAGCGCGCGCCCTCCATCAGGCCCTGACGGACTGGCATCCGGAGCCGGCGCGCGTCCTGAGGCTCCCCGAGCCTCCCACCCTCTTCTACGAGCGCGCTCCCTGGCCGCGCGAGACGGTAGCTGCGCGCCTGGCCGTCCTGCGCGCGCTCCTGGACCCGCCCCCCGGCCTGGTCGTCGTCGCCTCTGCCCGCGCGATGATGCAGCCTACCCTGCCGGTTCGAGAATTTCGCGCCGGCAACCACACCCTGCGCGTCGGTCAGACCCTGGACCTGGAGGCCACCCTGCGCCGCTGGGCCGGCCTGGGTTACGAGCCCGTGAGCGTCGTGGAGATGCCTGGCCAGTTCAGCCATCGGGGCGGCATCTTGGACATCTTCCCCCCGGGCGACGACGCGCCGGTCCGCATAGAACTCTTCGGCCCGGAGATTGAGTCCATCCGCCGCTTTGACCCGGCTACCCAGCGCTCGGCCGCCCGGCTGGAGGAGGTAACGGTTGTCCCGGCGCGGGAAGCGCTGCCCAGACACGGCCCGCGCATCGTGGCACAGGCGGAAAGTTTGCAGAACTGGCTTTCTGCTTCGCATCCCCCGGAAATCGCCGAAGAACTGGCCGCCCATCGGGAAGCGCTGGCGGCGGGCGTTCCTTTCCCCGGCCTGGAGTTCTACCTGCCCCTCTTCTACACCCATCCCGCCACCCTCCTGGATTATCTCCCTCCCGATGGCATTCTGGCCGTGGACGAACCGGCGGAGTGCTGGGACGCCTGGGCGGAACTGGAGGAAGAGGCAGTGGGCCTGCGTCGGACCGCCGAGGAGGAAGGCCTCCTCCCCCCGGATTACCCCATCCCGTACCTGACCTGGGACGACTGGCAGGAGCGGCTGACCGACCGCCCCCACCTGGTCCTGGGGCACGGCGAGGAGGAGGTAACGGGCGACCTGGCCGCCTGCTTCCACCCCGCTCCCCGCTACGGCGGCAACCTGGGTGACCTGATGCAGGACGTGGAGCGGACCCTGCGCGCGGGCCAATGGGTGGTCCTGGTGAGCCGACAGGCCGGGCGGCTGGCGGAGGTCTGGAGCGACCGCCACGACCCCGTCCTGCCAGTGGAGGGACTTCCCGAACCGCCCCACCGCCCCCTCACCTTTGTCCACGGGTCGCTGGAGGAGGGGTTTGTCCTCACCCCCTCCCCCGCCGCCTCCGGCGGCTTCCCCCTCCCCCTCTCCCGCAGGGCGGGAGAGGGGGAGGGGGGCAGGGGGGTGGGGGTGAGGGTCCTCACCGACGCCGAAATCTTCGGCTGGCGGATGCCGGAGCCCCGCCGTCCCCTCTACCGCCGCCGGGTCGCCCCTGAATCCCTCTATGCCGACCTCACCCCGGGCGACTACGTCGTCCACGAAGACTATGGCATCGGTATCTTTCGGGGACTGGTTACTCTCACCCTGGAGGGCGAAGAGCGGGAGTACCTGCTGGTGGAGTACGCCGGGCGAGACCGGCTCTACGTCCCCATCCACCAGGTGGACCGGCTGAGCCGGTACGTGGGCGCGGACGAGGCGCCACCGGCCCTCAGCCGCCTGGGCAGCGCGGAGTGGAGCCAGGTGAAGGCGCGCGCCCGCCGGGCGGTGGAGGAGGTGGCCCGGGAACTGCTGGAACTCTACGCGGCCCGGGAACTGGCCCCGGGCCACGCCTTCAGCCCCGATACCCCCTGGCAGGCCGAACTGGAGGCCGCCTTCCCGTACGTGGAGACCCCCGATCAGGCGCGGGCCATCGCCGAAGTCAAAGCCGACATGGAGCGCCCCCGTCCCATGGACCGCCTCATCTGCGGCGACGTCGGCTACGGCAAGACAGAAGTGGCCCTGCGCGCCGCCTTCAAAGCGGTCATGGACGGCAAACAGGTGGCCGTTCTGGTGCCCACCACCGTCCTGGCCCAACAGCACTACACCACCTTCCGCCACCGGCTGGCTCCCTTCCCCGTCGTCGTGGAGCACCTCTCCCGCTTCCGCACCCCGGCGGAGCAGGCCCGCATCCTGGAGGGCCTGCGGGAAGGGACGGTGGACATCGTCATCGGCACCCACCGTCTCCTGCAGAACGACGTCGCCTTCAAAGACCTGGGCCTGGTCATCATAGACGAGGAACAGCGCTTCGGCGTAACCCACAAGGAACGGCTAAAAAAGTTGCGGACGGAAGTAGACGTCCTGACGATGACGGCCACCCCCATCCCCCGCACCCTCTACCTTTCCCTGACCGGCGTACGGGACATCAGCATCATAGAGACGCCGCCGGAGGAGCGGTTGCCGGTGGCCACCTACGTGGGCCCGTACGATGCGCAGTTGGTCCGACGGGCGATCCTGCGGGAACTGGAACGCTCCGGGCAGGTCTTCTACGTCCACAACCGGGTGCAGACCATAGAGGGAGTCCGCCGCCACCTGGAGCGACTGGTGCCGGAGGCCCGGATCGCCGTTGCCCATGGGCAGATGCCGGAACGGGAACTGGAAGAGACCATGCTCCGCTTCGTCGCCGGCGAGGTGGACGTCCTGCTCTGCACCAGCATCATTGAGAGCGGGCTGGACATCCCCAACGCCAACACGTTAATCGTAGAACAGGCGGAGCGGTTCGGACTGGCGCAACTCTACCAGTTACGGGGCCGGGTGGGCCGGGGGGCCCGGCGGGCCTACGCCTACTTCCTGCACTCCCCCGGCCGGCTCACGGAGGATGCGCGCCAGCGGCTGGAGACAATTCGGGAGTTCAGTGACCTGGGCGCGGGTTATTCCATTGCTATGCGGGACTTGGAACTGCGCGGAGCGGGAGAAATACTGGGGACCCGTCAGAGCGGGCACATTGCGGCGATCGGGTTTGACCTCTACACGCGCCTCCTGGCGCGCGCGGTAGAGGAATTGCGGGCCCGGCGGGAGGGCCGTCCTCCGCCGCCGGAGCCGATGAGCGGCATCCACATCGACCTGCCGCTGGCTATGGGCCTGCCGTCGGACTACGTCCCCGATGAGCACCTGCGCCTGCGCCTCTACCGGCGCCTGGCCGCGCTGAGCGAGGAGCGGCAGATCGCCGAAATGGAGGCGGAACTGACGGACCGTTTTGGCCCTCCGCCCCCTCCGGTCCGCAACCTCTTTCTGGGATTGCGGCTGAAGGTCCTGGCCCGGGATGCCGGTGTTACCCGCATCGTGGCCGAGAACGACCACCTGACCCTTCAGATGCCCGGTCTGGACGGCACCGCGCGGGAGCGGCTGCAGCGCCGCCTGGGCGACCTGGCCCATGTGGGTCGGCAGGCGATCTACCTGCCATTGGTGCGCGGCTGGCCAGAGCGGCTGCGGGAAGTGCTGGAGCAACTGAAATAGCCAGAACGTTGGGAATGTCCGCCTTCAATGGGTACTGACATGCCCAGGCGGATGAGCGGCCGGGAACCTTACGCTTCGCTCCACCGTCATGAAAGCAGGAATCGCCCGGAGAAAGAGGGAACCCTCTTTGATCTGGGCCCATTCGGATAAGGAGGAGCGATGAAACCCAAATTCTGGCTCATAGCCCTGCCGATTCTGCTGATGCTGGTGGCATCCGCCTGTGGGCAGGCAGGAGCATCCCCTACCCTGGCAGCCGGTGAACCGGTGCGGGCACTGGGGGGTGGCGGCATTCCCTACGTCTCTGCCGGAACCATCACCCAGGGAGTGGTGGCTACCGGGACCGCGACGGTCAGCGCCGAGCCGGAGATCGTCCAGGTGGTCTTTGGCGTGGACCTGCGGGGCGATGACCCGGCAGCGGTGGTGAACGAAGCCGCGCAGAAAATCAACCGGGCCATTGCGGCGGCCCGGGGGTTGGGCGTGGCTGAGAAAGATATCCAGACCACAAGTTACAACGTATGGGTGGAAAGCCTCTATGACCCCCAGACCGGACAGCCGACCGGGGAAGTGGTCTACCGCGCCTCCCACTACGTGATGGCAACGCTACGAGACCTGGGCAAGACCGGCGACCTCCTGGCAGCGGTAGTAGAGGCCGGAGCCAATTCCATCTCCGGCGTGAGTTTCACGGTAGAGAACCCCGATGCCCTGGTGAAAGAGGCTCGGCAGAAAGCCCTGGAGAACGCCCGGGCCCAGGCCGAGCAGATGGCCCAAGTGCTGGGCATCGCGCTAGGCAAGCCGGTTCTGGTGAGCGAGGGGGGAGGGTATCCCGTTGCGGCTGCGGTGCGGATGGAAGCCGGTGGGGGCGCCGTAGAGGCCCCCTCCATAGCGCCGGGCGCCTTCTCCGTTACCGTCAGCGTCCAGGTCGTCTACGAGATTCGGTAGCCGGAGGCCTACGAGAGGTGCCGGGGACTTGCGTGCCCGGCACCTCTTTTCGTCGCCCGCTTGCCCAAAATGCCCTGCGGACGTACAATATCCGGCGGAAAGGATGCGCCCGAATTTCCTGCGACTTTGCCATCACCAGGCCTGGCCTCGTGGGGCGCTGCTGGCGACGCTGGCCCTGGGCATTGCCGCCCGGCTGGCCCAGTATCTCGGCAACCGCTCCCTCTGGCTGGACGAGGCGTACCTGGCACTGAATATCCTAAACCGGGATTTCTCCGGCCTCCTGCGGCCACTAGACCACCATCAGGTGGCCCCTCCGCTCTTCCTCTGGGCCGTCAAACTGGCCGTCTCCCTGGGGGGAGATAGCGAAATGGTCCTGCGGCTGGTACCGCTGATCGGGAGCATCCTGGCACTTCCCCTCTTCTACCGGCTGGCCCGAGGGGTACTGAGCCCTCTGGGGGCATGGCTGGCCACCGCGATGCTGGCTTGGTCCCAGCCCCTCATCTACTACGCCTCCGAGGTCAAGCCCTATGCTACCGATGCCCTGACCTCCGTTGCTGCCTGTGCGCTGACCCTGCCGCTGATAGAGAGACCGATGGCGAACCAGCCCCCGTGCTGCCGGGTGCTCCTCACCGGTGTCCTGGGCGCGCTGATGCCCTGGTTTTCCTATCCCTCTGTCTTTGTCCTGGGCGGCCTGGCGCTGAGCATGTTGATCCCGCCCCTCCTCCAGCGTCGGTACCGCTGGGCCCTGCGCCTGCTGATCCCACCGGCCCTCTGGGGGCTGAGTCTGCTGGTCCTCTACGGAGTGGTTCTTCGGTCTGGTCTGAGCGACCCGTTTCTGCGTGCCTTCTGGCGCGAGTTCTTTGCCCCCTTTCCACCCCGCTCGCTGGCGGACCTGTACTGGTATCTTCAGGCTTGGTTTGACTTCCTGGTATTCGCTGGGGGCCTCCCCTTTTACGGATTGGCCACCTTTGCGTGGCTGGCGGGAGCCATCACCCTCTGGCGGGCCGGACGCCGCGCCCTGGCCCTGGCGCTGGTCCTGCCCCTTCCCGCCGCGGCAACGGCGTCCATGCTCCACTTGTATCCCCTCTACCTGCGGGTCATCCTCTTCGCCGTGCCACCGACGTTCCTGCTGATCGCCTGCGGGGGAGAAGAAGTCCACCGGATTCTCTCTCCCCACTCCCGTACCCTTGCGGTCATTTGGGTGGCCCTGCTGCTGCTCCACCCCTTCTACCGTTCCCTGACGGTGCTGAGCACCCCCTGGACGAACGAAGAAGTCCGCCCGGTCATCCAGTACATCCGCGAGCACTGGCAGGAGGGGGACCGGATATACGTTTATCATGGCGCGGCGCCGACCTTTGCCTACTATGCACCGCGCTTTGACCTGGACGACCCAGCCCTCTACCAGGTGGGGCGGCCATCCAATGGCGATTTTACCGTCCTTCAGGAGGACGTGGCCCGCCTGCCTCGGGGACGGGTTTGGGCGCTCTTTGCCCACATCTACTCCTTCAACGGGATCAGCGAACAATCGTTCCTGCTATCGCAGTTAGACGGACGGGGGACGCAGTTGGACCGCCTGGAGACCCGGAACGCAGCCGCCTTCCTCTACGTTCTCCGCTGAAGTCCCGACCCTTCAGGCCTCACAGCCTGTGGGCTTCGGGGCGAGATCGCGTTCCTTTTCTGGGCCCGAAGGATAGAAATCCTCATAGCAGACGGTTCCGCCTGGAGGCACCACAACAAATTCATCGGGGTCCCAGGGCCCGTACAACATTTTCCGGATCAGGGCCGTGGAACCGGGAATCTCCTCATAGCGCAGGCCGAACTGCTCGGCAGTCCGGCGGGCATACTCCCGATACTTCTCCAGTTCATACTGACCAGTATTGATGAGGGCCAGCCGGGTATAATGGGCCAGGATGATGCGAATCAAGCGGTCGGCTCGCTCACGGCCATACTGCTGGACCATCCGCTCGTACTCTGCAAAAGGGGTATCGCCCACCTCAATCCAGCCCTTGGTCAGATAGTAAGTGCCCGGCTCGCGGGCATGCTGGGCCCGGTGGGCTGCGCGGGAACCGAGGAAAATGGCGATACAGTCATCGACCCGGGGAATCACCAGTGGGGAATGGCGGGCCCGAATCCCGATCACCGCATGGGAGCACAGGCCATAGCCGAGGATGACCGCGTCGTAGGGCTGCTCCAGGGCATCTATCCGTCGCTGGAGAGTCTGGCGGAGTTGTTCGGGGCGGATATGGAGGCCAAAATCCAGGACCTCATACTCCATCCCTTCGGACATCAGGGGGATCATCTCTTCCATCACTGTGGCACAGGCGAGCACGAAAAGGCGTCGGGTCATATTGACGAGTTCCACCGTTCAGGATATAATATAGGGGATACAGGGGCCTCTGGATACCTTCAGATATGATACACTGGTATAGGGAAGTTGTCAAGTGGGCAGTAAATACGCTATAGACCGGGACTCCTACGAGCCGGCCTACGCGCAACTGGCCCGTATCCTCAGCCTGCAGATTGCCGAAGGGCTCTATCGCCCCGGCGACCAGTTGCCCTCCGAAGCCCAACTGGTTGCCCAGTTTGGCGTCAGCCCAATGACGGTGCGGCGGGCTATCAACCTTCTCCTCAGCCGGGGGATCGTCAGTACTGCTCAGGGAAGAGGAACGTTCGTACGTGGCCTGGCTATCCACGAGGCCACGTTCCGCCTGCAGGAAGTGGGGGACAGAGAAGCCGAGCGCACCGTTCGCCTGCTCCAGGCCACTATCCTCCCGGCTGATGGACGGGTGGCCCGCAAACTGGCCATCTCGCCCGGCACCCGGGTCATCTATTTACGCCGTCTGGTTTCCCGTGCCGAAGGCCCGACGATGTACCACCGGGAGTACCTTATCTACGACCCCCACCGCCCGCTGGTAGAGGCGGAGTTGCAGATCACCTCTCTGGAGGGCCTGTTCAAGGGAGATAGCGGGCAGGGGCTGCGCCGGGGCGACCTTTGTATAGAGGCGGTAACCCTCACACCGGAGGAGGCGGAATTGCTGGCTGTTCCGCCAGGCTCCCCGGCCTTCTGCCTGGAACATATTTTCTACGATTTCACCAACCAGCCTGTCGCCTGGGGGTGGTTCATCTGCCGGGCCGACCGTTTCCGGTTGACTACTTGCATCGGGCCAGACGCGAAGGAGTAAGGGGGGCAGCCCCACCGGTGGCCCCGCGTTGCGCTTGCAGAATCGGGAGCAGATTCATATGGACCTCTCCCTGAAAGAAACCCTGAAGGAAAAAGTCGCCGCGCTGGATGAAGAGGGCGTGCTGTCCCTGGTGCGCCATGCCCTGGAATCTGGCACGGACCCGCTGGAGATTATCGCCGCCTGCGAGGAAGGGATGCGGGTGGTGGGAGAACAGTACGAGCGGGGAGTCTTCTACCTCTCCGGCCTGATTATGGCTGGTGAAATCTTTCGCCAGGTGCTGGAACTGACCCAACCTGCCCTCCGGGAAGCACTGAAGGGGGAGGCCTCCGGACGGGTACTCCTCGGCACCGCCCACGGCGACATCCACGACATCGGCAAGACCATCGTCCACATCGCCCTGCGCAGTTTCGGCTTCCAGGTGGAAGACCTGGGAGTGGATGTGCCGCCGCAACGGTTTGTGGAGCATGCGATCACCTGGCAGCCGGACGTCATCGGGATTTCCGGCCTGATTACCTCCTCCTACGAGAGCATGCGGGAAACTGTGCGCCTGATCCGGGCCGCCGCGCCCCGCGCGATCCCCATCATCATCGGCGGCGGGATGATGAACGAGCAGATTTGCCGGTTCGTCGGCGCCGACTACTGGACCAACGATGCCCTGAAGGGAGTGCGCATCTGCGAGGAGATTATCCGCCACCAGTCGGTGGAGTCGGCCGAGCCGGCAGCGGCTTCCTGAAGGCTACCGCAACTCCCGCACCCGATACACCCGCTCTTTCCAGCCGATGCCGCTCCAGACCGCCATGCGGATGGAATCCAGCATCAGGAGCATCACCAGCAGGACCGTGATCGGGTAAAGGAAAGCCGTGATGCGCGGCAGGCGGAAGCGTACCGCCACCGCGTACCAGAGGCCACTATTCAGGAAGACCTGAAAGAGCGCCAAACGCAGCGCCGGTTCTCCCATCTGTCCATGTAGGAGTCCTCCGTACATCAGGAATACCGGCCAGAGGAACAGGAAACCGTAGAAGGCCAGCATCAGCACCGTCAACAGCCATCGGTATTCCAGGGCCGCAAAGGCGCTTTTCGCCAGCCCGTGCCAGGACTCCCAGAATCCCCGGTAGAAATGGACGTCCAGGTGCTCCGCGCCGTCTAACAGGACCACCCGCCCGCCGTACCGCCGGACCCGGCGGGCCAGCACCACGTCCTCCGCAATTTCTCCCCGCACCGCCGCATGTCCCCCGATACGTTCGTACGCCTCCCGCCGGAAAAGCATAAAGGTCCCAATGGCCATGGTCAGGGCCGGGATATTCAGCCGGGCCCCCAGCGCCAGAGGGAAACAGCCCAGCACGCCGAAGGGGATGATGGGCAGCAGTAACTGCTCCCCAAAAGTATGGGTCACCGCATGGGGGATCAGGGTAACCAGATCGGCCCGGTTCTCCTTCGCTGCTGTCAGGGCCCACGAAAGCGTCTGGGGATGATGAACGGTGTCGGCGTCAGTGAACAGCAGCCACTGACCCCGGGCCTCCTGGGCCAGTTGATGACAGGCGAAATTTTTACCCATCCACCCCGCTGGCAGCGCCTGCCCCGGAATCAGGCGCAGGCGCGGATCCTGACGGGCCATCTCGGCCACAATCTCCGGGGTCCCATCAGTGGAGCCGTCGTCCAGCACCAGCACCTCCATCAGCGGGTAGTCCTGGGCCAGGAGCGACTCCAGGCAGCGGCGGATGTTGCGCGCTTCGTTGCGGGCTGGTACCAGTACCGATACCCATTCCAGTCCTGCCGGGTGGACTCGGGATGGGGTCGCCTTCCCCACCATGTGGAGATTCGCGATGAGGTTCAACCCCACCACCAGCAGAACCACCGTCAGCGCGACCTGATAGGGAATAAGGTGCGCAGAAAGGAAGTCGCTCATGGACGAGGTACCCCCTGTTCGTTACGGTCGTCCCGATAGAACCCGGGCTGTCCTTCCCGCCAGGGAGAGCGCGCCCAGACCTCCCGCTCATGAGGCAGGTCAATGATTTTCTTCACTGCCAGCATCAGGAACAGGCAAAGAACATAGAGCGACGTCCAGAGCGGCGCACCGAAGACGGGAGGAAGCAGGATGAGGGCCGGGACACCAAAGTTCAGCGCTTTGTTCATATCCCGGAAGAGGAGGTACATCGCTCCGATCCACAGGCCGCCGACCAGAGTAGATAAGGGCAGGAACCCCAGCAGGAAGCCCACCGTTGCTCCGACCCCCTTACCCCCACGGAAGCGCAGGAAAGGGGAAAAGTTGTGGCCCAGCGGGGCGGCGAAACCAGAGACCAGGAACGCCGTCTGAGAGATGGCCAGACGCTGGGCCAGCCAACAGGCCGCTGTCCCTTTGCCGACATCCAGCACCCCCGCCAGAACTCCCCATTTGGGCCCCACCACGTGGTACACGTTACGGGCGCCCACATTCCCCTCGCCGTACTCGTAGATGTTGATCCCTGCCTTCCAACGAGCCACCAGATAGGAAAAAGGGATGGCACCAAGAAGGTAGGCGATCAGCACGGCCGCCAGGTCCGCATAAGCGATGCATACCACAATAATGCCTCCTCTGCTGACTGGAACCAGGGCTTTATAATAAACAACACCCTCTTGGAGAAAGCGTTTTTCGTTACCAGCGTGTTCGAACCCCTCCCGGGGCACGCCTAAGGCTGTTGGCCAGCCCTGCAGCGAAGTGGCGTTGAGGGCCTCTGGATAAGCCCAGGCCGTTTATGGGAGATAGGATTGAGGATCCTGGGGGACGCCGCCAGCGCGGATTTCAAAATGGAGGTGCGGACCACTGGACCAGCCGGTGTTCCCGCAGTAGCCGATAATCTGCCCCTGATAGACCGACTGTCCGCAGCCAACAGCCAGTTCGCTCAGATGGGCATAACGAGTGATGAAGCCGTTGCCGTGGTTGATTTCCACCAGGATTCCATATCCGCCGTTCCACCCGGCGATGGTCACCACGCCATTATCGGAGGCATAGATGGGGTCGCCCGAGCGACAGGCCAGGTCCAGGCCGATGTGGCCCGGGTTGCGCCGGTCGTGGAAGTACCAGCCGGAGACCCGACCGCTACCGGTCGGGGAGACAAACCAGCCGTTGGCGCCCGGACCGGTGAAGGAGACGCCCTGACAGATACCGGAACTCCGCCGGGCTGCACCGGGGATCGGCTTGGGAGGAGGGGGAGTGAGTTCAATGTACCTGTCCTTCCCGCCCACCACCATCAGTTGTTGGCCCTCCATGGGTTGCTCGCCCTCTTTCAGGTCATTCCACTCGTTGTAGAGGGCGGAGGGGTCCACCTGATATTTGGCGGCGATGGATTCCACCGTCTCCCCGGCAGCAACGGTGTGGTAGACGCCATCCACCGGCGGGATATAAAGGGTGAGGCCTGGCTGGATAAGCCAGGGCGCGTCCCAGACTGCCTCGCGGTTGGACCAGATGAGGGTCCAGATAGAGATACCAAACTGGGCGGCGATGGAGGAGAGGGAGTCGTTGGGCTGAACGGTGTAGGTGATCACGGCCGCGCGGGGTCGGGCCGGGATAATGGTGTGGGGAAGAGCCGCGCGGAATAACGGCGGGGCTGGCGTCGGTGCCCAGGCGCGGACCAGCGGCTCCGTTGGCAGAGGTTGAGGGGCCAATCCTTCCAGGGAGGGTCCACCCAGCGCCCGGGGGGGAGGGCGAACCTGTCCCACGGCCAGGATCAGCAGGGCAGCCAGGAGGACGCTCAGGTGGGCTGTAAGCCGTCCCATCAGGATACGGCCCCGGGGCCCGTTCAGGAAAATCCACCAGGACGGAACCCGCCCCCCGTGGTCCCGGGCATCATCAGCCCAAAGGGTTTCTGAAGGCTCCATTGGAGTCTATTATACCATTAAAAGGGAGCAAGGGCAAATGGCGTTTCGCCCTATCCTGTGGTATACTGATTCGGGATGCGCAAACCCGATCGGTTTCTGGTCCTACTGGCCTTTCTCCTGGCGGGCTGTTATCGGGTGATGGTAACACCGATCCGGCCCCCGGAAGCATCTGAAACCGTGTCGCCTCTGGCGACAGCCCGTCCCTCCTCTCCTTCCGAGCCGCCTTCTCCCTCTTCTCCTCCCGCGGTCTCTCTTTCGCCCACGCCGACGCCGCCATTTTTCACCCCTTCGGAGACTCCAACGCTTCTCCCTTCACCGTTCCCATCACTGACGGCACCGCCCACCTCTTCGCCGACTCCTGCCCCGCCGCTCCTGACGGCTCCACCCGCTGGCCCGGTCGCCATCTGGGAGGGTACGGTCACGCTGAACGCCTACGACTGGGAGCGCGCGTTGGTCCCCACCGCCTCCGATGACCCCGTCTACCCCCACCCCCGGCTGGACTTCGGGGCAGTGGGCGGACCGGCGCCTCGTTCCTATCGCGCCGTCTTCATTCAGAACGACTACGTCCAACTGGTCGTGCTCCCCGACCTGGGGGGCCGTATTCTCCGCTGGACCGACCGGACGACCGGGCGGCAACTCTTCTACGCCAATCCGGTGGTCAAGCCGACCCGTTGGGGCTACCGGGGCTGGTGGCTGGCGACCGGGGGGATAGAGTGGGCCTTCCCCACCGAGGAGCACGGGCTGATAGAGTACCGCCCGTGGGAGTACCGGCTGATGGGAGACGGGGTCTACCTGCGGGGAGTGGACGAGCGGAGCGGACTGGTGGCGGAGGTAACGGTCCGGCTGGAACGGGGCACCAGCCGCGTGGTCATCTCCCCCCGCGTCTCCAACCCTACTGCCGAATCCCGACTGTTCCAGTTCTGGGCCAACGGAATGCTGGCCCTTTCCGACTTTAACGTCCCCTCCACTGACCTGGTCTTCGTTCTGCCGGTCTCCGAAGTCATCGTCCACTCCACCGGAGATGGTTCGCTCCCCGGCCCGGGCGGACGGATGGCCTGGCCGGTCCACGGGGGGCGGGACTTTCGCCGCTACAGGGAGTGGCGCTCGTACCTGGGGGTTTTTGCGCCCCAGGCCGCCGAGGCAGGTTTCGCCGGAGCGTACGACCTCCAGACCGACCAGGGGGTTGTGCGGGTGGCCCCTCCTTCCATCCGGGGGGTGAAAATCTTCTGCCTGGGAGACCTGCCCCCTGACCTGTGGACCGACGACGGGAGCCGGTACTTTGAACTCTGGGGCGGGCTGACCGCCACGTTCTGGGATTACGCCACACTGGGACCGGGCCGGAGCGTGAGTTGGACCGAGTACTGGTATGCGGTCAGCCGGATGGGAGGATATACCTGGGCAAACGCCGAAGGTGCGGTACGGATAACCTCGCTGGGGGACGGGGCAGAGGTAGCGGTGGAGACGGTCCAGCCGATGGCGGCAACGGTGATCCTCCGGCGCGGGAACGAAGAGGCAGCCCGCTGGGTCGCCGAGGTGGGCCCAGGGCGACCGTTTCGCGCGGTCGGTGGAACCGGCTCCGGGCCGTGGACGCTGGAAGTGGTCGGCCCGCAGGGCCTCATCCTGCGGACCGAATCGCCATAACGGGTTTGAGGCGGCCCGTGGCCGCCTCAAACCCTTTTCAGGCGCGAATCTCCTGCCGCTGGAAGGAGATGTAACTGGCGGCGAACAGGAGCACCGTGGCCGCGATCAGCCCGGTGAATTGCGGCCAGACCAGCAGCAGGCTCTGGCTCAGGGGCAACGGCGCTCCCAGGATGACTCCCTCCTGGAGTTGCAGCAGCATCCCCACCAGCCCGAAGGCCCGAAGGGAGGGATACAGGAGCGCCATGGTGACTTCGCTGTAAAGGGTAATCGGGGACAGGCGGGTCAGCGCCCGCGCGACCTGATCCTGGGCGAGGGCCTCTTGGAGGAGTCCGTACCGTACGGGCACCAGGGTCTGGGCCAGCCCCTGGGCGATCATCCCCCAGAAGACGGTGAAGAAGAGCCAGACGGCGATGGAGGCCAGGGCCGCAGTGGCCGGTTGCCGAAACTGGACCGAGAAGAGGAGGGCCAGCGCCATCCAGACGCCGCCGTAGAAGATTGTCGCCAGCAGGAACCAGAGGCTCCGGGCCACCTCCTCGCCGCCTGGTGGGACGCCCAGCCGCACCAGCCCCATCCCGAAGACCAGGAGCCAGATGGCCGTCAGCACCAGGGTCAGGGTGAAGAGACCGGCCAGGAATTTGCCGAACAGCAGCGCATCCCGATAGATGGGCTGGGCCAGCACGCGGGAGAGGGTCCGCCGGTTGAACTCCCCGTTGACCGTGTCAAAGGTCAGCGCGATCGCGATCAGCGGCACCAGGAAGGCCAGAAACCCGACGAAAGCCGGTAGTGGGTCCCGTTGAGCGGTGAACAGCCGCAGGAACAGGAAACGGTCCTGGCCGACGGTGGTGCGCAGGTTCTCCGCCGCCATGAAAACCGTACCGGCAGCGGTTAACACAATCAGCACCTCCAGGATCAGCATCCGGATACCGGTGAGGTAGTCGGCCATCTCTTTGGCGACCACCGCCCAGAGTCCGGTCCACGGCGAGCCTTCGCGGGGGAGCCGTCCAGCCTCAACCTTCGCAGCCATGCTCCACCTCCTGGAAATATCGGGCGTAGACGTCGTCCAGGCTGGGTTCCTCCAACTGGAGGGCGCGCAGAGAGCCTCCGGCTTCCACCACGGCGCGGGCCGCCTCGCCCCGCAGGTCCCGGCGGCCTTCCACCATGTACCGCTCCGGCCCCACAGGCTCCACTTTCGTGGCATCCGGCAGGCGACGAAGCGCCTCCATGATGGCCGCCTGAGGCCCGATGGCTTCCACGTACACCCGGTATCCGCCGCCCAGGACCTGCCGGGCCAGTTCCTCCACCGTTCCCTCCAGGACCATCCGCCCGCGATGGAACAGCCCCACCCGGTCGCAGACAGCCTGGATCTGATGGAGGAGGTGGGATGCCACCAGAAGGGTAATCCCCTGTGCCTTGAGGTCGCGGATGGTGTTCAGGAACTCCCGCGCCGCTTCCGGGTCCAGTCCCAGCGTCGGTTCATCCATGATGATGAGCGCAGGACGCTTGATCAGTACCTCGGCCACTCCCAGCCGCTGACGCATCCCGCGCGAGTACGTGCCGACCGGGCGATCGGCCACCTCTGTCAGGCCCATCTGCTCCAGGGCTTCGTCAATCCGCTGGTAGGCCTCTGCCCGGGGGATGCCGTTCAGTTTGGCGATGTAGATGAGGTTCTCTCGGGCCGTCAGGTCGTCGTAGAAACCGACCTGGTCGGGGATATAGCCGACCCGGGATTTGACGCTAAGGGGTTGACGGGCCGGGTCCAGTCCCATCACCCGCACCGTCCCCGAGGTCGGCTCCGTCAGCCCCAGGAGCATCAGGATGGTCGTCGTCTTGCCCGAGCCGTTGGGTCCCAGAAGGCCGAAGACCTCGCCCGGCTCCACCACCAGGTTCAGGCGATCCACGGCGACAAAGCCGCCGTAGCGCTTGGTCAGTTCCCGTGTCTGGATGACCGGTCCGTCCATAGGCCCTCCTTAACTTTTTTCGTCGCGCAGGCGGTTCGCCTGCATCTCCAGGCCGGGCAGCCTGCGCTACAAGGTGGCGCAGGCTTAGCCTGCGCAGAACAGGCCGGGCGGCCTGCGCTACGGTCTCCAAACTTCCCGAGGTTCGCTATGGGAGGTGTCGTTTACCGGCGTCCGAAGCGCATCACGGCCCAGGCGACCACCAGGACGGCGATGGCAATCAGCGCGATGCCCGCAACGCCCCAGAGGGTAGAGGTAAGCACTGTGATCCGGAATTCCGCCGACTCATAGCCGCCGTCCTGAGGCCGGGCCCGGACGGTGAGCATATAGTCACCCGCTACAGCTTTGTCGGCCGGCTTGATGTGCATTGTGATCTCCACCTGCTGACCAGCCGGGATTTCCGGAATCCGTTCGGGAGCGAACCGGACCGACCACCCCGAGGGCGGGCTGGCGGAGAGTTCCACGTTCAGGGCAGGCGCGGAGCCGTTATTCTGGACCAGCAACTGAATCGGGGTCTCCCGTCCGGTGTAGACCTGGGTGGAGAGCCGCTCATCGGGCGTCCGGATGGTCAGGTCCGGCTGCCCGGTAACCTCGGCGACCAGGGAGATGCTGGCCTGGCTCTCGCCGCCTACGGCCACGACCTCAATGGGATAGGTCCCTGCCGGAACCTGGGTATAGGCTCGGGCTTCAATACTGATCCGTTTGGACTCATTGGCCCCCACCGGCAGGCTGGTCACGTCTTGGCCCAGATATTTGAAGGAGACCAGGAAGCCCTGGGGCGCGGTGGCCTGCAGGTTGACGGTGGTCTCTTCGTCCCCCTCGTTCTTTAAGGTGGCGTCATAACGGAAGGTGGTGGTGGCAGCCCCCCGCAGGGTGGGCAGGTCCACCGAAAGAGTGAGGCGGGGCGGGAGTTTCGCGGCCACCGTCAGTTCCAGCGGGAATTCTGCCGATACCCCTTCCCCACGGGCGATGACCGTCCAGCGGTACGTGTCGCCGGATACGTTCTCCGGAACCACCACCCGCAGGCTGACCGAGGCATCCTTATCCGGCTCCACGTAAACGGCGCGCACCACGTTGCCGCCCCCCCGGAAGGAGACGTCCCAGTCTTCGGGGAGCCCCTTCACGTCCAGATAGACGGTCTGAGGAGGGGCCGCAGTGAGCCGGAGGGTGAGATTAAAGGTAACGGTCTCACCCAGTTCGGCCACCCGGGCCGGGTAATCACAGAACAGAAGCAGGCTTTGCCCTTCCTGAGCCCGGACCGGGAATGGTCCGGCCAGGACAATCAGGGAAACCAACAAAAAAAGAACCGCCCAGTTTCGTCGCATACTTCACCTCCTGAAGATCGGGATGCGTGGGTACGACCGAACCAAGCGGTAACGGGCCGAATGAACACAGAGTTGTAAAAATTCGGCTTTTGGCCAATCAGTTTGGGAAGCGAATATCCCGAAACCTGGCCCTATGGGTTTGGGAATAGCAAAGGCCAATTATAGCATTATATCGCCAAAAGTCAAGTGCTCGCGCTGAGGTTCAGACACGAGTTGGGACATGGCTCCCTAGATGGAGGCGAATCACAAAATGAATCCCTTGGATGCGGCCACGCTCGTTGCGGGCATCTGGGCAGCGATTGCGGTCAGGCGGAGAGAGCGGGCTTTCAGAATCGCCTGACCGATTTCGGCAGCCTGATCGGCGCAAGGGCCTCGTCATCAAAGAGCCATCGCAGAAAAGAGACGCATTATGAAACCTCATCGGAAACGGGACCCGAATTGAACGCGTGCGGTGCCGATTGTCCTCAATGGATCCTGATATTTCCGATGGGAGAAAGGGCAAGAAACCCGTTCTGCACTGCAATGATGCCAGCCTGCGGCAGGTCCAAGGACAGTTGCGCCCGGATGCATTGGTGATAATATATTTGGCAGCAGGAGAGAGCCTTGATGAACCCGCCGGATTCCCTCAGCGGTCGCCTGGATCACCCCGTCCCCGTTACTCGTCCCGTCCGGGTGCTGACCCTGGCGGGGCTACTGAGCTTGCTGGTCATCTGTCCTCTGACGTCTCCGCCCTCGCTCACCCCTGGGGTCCTCACACCTCCCTCCGCTCCCGCGGCCCCGTCGCTGGATACCCCGACCCCGCCCGACGCCCTTTTGCTGGCCCCTTGCTATGCCATTTCCCTGACGATGGACATTGCCCGCTCGCAGGTGATCGGTGAACAACAGGTTCGTTACACCAACACCGAAGCGGTCCCTTTGCCTGACCTCTACTTCCGTCTCTTCCCTAACACTCCCGGCTACGGCGGCGAGATGCGGGTTACTTCTATTCACCTGAACGGGAACCCGGCTCGCCCGGAGGCCCGCTTGAACGGATCGGCGCTGCGTCTCCCGCTGCACCCCCCGCTGGACCCGATGGAGACCGTTACCCTCACCCTGGCGTTCACCGCCACTGTCCCGCTGACTGACGAGATAGACTACGCCCAGTTTTCCTACGTGCGCGGCGTTATGGCTCTGCCCGGGGTCTATCCCATCATCCCTGTCTACGACGACGAAGGCTGGAACGTGGAGATAGCGCCGGAATACGGCGATGCTGTCCACTCCGACATCGCCTTCTATCAAGTGGACGTAACGGCGCCACCTACGATGACGCTGGTGGCCTCCGGGACGTGCGCCGTGCTGGAAGCCGGGCGCTGGTCCTGCCAGGCTGGGCCAGTACGGGATTTTGTCCTCATCCTGGGCGAGAGGTATCAGATTGCCCACCAAGTTGCCGAAGGCGTCCTCGTCCACAGTTATTTCTACCCCGACCATCGGGAGAGCGGCGAACAGGTCCTGAGGATGGCTGTGGACGCTCTGACCCTCTACTCCCGGCTCTTCGGACCGTACCCGTACGAGGAACTGGATGTGGTGGAGACACCCACACGCGCCGGAGGGATAGAGTATCCCACTCTGGTGGTCATTTCGGAGCACCTTTATACGGGCCACCCTCGCCTGGAGTGGGTGGTGGCGCACGAGGTGGCTCACCAGTGGTGGTACGGGGTGGTGGGCAGCGACCCGGTGGACGAGCCCTGGCTGGACGAGGCGCTGACGCAGTACACCACGTTGCTCTACCACGAGTTCCTCCACGGCCCGGAGACGGCCGCCGATATTCTGAAGAACGATTTCCAGGCTACTTACGACCGGCTGGTGAAGGAGGGAAAAGACCGGCCCGTTGGACTACCGGTGGCTGCCTATCCCCGGGACCTCTACAGTCCGGTGGTGTACCGGAAAGGGCCTCTCTATTTCCATGCCCTGCGCGAGCGGGTGGGGGATGAGACGTTCTTTGCCATTCTGCAGGCGTACTATCGCCGCCACCGCTATGGCATCGCAACCCCGGATTCTTTTCTGGCAACGGTCAGGGAGATAGCGGGAAACGAGCACCGGGACCTCTATGAACGCTGGATTCTGGGGGTCTCGCGCTGAGAGTGGAGGCACCGGGCAGCGGAGAAGAAAAGAGGGGAGTTACGGCAACGGCTTCGCCGCCTGCCGCAACCCTCTTTCTTCACCCCGAAGGGGGCATTCCCAAGAAGGGGCCAATTATTTCCCGTAAACCGCCAGTACGAGGGCGGGTGTAAGGAAGACCTCTACGGCGGCGGCCAGCGCCAGGAGGGGCACCGCCACCCCCAGGAAGCCTTTGACGAAGTCCGTCAGGGCCTGCATCCAACCTTCCCCCACATTCATCCCCCGGGGTGGGGCGATGAACGTGGCCCCCAGACGCACTGCCAGCGCGGTGGCGAAAATGGCCGCCGGAAGTTCCAGTACGCCGTGGGGGAAGATAAACGTCAGCAGGAAGACCAGCGGGTCATATCCCGCCCAGGCGACCTGGAAGGTGAGGTAGGCGATGATGGCGATGGGGATCATCAACAGGATCGCCGCCAGAGCCCCGAAGGAGCAGGTCCCCAGAATCGCGGCCAGGGTGAGAGAGCGGAGATTGTTCCCCAGGATGCCCCAAACCGTCAGGGCGGGCAGCCAGGGAAGGGCTGCCGAAGCCTGACGAAAAGTCTCCTCCGTTACCTGATTCAGCGGGATATACTCGCTGGGCAACCGGAAACGGATCGCCAGCGCGCCTCCAACCCAGATGGCTCCCAGCAGGGAGACCAGTACCAGGGCCAGGGCCAGACGGGAACGGCCCAGAATCCGGGGTATTTCCCGCAGATACAGCCCCGTCCATGTGCTCACCCAGCGCAGGGAGCGAGGTAACCGCTCCGGCGGTTGTCCGAAAAACCACCGCTCCCAGACAAAGTATTTCCGGAACATCCGCCAGATGTTGCGCAGGTTCAGTTCATCAATTTCCCGTCCCAGTAGTTCCTCTCGGTTGAAGAGACGGATCCCCATCCGGACCAGCATAACGTTCGCCACCAGCAGGAAGAGCAGGATGTACCACAGGAGCCGGTTGCCACCTTCCAAGAGAATGAAGCTCTCCTGCTGGACCAGCAGGGCCATCGGGACCAGGATGAAACTGGCCAGGAGGTTGGCGGCCCGCACGCTGGTCGTCTGACTGGAGACAATCACGGCACCGGAGACCATCACCAGCGCTTTTCCAAAGGTGAGCAGCATAATCTGCAAAAGGGTAGAGGCATTGGGACGGGCCTGTATGGGCAGAATAGTCATATAGAAGGCGATCCCCACTGTGGCGGCCATCAATGGAAGGAGCAACGCGGCCATCATTTTCCCCATATACAGTTGCAGATTGGAAAGGGGAGTGGCCAGCAGCGGTTCCAGACTCATCCGTTCTTTTTCCCCCACGAAGGTCTCCAGCGCGATGACCAGGGAGATGGAAACGGGGACAAATCCTACCAGTAGGAGCATCAGGGGCAACAGGCGGGTCGTTACTCCTTCGGCCCCCCAGCGCTCATAGAACGAACTCTCCAGATAGCCGGTGATGAAACGCATCACGAATGGAAAAAGCAGGGTCAACGCGAAGATGGGGAACAGAATCCGCCAGTCCCGCAGATAATCGCGCAGTTCCCGCCACAGCAGATGCCATATCTGCCGGATCCAGAGGCTTCGGCGAAATTCGTACGGCCGGCCTACCTCACTCATCGTTCGGCTCCTTACCAGAGATCAGGAGTTACGCACCGGCCTCTGGGGAGAACTGTTAGCCTGCACAATACCAGTCGGACAGCCCACTCTCCAGAGCCGCTGTACCCGTCCTGAAGGGATGGGTACGGTGCGCTCTACGATTCCACCACGCGCAAATAGACCGCTTCCAGGCTGCGCGGGACCTCGCTCAGCATAACGACCGGGATATTGGCTTCGGCCAGCGCGCGCACAATGGCCGGATTGACCTTTTCCGGCGCGTCGGCCCGATAGCGAATCCAATTGGGCCCCTCTTCCACCACCGGGGCCCAGCGGGCCACCACCGGCCGGGCGCCGTCGGTGGAGGTTGCCAGACGGAGTTCCATCAACGGAGGCCCCAGAAGTTGCTGCTTCAACTCCGCTGGGGTCCCCAGGGCAACGATCTGCCCCTTCCGAATGATGGCGATTTCATCCGCCACCACTTCCGCTTCCATCAGGTTGTGGGTGCAGACCAGGATAGTGCGTCGCTCGTCCCGCAGGGAGAGAATAGCATCCCGTACCAATTTGGCGCTGTGAGGGTCCATCGCGGAGGTGGGCTCATCCAGCAGGAGGACCGGCGGATCATGCAGCAGCGCGCGCACCAGGGCCAGCTTCTGGCGCATCCCTTTGGAATATTCCCCGATGCGCCGGCCCCACGCTTCCGGCATCGCGAACCGGTCCAGCCATTCCCGGGCCCGCCGCTGGCAGGTCTCCAGGTCCAGCCCGTAGAGCCGGCCAAAGAATTCCAGATATTCCCCACCGTACATCCGCAGGTAGAGGCCCGGTTGTTCCGTCAGGAGCCCCACTCGCTGACGCACCGCAATCGGGTCCTGGCGGGTATCGTATCCGGCGACCACCGCCCGACCTTCAGTCGGCATCAGGATGGCCGCCAGCATACGGACGGTGGTGGTCTTCCCCGCTCCGTTGGGGCCCAGAAGGGCCAGGATCCGTCCCGGTCGCACAGTCAGGTTCACTCCGTCCACCGCCGTAAAGCCATTAAATCGCTTGGTCAGACGCTCGGTTTGAA
This sequence comes from Anaerolineae bacterium, assembly GCA_025060135.1. Taxonomy (GTDB): domain Bacteria; phylum Chloroflexota; class Anaerolineae; order B4-G1; family DUEL01; genus SpSt-77. The sequence continues at coordinate 23,346 of JANXCY010000007.1, read as the reverse complement.
TCATCGGCTACTCCCGCTATGGGCAGTGTGAATGTGAACGTACTCCCTTTCCCCGGCTCGCTTTCCACCCAGATGCGGCCCCCCTGGAGTTCTACCAGACTGCGAGCGATGACCAGTCCCAGACCGGTGCCCGGGACGCTCCGGACCATCGGATGCTGCGACCGGAAAAATTTGGTAAATAGCCGCTCCTGATCCTCCGGCGGGATGCCGATCCCGGTATCGGAGACGGAGCAGACCACAAAACCTTTATCCCGCCAGGCCGTGATCCAGATGTGGCCTTCTTCCGGGGTGTATTTGTACGCGTTGCTCAACAGATTGGTCAGAATCTGCACCACCCGGTTCCGATCCGCCATTACCGGAGGGAGCGGCTCCGCGATCTCCACTTCCAGCGTCTGCCGCCGGGCCTCTATCTCCTGTCGGATGGCCCGGACAGCCTCTTCTATGGCCTCCCGCAACGCGACCTGACCAATCTCCAACCGCAGCCGCCCCGCTTCTATGCGGGAAACGTCCAGCAATTCCTGCACCATTGTGTCCATCCGGTTCACGTTGGCCCGGATGACCTCCAGGAACGAGCGCTGGGTCTCGGTCAATTCGCCCGCCAGGCCCTTGACCAGCAGGTCGGTGTACCCCTTGATGGCCGTCATCGGCTGTTTCAGTTCGTGGGAGACGAAGGAGATAAAGTCCGTCTTGGCCTGGTTGGCAGCTTCTACTGCGGCAAACAGGCGAGCGTTCTCTATGGCGATGGCGGCATGGTCGGCCAGACGGACGACGAAGTCCAGCGCCTCCGGGCCAAACTGATCCGCCCGGGCCGTCTCCAGCACAATGATGCCGATCAGGCGTTCTTCCCGCCGGATGGGGACGGTCATCTGAGCGACCATTCCCTCCACGATGGCAGTGTACTCGGAGTCGTGGCGGACATCGGCGATCAGTTCCGGCTGACCCGTGCGGGCCACCCGTCCGACGATGCCCCGATCCAGTGGCCAGAGCGTGTTCCGGTATTGCTCTATCCATTCGGGCGGATAACCGTGATGGACCAGGAGCCGGAGGCCCTGTCGCCCGTCTTCCTCGGCCAGGACCGCGATCAGCCCGATGTCGGCGCCGGTTCGCCGGATGGCCCATTCCAGAGCCGCCTTCATGGTCTGCTCGTAGTCCAGCGTGGCGTTCAATTCCCGGTCAATCCGTTGCATCATGGAGAGTTCCTCTATCCGGGCCGCCAGCGCCTGATCGGTCATTGCAAAGAGGCGGGCATTCTGGATGGCGATAGCCGCCTGGGCAGAGAAGGCAGTCAGTAGCCGCTCGTCGTCTTCGTCAAAGGGGCGACCATCCCGGCGGTTCATCATCTCCAGTGCGCCGATGGCGGCTCCTGGAGCCGTCAGCGGCACGCAGAGCCAGGAGTGGGCAGCGGAAAGAGGCCGGTGGTCCCCTTCCCGATACTCCTCCCGGCGGGGAGAGGCGACCCGGATCGGGCGGTTCTCCCGGACGGCCTGTCTGGCGATGTCGGCTCCGGCGAGGAGGCGGGCACCGGCCGGTTCGGACAGGCCCACCGTGACCCGGGGAACCAGGTCGCCGGTCTCTTCGTCCACCAGCAATAAGGCCCCGGCCTCCGCCTGAAGGAGGTCCACCGCCTTCCGGACCGTCATGTCCAGCAGGCAGTTCAGGTCCAGCGTGGATGCCAGGAGGCGGCCCATCTCGTTTAACCCTTCCAGCCGCCGAGCCCATTTCTCCGTCTCCTGGTAGAGGCGGACCTTATCCAGGATGGCGGCAACCTGGTCGGCGATGACCTGAAAGACCCGTACCTGTTCGGGTGTATAGACCCCATCGGGATCAAAACTAGAGACGGTCATCACGCCCAGGATGCGGTCCCGGGAGACGAGGGGCATCCCCATCCAGGCCCGGCCCGGCCGACCGCCTGGCCGGACTCCCCGCCGCTCGCATTCGGTCAGATAATCGTCGGTAACAATCGGCTGGCCAGTCCGGACGATGAGGCCAGTCAGTCCCTCGGTATCCGGCCAGACATCCTCCGGATACCGCCGCTCACCGTTCTCCACGTAGAATGTGAACCGCAGGGTGCGGGTTTCGGGGTCGTAGAGAGCGATGTAGAAATTACGGGCCTCCAGTACCCGGTTGACCTGGGTATAGATGAGTTCCATCAAGTCATCCGGCTGGACGGAGAAACTCACCGACTGGGCAATGGTTCCCACCACCTCCAGTTCCTGTACCCGACGCTCCAGGTCGGAAATCAGGCGGACCCGTTCCAGGGCAGCGGTTACCTGCGGGGCCAGCGTTTCCAGGAACCAGGCGTCCCGGGCGCGAAAGCGTTCCAGAAGGGTCGGCCCGATGACCAGCCAGCCCCATCCGGGAAGGGGGACAAAGAGGGTCGGCCCCAGCGCAGCCAGCCGCTCCTCTTCCTCCTCCAGGCCCGGCGGAAGCACGTCGTCCACAGAGAGGTACAGGAGACGGAGGTCGCTGGTCATCCGGCGGGCCAGTGGCCCGTCCGGGCGGAAGGGGGGTGGGGAGAGCGGAGGGGTACCAGAGAGAGCCCGGGGAACGTATATCCCGCTACGCGGGTCCTGCATGTACCAGAGAACAAAGCGCGGCGCGAGCACCTCTCCAATGGTCCGGGCTGCTGTAGCGATGACCTCATCGGCTGTCCGCGCAGTGGCGGTTTCGGTTCCGAACGCCCGCAGAGCCCGCTCCGGTGCCACCTTGCGTCCCAGCAGGCGGTCCACTCCCCGGATCAGCCCGTCGCGCAGCGGTCCGGTGCCCACCACCACGATCAGCACCAGCACGGCCAGCACCACCGGGGGAATGGAGAGCGCGGGGACGTGGAGCCAGCGCCCCAGCAGGCCCAGAAGGAGCGCGAACGTGCCGACCAGGACCAGGGTGAGGAGCACGTAGACCACCGCGCTGCGGACCACCCAATCAATGTTGAGCGTCCGGGGGAAGAGAATCGCGTAGGCGACGGAGAGCGGGAAGAAGATGAACGGTGGCAGCAACAGGGCGGGCTGGAACGGAAAACCGGGCCGGAAGGCGAGGGGAATCCAGACCATCATCGGGAGGAAAGAGAGCAGAGTTCCCAGGAGGACGATGTACGTCTGGGCCCGGATGATGGGGGAGCGGGAGCGCAGCCGGTGGTACACCATCATCCCGATCAGCACCAGGCCGCCAATGCCGGCCCAGGCCCGTCCCCACCTCCAGGGGACGAAGTAGGCGATGGGATGGGCCATATCGGCTGTGGTGAGCCAGCCCGCGACGGCCAGCCCCAGGGCCGGGAGGTACACCCCCAGGCGCAGCCAGGGGAATCGCTGCAGCGCCGTTGCTGGGCGGGGGAAAACCAGGGCCAGGTGGATGGCCGCGCTTCCCACCAGCGGGATCGCGGCGACCCAGAGGGGAAACAGGCGATGAGTGGTATACACGTCCAGGAAAAGGCCGCTCATCAGGGCGATGAACGTGCAGAACAGCGTAAAGACCTGTCCGGCTTCCGCCTGCCCCTGTCGCCAGAGCATCCATCCCCCGGCGCTCAGGTAGAACAGACCGAGAGCATAAGGAATCAGGAAGAAATCCCACAGGGCCAGCCGAGGAAAGGGCATCAGCCGGACCTTGACCTGCCGGAGGGCACCGGTTTCGGCGTGCCGGGCCGTGAAGGTAACCATCTCTCCGACCTGATGGGTGCGCAGGGCTTCTATCAGCGCTCCAGGGTGCTCCAGGGGCTTCCCGTTCAGAGCGACCAATTGTTCTGGCAGGCGCAGGCCGGCCGCGTACCCGCTCCAGGACATCAGGCCGATGTTATTCACGACCAGCGTGGGTTCGGTGAACAGGCCCGGGAAGGGGATATGGATCGTCTGAATCGCCAGGAGTGCCGCCCAGACCAGAATCACGGCAGAGAATGCCAGCCATCCTCCCAGCAGCCAGCGGGAGGTCCCACGAAAGGAGGGGGCCCCGTCGGGGATAGAAGAGCGCTGGTGTTTGCTCCCCGGATCAGCCATCCGACTCGCTCCGCGAAAGCGGTAACATCGGGAACAGTAGATAGAAGAATTGTAGCACAATATTGCTACACGTCAACAAAGGGCACGGCCCGAAAGCAGTTCGTTCAATTTACCCTACTCCCTCACTAACCCATCGTGCATGCACCCCGAAGCGAAGGTAGATTTGACAAAAGGGCCTGATTGGGGTATACTTATCTTACCCTGGGACTTGACCCTGAAGATAGGTGTGGTATAATGTTTCTGCCGACGTAGCTCAATCGGCAGAGCATCCGCCTTGTAAGCGGAAGTGTGCGGGTTCAAGTCCCGCCGTCGGCTTGTGGGTCGGTGGCCCGAGCGGCAAAGGGGGCGGACTGTAAATCCGCTGGCTCAGCCTTCGCAGGTTCGAGTCCTGCCCGGCCCACTGGGATGCCCACGTAGCTCAATCGGCAGAGCACACCCTTGGTAAGGGTGTGGTTATGGGTTCGATTCCCATCGTGGGCTCCTAAGCGCTCTTCTCCCTCGGCGGATAGATACCGGGTAACGGACCCGAAAGTCATCCGTTGCGGATGCGGAATCGGGGGAATCGCGCGGCTGCGGAAACCCTATGGTAGGAGTCGCCAGCGCCAACCCAAGAGGGCGACCCTCCCATCGGGTAAATGGCAAGAACTTCGGGGAATCTCATGGCGAAGAAGGGGAAAGCGGCTCGTTTGACGATTACTCTGGCCTGTACGGAGTGTAGAGAGCAGAATTATACCACCGAGAAGAATCGGCGGAACGATCCATCGCGGCTGGAACTGCGCAAGTTCTGCCCGCGCTGCCGGAGACACACGCTCCACCGGGAAACCAAGTAGAGCAGGCCCTGTTCCTGTTCCCGCAGGGCGATCGGCAACCGCAGGGGGTTAGCTCAATAAGGCAGAGCAGCGGTCTCCAAAACCGCAGGCTGCGGGTTCAAGTCCCGCACCCCCTGCCTGACCTTTTCAAGACACCGCCCACCCCGGCGGTGTCTTGAATGTTAGGCGAGAGCACGGAATCCGATAACGCTGGAGAAGAGTTCACCGTGAAAAAGGAAAACGCGCTGGTTCGGTATTTCCGGGAGACTCGGGTGGAGGTGAAACGAGTTCGCTGGCCCACCCGGGAAGAGACCTGGCGGCTGACTCGCATTGTTCTGGTGGTTACCCTCAGCATGGCCCTGTTTCTCTGGCTGATGGACGTGCTCTTCTCGTGGTGGCTGCGGGGCATTATAGAGAGCGACCCCTGGCGAATCGCAATGGGCCTGGCTGTCCTGGTGGCGGGCATTGTCGTCGGGGTGATCGTGGGACGGCAGCAAGAGTAACAGCAACGAAGAGGTGAGCAAATGGACCAGGAAGACCGCCTGGAAGAAGGGGGGCCGGAAACCGAAGCGCGCGAGGAGTCCCCAGCCGGGGGCTTGCCCACGCGCCATCGTTCCCTTCCACCGGATACAGACCCGCCCGCTCCAGTCGGGCGCGCCGGGAGTGCGGGCGCATCGTCCGACCCGACCGCCGAGCCGACGGACGAGCGGGCATGGTACGTCATCCACTGCTACTCCGGCTACGAGAACAAAGTCAAGCACAACCTAGAGCAGCGCATTGAGACTATGCGCATGCAGGATAAAATCTTCCAGGTGGTCATCCCGACGGAGGAAGAGATTGAGGTCAAGGACGGCAAGCGGCGCACCGTGGAGCGTCGGGTGTTCCCCGGCTATGTCCTGGTGCAGATGATTCTGGACGACGAGTCTTGGTCAGTGGTCCGCAACACCCCCGGGGTAACCGGTTTCGTGGGAATGGGCAACCGTCCAACGCCCTTGCGCCCGGAAGAGGTGCAGGCGATTATGAAGCGGATGGAGGCCGAGGCGCCCCGGGTCAAGGTTACCTACAAGGCTGGCCAGAAGGTCCGCATCATTGATGGCCCGTTCCGAGATTTCATCGGCGTGGTGGATACCATTGACGAAGAGCGGACCAAGGTGCGGGTCCTGGTCTCCTTCTTCGGGCGGGATACGCCGGTGGAACTGGATTTCCTGCAGGTGGAGCGGGTGTAGCGGATTGCAGATCGCAGACTTGGTGGGAGCGCGCAGATGAAGAAAGTCAAAGCCGTGGTGAAATTGCAGATTGAGGCCGGCAAGGCCAATCCGGCGCCGCCCGTAGGACCGGCGCTGGCCCAGCACGGCATCAACTTGATGCAGTTCTGTAAAGAATACAACGCCCGTACGGCGTCTATGGCGGGCAACATTATCCCAGCGGAAGTTACCATTTATCAGGATGGGTCCTTCACCTTCGTGCTGAAGACGCCACCCACGCCGGACCTGCTCCGCAAAGCCGCCGGGATAGAGAAAGGCTCCTCGGAGCCGAACCGCAGCAAGGTGGGACGGATCACCCGGGCTCAGCTGCGGGAGATCGCTCAGATGAAAATGCGGGACCTGAACGCCCTGGACCTGGAAGGCGCGATGCGCCAGATTGAGGGAACCGCGCGCAGTATGGGGATTGAAATCGTGGATTAACCGGCCCGGTGGGAGGGCAATGCCCGTTATTCACCACAAGGAGGGAAGATGCCAAAACGAGGAAAGAAGTACCTGGAAGCACTGAAGAAGGTGGACCGTAACCGCCTCTATTCACCGCAGGAGGCGATCCAACTGGTCAAAGAGACCTCGTATGCCAGTTTTGATGCCTCGGTGGATGTCCATATCCGCCTGGGGGTGGACCCCCGCCATGCTGACCAGCAGGTACGGGGAGTGGTTCTGCTCCCCCACGGTCTGGGCAAGAGGGTGCGGGTGCTGGTCTTCGCAGCCGGCGACGCCGCCCGTATCGCCGAGGCCGCCGGAGCGGATTACGTCATCTCGGACGACGAAGGGATCAAGAAGATTCAGGACGGCTGGACCGATTTTGACGTCGCTATAGCGGTGCCGGATATGATGGGGAAGGTGGGCCGCCTGGGCCGTATCCTGGGCCCGCGCGGGCTGATGCCCAACCCCAAGACCGGCACTGTGGTGCCGCCGGAGGACCTGCCCCGGGTGATCGCTGAAGCAAAGGCCGGCCGCGCCGAGTTCCGCGTGGATAAGACGGCCAACCTCCATATCCCCATCGGCCGGGTCAGTTTCTCCAACCAGGCGCTGCTGGAGAACCTGGCAGCCGCAATGGACGCGGTGAAGAAGGCCCGCCCCACGGCCGCCAAGGGCACCTACATTCGCAAAGTTACCCTGGCATCCTCCATGGGGCCGGGGATCAAGGTGGACCCGGTGGCGGCGCAGGCGCTGGAAGTGGCATAGCGGCAGATTGCACACTGCAGATTACACCTAACGATAAGCAATACGCGATCAGCGAACCGGGCCGAAGACAGCAGGCGCGCCAACGGGCGCTGAAAGTTGCCTGCCGAGGCTGGAGCGAGCGTCGGTTCCCTCATCGGTGATGGATTCTCCATACCGGATGAGGGAAACTCCCCCGCGTCGGCTGGCGCGGGGGTTCTTTTTATGGAGCGCACAATACGGAACACGGAAGGAGGTGATGTCGGGTGGCCATAACCAGAGCGAAAAAAGCGGAGCGGGTAGAGCAGTATCAGAAGCACCTGCAGGAAAGCCAGGGGCTCATCCTGACTGACTACCGGGGCCTGCGAGTGGCGGAAATCGAAGAACTGCGCCGGTCGCTGCGAGGCGCCGGGGCGACATACCATGTGGTCAAGAACCGATTGTTGCTCATGGCCCTCCAACAGATGGGGCTGACGATGCCCCGGGAGTGGCTGGAAGGCCCGGTAGCGGTGGCGTTCTGCCACGGCGAGGTGCCAGCGGCGGCAAAGGTCGTTCAAGAGTTCGCCAAAGGACACGAGAAATTCTCCGTCAAAGGAGGCCTGCTGGGCAAAACGCCGATTACCGCTGCCCAGGTGAATGCCCTGGCTACTCTCCCGCCCCGGGAGGTCCTTCTGGCTCGAGTCCTGGGCGCTCTCCATGCTCCGGCCTCACAAGTGGCCGGTGTCGTGGCCAGTGGAATCCGGCAGGTGTTGAACGTGCTGCAGGCGTATGTGGAGAAACTGGAGGGAAAGACCGCCCCCCAGACTGCCTGAAACGAAGGATGCGACATCACTGAAGGGAGGAATAGAATGGCCGATTTACAGAAACTGGTGGAGGAAATCAGTCAACTGACCCTTCTGGAAGCCGCCGAACTGGTGAAGATGCTGGAGGAGAAACTGGGTGTAACAGCCGCCGCCCCAGTGGCAGTGGCCGCTATGCCAGCGGCGGCTGCCGCCGCTCCTGCGGAACCGGTGGAGGAAAAGACCGATTTCACCGTCGTGCTTAAGGAGGTCGGCGAGAAGAAGATCGAGGTCATCAAGGTGGTGCGAAAATTGACCAACCTGGGCCTCAAGGAAGCCAAAGACCTGGTGGAGAGCGCGCCAGCGACGGTGCTGGAATCCGTCCCGAAAGAGGCAGCGGAGAGTGCCCGAGCGGAACTGGAAGCAGTGGGTGCCAAAGTGGAAATTAAATAGCACGAAAGGAGTGGTCTTCCCACCCCTGCGGTATGCAATTGGGCGACGGCTCCAAGGCCGTCGCCCAATCTCCGGCTGTCTCACAGGACCAACCAAAAGCCACAGGCATTAGCCTGTGGCTTCAGGTCGCGGGGGCAGGATTCGAACCTGCGACCTTCAGGTTATGAGCCTGACGAGCTGCCACTGCTCTACCCCGCATTGCGCTTATATTATACACCGGTTGCGCGAAATCGTCAAGGGTCGCATCGGTGGTGATGAGCGGTTTTCTCCAGCAGTTGAAGAGGGCCAGAATCCGGGCGTGGCGCACCGGGCGGCTGGCGGGTATTGGTATTCTTTGCTTCGGCCTCCTGCCCCTGCGCGCGGCTCTGCCGCCCCCGGAGCACCCATCGCGCAGCCTGATCGTGGAATGGACGCCTCCTCCCCCTGATTTCCGTCCGCTGCCAGACGGAACCGTAGAAGTTACCGCCGGGAATTATGCCATAGACGAGCAGCCCGGCGCATGGCGTCTCCCTTTCACTTCTGTCCTGATAGCAGTGCCGCCGGGAAAGTCTCCGATCCTTCGGATCCTGTCGGCGGAAACCACATCCGTCCCCCTGCCCGCTCCGGTCGCTATGGCCCCACGCCCGGAGGTCGTCCCGAAGCCGGAGGGCTCCTCTGATCTGACCCCCGCCTCCGCCGACCCGCTCCCGGCCCCTTCCGCGCCCCTCGCCCTGGAAGAACTGGGAGTGCTGCGCGGCGTCCGTCTGGCCCGCATCCTCTTTTACCCGGCCCTCCCGGAAGGGAACCAACTCCATATCTACCGCCACCTCCGGGTAGAGGTCCAATGGGAGCCCGCGCCGGTGGATGGGAAGCGCGGGGATCTCCCTGAAAATCAGGCTCCGGCCAACGCTACCGACCCCCTTCTGGAAGTCGTCCGCCGAACCGTCCTCAACCCCCAGGATGTGGCTCCGACCTTTCCAATGGGGCCCTCCCCCTCGTCGCCTCGGCCGCAGGGCAGCCTCCGGGAGGCTTTTCTGGAGATTTCCCGCCCCGGCCTCTACCGGGTGGCGTACGCTCAACTGGCCCCCCTGGGCCTGACGACTTCCGACCCCCATAACCTTCGCCTCTTCCAGGGTCCGGCGGAGGTGGCATACGAGTGGGAAGGCGACGAAGATGCCGTCTTTGAGGACAACGAGTCCATCCTCTTCTACGCCGAACCCCGCTTCAGCCGCTGGGCCAGAGTGGACGTCTACCGCCTGGTGGCCGACGAGAGCCCTGGCCTGCGGATGACCTCTCGCTCCGCTGATCCCTCCGGGCTTCCCGCCGGGACCCCGTGGATGGAGGAGACCTTTGAGGACAATCGCCTGTATATGCCTGCCAGCCTCACGGCGGGCCTCCCGCCAGGTCGGGACGGGGACCGTTGGGCATGGGATTACCTAACCGGCTTCACCCTTCATCCGATCACCTATACTTACCCCTTTTCCCTCTCCGCCGTGGATGCAACCCAACCGGCCACCCTGACCCTCTGGGCCATCGGTCATACTACCGGAACCATTGGAGAGCATCGCTGGAACCTTCGCATCAACCACACAATGATCGGCCAAGTCCAATGGACGGGTCGGACCGGTTTGACCACCACGTTGGCGATTCCGTCCTCTGTTCTCCGCAGCGGCAGCAACATCTTATCCGTAACCCCCGTGCTGACCTCCGGTGCCTGGCTGGACGCGTTCGCCGTCCGCTATGCCCGATCCGCTGTACCGGTGGGTGCGTCGGCCACCTTCTTGGGGGCATCTGGGCCGAGGGCCTACACGGTAACCCTGGGCACCCCTGGGCCCTACCGGGCCTGCGACGTTACCGACCCGCTCCGTCCTCAGCGGCTAACCGGCATCCGGGTGAATGGCCAGACGATTACTATGGGCGACCCATCCAGCGGCGGTCCCCGCCGCTACCACGTCGCCGCCGAGGGAGCCATCCGCGCGCCCGACCGCATCCGTCCCCGGGAAGACCTTGGAGGAGTGTACGCTGCCGGCGCGCCCGGGGCCAATTACCTGATCATCACCCATCCGGCCCTCGCCGATGCCCTGGGTCCGCTGGTCAACCTGCGCCGGTCCCAGGGCCTTTCCGTCGCTGTCGTCAATATCCTGGGGGTCTACGATTCCTGGGGCGATGGCCGGCCCGACCCGGAAGCCATCCGTCGCTTCATCGCGGAGGTATACACCACCTGGGACCCCCGACCTGTCCATGTCCTTCTGGTCGGCGATGGCTCCTATGATCCGAAGCGATACCGTCCCGAATCGCCTCCCACCTTCATTCCGCCGTACTTGGCCGACGTGGACCCGGAAACGGGGGAAACCGCCGCCGACAACCGCTACGTCTGTGTGGACGGGGACGATAACCTCCCCGACCTGCTGGTGGGGCGGTTGCCGGTAGAGACCGCCGATGAGGCCCGCGCCGTTGTCCAGAAAATCGTGGAGTATGAGACCCCACCGCTCCCCGGCGGCTGGAACGCGTCGGTCCTCCTGGTCGCCGACGATCCGGACGCGGCCGGGGATTTCCACGCTCTTTCCGAGGCGACGGCGGCCTGGGTAACCGCTCCCTTCACCGTCACCCGGCGGTACTGCCCTAAGGACGCTTGTGCATCCGGGGCTCCCAGCCTCCGTACGGCTCTCCTGAAGGACTGGAACCAGGGGGCCTTCCTGATCCAGTACTTCGGCCACGCTTCTTGGCAGCAGTGGGCGGTGGAGCGGCTGTTCCATCTGGACGACCTATCCGCTCTGCGTAATCGCCGCCGCTACCCGGTTCTGGTGGAGATGACCTGTTTCACCGGCGCGTTCCATCGTCCGGAGCCGACGCTGGACGAGGCGCTGGTTACCCGCCTGGAGGCAGGGGCGGTGGCTGCCTGGGGGCCAGCGGGCCGAGGGGTGAGCGCCGGACATAGCCCCCTGGCCGCAGGACTCTTTCGGGCTGTCTTCTCCGACACCGTCGGGACAGTAGGCGAAGCAACCCTGGCGGGGAAACTGAATCTGGTGGGAGCCCCTCAGGGAAGCGACCTGCTGGACACCTACGTTTTGCTGGGCGACCCGGCGCTTCGGTGGAACCGAGCCATTATCCCCTGGGCATCCCATCTCTATTTGCCTATGGTGATGCGCGCATTTCCCCGTTAACGTCTCGCGAAGCAAAGGCGACCCGCTTCGCCGTTTCCGCCACTTCATGTTATAATCCGAAGAAGGCGGGGATAGATCAGGAGCAGCAGAAAAACATCGGCTCGGTCAAAGAACTGGCGGCATTGCGGGAAGGAATGGACGCCTTGCGCGTTTAGGAGCAGAAGGCAGGAAAGCAAGGCCAAACTGATGCCCTGGATTGGAAAGCATCTTCAGCGCCTGGATTTCCATACCGCCCTGGATGCCTTCGGCGGGAACGGCGTCGTCTCGTACTGGCTCACTGGTAAGCCGTACCGCCATTTCATCACCGAGACGCTCCAGGGCATCTACTACACCGATGAGGAGAACGAGTGGCTGGACTATCTGGCCTTGTACCACTTTCTGGAAGGGTTGGTTCACTACGACCGCTGGCCCGAATGAGTTGATTACTCCACCCAACACCGTCGGCTTCGGGAGCGGCCCAACCTCTGGAACGACCCCCAGAGAGTCCGCGAAGGATTCCGGCGGATGTTGGAAACGTTCCACCGTTCTATCCTGGTCGTCTCCTACCGGTCGGACGGAATTCCGTCTATTGTTGAAGGATATGCGGCGCTTCAAATGCCGGGTAACCGTTACCCGTCTGACCGGCTACCAGTATGTTCTGAGCCCCAAACGAGTAACGGAAGTCCTAATCATCGGAGAACAGATGTCCGCTCAAACAGATAACCGGTTAGATTTCTTCTTCCGCCCATCTTCTGTCGCCGTCATCGGCGCGTCGCGGGACCCGGAGAAACTGGGGTACGCAGTACTGGCCAATCTCAAGGAGGGCGGGTTTCCCGGCGCCCTCTATCCGGTCAACCCCAAGGCCGATGAGATTCTGGGCCTGCGGGCCTACCCCACCGTCCTGGACATCCCCGGGCCGGTGGACCTGGCCATCATCGTCATTCCGTACCCGTTGGTGCCGACCGCGCTGGAGCAATGCGGGCAGAAGGGAGTGCCCGCCGCTGTCGTCATCAGCGCTGGATTCCGGGAGGCCGGCCGCGAGGGACTGGAGCGGGAACTGGAGGTTGTCAACATCGCCCGCCGCTACGGCATCCGCCTTATCGGCCCCAACTGCCTGGGCGTCATAGACACGAACACCCCCCTCAACGCCACCTTCGCCGCCGGGATGCCCCCGGGCGGCCCCATCGCCTTCATGTCCCAATCCGGCGCGCTGGGGACCGCCGTCCTGGATATGGCCCTGGCCGGGCGCATCGGCTTCTCCCGCTTCGTCAGCCTGGGCAACAAGGCGGACGTCAACGAGGTGGACCTGCTGGAGGCCTGGGAGGACGACCCCGGCTCCAAAGTCATCCTGGCCTACATTGAGGGACTGCCGGACGGCCAGCGATTCATGGAGGTAGCCCGACGGGTTACTCGGAAGAAGCCGGTGGTGGCGGTGAAATCGGGCGTTACCCGCTCCGGCGCGCGGGCGGTTTCCTCCCACACTGGGAGCCTGGCGGGCTCCGAGGCCGCCTATCATGCCGCCTTCCGGCAGGCTGGCGTCATCCGGGCCGAGTCTATGGAGCACCTCTTTGACCTGGCCCTGGCCTTCGCCTACCAGCCTCTGCCCCCGGGCGATCGCATCGCCGTCGTTACTAATGCCGGGGGGCCGGGCATCCTGGCCACGGACGCGCTGGAGCACGCCGGATTGCAACTGGCGCGCCTCAGGCCAGAAACCGTGGAGGCCCTCATGGCCAACCTTCCCAGCGCGGCGTCTGCGGCCAACCCCGTGGACGTCCTGGGAGACGCCCTGGCCGACCGCTACGAGCACGCGCTGCGGCTGGTCCTGGCGGACCCCGGAGTGGACGGCGTCATTGTCATCGTTACCCCCCAGGCGATGACCCAGATTGAGGAGACGGCGCACGTCGTCGGGCGCGTGGCGCGGGAACACTCCAAGCCGGTCCTGGGATGCTTTATGGGCGAATCCCGCATCGCGGCCGGAATCGCCATCCTGCAACAGTACGGCATCCCCAACTACCCCTTCCCGGAGCGCGCGGCGGCCGCGCTGGCCGCGATGGTCCGCTACCGCCAGGAACGGGAACAACCGTCCTACCCGCCCGCTCACTTTGAGGCCGACCGGGCCGCCGTGCGGAAAGTGTTGGACGAGGCCCGTGCCCAGGGACGGGTGAGCATTGGCGACGCCGAAGCGCGCGCGATTCTGGAAGCCTACGGTTTCCCCCTCCCGCCATCGCGCCTGGCCGCCACGCCGGAGGAGGCCATCGCCGCCGCTGAGGACATGGGCTACCCCGTCGTCCTCAAAATTGCCTCGCCGGACATCCTCCACAAAACCGACGTGGGCGGCGTGCGGCTGAACCTGCGCTCCCCCGCCGACGTCCGGGATGCCTTTGACCTCATCGTCTACCGGGCCACCCGCTACGTCCCCGGCGCGCGCATCTGGGGGTGTCTGGTGCAGAAAATGGTGCCGCCCGGCCGGGAAGTCCTCATCGGCATGAGCCGCGACCCGCAGTTCGGGCCGCTGGTCGCCTTCGGCCTGGGCGGCATCTACGTGGAGGCCCTGAAAGACGTCGTCTTCCGCGTGGCCCCCTTCGGGCCAGAGGAGGCCGCAGAGATGATCCGGGAGATTCGCTCCTACCCGTTGCTGGAGGGTGTCCGGGGCGAACCCCCTGCCGACCACGCCGCAATGGTGGATGCCCTCTGCCGGGTGAGCCAGTTAGTTACCGACTTCCCAGAGATCGTGGAACTGGACATCAACCCCCTGGTCGTCTACGAAGAGGGCCGGGGGGCCGTGGCCCTGGACATGCGGCTGGTGCTGAGTTAAAAAGATTCTATCACACCACGACACAATGTCCTTGCGTCTGGGTGTGCTCGGAAAGGAGAACCCATGAAAACTCTCTATATCCCCTCTCTCCAGAGTTTCTCGGGCAAGACGGCTGTCTGTCTGGCCCTGGGCCGGCGGCTCCAGCAGGACGGATACCGGGTAGGCTACTTCAAGCCCCTCTCCACCCAGGCCTGGGAGCCGATCCCCGGCCAGACGCCCGATGAGGACGCCGACTTCGTCCGGCGGGTGCTGAATCTGGAAATGCCGACCGAAGCGCTGGTGGGGGTCCGCCTGACTCCCGCCGTTCTGCGGGACATCCTCTGCGGGTGCCTGGGACGGGACCTGATGGCCGAAGTGCGTGCCATGTATGAACGGGTCTCCGCTGGCCGGGACGTCGTACTGGTGGAAGGCGGCGCTTCCCTGCGGGAGGGTGTCGGCATCGGGCTGGGGCCCGCCGATGTTGCCGACGCGCTGGACGCGTCGGTCCTCGCGGTCATCCCCTTCTACAATGAGATGAATCTGGTGGATGACTGCGCCGTGGCCCAGTTGCGCCTGGGCGGTCGGCTCCTGGGCGTCGTACTGAACGGGGTACCCCAGGCATCCTGGGGGTTCGTCCAGGAAGTGGCCTCTCCCTGTCTGGAAGGGCGCGGCATTCGGGTGCTGGGCGTGCTCCCCCGGGAGGAGCGGCTGCGCGCCATCAGCGTGGGCGAACTGGCCCAGGTACTGGGCGCGGAGTTTCTCGCCGTGCCAGAGCGGCGCGACGTCCTGATCGAGAATCTGGTGGTGGGGGCTATGGGGGTAGACCAGGCCCTCCCGCGCATCCGGCGGGTCCCCGCGCCGAAAGCCGTCATCACCGGCGGCGACCGGGCCGACATCCACTGGGCCGCACTGGAAACGTCCGTCTCCTGCCTGATCCTCACCGGCCATCTGCGCCCGCAGCCGGAAGTCCTCCGCCGGGCCGAAGAGCTGAGCGTCCCTGTTCTCCTGGCCCGCCAGAACACCCTGGAGACAGTGGAGGCCATAGAGCGAGTCTTCGGTAAGACCCGGCTGGCCCAGCCGGAGAAACTGGCCCGTTTTGAGGCGCTGATGGCCGAACACTTTGATTATGCCCGGCTGTATGGGGCGCTGGGACTGACATCGCCCACAACCCTCTAACCGCAGAGGTCGCGGAGAACGCGAAACAACCAAAATCTCTGCGTTCTTTACGTTCTCTGCGGCGATCCGATGACTCCGGAGGAACGATGTCCGATTGGCTGGACTTCTTCGCCCGGCGGATGGACGTCGCGCTGAACCTCCTGCGCGAACTGGTGGAGATGGAATCCCCCAGCACCGACAAGGCCGCTGTGGACCGGGTGGTCCGCTATGTGGCTGAACGGGCCCGCGCGGCCGGCGCTGAAGTGGCCGTCATCCCGCAGGAGCGCTGGGGCGACCACCTGCTGGCCCGCTGGGGTCAGGGCGAGGGCGGGTTCCTGCTTCTCTGCCACCTGGACACCGTCTGGCCGGTCGGGACGTTGACGGAGCGGCCCTGGCGGGTGGAGGGGGAACGGGCCTTCGGCCCCGGCATCTACGACGATAAGGCCAGCGCCGCAATCATTCTGACTGTGCTGGAAGGCCTACAGGCTATGGGCTTCCCTCCCCGCTATCCGATAACCGTTCTCTTCAACTCCGACGAAGAGGTCGGCAGCCCCTCCTCACGCCCGCTCATAGAGGCCGAGGCCGCCCGGGCGCGGGTCGTCTTCTGCATGGAACCTGCCCGACCAGACGGCGCACTGAAGGTCTGGCGGAAGGGGACAGGCCAGTACACAGTTACCGCGCTGGGTCGGGCCGCCCACGCCGGCGCCGACCATGAGAAGGGCATCAACGCGATAGAGGAACTGGCGTACCAGGTCCTGCGGTTGCAGCGGATGACTGACTATGGGGCTGGCACCACCATCAACGTGGGCCGGATAGAGGGCGGTACCCGGACCAACGTCGTCCCTGAACGGGCCCAGGTCCGGGTGGATGTGCGGGTGAAGACGATAGCGGAATGGGAACGGATTTCGGCGGCCATTGAGGCACTAACGCCCGTCCTGCCGGGCGCGCGGTTGGTCGTGGAGGGCAGGATAAACCGACCGCCGATGGAGGCGTCTCCTCTCACCTTGGAGCCCTTCCGGCGGGCCCAGAAGATTGCCGCCAGGATGGGCCTCGCCCTCACCGCCGACGGCACCGGCGGCGCCTCGGACGCCAACTTCACCGCCGCGATGGGCGTCCCTACGCTGGACGGCCTGGGCGCGCGGGGTGATGGCGCCCACAGCGGGGATGAATACATCTTCATCCCCAGCCTGGCCGAGCGGGCGGCCCTGCTGGCCACGCTGCTGATAGAATGGTAGGCTGACCCGTAATCCACCTGTGCAACTTTCACCATCACTTTGCCTCAGGGGGCTTCCCTTGGATCCCCAATCCCCCTTTTATGCTGTACTGATGGTCCTGGCCCTGATGATGACCGCCTGCTCACCCGCTCAACCAGGTGAGCCCTCGCGCCCCACGAGCGCCCCGCCATCTGAGGTAAAACCGGGTGCCTCTTCCCACAGCGGATGGCTCAGTGCCAGAGAGGCCGTCCAGCAGGCCTATGCCGCCCTGAACACCGACTGGAAGGCAAAGGCGACGCTGGTCTTTGTCGCCCGCTACTCCCGGTACGCCGGTGAGGAATGCTCCCCCTTATGGTGGAAGACGACAAAGGGTTCAGCAGCGACGGTCGGCTGGAGCACTGGGTGGTGATCGTCAACGCCCCTCCAGAGGCGGCGGAGGAAGCCCTGGTCTTCTGCGTACGGGCCGGATCGGGTGCCACGCTGATGAAAGAGCATATGATGGCCTTCAGCGGTTCCCCGTCGCTTGATCTGGAGGGCTGGGTGAATTCCACCGAGATACCCTTCCGGAACCCGCCCGTAGACCTGGAACTGAGAACCAATGCAGACCTGGCCGGTGTGGATGCGAAACTGGCCAATTATCCGGTCCTCTGGATCGCCTACACCTCAGAAGCGCACTACGACGCCTACGATGCAAGGACGGGTCAGTACATCAAGTCGCGCTGACCATTGGCAGAAGACTGGACAACAACTCCATGAACCGTTTCCGTTCCATCCTCATCACCGTCGCGATTGGCTACTTCGTCTGGACGCTGGGATACCGCATCTGGGAATCCACCTTCAATAACTTCGCGGTAGAAGAAATCGGTGTAGACGCTGCTCAGATCGGCCTGACCCATGCCATCCGGGAAGTCCCGGGCCTCCTGGGCTTCCTGGCAGGATTCCTGACCCTCCTGCTGACAGAGTTCCATCTGGCACACCTCTCCCTGGCCCTGATGGGGATGGGCATCCTATTGACGGCGGGAGTGCACGGGTTCCCCGCGCTGATGACGGCCTCGCTCCTGATGAGCATCGGCTTCCACTTCTTTATGCCCGCTAACTCCTCCCTGGTCCTGATGACCGTGGGCCAGCAGGAGGCGCCACGCGTCCTGGGACGGCTGAACAGCCTGAGCGCAGCGGCGTCGGTTCTGGGCACCTTGTTCATCTTTGGGACACTGGGCCGCTGGGGGTACCGGAGCCTCTTCGGGGCCACCGGGATCGCGGTGGTCGCCTGCGCGCTGTTCCTCCTGCTTTTCCATCCCGCTCCGGCCCCGGCCCGACGGGAGCGCCACCCGGCCCCCCTGCGCCGCCGCTACTGGCTCTACTACACCCTGAACGTCCTTTTCGGCAGCCGTCGCCACATCTTCACCACCTTCGCCGTCTACCTGCTGATTCGGGAGTACAGGGTGCCTGCCCAGATCATCACCCTTCTGTACCTGATCAACAGCCTGATGGGCACCTATCTGAACCCGTTCTTCGGACGAGTGGTGGCCCGCTTTGGCGAGCGGTCGGTGCTCTCCGTCAACTTTGCCCTGTTGGCGCTGATTTTTATGGGCTACCTCTGGGTGCCCCGGATGCCCGCGCTGGCAGCGACCGCTTTTCCCATCCCGGCCTTCCGTATCGGGTCGTGGCTCCTCTTCCCCGCCCTCTTCGCCACGCCAGCATTGCTGATCCTACTGGGACTCTTTGTGGCCGATAACGTCCTTTTCGGCTTCTCCTTCGCGCTGGAGTGCTACTTCCAGAAGATTGCGCTGGATCGGGGGGAGATTACACCGAACGTTGCCCTGGGTCAGACCTTCAACCACCTGGCGGCAGTAGTGATTCCAGTGGTAGGGGGCATCATCTGGGAGACCGGGGGGCCGCAGTACACCTTCCTGGCAGGCATCCTGATTGCACTGGCCTGCCTGGGGCTGGTGCAGTGGATGCGGGTGCCCCGCCCGGGAGTCTGCCCGGCCTCCACAATCGGGGCGTAGGCGCGGGTCCATAGACTTTAGCGGAAATAGCGGGATGGAGATTAAGCCCGTTGCTCTCCTTTAGGAAAATCCGTCCTCGTCCTCGTTCATCCGCGTCCTAATTTTTGAGGTCTAATGGTACGATGTTTCACCCGGAAGACCGCGTCCTGGTCGCCGTGATGAACAACCGGCGGGACTTTGAAATTGCCCGCAACCAGGGCTGGTACCGGATTCCCGTACGGTATGCTCCGCCTGGTACTACCGAAGCCGCTGTGCTGGCCTTTTACTTCACCCGCGCCTTTGGTGAAGAGGGTGGAGCCGTCCACTGGTACGCCCCGGTGCGGGGGCACGAACTGGCCCGCCGTCGGGACCTCTTGCCTGAAGAGCCCCACCATCCCCGCGCTGATGACCTCTATTATCAACTCCAACTGGGCCCGCTGGTCCGCCGGGAACGGCCGATCCCCAGTCTCCGCTGGCGACGGATCACCTTTATTGAAACCACGTGGGATCGCTTCGTGGCCGCGCAGGAGATCAACGACCTCTTTGCTTCCGGCGCTGACGGACTCTTCGTTACCCTGAAGGAGGCGGGGTTTCAGCCGGAGCGGGAATACCTCGTGCGCGTGGGCGGAGTGGCGTATGTGGTGGACCTGGCGATTCCCTGCCGGAAGGGAACCGTTCTGATCACGCTGGGCGAACGGCCGGCTCCGCCAGGTGCTCTCTGCTGCCCGGACCTGGAGACAATCCGAGAGGCCGTTGCCGCGTGGGGCGGAGAGGATCCGGCAGAGAGGGGCGCGAAATTCCCCGGGGCGAACCCTAAAACAGCGCCATCTGGCAGGCCGGGCGGCGGCCGTCCAGCAGGATGAAGGGCGCGGCCCGGTCGGCTGCGATTCCCAAAGCCCGCAGATCCCGCAGGTCCCGTAACCGGCCTCTCCGGCGTGCAGCGATGAGACGGTCGGCCCCCCGGGGGCCGATGCCCGGCACTCGCAGGAGGGCTTCCCGCCCCGCCCGGTTGACCTCCACCGGTGTCTCCAACAGATGCTCCCGTGCCCAGGCCAGTTTAGGGTCCACCTCCAGGGGGAGATTCCCATCGGGCCGAAACGGGAGTTCCTCCACACCAAAGCCGTAGTCCCGTAGCAGGAACGAGGCCTGGTAGAGGCGGTGTGCCCGTACCGGTGAGGCGGGCGGGTGATGCTCCATCGGCGTTCCCGGTACGGGATGGAAGGCCTGGAAGTAGGCCCGGGCCAGCCCCAGGTGGCGGTAGAGAACCGCTGTTACCCGCAGCAGTTCCCGATCGCTTTCCCCCGCCGCGCCGACGACGAACTGCGTAGTGGCACTGGGAGCCGGTCCGGGCCATTCCCGGCGGAGTTCCGCGATCCAGCGCAGCCGCTGGAGAAGTTCCTCCGTGTATTGTTTATGAGGAGCCAGCGCCGCCAGACAACGGTCGTTGGGAGCCTCTAAGTTAACCGAGACCCGGTTGGCCAGCCGCATTGCGGCTGCCACTTGGTCTCGCTCCGCGCCGGGCATAATCTTCAGATGGATATAGCCCCGAAAACCATAGCGATGGCGGAGAATCTCCGCCGCCGCAATCAGCCGGTCCTGCGTGTGGGGGCCGCTGCCCAGGATGGAAGAACTCAGAAAGAGACCCTCGACCATCCCCCGCTGATAGAGTTGAAAGAACAGACGGGCCAGTTCGTCGGGCGTGAACGTGGCGCGAGGGCAATCCCGCCCGGCCCGAAACGCACAGTAGAAACAATCCCGTTCGCAGACCGAGGTGAGCAAGGTTTTCAGCAGCGGGATGCGCCGGCCGCCGGGCATCGCCGCGTAGTAGATGCAGCCGGACAGGTCGGGCGGAAGTCCCGCAGGAGCCGACAACCACCGCCCGGCCAGGCTGACTTCTTCCGCGGGCTCGTAACAAGTCGCCGGTCCTAACAACCGCAGTTTCTCTACCGGGTCCATCCTATACTTCCACCAGCCGGTACTGCTTCCGGCCCATCCCCAACGCAGCCGCCGCGTCAATGTGCAACTGCCCGTCTATCCCCAGCGTTTCCACCAGGACCGGCTGACCGGGTCGGACATCCCGGTCAGCAGCAGCGGATTGAGGCAACGGCAGCGCACAGTTGATAGCATCCAGCGTGGCCTGCTCCACGGCCACCAGGTCATCCCCACCGAAAATGCCCTGGTCCTGCACCACCGGGGTATCGGCCATTGGCATGCAGTCGCATTCGGGCTGGACCTCCAGCGCGAAGTTCAGGAAGACGACCTTGCCGGGACGAAAGGTGGAGAGGACCGCCTGAGCCGCTTCGGCCAGCGCAGCCTGAAACTCATCCTGCCCCCGTTTCTGGAGGCGAATGGCGTCCTCCGGGCAGACCCGCTCACAGCGCCCGCAGCGCCAGCACTGCTCGTCGTCCACGACCAGCGCGCCGTTCACTTCCGAAATTGCCCCGGTCGGACAGACGTGGAGACACTGGAGACACAAAATACATAACTCCGGATACCGAACCACGGAAGCATCCGGCCCGGCGGCATGGAGATGGCCGCGCGCCTCTCGCCAATCTCCGCTGCGGTGGCGACCTGCCACCCCACCCATCGCCAAATTCTTGATGGCCCCACCGTACCCGGACTCAATGTGTCCCTTGCAGTGGGAGACCACGACCATCGCCGGAGCGTCGTAGATGGCCGAAGCGACGCGGATGGAGCCCAGGATGGGGCCAGCCGGCACTTCCACGCTATCGCAGCCGAAAAGACCATCCGCCAGAATGACCGGACAGCCTACGGACTGAGGATTAATGCCGTTCTGGTTGGCGACCTCCAGGTAGTCCCAGCCGTTGATGCGCACCGTATCGCAGACAAAGGGCTTGCCGCCCACGGCCTTGACCGCGTCCGCGATTTTGCGCAGAAAAAGGGGACGGACCACCCGGTGGGCTCCCTCGGAGCCGAAATGGGTTTTGATCGCGACGTACTCACCCTTTTCAATCCGGCGTCCCAGGTCCAGACGCTCCAGCATACGCTCCAGTCGGGCTGCCAGACTGTACTGGTAATCCCAGCGAGTTGCCCGAGCGGTGGCCAGGTAGACCACACTCTCTTCGTTTCCCATTTTCGCCTCACTGCATGAGTTTTTCTCGCCGCAAAAATAGCGTGTAACGGCGTTTCCGTGCCTTACTGCAAACTTTTGGCCCACCATCCGAGAAATTCCCGGTTACCGGCGGGCCCCAGAAGCGGAGAGACCATCAGCCCGCACAGGGTTAGACCCAGGTCGGCGGCGGCGCGGATCACCTCCTCCAGCACGCGCCGGTGGACCGCCGGGTCCCGCACCACCCCGCCCTTTCCCACATCCTGCCGTCCGGCCTCGAATTGAGGCTTGATCAGCGCAATGACCTGCCCCTGAGGGCCCAGCCAGCCCACCGCGCGAGGGAAAATCAGCCGGAGAGAGATAAACGAGACATCCACCGTTACCAGGTGAACCGGTTCGGGCAACCTTTCCAAGTGGCGGGCATTGGTGCGCTCCATGACCACCACACGAGGGTCGTTGCGCAATCGCCAATCCAGTTGCCCATAGCCCACATCTATGGCATAGACCCGGACGGCGCCCCGCTGGAGGAGACAGTCGGTGAAGCCGCCGGTGGACGCGCCAACATCCGCAACCACCCACCCGCGCACGTCCACCCCGAAGCCCACCAGCGCGGCTTCCAGTTTCTCCCCACCCCGGCTAACGAAGCGGGGCCGGGCGGCGACCACAACCGGAACATCGCGTGTTACCAAGGCGCCGGGTTGATCCATTACCCGGCCCGCAACGCGCACCTTGCCCGCGCGAATCCACCGCTGCGCCTCCGCGCGGCTTTCGGCCAACCCACGCTCCACCAGCAACCGGTCCAAACGGATTCGCCCTGCCACATTCTGCCCCGAAGAATACTACTCCATCTGCTCCAGAACGTCAAGCGGCAGGCGCAGTCGGCCAACAGGACTTCATGGCCAAGCCGCTGGCGAAAAGCACAGGAACAATTGGGATAAATTTGCAGATAAGTTTGGGTTAACCGTCTTGACAGAACCGGCCCATCGGGCTATGATTAGAACAGAAGTTCTACCATCCGCCACGAAGGTTGTAAAGACGCACGAAGGCCCCCCTTGAGCCCTTCCCTCCTCATCTTTGTTCGGAGGAGAGGAAGGAAGTTGAAGGTTTGCGTGGCTTCCGGCCACCGCAAAACCCTCGGGCCAGGGGGTGGGGAGGAAGGAACGGCCCCCAAAAGCGGCGTGATCCGGTACGATTGTCCGAGGCTTTCAACCGGTCCGACCGTACAGGGCTCCAAACCTTCGTGTCCTCGTGGTTCAGAGCATGATGCCTGGAGGGAGTCCGATGCGCCGGATGCTGGAATACCAGGCTGACCGCATTGAGGCGGTCCTGGCCCACCACAAAATTCCTGCCCGGGTCACGGGAGGGACTGTTACCCCGCGCTGGGTACGCTTCCAGGTGGTTCCGGCCCTGGGGGCGCGCGTGGGCGCCATCACGGGTCTGGCGGAGGAACTGGCGGTGGCGCTGGGCGCGTCCAGTGTCCGCGTGGCCCGCCAGGGGGCGGCCATCGCGGTGGAGGTCCCTCGGGAGGACCCGCATCCGGTGCGGCTGCT
>JANXCY010000079.1 GCA_025060135.1 Anaerolineae bacterium | reverse complement strand
ACAGGCACAGCCCTGGCCCTTGCCTTGACATTTGTCATTTTCTGGCTTCTGAAACAGATAGGTGATCTGCCCTTCTGGCTCGCTGTGGCCTTCCCCGCGGCCTATCTTCCTCTCTCTCCTGCCTGTCTGTTATGGGCCAAGCGGGGCCGCGTAAGGCTTGTGGCCCGATTCTACTCCTGGGTGAACTTTATCAGCCTCTCGCTGGCGATTCTGGTTTTCGACGGTCTTCGGTCCGGGGCATGGCCCCTCCAACTGTGGACCATCGTGGTCGCCGGGACGTTGATCTCGCCTGCCTATGCCCTGTTGATGACAGGCCTGTTGGTCGGGTATGCTCTCCTCTTGGGCATTCTGAGCCTGGCAGGAATCTATACTCCTCCGCTCTCCAGTGGGCCAGCACGGGAGAGTATTTTAATTATATTCACAATGATTATGCTGGTTTCCACTGGCGGCCTGCTGACCTATCTGAACATGCGCAGCCTGCGGGAGGCCCTAGGGCGCCTGCGGGCAACCAGCCGGGAACTGGAGGAGCAGCGCCGTATGCTGGAGCAGCGGGTCTTGGAGCGGACGGCCGACCTGGCCCGCCGGACCGCTCAGCTGGAGGCGGCAGCCTACGTCGCTCGCCGCGCTGCCGAAATCCGCGATGTGGAAACCCTGTTGAATGAGACCGTTCGCCTGATTTCTGAACGTTTTGGCTTCTACCACGCGGGCATCTTCCTTCTGGACGAGCGGGGGGAGTACGCCGTTCTTCAAGCAGCGTCTTCTGAGGGTGGGCAGCGGATGCTGGCCCGGGGCCATCGGCTGGCGGTGGGGAAGGTTGGCATTGTTGGGTATGTGGCGGGGACGGGGAAGCCCCGCATCGCGCTGGATGTGGGCAAGGATGCCGTCTTCTT
>JANXCY010000078.1 GCA_025060135.1 Anaerolineae bacterium | reverse complement strand
CTTCCCAGCCGATATAGAGCCGCAATGGCTAAAATTCCCCAGAAGGCCGCCGCCAGCCGGGCGTTGAAAACCGTCAATCCACCCGCACCCACCAGAGGGGCCTGAGTGTACATAAAGAGGGGCATCCGGTAGTCGTTCATCGCGCGCATCACGGTCGGAAACAGGACGCCGTGCTGATCCCGCCCGGTGTGCCAGATGGAGTAGGCGTCATAACTGTTGCAGGCCTCGTCTGGCGCCAGGCCCGGCGGAGAGTGCTCCAGGGCTACGATGCGCAGCGCGCTCCCTACCAGCAGGACGATTAGAATCCCCAGTCTGTGCAAACCCTTCGCCCCATTCATTGCGCCTCTATCTCCATAAGGTCAGAAGAATCCAGTCACCCGACTCTTCGCCCCGCCCGATAACCTTCCACCGCTCCATCGTATCCAGCCAGTAGGCGCCGATGCGGAGCCAGAGGTCTTCGTCTTTCGGTGGCAATGGGAATCGGTGGCGCTGGACGATGATGTCCCCCGGCTGCCAGACTACCGGGGAAACCCCCAGCCCATCATCCTGACCGATCACCTCGCCCGCTCCGTTCAGAAGGTGCCCCATAATGGAGAGCGGACGGGTAATCGGGCCCTCAGTGACCTGCCACCAGGTCTCCACTTCCAGGCCGGATTCGTCCCGAGAAGCCACTGCCCCCAGGAAGGCCAACGGGCCTGCCAGAAGAACAGGCGAGGATGTTCCCTCGGGAACCAATAGGGCCGCAGAATCCAGCACAGACGCATCGGCCCGCCACTCATAAATACGAAAGGGAGGTAGCGCTCCTCGTCGTTTCTGCTCATAAGAGAGGCGAGAGGGAGCCAGGTGATCCTGGACAAAAGAAATCTTCACTGCCGAATCCCCCGGCAGGACATAC
>JANXCY010000077.1 GCA_025060135.1 Anaerolineae bacterium | reverse complement strand
AACTGGCGGCTCGCATTCCGGGCGCGCGCCTGGTCACGGTTCCCCGCTCTGGCCACGCAACACCGACGGACCAGCCCGTCCTGTTCAATCGGTTGTTGCTCCAGTTTCTGGAGAGCGTGGAGGGAGTGGAGCACGGCGTGCCGGAGACTTCCGGTAGCGCCCGGCACGTTTCTGCGGTTTGCGAACGAGCCCGATGATCCGCCTCATCGCCACCAGGCTCCTTCAGGTTCTTCTGGTCCTCTGGCTGGCTGCAACGCTGGCCTTCTTTGCATTTCATCTGACGCCTGGGGACCCGGCCCAGACGCTTTTGGCCGCATCGGGTGCGGGTCCAGAAGAGATTGCCCGTCGCCGGGCTGAACTGGGACTGGATGACCCCATCCTGATCCAGTATGTCCGGTATCTGGCGGACCTGGTCCAAGGAGACCTGGGCATCTCCTGGCTCCATAGTCGGTCAGTCGGACGGATGATTCTGGAGCAACTCCCGGCGACGGCCGAACTCGCCCTGGCTGCGATTCTCGTGGGGACCTTTCTGGGGCTGGTACTGGGATTTCTGGCCGCGCTGTATCAGGGGACCTGGGTGGATACTCTGGCGACGGCCATCGCCGCAGTGGGAGTCGCAACTCCCACATTCTGGTCCGGGCTTCTGGCCATTCTGTTCTTTTCCCTCTACCTGCGCTGGCTTCCCTCCAGCGGCGGCGGAGGCCTGCGTCACCTTATCCTTCCTGCCTCGGTGTTGGGGTTTGCCCTCTCGGGTTCCATCGCCCGGCTGGTGCGGGCCCAGGTCGCCGAAGTTCTCCGGACTCCCTACATTCTGGCGGCACGGGCCCGAGGGCTCCCCCTCTGGCGCATTCTTTTCGTACATGTCCTGCGGCCTGCGGCGGGCCCCGTGGTCACCGTCATCGCGCTGCA
>JANXCY010000076.1 GCA_025060135.1 Anaerolineae bacterium | reverse complement strand
CCACTTTATCCCGCTGAACCGTGCCGCCGAGCGCCTTCTGGCAGAACTGGCCGCCAACTTCATGCTGGGCCCTTTGAAGGAATTGCCCGTGAGCGATCGGGAAGCCACAGAGGGTCATGCGAATCCCTGGTTGGTAGATAGCCGTCGTTTCCAGGTCGGCAATAAAGTGCTCAGCGCCCACTCCGCTGTTGTTCGGGACGAGGAAGGTCAGCGGCTGGGGACTGTCATCGTTCTCCGGGACGTCACTTCTGAAGTGGAAGCTGAGCGGTTGAAGGATGCTTTCATCGCCCACGTTTCCCACGAACTCCGTACGCCACTGACCGCTATCCGGGGGTACAGCAATCTGCTCCTGGCAGGGGCTGCAGGCCCCGTCAGCGATCAACAACGGTCGTTCCTTCAGACCATCGTCCATCATACCGAGTCCCTGATCGCGATGATCGGCACCCTTCTGGACTTCTCCGAGATGGAGGCCGGAGGACGTCTGGCATTGCGGACGCGCCCGATCTCCATTGGGGACCTGGCAAAGGAGGTTGCGAAGGAGTGGCAGCCCCAGGTGGAGGAGAAGGGGTTGACCTTTCGGATCCAGATTTCCGACCTCCTTCCTACCGTTTACGCCGACTCTCAACGGCTGCGTTGGGCTCTGGTCAACTTGATCCGAAATGCCTCCCAGTATACCCCCGAGGGAGGCACCGTGACATTGAGGGTTTTTCCCCAGAACGGATGGGTTGTCCTGGAGGTCGCGGATACCGGTGTGGGCATTCCGCCGGAGGCTCAGAAGCACTTGTTCACCCGCTTCTACCGGGGCACTCCCTCCGGTGACGACACTGTCCGGGGGCTGGGCCTGGGGCTCTACGTGACCCGCGCTATCGTAGAAGCCCACGGGGGTCGGATACAGGTTGTGAGCACACCAGGCGC
>JANXCY010000075.1:608-936 GCA_025060135.1 Anaerolineae bacterium | reverse complement strand
GGCGGAAACGCTGGAGAACCTGCATATCGTCAGCGACAACATCCGCCACAAGCTGGAAGTCGCCGATGCCGTCGGTGCGAAAGTGCGCCGCTTGCCCGAAAAGACGGCGCGGTGGCTGGGCAGACTGATGCACCACGGATTCAAACTCGGCGGACAGCTTCTCAGCGCACAGATCGAGAAACGACTGCACGGCAAGCGGGCGACCGTCTACGATGGCGTGCGTCGCTTGGACAGTCCTGTCCACGCAGAGTCTCATGGCTTAGGCGTCCCGCCCAAGCAAGACAGTGGCTTGGACAGGCCTGTCCACGCAGAGGCGCGGGGCGTGGGC
>JANXCY010000075.1:0-598 GCA_025060135.1 Anaerolineae bacterium | reverse complement strand
CCTCCGCCAACTTATCTACACCCGCCGCCCCGGCCCGGGGGCGACCCTTTCGGGGGGGGGGCGTCGCTGCCACTGCCCGCCCCCGGGGGGGGGGGGGGGGGGGGCCCCCCCCCCCCCCCACGACAGTGGCTTGGACAGGACTGTCCAAGCAGATACCCGTGGCTTAGGCGAGGCATCCAAGCACGACGGCGGGGACGCCGTCGTACCCGCAGCGCGACCCTGCCTTGCTGAAAGCCTGCCAAGAGTTCGAGTCCCTCTTCATCCTCCAGCTCTGGCGGGCGATGCAACGCACCCTGCCCAGCCAGCCGAAAACGCTTAACTATACAGAGATGTTCGATGTGCAATTTGCCGACCATTTAGCAAAGCACGGGCGTTTCGGGCTGGCAGAGCGGCTGTATGAGCAGTTGAGCCGAATTTTTCCCTCACCCCCAAGCCCCCACACCCCCCCCCCCGGGGCGGGGGTGCCCAAGTACCCCCCCCCCCCCCCCGGGGGGCGGGGGGGGGGGGGGGGGGCCAGCTCCCCTCTCCCAAGGGGAGAGGGGAGTGCTCGTGCGCAGGGTGACGGATTGCGGCACGCTCCTTTACGGGTTGCGCCGGA
>JANXCY010000074.1:611-947 GCA_025060135.1 Anaerolineae bacterium | reverse complement strand
TCGACTTCGTCGAAGTCAACAGCAGCTTTTACCGGCTTGTTCCGCTGAAGCAGGCGGCTTATTGGCGTTCAAGGGTTCCCGACGAATTTGTCTTCACCGTCAAATGCCACAGAGCCGTCACCCACATCCACCGCCTACGGCCATCGGAGCCGGCGGTCCAAGCCTTCGAACACTGCGTCAAAATTTGCCGTGTGTTGAGGGCTCCGATCATCATCCTCGAGACGCCGGCAACTCTTTCCGTCGACGGGCGATTGTTGCGGTCGTGTTTTTAGACGGTAAAACTAGATGGGATTAATGCGGGGCGGGAGCTGTGGGGCTGGGCGGGGCGGGGTTTGT
>JANXCY010000074.1:0-601 GCA_025060135.1 Anaerolineae bacterium | reverse complement strand
CCGCGGGCACCTCTTGCGGTCGCGGGGGGTTGGTGGGGGTGGTTTTTTGCGCGGGTGCCGGTGGTGGGTTTTTTGGGGGGGGGGGCGGGGGGGGGGGGGGGGGGGGGGTATGTGTTCGAGGCCATGAATGATCTGGGCATCGTTCACGTTACTGATTTTTCGAAGGAGATGCCCCGAGTCCACGACGGTGAGATTGCGTATTCGCGTCTTTTCGGCAGAGGAGTTCACAACATCTACATGTTCGACGATGACGAGCTCGTTGAAATCAGCGGGAAAGCGGACGGCGTTGGTTCGGAGAAGGTGTTGTTGAGTTTTCACGGTCTGCGGATGTATGTTGACGCGGCTCGGTTGAAGGTTTTCAGGAAGACGGGGAAGATGCCGTCGGTGACGGGGAAGGCGGGGGCTGAATCCTTCCGGGAAGTTATGGCCGACGCTGTGTTTCCCGCCGCGAAAGAGGAGTTGTTGACTAAACATGGCTGGAAGCTGTTTGACATAGAGGCGGGCCGTCGGGCGCGGGTCGCCGACCTGCTCCGCAAAATTCCCGACAGAACCTATGTGACCGTCGATGATTTGTGGGCGGATGTAGTGCAGGTGGTTTGAT
>JANXCY010000073.1 GCA_025060135.1 Anaerolineae bacterium | reverse complement strand
GATCGGCGAACAGCTCGATCACGATATCCCCTTTCTCCGTCTTCAGCACAGCCCGATAGCGACGGGTTGGATCAATGCTCATCGACGGTGGGGTCTCAAACTGCCGGTCTTCGAGCCGGGCCAGCTTCACCATCGCCTCCAGATGGGCGTATTCCAGATAGTTCAGGGTCTGGGGCCATGGCCGGCCGTTCACCAACAGGAAGGGGGTGCCGGGAATTCCCAAGGCCATGGCTTCGGCGTAGGCTGCTTCCACCTTCGCCCGATATCGACCCTCCTCCAGGTCCCGACGGAACCGTTCGGCATCCAGCCCTAGGGATTGAGCGGCCGCGACCAGGGTCTCCGTGATATTGGCGCTGGCGACCCATTCCGCTTGATGCTCATAGAGCCAGTCGTGCATCTCCCAGAACTTCCCCTGGGCGCCGGCGGCCTCGCTTGCCTCCGCGGTGATCATCGCCTTGTCGTGGATGGTCCGCAGCGGGAAGTGCCGATACACCACGCGAACTTCATCGGGGTAGGCGTCTACCAGACGCCGGAGCAGCGGCGCGAGCTGCCCGCAGTAGGGTCACTGGAAGTCCCCCCACTCGATGAAGGTGACCCGTGCCTCCGCTGCGCCCTTGCTCCAGTCCTCAGGCGTAGGGAAAAGGATGCGCTGCAGATCCGGCGTTGCTGCCGGGGTCGCCGGGGACGTGGGCTCCGGCGAGGGGCTGGGCGATGGCGAGGCCGTCGGAGAGGCAGGCGGCGTTGGGCGCGCGCACGCCGTCAACGCGATCAGAAGCCCTGCGACAACCCATGCGAAAATCCCTCGCATTGCGCTCTCCTTTCCGGCTTGCAGATGTGGGGGTGTGTCGGGCGCCCGTCGGGGCGCCCGAAACTGATCTTAGTATAGCACAACTGGACTCCGGCCAAACGGTGATCGTCTCGAGAAGCGGGGATCGCGTCTTCCGGGCAGGCG
>JANXCY010000072.1:585-993 GCA_025060135.1 Anaerolineae bacterium | reverse complement strand
GGAGATCGCTCAATCCCAGGGCGTGAGTGTGGAGAAAGTCTGGGAAGCAGTCCGAGCCGCCCGGCTCCAGGCGATGAGGGAGGCCATCCAGCAGGCCGTGAAGGAAGGGCGAATGACCCAGGAGCAGGCAGACTGGCTGCTGGAAGGACTGGAGAAGGGGTACTTCCCAATGGGCCGTGGCTGGGGATGCGGCTGGGGCCGCGGCTGGGGCCGCGGCTGGGGCCGTGGCTGGGGCCGAGGCCTGTGGAAGTGCCCGGGCTGGAACAGTATCCCCGCCACTCCCACCCCGTCTGGCCCTTCTTCGTGAGGGGTAAGATCGGTGGGGGGGGGGGGGGCGCCCCCCCCCCCCCCCCCGATAACCCCCACCCAACGGGCTCAACCCCCGCCCCCCCCCCCCCAAACACCCGC
>JANXCY010000072.1:0-575 GCA_025060135.1 Anaerolineae bacterium | reverse complement strand
GGGGGGGGGGGCGCCGGGCCGGTGGGCCGGCGCGGGGCGCAAACCCCCCCCCCCCCCCCCCCCCCCGCGCCGCCCGGGGGGGGGGGGGGGGGGGGGGGGGGGGGGGGGGCCCCCCCCCCCCCCGCCGCACCGTTTATCCCTCCAGGAATCGGAAGTACTCCCGGACCATCGCCTCCATATCCAGCGTGATCCCCGCCAGGGGACCAGCCTCCTGCGGCGGTTCCCCCCGCTCCCGCGCAGGTAGCGGGAAGTGAAGAGGCAGGCCGTGCCGTTCGTTGAAGGCGTGGCGCAACCGCTGGATGCGCCTCCCCACTTCCAGAAACTCCGCCTCGTCCATCCCCCATCCCGTCGCCGCGTTCAGCCATCCCAGGAAGGGCGGATTCCCCATATACAGGGCGAACTGGCAAAGGCCCAGACTGTCGTAGGCCCGCAGGACCGCCATCCCCACTGCCACTGTCCGGCCCTTCGCCGCATAGTCGTAGCGGCCGCCGGGTTTGACTCCCACCACGGCAAAGTAGGGTGCAAAGGGAGGAAGGTCCACCGTCCCGGAGAATGTCGCCGTGTGGCGGCCCGGC
>JANXCY010000071.1 GCA_025060135.1 Anaerolineae bacterium | reverse complement strand
GGCGCCAGCATCATCAGGTCGGCCAACTCGTCTATGACCACGACAATGTAGGGAATCCGGCTGCTCTCGGAACCGGCTGCCGTCATCCGCTCGTTGTAGTCCACAATATCCCGCGCGCCCACGCTGGCGAACCGCCGGTAGCGGCTGTCCATCTCCCGCAGGACCCACTGCAGCGCTCCCACCACCCGCTCCATGTCCACCACCACTGGGACCAGCAGATGGGGGATGCCGTTGAACGGTGTCAGTTCCACCCGTTTCGGGTCCACCAGCAGCAGTTTCAGGTCGTCCGGTGTGTTCTGCATCAGTAGTGCCGTCACAATCGCGTTGATGCAGACAGATTTCCCGGAGCCCGTGGTCCCGGCGATGAGCAGATGGGGCATCGCGCGCAGATCGGCCACATAGGGTGCACCCGAAACATCCTGCCCCAGCGCCAGCCGTAGAGGGGACTTCACCTTCTCCCATGCCTCGCTCTCCATAATATCCCGCAGGGCGACCAGGGCGACCTCTTCGTTGGGAACCTCAATCCCCACCAGCCCCTTGTTGGGGACGGGGGCCTGGATGCGAACCGTTTTGGCGGAGAGAGCCAGCGCCAGGTCGTCGGCCAGCGCGACGATTTTGCTGACCTTGACCCGCGTCTCCTTCCCCCGACTGTTGGCGACAAAGAGTGGCTCCACCCCAAACTGGGTGACCACCGGCCCACGGTTGATCTCCTTGACCTTCACCGGCGCACCCAGGCTTGCCAGTGTTTCCTCTATAATGCGCACCTGTTGACGGATCAGGTCCTGGTTGAAATCCTGCTCGCTCCCCGGCTCCAGAATCTCCTCCACCCGCGGCAGTTCCCACCGAGTCTCCCCACCGATAACCCGCGGACGGGGCGGGACAACGGCGGTCGGGCGGGCGGGAGGGGGAGCCGCAGCGGTCGGAGCAGGGGCCGTGGGGGCCGGACGGGCTGGGGTGGGAGCGGGGACCTGTGGCGGAACAGGCTCCGGCGCGCGGCGGGGCTCCGGTCGGCTCTCCGGA
>JANXCY010000070.1:426-1022 GCA_025060135.1 Anaerolineae bacterium | reverse complement strand
CGGGACGCTCCAACCCAAACCACAGCCGGAGGAAGGAGTGACATACTGTCGTCCTCTGAAGAAGGAGGACGGGCACTTGGACTGGACGCGCCCGGCCAAGGAACTGGAGCGCCGGGTACGGGCAGTTCAGCCATGGCCTGGTGCCCACACCTTTTGGGAGGGCCGCCTTCTGAAGGTTCTGCGCGCGGCGTCTTTGTCTGAGTCTCGGCAAGAGGAGCCGCCAGGGCGAGTGGTGCCCTTTGGGAATGGAGCTGCTGTCGTGACAGGAGAGGGGCTACTCCATCTGCTGGAGGTCCAACTGGCCGGTAAAAACCCGCTCCCCATAGACGCTTTCCTGCGGGGGCAGCGTAGATTTATCGGTTCCATACTGGAGTAGGAGGAACAATGCAGAAATATCACGCTGAAAGATTGGTAGAGCGACTGCGAGAATTCCAGCGCAACACTCCAGAGGTGGAGGCCTCGGTCCTGGTCAGCGTGGATGGCCTGACCATCGCCTCTGCCCTGCCCAGTGGGGTGGAAGAAGACCGGGTCTCCGCAATGTCTGCAGCGATGCTCTCTCTGGGAGAACGGATCGCTGGAGAACTGGGGCGTGGAGG
>JANXCY010000070.1:0-402 GCA_025060135.1 Anaerolineae bacterium | reverse complement strand
ACCAGGTCTACATCAAAGGTGCAGGCGGATACGTCCTGCTGACCTCGGTCGGCACGGAGGCGGTCCTGACTGCCCTGGCCCGCCCTACGGCCAAACTGGGCCTGATTTTTCTGGAGATGCGCCGGGCTGCTGAAGATCTGGCAAAGATGCTATGAGGCTTCCGACCCCGGGCCTCTGGACTTTGTTTGCATCTTCTCCCAGTCCGGTGTAAAATAAAAAAACCGTTTGGGAACCCAACCTCAGGAGGAACGACGCCTATGTCACCCCGAAAGCGCCAGTTGCCGGAAATTCCTCCCGAACTGGTCGGCACCGTCCACATCACCCCGATAGATGCCATCTATAACTGGGCGCGCAAGCGTTCCCTCTGGCCCATTTTCTTTGGCCTGGCCTGCTGTGCGTTTG
>JANXCY010000006.1 GCA_025060135.1 Anaerolineae bacterium | reverse complement strand
AGGGACTTCCGGCCGGAGCGTGTCGGCGGCGGCGAGGATACCGATGACCCTGCCGTTGCAGGAGACAAACAGCGGCGTCTTGCCCTCTCTCTCCAGTTGCTGCGTCTGGGGCAATGCCTCCGCCTCTGGCAGAAACCGGCGGTTGCCGACGGCGATGACTTCGCCGTT
This sequence comes from Anaerolineae bacterium, assembly GCA_025060135.1. Lineage (GTDB taxonomy): Bacteria > Chloroflexota > Anaerolineae > B4-G1 > DUEL01 > SpSt-77. Next base: position 96,438 of record JANXCY010000006.1, on the reverse strand, counting down.
CACCCGGGCCCGAACGCCCAAACCGGGCACCGCGGTGAACTCTTCCGGCTCCAGGAGCGGAAGCCCCCGGGCCCGCGCCGCCGCGCGCAACGCCTCGGCCAGCGGATGCTCGGAGTACCGCTCCGCCGAGGCGGCCAGAACCAGAATCTCGGAGACAGGCCTCCCGTCCAGCGAAAGGATGTCCGTAATCTGTGGACGGCCCAGCGTCAGCGTGCCGGTCTTATCTACCAGCACCACATCGGCGCGCGCCAGTGCCTCCATGTACCGGCCGCCTTTGATGAGCAGCCCGCGCCGGGCGCTCCCGCCAATGGCGGCCAGCATCGCCACCGGCGTCGCCAACGCGATGGAGCAGGAGCACACCACGACCAGCACGGCAGCAACGGCCAGCAGATTGCGGCCGAAGAGCCACGTCAGTGCGGCGATCCCCAGGACAACGGGCAGATAGTAGGTACTGAACCGGTCGGCGAACCGCTGGACCTCGGCGCGGTGGGCTTCGGCTTCCTCTACCATCCGGATGACCCGCCCGAAGGTCGTATCCGCGCCCACCCGCAGCGCCCGGACGCGCAGGCCTCCCAGTTGGGCGATCGTCGCGGCGAAGACACAGGAACCCGCAGCGACCTCCACGGGCATGGATTCCCCCGTGATGGCCGACTGGTCCACCGTGGCCTGCCCGGCGACGACCTCGCCGTCCACCGGGATCCGCTCGCCGGGCCGCACAATCACCGTCTCACCGGCCCGGACTTCCGCGACAGGCACCTCCACCTCCGCGCCGTCCCGTTCCACGCGGGCTGTCTGCGGAGTGAGGGCCATCAGTTCCCGGATGGCCCGGCGGGCACCGGTCGTGGTCGCGTTCTCCACGTAGTCGCCGATGCGCATAAAGACGACCAGGAGCACGGCGGTCACCCACTCGCCCACGGCCAGCGCCGCGATCACCCCCAGCGTCATCAGGGTATGGGAGAGAATCTGCCCCTTGAGCGCCGCGCGGACCACGTTGCGGAACACGGGCCAGCCGCCCGCAATCACGAGAGCGATGCCGATCGGCAACGGCACCCGCTCGTTGAGGGCCCGGAACAGGCCCAGCCATTCCCCTGCAACGACGGCAACCAGCACGATGCCGAAGACAATCCCCAGCAGCATCAGCGGGCGGCGGCTCAGGTCACCGGTCGGGCGGATGGCGGGCGCGGTTTCGGGCACCCAATAGTCGCCCGCTGCGGCGACGGCCCGGCGAATGGCGGATAGGTCCACCTGCTCCGGGTCCAGCCGGACGATGGCCTTTTCGGCCGCCAGCAGGACCTGGACCGATTCCACGCCAGGCAGGCGGGCGATAGCCTGCTGAACGTGCAGGGCGCACTCGGCACAGTCCATCCCCTTGATCGGAATCTCTACCGTTTGCTGTTGAGCCATTTGTGACTGAAAGCCTATCTGAAAATTCAGGTCCTCCGGAGACTTGCGGCACCGTAGCGCAGGCCGCTGGCCTGTAGCGCAGGCCGCCAGGCCTGCAGAGCACAGGCTAACCGCCTGTGCTAAGTGGCGCTGTTTATTTCCGCTACAGACATCCGGCGACGGTCATCCCGGCCTCCTCGTCGGCAAAGAGGTCGGTGCTCAGGTAGCGCTCGCCGGTATCGGGGAGAACGGCGACGATCAGTTTGCCCGCGTTCTCCGGGCGGGCTGCCACCTGTAGTGCGGCCCAGGCCACCGCACCGGAGGAAATCCCCACCAGAATCCCCTCCTCCCGGGCCAGCCGCCGGGCTGTTCGGATAGCGTCGTCGTCCGTCGCCTGGATGATTTCGTCCACCAGGTCTAATCGGAGCACGTCGGGGATAAACCCCGCGCCGATGCCCTGGATGCGGTGTCGGCCGGGCTGGCCACCGGAGAGGACCGGGGAAGCGGCCGGTTCCACCGCCACGGTCCGCAGGGAGGGCTTGAGGGGCTTCAGTGTCTCCGCTACTCCCGTTATGGTTCCACCGGTGCCGACTCCCGCCACCACAATGTCCACCGCGCCATCGGTATCCCGCCAGATTTCTATCGCAGTGGTCCGGCGATGGATGTCCGGATTGGCGGGGTTGCCGAACTGGTTCAGTAGCAAATACCGGGGGTCTTTCGCGGCCAGTTCTTCGGCCCGCCGCACCGCGCCCCGCATTCCTTCCTCGCCCGGGGTCAGGATGAGTTCGGCTCCCAGCGCGCGCAGGAGTTTGCGCCGCTCTATGCTCATCGTCTCCGGCATCGTCAAGACCAGCCGGTACCCCCGCGCCGCGCAGACGAAAGCCAGCGCGATACCCGTATTCCCGCTGGTAGGCTCTATGAGAATGGTATCCGGGCCGATTTTCCCCTCCCGCTCCGCCGCCTCAATCATGCTGACGCCGATGCGGTCTTTGACGCTGGAGAGGGGATTGAAGCACTCCAGTTTGACCAGCACCGTCGCCTCCAACCCAGCCGTCAGACGATTCAGGCGGACCAGGGGGGTATCGCCGATGGTTTTGGTGATGTCGCTGTAGATGCGGGCCATGGTACCTCCTCTGGGTAGATAAAAAGTCTTTATCGAGTTTTCTGGGAGAGGATAGAGCCGCCAGGAATTGTCTCCCTTTCCCTGGCCTGATTACATAGGTCCTGGAGCGTCACGCGATCCAGCAGAGCGGTGAGGGTCTCCGAGACCTGTTGCCACAGGGATCGGGTTACACAACCGTTAGCCCGGCGGCACTGTTTTTCACTGCCTGGCGCCACACAATGCACCAGCGCAATGGGGCCTTCTACCGCCCGGATAATCTCGCCAACAGTGATTTCCGAGGGGGGGCGCCTCAAGCGGTATCCTCCAGCGGGGCCCTTCACCCCCTCCACCAGCCCGGCCCGCTCCAGTCTGCGGAACAACTGGGCGATATAGTCGGAGGAAATTCCCTGACGATGGGCAATTGCCCCCCGGGAGATGGGACCCTCATGGGCATGAAGGGCGATATCCACCATCGCGCGAACCGCGTATCGGCCTCGGGTGGAGAGTCTCATAGTGTCTGTATTGTAACATTGTTGAGCGATTTTGTCAACAATTATCGGGTAAGCAGCGCGTCATAAGGGATCCAGCCCCGGGAATGGAACTGGGGGGTTGGATCGCGGTCGGCCGAGAAGCGAGGGCGGAACAGGAGTGGGTGGATTTTGCGGCGAGAGAGGGTGCGGTGGCCAGAGGCCACCGCACCTTTAGTTTTAGGCGGCGAAATCGTCCGTCAGGGCTCTAACACCACCGGGATTTCCCACTCTCCTGTCGTCGGGACGACTTCAAAAAAGGTGTTGCCCGGCTTCAGGGGGATGGGGTTGCCAACTGGGTCGGTCAGGATAAGCATGTCCCAGCGCCTTTCCCGATTCCAGATACCCTCTATGGCCACCCCATCTCGCAGGATAACGGCGCGCCGGTAAGGATTATCCTGGTTCCATAGGGCCCACTGGATGGATAGCAGGCCGCTGTGGGGTTCCTCCACAATGTTTGTTAGCCACTGGGAGACGTAGAGGACGACGACGTTGGCCACACTCAGTTGCTGACCGTCCAGCGCGTCGGTGTGCGCCTGGCCGTTGGAGAACCGGAGGTAGCGGCCGGAGGCCGGGTCGTAGACCCACTCCGTTTCCAGTTGATGCCAGGAGATGCGCAGGCGGCGGGCAGGCATCCCATCTGTAGGGGGCTCGCTGGAGAAAACCATCCCCTCCAGGCCCGGCTGGCGACCTTTGATCCCGCGCGCTTCTGCCCAGACCCGCACCCGGCCCGGATCGGTGTAGCCGGTATGCTCCAGGGGGACGTCCCGGCTGAAATCCCGGTAGAAGGGGTCCGGACTCAGCGTCTCGGGGAGGCTGTAGGAGACAATCCGGTCGGGATACAGGTCGGAATCCCGCATGATGTCCCGGACACCGTCGCTGAAGCCCCAGCAGGCCAGGACCCCTTTGTAGATAGCGGTCAGTTCCATATCAATCAACCGACCGCTGCGGACCGGCCCCACCCGCGCGGGGTCTTTACTCAGGTAGATGCCCGTCCAGCGGGTGCTGTAGCGGAAGCCCTCGTTGTAGTGCTCAAAAATCAGGTCGGCGCTGTTGATTCCCGCTTGCGGCCAGACATGCTCCGGCGGGTAATTGGTGATTTTAATGAGGACGGGCACCCGGTCCAGCACCGTCTTATCCGCTACCACCTCGCCGGTCAGGGGGTTGACGTTCTCCGGCAACGGCGTGGAGGTGGGGGTGGCGAGAGGGGTCGGTGTCAGGGTCGGCGAGGGCCACGGCGTGGGTGTTCTCGCCGGTAATGGGGTCCGGGTCGGCGTCGGGGTAGCGACTGGAGCCGTACCCCCACAGCCGACCAATCCGCCCAGCAGAGCGGCCAGCATCGCCAGCAGGGTCAAAGCGAACAGCCACAGGCGAAGGACGCGATCGCTCTTCATTGTTGGCTCCTTTCCTTTTCTCATCCGCATTTCTGAAAGGGAACATCGTTATGCGCCCACCCACCGGGCATCCACCGCCATAACTCCCCAGGGCAGGGCCAGCAGCGGGTTGATTTCTATCTCTGCCAGGGCGGGATTCTCTACCAGCAGGCGAGAAAAGGCCATGATGGCCTCCACCAGCGCCTCTCGGTCCACCGGAGAACGGCCGCGCGCGCCTTGCAGCAATGCTTTCCCCCGAACCTCCTCTATCATCTCCTCGGCGTCGGCGCGGGCCAGCGGCGCCACCCGGAAGGAGACGTCTCCGAAAACTTCCACGAAGATGCCGCCCAGCCCGAACATCACCACAGGTCCGAAACTGGGGTCCTGTTTACCGCCCAGGATGACCTCTACGCCCCCTTCCACCATCCGCTGGACCAGGAAGTGCAGGTCTGTGGCCTCCGGTACGCGTGCTCGGACTCGTGCCCGCATTGCCTCTGCCTCCCGCCGGACCGCCTCCCGATCCCGCAGGTCCAGGACCACTCCGCCCACGTCCGATTTGTGCACCACCCGCGCGGAGAGGGCCTTGAGGACGACGGGGTAGCCCAGAGCGTCTGCCGCCTCTGCCGCCTCGTCGGGGGCTTGGACCACTGCCCAGGGGGCCACCGGAATGCCGTATTCCCGACAGAGGGCCAGGGCACCGTCTAGGGCTTCCAGGTCCAGCGGCTGAACTGGCCCGGAGGGCATGGCCTCCGGCCAGGCTCCCATCCAGGTCCGGCGGCAATGCCATGCCCGTGAGGCTGCCAAGCCGCAGACCGCCTGTTCTATATCCAGGAAGACCGGGATGGAAAGCCGACCGATGAGTTCCTCCGCACTTCCTCCCTCTCCGTACGCGCAGAAAGCCACGGGCATCCCTGTCTTCCGGACAATCGTGTCCACCTGATCGGCCAGCCGATGGGCGCCCTCTGCCTCGGGGCGACTATAGGTGGTAATCAGGAGGACCGCATCTGGTCGGAGCATCTGCAGTGTTTGCTCCACGATCCGGGCATAGAGGTCAAAGTCGAAAATCGTGCCCAGGTCCAGGGGGTTGGTCGGCGCGATGACATCGGCCCGGAAGAGCGACCGTACAGCCCGGATAAAGTCTTCCGGTAGCGAGGCCAGGCGGAAGCCGTACTGCTCCACCAAGTCCGCAGCGATGACGGCGTGCCCCCCGGAGCGGGAAATGACCACGATGTCGTTCCCCCGGACAGGCGGCAGCGTCAGCCCCTGGGCGATAGCGACCGCGTCGCCGAAGGTGTCGGCCCGCAGGACGCCGACCTGGCGGAAGGCAGCGCTCACAATGCGGTCGTCGTTGGCCAGCGCCGCCGTGTGGGAACGGGCGATGTTCTGGCTGGCGCTCCCCCGGTTGGCCTTGTGGACGATGATGGGTTTCTCCGACCGACGGGCCAGGTCCATCAGCCTCCGTCCCTCGTCCACCGACTCCAGATACAGGCAGACGATATGGGTGCCGGGGTCCTCCAGCAGATAGGCCAGATAGTCTGCCTCGTCCAGGTTGGCCTTGTTGCCGATGCTGACGACCTTGTTGACACCCAGCCCGGCGGCGGAGAACATCCCCGCGTAGGTGATGGAGACGCCGCCGCTCTGGGCGACCACCGAGACGGGCCCGAAGTGCAGCGTCTCCCGACTGATGGGCACAAAGGGCAGGCAGACCCCGGCGTCCAGGTTGACCACGCTGATACAGTTGGGGCCCACGAAGCGGATGCCCCAGCGGCGGGCGATTTCTTTCAGTTGTTCCTCCAGCCGACGGCCCTCTTCCGAAAATTCGGAAAAGCCGCCGGACTCAATCACCACGTGGCGGATGCCCTTTCGTCCGCAGGCCTCCATCAGGCCGGGGACCAGGGGGGCGGGGACCAGGATAGCCGCCAGGTCCAGGCCATCGGGGACTTCGTCCAGCGAGGGGACGATAGGGACGCCGTAGACTTCCCCCCGCTCCCGTCCTACAGCGTAGAGGGCACCGGCATAATTGAAGGTGCGCAGGTTCAGGATGATGTTCCGGGCCAGATTGTCGGGTTTCTCCGAGACGCCGATGACGACGATGCTCCGGGGGTAGAAGATGCGGTGCATAGAGCCTCCGGTGAGAGTGAAGTAGCCACGAATGGCACGAATTTCACGAACTATGCGCTCGGGAAGCAAGACATTAGGGAACGCGAAGGAGCTTTGTGCCCATTCGTGTCCTTCGTGGCGATGATTACCCGAGAACCAGCACCCGTTTCACCTGGTCCCCTTTGCGTAGGGGGATGAGGGAGCGGCCCTGCGCGGGGCGGTCCAGCCGAGGGATGGAGCGGGTACCCACCACCCGGACCGCGCCGGCCTCGGTGAGCAGGATCAGGGATGCGCCAGTGGGGACGCAGGCCGCGCCGGCCAGCCCCACACCAGCCGTGGCAAAGCGAGCGGTGATGACGCCCTTCCCGTGGCGGCCCTGGGTGGGGTACTCGGTGAGCGGGGTCCGCTTGCCGCGCCCGTCCTCTGCCACCACTGCCAGGTCTTCTTTCGGACGTACGACCACCAACGCAACGACCTGGTCTTCTTTCTTGCTTCCTGCGACCTGCGACGTGCGACCTGGGTCTTCCAGTTTGACCCCCGCGACGCCCCCAGCCGGAAGGCCCATAGGGCGGACGTCCTCTTCCCGGAAGCGGATGGCCTGCCCTGCTCGGGTAACCAGGATCACCTCGTCGGTGCCCGTTGTCCAGGCCGCGCCGACCACCGCGTCGCCCTCCGCAAGGCCAATGGCGGTCCCGGAGCCAACGGGGGGCAGGTCGGCCACCGCGACCCGCTTGACCATGCCGCGACGGGTGGCGAGGAAGAGGTATTCTGGTGGCGCGGGCGGAGAGCCTGCACCCCGCTGAGCGCCCGCGCTGCAGAGCGCCAGCGCGGCGACAGCCAAGAAGGGGCCACTCAGGGAGACCATGTCGCCGATGGCGCGGCCCTTGCCCTCCCAGACCGCGCCCTCCGGCAACTGGTGGACGGGGTAGGCGACAAAGCGCCCGTCGGCAGAGAAGATGTAGAGAGTGTCCCGCGTAGATGCCCGGAGCAGGGCCACCGGCAGAGCCATCTTCTCCAGTTTATCGGGGAGCGCGAGGGGCCCGCCCTCATCGGCTACGCGGGCCACTCGGCCCGTCTCCGTCACGCCGATCCAGACCGGGACGTCCGGGACCAGTTCCTCCACCGAGATCGCCGCCCGCGCGCCCGCGATTTCGGTCCGGCGCGCGTCGGCGTATTTCCCTTTCAGTGCAACCAGTTCCTCTTTGATGACTTCCCGGATTTTGGCCGGGCTCTTCAGGAGCGACGTCAGGTAGCGAATCTGCTGCTGCTTCTCCTTGTACTCTTCCTGCAGTTTGTGCCGCTCCAGCGCAGCCAGCCGCTTGAGGGGCAGATCCAGAATCGCCTGGGCCTGGACCTCCGTCAGTTTGAACCGGCGCATCAGGTTGGTGCGTGCCGTCTCCACTGTTCGGGAGCGGCGAATCATATCAATCACTTCGTCCAGGTTGTCCAGGGCGACCAGGAGCCCTTCCAGGATGTGGGCCCGTTCCTTCGCCCGCTCCAGGTCGTAGCGGCTGCGCCGGGTGACAATCTCCTGGCGGTGTTCCAGGTAGAGGAGCAGGGCCCGCTTGAGGGTCAGGAGACGCGGTTCGCCGTCCACCAGCGCCAGCAGGATGATGCTGAACGTGCTCTCCAGAGGGGTATGACGGAAGAGTTCGGCCAGAACCGCCTCCGGCTCCGCCGTCCGGGCCAGTTCTATGACAACCCGGATGCCATGACGGTCCGATTCGTCTCGCAGGTCGGTGATGCCCTCCAGGCGGCCCTCTCGGGCCAGTTCGGCGATCCGTTCTACCAGACTGCTTTTGTTGACCTGGTAGGGGATTTCGGTAACGACCAGCCGCTGACGGGCGCGATCCATTTCCAACCGCACACGGGCGCGGACGGTGATGCGGCCGCGGCCGGTGCCGTAGGCAGCGGCCAGCGCATCCTCCCCCTCCGGTGTTTCTCGGTAGACGATGCCGCCGGTGGGGAAGTCGGGGCCCTGGATGAAGCCCAGCAGGTCCTCCACGCCGATGTCGTCCAGCCGCTTCCAGTTATCCAGCAGGTAGATGAGGGCATCGCAGACCTCGCCCAGGTTGTGGGGCGGGATAGAGGTGGCCATGCCCACGGCGATGCCCGAGGAGCCGTTGACCAGCAGGTTGGGGATGGCTGCCGGAAGGATGGACGGCTCCTGGAGGGTAGCGTCAAAGTTGGGGACGAAGTCCACCGTATCCTTCCCGATGTCGGCCAGCATCTCGGCGGCGATGGGGGCCAGACGGGCCTCGGTGTAGCGCATCGCGGCCGGGCTGTCGCCGTCCACCGAGCCGAAGTTGCCCTGGCCGTCTACCAGAGGGTAGCGCAGGGAGAAGTCCTGGGCCATACGGGCCATGGCCTCGTAGACGGCGGCGTCGCCGTGGGGGTGGTACTTGCCCAGGACCTCGCCGACGATGCGGGCGGACTTTTTGTAGGGCGCGCCGGGGTGCAGGCCCAGTTCGTGCATGGCGTAGAGGATGCGCCGCTGGACAGGCTTGAGGCCGTCGCGCACATCCGGCAGCGCCCGCGCGACGATGACGCTCATCGCGTAGTCCAGGTACGCCCGCTGGAGTTCGTCCCGAATCTCTACTTCACGGACCACGCCGAGTTCCATTGTTGTTCCTCAGAGACTTGCTTCCCTGGAGGCGGCTGTGGCGATATGGCCCATTCCTGCATTCGGACGGGCCTGAGGCGGTTGGCCCTGGTGCGCAGGCTGCTTGCCCCCAGGGGAGGGGAAGGAGATAAGGAGGGGGTTGGGGGGGGGGGGGGGGCCCCCCCCCCCCCCCCCCCCCCCCCCCCCCCGGGGGGGGCGAAACCCACACGGGGGGGGGGCGGGGGGGGGGGGGGGGGGGGGGGGGGGGGGGGGGGGGCCCCCGGGGGGGGGGGGGGGGGGGGGGGGGGGGGGGGGGGCCCCCCCCCCCCCCCCCCAACCCCCCTTTTCCCTTTCCCCTCTTGGGAGCGGAAAAGCAATAGAGGTGGAAAGGAGCAGGAATGGCCATGCCGAGGGATGAAAGTTCCCCCGGGCATGGAAGAGTCCAGGTCGGCAAACTACTCTTCCAATTCCCCTTCCTCTGGTCGCTTGTACCGGTAGACAATCCGCCCTCGGGTCAGGTCATATGGGGAGAGTTCCACCCGCACCCGGTCGCCTAACAGGATGCGGATGTAATATTTGCGCATCCGGCCAGAAAGGTAGGCCAGGACCTCGTGGCCGGTATCCAGTTTCACCCGGAACTGAGTGCCTGGGAGGGTTTCCACCACTGTGCCCTCAATTTCTACTTTATCTTCTCGTTTGGCCATCGGTGGCTCTTTCCTGTTGCTCTTGGATGAGGGTCGGGCTTACGGCTCGTCCATCGGATCGGAGGGCTCTGCTTCTGAGGGCAGCACGGATGGATCAATCGTTTCCGTGCCTTCAGTGGGAGGCGCTGAGGGCGGAGCGGGGGCTGGAGTTGTCCGCTCATGGACTGCTTTTTCGGCTGCCCATCGCTCCCATTCCTCTCGCCTCACTCTTTTAGCGCTCAGGCGGATGCGGCGACGGGAGGGATTCACCTCCAGAACTTTCAGGAGGATGGTCTCGCCCGGTTTCAGGACCTGCTGAGGGGTTACATTTGGAGCGCCCAGCAGTTCGCTGGCGTGCAGAAGTCCTTCTACCCCGGGTTCCAGTTCCACGAAAGCGCCGATGTCGGTTACACGGGTGATTTTCCCTTCCACCAATTGATTCTCGCGGTATTTCTCATCCACCCGAGTCCAGGGGTCTTCCTGGGTTTGCTTGATGCTGAGGCCGACCCGCTCTTTGGATCGGTTCACTTCCAGGACGACAACCTCCACCTCGTCTCCCACCCGCACCACCTGACGAGGGTCTTCCACGCGTTGCCAGGAGAGTTCAGAGATATGGACCATGCCCTCCACGCCGCCCAGGTCCACGAACACACCGAAGTCCGTGATACTGGAGACCTTCCCGCGGCGGCGCTGCCCGACCTCCAGGCTATCCAGCAACCGCTTGCGAAGGATGCGCTGCCAGGCTCGGTGGGCACGCCGCTGCGAAAGGATCAGCCGTTTCTCTGCTCGGTTGACGTCCACCACCCGCAGGCCAATGGTCTGGCCGACCATCGCGGCCAGGCGCTGGCGCCGCTCCGCTTCTTTCAGGCCGCGCGGAATGCCTACAATCTGGGAAACCGGGATAAAGCCCCGAAGGCGGCCAAAAGGAACTGTCAACCCACCCCGGTTGTACGAGGAGATGCGCCCTTCGTAAATCGTCCCTTTTCTCATCATCTCCTCGGCCCGCATCCAGTCTTCCTCCAGACGGGCCTGATAGATAGAAGCCCGGATGTATCCTTCCGTCTCAGTCTCCAGAAGTTTGACAAAGACTTCGTCGCCCTCGTGGATTTCCCCCATCTCCTTGCGGACCAGACGAAGGTCGCTGGCCGGAACGAATCCTTCCCGTTTGAGCCCTATATCCACCAGGGCTCCGTCTCCGGTGATCTGAATCACGCGCCCTCTACGAACTTCCCCGGGGCGAGCGACGTATCCCTCCTGCCCCCGAAGCAGGACTTCCATATCCACAGCCGTCTCCGGCTGGGCAGGAGACGATTCGGCGAATTCTAATAGCATCGTTCCTCCCCTCAACACCGGCACCCGTCCATAAAAAACCCGGCCTCGCCAACGCTCCCACCGCTGCGCGGGCGATACCGGGGAATCACCCATACCCAGCATCGCGGCCATCTTCTCTTCCCTTGCCCTCCCTTCCTGACCGGCAACGGGAACGATCTTTCCCAGCGCGCTGCAGACGGGTAGCCAGAAATAGTTATAGATATTTTATCACGTCATTAAGGAAAGTCAAATGTTCTGGCTGAGGACTGATAGAGGACATCGGCTGTTCTGCCCCGGGCGTGTCTGAATCCCCCATTCCGGTCCTGAGGGAGAGGATCTGGAGCCTGTTTGACAATTACTATTATCCTGGTATAATTAAAACATAGCCAACAGATGTGGCAGGTGGAGCATCTATGGCAATGGTGATTCAATCTATCTGTTCTCGGGAGGGAGTAAAATGAAATTCGGAGATCGGATTCAGTCGGCGGACTGGAAGGCGGAGAAGCACGTTCCCGTCATAGAAGGGCCGGACCAGGTGGGCATCAATCAGCCCTTTCAGGTTACGGTCACTGTGGGCAAGGAAATTCCTCACCCCAATACCACCGAGCATCATATCCGCTGGATCGCTCTCTACTTCCAACCCGAAGGGGATAAGTTCATCTACGAGATCGGGCGATGCGATTTCTCCGCCCATGGCGAGTCGGTCAAGGGGCCCAATCAGGGGCCGGCTTATACCCATCCGGTGGCTCTCTTTTCCGCCCAGGTGAACGCGCCAGGCACGCTGATCGCGGTCTCTTATTGCAATATCCATGGGCTGTGGGAGAGCAGTAAAGCGCTCGCGGTTGCCTGAGGTGGCTTCGATGGCCCCGATCTAAGGCCGGCGCTCGCTATTAAGCGCCGGCCTTCTTTTTCAGAAGAAACGGGGGTTTACGGCGGCTGAGGCCGCCGTAAACCCCTCCTATCCCGGTGGTCTGGCAAGCACCCCCGGAACTACGGAATCCCCACGTCATCTACATTCATAGCCGCGGTCTGGTCGTCTCCGTCGTTCTTGACTCCGATGTACATCACAACTTGCTGGCCTGCGTAAGGCGTCAGGTCTACTCTCCGCTCTGTCCATGTGCGCTCCGGCAGACCGCCAGGAGACCAGTAGTCCAGTAGGCGGAATTGTCCGTTCCCATCGTACAGGCTGACGTAAAATACGTCGTCCCGGTCTCCGGCACTCTGAGGGTAGACCCACAGGCTCAGGGTGATCGCCGGGCCGTCCGGGACCACAAAACTCTGGGAGACGGAGGAGTAGACATACTGTCCAGGTTCTCCTAGAGGGATGCCCAGCCGCATGCTCCGCGCACCGGATCGGGCCAGGGAGGTATCGTAGAGAGCCAGCCGGTTCAGGGTCCACCCCTCGTCGGTCTCAAAGCCGCCATTGACCAGGCCCGAGGGTGGGGGGCCCTGGAAAGCCCTCAGAACCAGAGGCAGGAGGACCCGGTGGCGGGATACAACAAAAGTATCGGTGATCCAGGAGGAGCGGTTGTCGGCCCCGTCCACCATCTGCACGCCCCAGGTGTGGGGACCCTCCGCGATGGTGGTCAGGGTGTAGACGGAGGCCGTCGTTATGGTAAGGACTTCCCCGTCCAGCGCGACGATGGCGGCCAGCGGTGAGCCGCCGTCGGGCGCCGGAAGGGCCCACCGGAGCGTCAGGCTGGGAAGCGCGCTGAGGACGACCCCGCCGGTCGGTGTGATCAGGGTCGCCGGGGCCGGGGGGCGGGTGTCGTAGATAAACGATGCGGAAGCAGAAGGCGGGTTCTCTGCCGCAGGCCATCCCGCCACCACCGCGCGGGCCTGGAGATGGTAATCGCCATCTGTATCCAGCGCGGGGGCCAGGTCGTAGGCCCAGGTGAGCGTGCCGGTTGCCATGAGCCAGCGAGGCTCTGAGACCCAGCCGTTGCCGGACCAGTACCGGTCCTCTCGCTGAATCTGGACTTCTACCCGAGAGAGAGTTCCCAGGGTGGCTGTGGCCGTCCCCGTGAAAGGCGGGGGGTGGTTGTAGGCGTTGTTGGGCCTGGGGGAAAGGATAGAGACGGTAGAGACGGATGCCTGCAGAAAGTCCACAGCCCGCGCCATCACTGCCGCACGGGCTGGCAGGTCTATCGTTTCAAAGGGAAAGGCCAGGTAGACCAGGCGGGAGCAGTCGCTGACGTACTGGACGGCAGCGACGCCGCCTGTTCCGCCCACGTACGTTAGCGCGGCGACCGACCCGGCGGTGGGACTGATGACGTCCGGAAAGTCTGGGTCGTACATCCCGGGCGCGTCAAAGCGGAAAGGCCCCAGGCCTGCGAAAATGGAGCCGGCGGTGGGGGTAACCCCATAGGTTCCAGCGTCATCGGCGACGTATCGGGCCCGTAGGGTGTTGCGGTAGAAGTCCGGGTCGGCACCCTGGCCATCCAGATGCCAGCCGATTTCTGTCCCGCTGATGAGAAGCCTCCCGCACCGATTCAGATACGCCCGCAGGAGGGCCCGCTCCGTGGGGTCCAGCGTCTGGTCGGCGGCGGATTCTTCCCCAAGCATCCAATCCACCAGCCCGTACTCGGTCAGGGAGACGTCGCCATCCCGGACGGCCTCGTTGCTGGCGCTATCAAAGGGTAAGGAGATCGCCGGCCCGTGCTGGAGGACGTAGTTGCGCGCGTTCATCCGGTTCAGGAGCATTCGCAGGTTGAAGCCCATCACCGGGTCGGTTTCCGGGATCAGCATGGCGCGGTTCAGGCGGTCAAAGCCGTTGACCAGGAGGGCCCTCATGCCTACCCCTTCGGCTTCCTCCTCTCCTGTTTGCGGGAGAGGAAGTGCGGAGGAGGGGGTGAGGGTCCCCAGCACCTCCCTCGGGAAGGATTCGCTATGGTTGACGGCATTAGAGCGGTCGCGCAGGCTTTCAGCCTGCGCCACGCGGACTGCCAGTACTTCTGTTGGGAAGGATTCACCGCCGCCATTCACAGCGGTAACGCGGACAAAGAGGATTTGCCCCGCCGGGACACCGGTCAGGGTGTAGACAGTGGTGGAGACCAACGCGGCTGCTGACCAGCCGACGCCGTTGGTAGAGGTGTAGACCCGGTAGCCGGTGGGCGGGTCGCTCTCCAGACCGGGAGTGTTCGTCGCAGGGGGCCGCCAGGAGACCTGGACCCGTCCATCCCCCAGGTTCCGGACGGCCAAATGGGTGGGTGGCTCCGGGAGAAGCGGCAGGTCTGTCCCGTTGCGGGTCTCAAAGTACCGAATGATCCCCCGGTAGACGGCACGGGCGACCAGTTGGTTGAACTTCGGTTCCTTCAGCGCGTCGGTATCGGTGGGATGGTCGTGGAAGGCGACCTCTATGAGGACACCGGGCATCTGGACAGTGGGGTCCGGGTCCCAGAGTTCCCGCAGTTCGCCCAGGTTGGCGGCCCGCTTGCGGACGGGCCATGTGGGGTCCCAGGCGGCCCGTAGGGTACGGCTGATTTCCGTGAACAGGGCCTCCCGGAGTTCGGTGCTGCCCGGAGTAACGGGACGGGTAGGCACCTCACCGTTGTAGATGTACAGGTCGGTGCCCCGCGTGGTTGTCTGGTAGCCGCTACTGCTCCCGTTGGAATGCCAGGAAATGTAGAGGGCATCCTCGCCGGTCCCGGCGTGCTCCCAGCGGGCGTACATGGGCCGGGCGACGACGTCGTTGAAGTAGCCGTAGGAGGGCCAGCCGGAGGGATTCAGGCCCATGCGCTGGACATGGTAATACGCGGCGACCTCCCACCAGGGCTTGTTGGGGGCGTAGGGGGCCGTCGTGGTGTAGATACCGGTCAGGCTGGAGAAGACCCCACCGCCGACCCGGACGGCGTCCGCGATCACGGCCCGACCCGCGTAGGCCGAGCGGTTGCTTAGGGTGACCGTGGCGACCTGCCCGGCGCGGAAACCGAAGGTGCCCAGATACCGCCAGGTATTGCCGTGGATGCGCTGGTCCACCACCACTTCTGTCGCGCCGCCGGCATGGTGGATGGTATAACGGGCATCGGGGGCGCGGTTGGTCCCCTGTCGGTACCAGGCGTAGACGGCGTACTCCCCGTCGGCGGGGACAGCGAAGGTCCAGGTAGCGGTAGCAGTAGCGGTGCCGGTAACAGTGGTCGTGTAGCGGTACGTACTGCCCAGATAGCCGGTATAAATGCTGGTGATCCAGGTCCCGGTCTCGGCGTAGCCACTGCCGGGGTTGTCGTTGTCACCGACGATGGCGGCGGGGTTCATATCCCGCTCCCGGACGGGGATGACGGTGGCGCCAGCGTTCTGGAGGTAGCGGACCAGGTACTGGTTGACGGCTTCGGCGTTGTTGTGGTCCTCAATGATAGGGCCGACGTAGGGGGCGGTGGGGTAGGGGGGCCGCTGGGTGCGCCATTGGTAGCCGTTCCAGAGCCAGCCGTGCCCGGCGCTGAGGTAGACCGTTTTGCCCTTCAGGCTGCCGGCGCCGATTAGAAATTGGCCTTCTTGGGCGCTGGCGTGCCAAGTGTCCACCTGCGTTGACGTCTCCCCCAGGTTGGACAAGGCCGACCCGCTGGCCGAAGGCTCCTGGGGGGCGACTTCAGCTGTTACTGTCTCCTTCCGGGGTACGGGCATCTCCGGCAGAAAGGTCGCCAGAGGGATAAAGGCCCCGGTGGCCGGGTCGCGGGTCTGAATCCGCAGGTCTTGCCAACCCAGCGGCTCCAGTGTCCCCGCCAGTTGCCCGACCATGGCCTCAAAGGCAGCGGGGTCCAGGGGGGAGAGAGCCGTCGCTGGGACTTCCAATTGGACTACGGCGGTACGGTGGGGCTCCAGGCGGAAACCGGCCAGGCGAGTGCCGGGCGGGAACGCGCTGGTGAGTCCCTGCGCCTTCTCGTGGGGGGTGGGACCAGCCAGGAGGGCTCGCAGGAGCGCTATGCCTCGGGCCGTGTCATCTGTTGCTGCGGCAGTGCTCACAGCGAGTAGCGCTCGCTCCACACAGGCCACCCCCTGATCGGACCAAAAACAGAGGCGCGAAGGAGGGGCCACGTCCAGTGAATGGGTGGCGGGCGGCAGGAGGACCAGGAGCATCGTCAGAGCCAGACCAATCCCTGGAGCCAGCAGGAGTTGCGGTATACGAGCTTTAATGGCGGATCTCATGATTCCCCCTAACTGAAATCCCTGTCTATATGATACCTCGGGCTGGTTCGGTGGGGGGTGTCCGCAAGGTTACAGGAGCGTAACCTTTGGCCGTGAAGGCAAAATTCTTGACTTTCTCACTTTCTTATGGTATGATGTAAATGTCTTATTTCATATTGGTCTGTCCATTTGCCAGGAGGATGGATGAAATATAACTGCTTTCTTCTCCTGTTGGGTATAGGACTGGTGTGCTCTCTGATGGCCGGTTGCTACCTGCCTGCGGCCCCCGACGTTACCCCCACTCCTTCCCAGGAGGAACTGATAGAATCCGGTATGGCGACTGCTGCCGCTCAGGCGCTCTGGGAGCAGGCGACCGCAACGGCGGTGGCGTTCCTATCGCCAATTCCCTCTGAGACGCCGACCCCGTTTCCCACCGTTGTAGCGACAGAGACACCATCGCCTATGGCCGAATCTGTTTCTGCGCCTGCGGAGGCCTCGCCAGTCCCAATAGAGACTCCCTCTCCGACCCCGGCGCTGCTTCCGACCCCTGAGGCCGCTGCGGTTGCTACGGGTGGCGAGAGAACGCATGTTGTGCAACCGGGAGAGTGGCTTCTGCAAATCGCCCGGCAATATGGGGTGGACTGGCGGGACCTGGCGGCTTACAACAATATTCTCAATCCCAACCGCATTTATCCCGGTCAGGTTTTGCGCATCCCCGGGGCGGGGGGGCAGCCGCCAAGCGGGAACGAAATCCTTTACACAGTTCAGCCGGGGGACAACCTCTTCCGTATTGCTCTGCGGTACAACCTGAACTACCTCTATCTGGCCTCCTATAACGGTATTGCGAACCCCCATCACATTCGCGTGGGGCAGGTCATCCGTATTCCGGTGAGCCCTTAGGCCGGACCCGAGCGTCTGCGGGGCGGCCATTTCTTCGCTGCCCCGGATCATGTATTCCGGGTTCTGAAAGGAGGTGAGGCGGACTCACCAAGATAGGGTATCCCGTCTTTCCCCTCTGGCGTCCAGGTCCGATCTATATCCCCAGCGAAGGAGGCGACTGCCATGGAGGAGATTCAGCGACCGTGGCTGAGGAAGTACGACCCCGGCGTCCCCCACCACATTGATTATCCTGTTATCCCCTTGTACCATTTCGTAGAGGATGCTGCGCGCCGATATCCCGACCATGCCGCTATCATTTTTAAAGGGCGCACGCTTACCTACCGGCAACTGGACGAATTGACCGACCGGATGGCGGCAGCCCTGGCCGGGATGGGGGTGAAGAAGGGAGATCGGGTTGCCCTTCTGCTGGTGAATTGCCCCCAGTTCATTATTTCCTACTTCGGCATCCTGAAGGCGGGCGGCATCGTTGTGGCCTGTAACCCCCTCTACGCGCCGCCGGAACTGGAGCACCAGTTGAATGACTGCGGGGCGGAAGTCATCATCGCGATGAGCCGTTTCTATCCTGTAGTGAAGAAAGTCCAGCCCCGCACCCAAATCCGGCGCGTCATCGTTACTAACATTAAGGAATATTTCCCGCCGCTCCTCAAACTCCTCTTCACCCTGGCGATGGAAAGAAAGTCGGGCGATCGGGTAACGCTGGAGCCCGGCGACCACTGGTTTCAGGATGTCCTGAAGGCCCATTCGCCCGCTGCACGCCCGAGGGTGGAGATCAATCCCAAAGAAGACGTGGCCATCTTCCAGTACACGGGCGGCACGACGGGAATCCCCAAGGGAGCAATGGGGACCCATTTCAACCTGGTAGCGAATTCGCTCCAGATCAAGTCCTGGCTGCCGGGGGTGAGGGATGCCGAACTGACGGTTCTGACAGCCCTCCCCCTCTTCCATGTCTACGGGATGGTGGCGGCGATGTGCTTCGCGATGGCTGCCTGTGCCACTCAGATTCTCATCCCCAACCCCCGGGATATTGACGACATCCTGGAGACCATCAACAAGTACCGGCCCAGTATCTTCCCCGGCGTTCCAACGATGTACAACGCCATCAACAACCACCCCAAGGTCCTGGAGGGAAAGGTCAACATTCGCTCCATCCGGGCCTGCATCAGCGGCTCAGCCCCGCTCCTTCGGGAGACGCAGACCCGATTTGAGCAGTTGACGGGCGGCAATCTGCGGGAAGGGTACGGCCTGAGCGAAGCCCCAACGGCCTCTCACTGTAACCCTATGCTGGGCGAGAACCGGGAAGGGAGTATTGGCCTGCCCCTGCCGGACGTGGACGCAGCCATCGTGGACCTGGATACCGGCACCCGTTTCCTGAGCCCGGGCGAGGAAGGGGAACTGGTCCTGCGGGGCCCCCAGGTCTTCAAGGGCTACTGGCAGATGCCCACAGAGACGGCCAACGTCCTTCGGCAACTTCCCGATGGCCATGTCTGGCTCTTCACCGGCGACATCGCTAAGATGGACGAGGATGGCTATTTCTACATTGTGGATCGCAAAAAGGACATGATTATTTGCGGTGGCTACAACGTCTACCCGCGCGAAGTGGAGGAAGTCCTGAAGCAACACCCCAAGATTCTGGAAGTTGCAGTGGCGGGTATCCCCGACCCGTATCGGGGGGAGACGGTAAAGGCCTGGGTCGTCCTTAAGCCGGGGGAGACGGCCACCGAAGAAGAGATTATTGAGTGGTCCAAGGAGCGGCTGGCGAAGTACAAATACCCTCGCTATGTGGAGTTCCGCTCCGAACTGCCCAAGACCTTTGTGGGCAAGACGCTGCGACGGATGCTGGTGGCGGAGGAGCGGGCGAAGGCAGCCAGCCAGCCTCCGCCGCCTCCACCGGAGGGCGAGTAGGAGGACCAGGGATAGAGTGGGGCGGTGGCCAGGCCGCCGCCCCTTTGTTCATATCACGAAAAGGGGGTGATCTATGACTGTGCGCCGTTTGGTCGCGATTATCTTTATTTTTGCCTGTACTTCCATCGCCTGGGCCATCCTGGGGGGCAGCATTGCCGCGCGGACCTACACCGGCTATGACGCGATGAGCCGTTTGGTAGAGACCCTCTGGGGGGCTTCGCATACCCAGGCCGCGCCCGCCATCCAGTTGGCCGTACCCGGGCAGGCCCCTATGATCGGCGAGTTGGAGTCCAGTGACATTCGGGTGGATTTCCATCTTCAGCATCGGCGGAAAGGGCTGCTCTGGTACGCCACCTATACGGTGGCTTTTGATGCAAAGTACACCTTCCGAAATCCTCTCACCAGCACAGTTGTGGCCACTGTAACCTTCCAATTCCCTTCCTCCAATGCGATTTACGATGATTTTGTCTTCCGAGTCCGGGATGTGGACGCGCGTTTGGTGGGCGATGAATGGGGGACACTCTATACCCGGGTCGTTCTCGCGCCTGGCGAGACCGCTGACATCCGTCTGGCCTACCGCTCCCGAGGACTGGACGAGTGGCGCTATGACTTCGGTCCCGGAGTTACGGCTGTCCGGAACTTTTCTCTGATTGCCAATACCGATTTCGGCGGTTTCAACTTCCCGGAGAGCACGGTTTCCCCCACTACGAAAACTCCTACGCCCCAAGGCTGGCAGTTAGAATGGAAATTCTCTAACCTGCTTTCGGATTTTGATATCGGGATAGAGATGCCCCGTAAGATTAATCCCGGCCCAATGGCCAGCCGGATGAGTTTCTTTGCGCCGGTTTCCCTGCTGTTTTTCTTCACCGTGTTGGTCGTGATCGGCGCTGTATGGGGGATCAACTTGCACCCGATGCATTATTTCTTCCTGGCGGCCGGTTTCTTTGCCTTCCACCTGCTGTTTGCGTATCTGGTGGACCATGTCCTGCTGGAATGGTCGTTTGTGATTGCGTCCCTGGTCTCCCTGGCCCTGGTGGTCTCGTATCTGGCCCGAGTGGTCCACTGGCGGTTCGCCCTCTGGCCAGCGGGTGGTTCCCAGTTCATTTTCCTGGTGCTCTTCTCCTATGCCTTTTTCTTTGAGGGATATACGGGCCTGGTGGTAACCATTGGGGCCATTATTACGCTGGCCGTGTTGATGCATGCGACGGCTAAAGTAGACTGGGTGGAAGTCTTCCGGGAAAAACCGAAAGAGCCCAAAGGCGTCGAAGCCCAACAGCCAGGAGAAGAGGGAAAGTGAGTATCCTGCGAGACCTGGCGCTGATGTTGCTGGCCCTGGAGATAGCCCTGGGCGCCCTGGCCGGGGTAGCGCTGATGACGCTGTTGAATTACGGCCTCTATCGCTCCCGCTGGTGGCGGGTTCTCCCTCGTTGGCTCCAGCGGGCGCGCAGGGTTCTGGGGCGGGGTCAAAAAGGGGTGGAGCAGGTCTGTCGCCAGATGGTGAGGCCGGTCTTGGCTCTTTCGTCTCTCTGCGCCGCATTCTCTGGGATGTTAAGGCCGGGCAGGGAGCATCCAGATGCCAGAGGCAGTCGTTATCGTTACTGGTGATAGAGACCTGTGCCCCGGGAGAAATGGTCGTTCCCTGAAGCCGTGCGGACCGTTCCCAAGTTGCTGAGGAAAGGAGGAAACATGGACCTGATCACTCTCAGCGTCATCAAAGCGGATGTGGGTGGATTTGTAGGACATTCCAGCGTTCATAAAGAATTAATTGAGGAAGCGGAGGACCGGCTGGAAGCAGCAGTAAAGGCCAACATTCTGGTGGATTTCCACGTTACCGCCTGTGGGGATGACCTGCAACTCATTATGACCCATCGCAAAGGAGTGGATAGCCCTGAGATTCACCGCCTGGCCTGGGAGACCTTTGCCGCCTGTACGGAAGTGGCCAGACGGCTGAAACTCTATGGCGCCGGGCAGGACCTGCTGGCGGACGCGTTTTCCGGCAACGTCAAGGGGATGGGCCCCGGCGTGGCGGAAATGGAATTCACCGAACGGCCTTCCGAGCCGGTGCTGATCTTTATGGCCGATAAGACCTCTGCCGGAGCCTGGAACCTTCCCCTTTACCGGATGTTCGCCGATCCCTTCAACACGGCTGGGCTGGTCATCTCCCCTGCCATGCACGAGGGCTTCCGGTTTGAGGTCCACGATGTCAAGGCGAGCAAGCGAATCTTTTTTAATACCCCCGAGGAAATCTATGACTTGCTGGTCTTTATCGGGGCGTCGGGCCGTTATGCGGTCAAGGCCGTCTACACCAAGAGGGGGGAGATTGCTGCTGTCTCCTCTACCCAGCGTCTGGCGTTGATTGCCGGACGGTATGTGGGCAAGGATGACCCGGTCTGCATCGTTCGGAGCCAGGGGGATTTCCCGGCCGTGGGCGAGGTACTGGAGCCGTTCACCCTCCCACATATCGTGGAGGGGTGGATGCGCGGTTCTCACTACGGCCCGCTGATGCCCGTTCCTCTCCGGTATGCCACTCCCAGCCGTTTTGATGGCCCTCCGCGCGTGGTCTGCCTGGGGTTCCAGATCGCCGGAGGGCGGCTGGTGGGTCCCCGGGACATGTTTGATGACCCTGGCTTTGATGAAGCGCGCCGCCTCTGCAACGTCATCGCTGACCACTTCCGCCGCCATGGCCCCTTTGAGCCCCATCGCCTCCCGATGGAAGAGATGGAGTATACCACCCTCCCCCAGGTCATGGAAAAACTGGTGGGACGTTGGGAAGCGCTCCCGTAGGTCAGGATACCGGTGGTTACCGTTCAGCCTTCGTGGCGGGTTGCAGGATGCCTAGCGGAGGGGCGATTCCAATGCGCACCAAACTGGTCTGCACCTTAGGGCCGGCTTCGCGAGACCCCGAGGTCATCCGAGGCCTTCTCCGGGCTGGAATGACGGTTGCCCGTATCAACTTCTCCCACGGCGACCAGGAGACCCATGCCCGCATCATTGCTGTCGCGCGACAGGTGGCCCAGGAAGAGGGCTGCTTGCTGGCGATTATGGCTGACCTTCAAGGCCCCAAACTGCGGCTGGGAGCACTTCCTCCCGATGGTATTGTCCTGCGGGCAGGAGAAGAGGTTGTCCTCTCCCCGGCTCCCTTCGCTCCAGGCCGCCTCCCGGTGCCCCATCCGGAGGTCCTGGCCGATTTGCGGGAGGGCCAGAGGGTCCTTCTGGATGATGGGCAACTGGAACTACGGGTGGAGGGGGCCGATGGAGAGCGCGTTCGCTGCCGGGTCGTCTTCGGTGGACGGCTGACTTCTCACAAAGGGCTGAACCTCCCCGGCGCGGCCCTGCGCATCTCCGCGCTCACCGAAAAAGACCGCCAGGATGCTCGTTTCGCCGTGGAGCAGGGCGTGGACCTCATCGCTCTCTCCTTTGTCCGGTCTGCATCGGATGTGCAGGAACTGCGGCGATGGCTGAGGGAATGGGGCGCGGCCGACCTGCCCATCGTCGTCAAAATCGAGAAAGCAGAGGCAGTGGCGGCGTTTGATGCCATCTTAGAGGTCGCCGACGCAGTGATGGTGGCGCGGGGCGACCTGGGGGTGGAAACTTCCGCCGAAGAGGTACCGTTCCACCAGAAGCGGATCATCCGTGCCTGCAACCGGGTCGGCAAGCCTGTTATTACCGCTACCCAGATGCTCCAGACGATGATAGAAAACCCTACCCCTACCCGCGCCGAGGCGTCCGACGTGGCCAATGCGGTCCTGGACGGCACTGACGCGGTGATGCTCTCCGGCGAGACGGCTGTGGGAGCCTATCCGGTGGAGGCAGCCCGGACCATGGCCCGCATCTGTGCCAGCGCGGAAGCCCATCTTTCTCCGGAGCGCTTTCTGCATGAACTGGAGTGTCCAAAAGGATCGGTTACTGGAGCCATCAGCCGAGCAACGGTAGAGATTGCTGCCGAGGTTGGTGCCCGGGCCATTCTGACGGCCACTATGTCTGGTACCACCGCCCGAATGGTTGCCCGCTACCGTCCACCGGTGCCAATTATTGCCGCCACGCCGAACCTCCGCACGTTGATGCGGCTATCGCTGGTCTGGGGAGTAACGCCGATCCTGGTTCCACCATTTACTACCACCGACGAGATGATGGCCCGGATGATCCAGGCCGCCCTCCAAACCGGCCTGGTCCGGAACGGCGACCGGGTGGTGTTGACGGCAGGGGTCCCCTTCGGCGGGGAGGGCCGCACCAATATGCTCCAGGTCCACGTAGTGGGAGAATAGCGTTGGAACGATTGGAGGCTCTCGGCGAGGAAATTCGGGCTGATCTCTCTGCCCGGGATGCGGCCCGGGACGAGGCCCTGCGCCGTTCCCGCGAACTGGTCCGCCTTTGTGCCACGGCCATCCGCGCGGTCCATCGGGAGGAATGGGGAACCGCCCGGGAATTGCTGGATCAGGCCGACGAGGTCGCCGCTGAAATGGTGGAGGCGGTAACCGCGTACCCGGACCTTCTCTACGCCGGTTACGTTCAGGATGGCCTGAAAGAACGGGCAGAGGCCCACCTGGTGCTGGCGATGGTGACCGGCGCACCGCTCCCTGATCCTGCCGGATTGGGAGTCTCCTCGGCTGTTTACCTCAACGGCCTCTGTGAGGCGGCCTCCGAACTGCGGCGGCGATGCCTGGACCTCTTGCGCCAGGACCGTTTGCCAGAGGCAGAGCGCTTGCTTTCCGTCATGGAGGCCGTCTACGACCTCCTGATGACCTATGACTTTCCCGATGTGGTAACCGGCGGCCTGCGCCACCGGGTGGATCAGTTACGGGGGGTTCTGGAGCGGACGCGTGGGGATGTAACCCAGGCCCTTTTACAGGGCCGGTTGCTGGCGGCCCTGCGGCCCGAGGGGAGCATCCAGCATCCCGGGGAGGAGCACCGTCCGCTCCGGGATTGAACCTCATCTCCTCCGGCGCAGCGCGGTGCAGGAGGAAACGAAAGGGGGTGGGGGGCGGCATAGACAGCCGCTCTCCACCCCTCATTTTCTCCCTGGAATGAGCACGTACCCGATCACGCTGGCTGGCTCGTGGCCGGGGAGGGCTCACTGCCCGAAGAGAAGCCAGGAGGCCCCCAGCGCCAGCAGGGTGTTGAACACCGTCGCGGCGAGATAGACCGCCAGGGGGCGAAAGCCAATTCTGCGGAACTCTCCGAGGGCCAGGTCCCAACCGATGCCAACGAAGGCCAGGGTGAAGGCCCAGTGGCGAAGGGCTGTGATGTCCTTGATCTGGGCCTTCGTGAACGCTCCCGCTGAGGCCAGCACCGAGACCAGGATGAAGCCCAGAACGAACTTGGGAAACCGGTCCCAGAGCACCCGCGCGCTGGGACGTCCGATTTCCGTTTGTTCTTCTTGCGTCACCCAGTAGAGCGCCAACAGGAAAGCCATCACGCCGATGAGAGCGTTCTGGGCCATTTTGACAATGGATGCCACGCGTACAGCCGCCTCGCCATAGATGGCTCCTGCGCCCACCACAGCGGCCGTAGTATCGATGTTGCCACCGAACCAGGCCCCGGCCCATTCGGGGGACATGCCCATCAGCGCCGCGATCCAGGGCATCAGAATCATCATGGGCAGCGCGGTAATAATGACCAGCGCGGTTACGTAGGCCAGGTGTTCCTTTCGGGCCAGGATGGAGCCTCCGGCTGCGATGGCGGCGGAGACGCCACAAATGGAGACGGCGGCACACATCACTGCCCGTAGTTTCTTTTCCAGATGGAGCGCTCCGCCCAGCCACCAGGTGAACAGGAAGACACTCACCACCAGCACCACTGCCTGCACGACCCCCCGGGCGCCCACGCTGAGAATCTCTGTGATGTTGACGCTGGCCCCCAGAAGAACCAGGCCCACTTTCAGGAACAGTTCTGTGCGAAAGGCTGTGCCCAGTTTCGGTTTAATTTTCAACCCGCTGGCGATTCCGTTGGCGATCAGTCCCAGTACAGCGGCCCACAGGGGATATTCCAGCGCTTTGGGGCTATGGGCTGCCAGACGGTTGGTGGCCAGTGCCAGGGCTGCCAGCAACAGGACCGATGCGATAAACCACACCACCTCGGTCCATTTTCGGGAGGACACAGAAATTGACCGGGTCATCACTGCTCCTTTCGAGAAGATGTCGGGCCGCGAGAAGACGCGAGAAGTTACCAGCGAACGGGTCCCAGTATGCCCAGAACCACCAGGGCGATAAGAAGAAAGCCCACAATGACGGCCCACCAGTCCTCATTGAGCCGAAGGATGGAGGATTCCCTTCGTCTCAGCACGTTCTCGTCCATGCTTTACCTCCTTCCGAAGGGTGAGGTGGGAAAGGATCCGTACTCGCGGCGGGAAAAGCAGACGGACGCCCAGACCATGATGTTCCATTGGCGGTTGTGCGGCTGGTGCAACCGGCTTTAACCGGGCAGGTTCTCCAGACGGGTGGCTTCCTGGTTCAGTTCTCCCAGTTCTCCGGTTACGGTGAAGATCACCCGCTCACAGATATTGGTTACCCGATCGGCGGCTCGCTCCAGGTTGTGGGCCGCCCACAGGAGATAATTGGCCTGGTCTATGTGCTTGGGGTCGGCCAGGATGTAGGTTACCAGTTCCCGATAGACCTGGTTATACAGAGCATCCACCTCATCATCCTCAGCGGGGATGGCGCGGGCCAACGCCACGTCCCGGCGGGCAAACGCATCCAAGGCCCGATGGAGCATGCTGCATGCCCGCTCCGCCATCCGGGGGATGTCAATGAGGGGCTTCATCAGTGGCTGATTGCCGATCAGTAGATTGATGCGAGCGATGCCCTTGGCGTAATCCCCCATCCGTTCCAGTTCCGAGGCCAGGTCCAGAATGGCTGCCAGCGCGCGCAGATCACTGGCCATCGGCTGCTGGGTAGCAATCAGCACCAGCACATCGGATTCAATGGTGAACCGCAGGGCGTTGATGTTCCGGTCCTGGGCAATAATGCGCTGGGAAGCCTCAAAATCCCGTCGCTTCAGGGCATCCACGGATTCGGCGATGGCTCTTTCCACCATGCTTCCCAGGACCAGCAATTCGTCCTGCAGGCGCTGCAGTTCCCGATCAAAGGTCTCTCTGGGCATGGTTCTCCCTCGTTTGCCTTGCTTCAAATCGGCGGTCGGCGGGTGTGCCAATCGGTAGCCTGTTCGTAGGCATAGGCGACCCGCAGGACAGTCATCTCTCCCAGGGCCGGTCCCATGATCTGCATCCCGATGGGCAATCCCTGGGCATCAAAACCGCAGGGGACGTTGATCCCGCAGATACCAGCCAGGTTGAGGGAGAGGGTGAAAACGTCGGAGAGGTACATTTGGATGGGGTCCTCTGTCTTTTCACCGATACGGAAAGCCGTGGTGGGGCTGGTGGGGGCAACGACTACGTCCACCTGCTCAAAGGCGCGGTCAAAATCTCCTTTGATCAGGGTGCGGACTTTTTGGGCTTTCAGGTAATAGGCGTCGTAGTATCCGGCGCTGAGCGCATAGGTGCCCAGCATGATGCGCCGTTTGACTTCCGGGCCGAATCCCTGGCCGCGGGTCTGCTGGTAGGTATCTTCCAGGGAGTTGCCCACCATCCGAAGGCCATAGCGGACACCGTCATAGCGGGCGAGATTCGCGCTGGCTTCCGCGGGAGCGATCAGGTAGTAGACGGGGAGGGCGTAGTCGGTGTGGGGCAGGCTAACTTCCACGATCTCGGCGCCGAGGTCGGCCAGTCGCTGCAAGGCCGCGCGCACAGCGGCTTCCACTTCCGGCTGCATGCCGGGAATGAAATACTCCCGGGGGACACCAATCCGCATTCCCCGGATGTCGCCGGTCAGCGCGGTGGTGTAGTCGGGAACGGGCGCGTCCAGCGAGGTGGAATCCTTCGGGTCGTGCCCGGCGATGACGTTCATGAGCATCGCCGCGTCGGTAACATCGCGGGTCAGTACGCCCACTTGGTCCAGCGAGGAGGCAAAGGCAATGAGCCCGTAGCGGCTCACCCGACCGTAGGTCGGTTTCAGGCCGACGATGCCGCAGAAGGCGGCGGGCTGGCGCACAGAGCCGCCGGTATCGGTGCCCAGAGCGCCCAGACACTCCCCAGCGGCGACGGCGGCGGCGCTCCCTCCGCTGGACCCGCCCGGGACCCGCTCCAGGTCCCAGGGGTTATGGGTGGGGAAGAAGGCGGAGTTCTCGGTGGAGGAGCCCATGGCGAATTCGTCGGTGTTGGTTTTTCCCAGGATCACCGCTCCAGCGGCCTTCAGCCGGGCTACGGCAGTGGCGTCGTAGGGCGGAACGAAGTTCTCCAGGATGCGGGATCCACAGGTGGTGGGAATGCCCGCAGTACAGAGGATATCCTTAATCGCGAGGGGGATTCCCAGCAGGGGGAGGGCCTGTCCTTGCCGGAACGCGGTGTCGGCTGCGCGGGCCTGCTCCAGCGCGGCCTCCGGCGTCAGCGTGATGTAGGCCCGAACGGCATTATCCACTGCCAGGATGCGGTCTATCACGGCCTGGGTCAGTTCCACTGCCGAAATCTCCCCTGCGTTCAGCAGGGCGCGGGCTTCGTGGATGGTCAGTTCGTAAAGGTGCACCTGGCCCTCCTTACGGTCCCTGGGCTTTCGGTTTCACCCGAATCTTCACCACTTCGGACTCCGCCCGGTTCCCCGCCGCGTCGTAGACCACGGCCCGGAAGCGCTGTTCGCCGGTCTCCTTGATCCACCAGTTGACGTTGTAGGGCGGGATGGTGCGGACGGCGAAGGGCTCCGTCTCGTCGTTCCGGTAGAATTCCACTCGCGCGATGGCATAGTTGTCTTGGACGTCGGCGTTGACGTTGACCCATTCGTCCTTGCCCAGGGTATACTCTTTGCCTGGCTCCGGATTGGTTAGTTGCACCTTCGGCGGGGTGTGGTCCACGGTTACCTGGATGGCGTACTGCCGTACAGCCTGACTGTGGTCCACCACCATCAACTGGAGCGTGTAGAGGCCCTCAAAGCCGGCCAGGTACCAGTACTCCAGGACGTTGCGGTCCACCTGGTTGTAGTGGTCGGGGCCGATCTGAATCCATTCGGTGGGGTTCATTCCCTCGCCAACGGCGATGCGGTAGAAAGCGAAGTTGCCGCCTTTGGCACTTCCGGTGATGGTGATGACTTCGCCCCCGATGTAGGCGTAGGGCTGGGGCTCGGTGATGATGACGTCCGCATCGGCCAGGTTGGGGCCGTAGATGGTGTCGTATTCGGTAGGCGGAAGGGGGGGGCGCTTGTCCTCCGGGAGGCTCATCAGCCAGTCCTGGGCCTCTGGCGGGTAGACCTCGTACACCCGCTCCTCACAGAGTTCGGGCGGTGTAAAGACGGTGCAGAGGCGTCCTGTCTCCCGATTCACTCGCAGTTTCTGGTAAAAGTTGCAACTGGGTTCGGGTTCCGTCCCCGGGATGAAGAGTTCTCGTGTCCGGGGGCAAGGGCAATCTTCGGTGGGGATTTCGCCGCTGGTGGCGCAGATTTCCCGCTCCACCAGTCCTTCGGGTCGGGGGAAGGGGAGGATTTCCAGGCCCTGGTGGGCGTATTCCATTACGGCGTGCCAGATCGGCGCGGCACCCTCGGAGCCGGGGAGATTGGCCATTTCGGTGTTATCGGAGTTGCCGATCCAGACGCCGGTGAGAATCTGCGGAGTGAAGCCGATGCACCAGTTATCCACGAAGTCGTTGGTGGTACCGGTTTTGGCGGCCGCTGGGCGGTCGCCGGAGAGTTCCAGCGCGTTGGGGTGGCCGAAGGCAGCCCAGCGGGCCTGCCGGTCGGAAAGGATGCTGGTGATCAGATAAGCCAGTTGGGGAGAGAGAATCTGCCGCTCCTCTGGTTGGTACTCGTAGAGGACCCGGCCGTTGCGGTCCTCCACCCGCAGGATGGCGACGGGGTCCAGGTCCCGGTATCCGGGCCCTTTGGGGGTCGTGGGCTTGCCGATCATCTTGCCGTAGTTGGCAAAGACGGAGTAGGCGTAGGCCATATCCAGGAGGGTAACCTCGCCACCGCCCAGGGTGAGGCTCAGGCCATAGTATTCGGTCCCTTTGTCCAGGGTGTTGATGCCCATTTTGTGCGCGGTGCGGATCACGTTATCAATCCCGGCCAGTTGCAACGCGGCGACAGCGGGGATGTTGTAGGAGCGGGCGAGTGCCAGCCGCAGCCGCTGAGGGCCGTGGTATTTCCGGTCGTAGTTCTCGGGGACGTATGGGGCCTGCCCCGGTTGGGGGAAGGCCGTCCGGACGTCCCAGAAGAGGTGGGCGGCGGTGTAGCCCTGGGAGAGGAGCGTTACGTAGGTGAAGGGCTTGAAGGCGGAGCCGGGTTGGCGGTGGCCCAGAGCGGCGTTGAACCGGCCGGAAATAGCCTCGTTCCAGTAGTCCAGGCTGCCGACCATAGCCAGAATCTCCCCTGTCCCGGGCCGCAGGACGACGACGGCGGCGTTGGTAACATGATGGTCTTTCCCCCGGCTGGCGGCCCGCAGGGGGGGGAGGTACTGGGCAGCCTGACAGCCGGAAGCGATGGCTTCTTCAATCACTTTTTGCTCGTCCTCGCCGGAGAGACGGCGAATCTGGGCTCGGGCGACGCATTCCGCTTGTTGCTGAAGGTCGTAGTCCAGGGTGGTATAGACCTTCAGGCCACCCCGATAGACCATATCCGCGCCGAACATTTTTTCCAGTTCGTTGCGGACGTAGACGGAGAAGTGAGGAGCCTGGAAGTCAAATTGCTCGGTGGGGGAGGCCAGCCGCCAGGGCTCCACTTTGGCCTTGGCTGCCTGCGCCTCGGTGATACAGCCCTGCCGAACCATCGCGTCCAGGACCAAGTTCTGCCGCTTGCGGGCCTCAATGGGGTCATCAAAGGGATTTTTCTGGGGGAATTGGGGGATGGCGGCCAGCGTCGCGGCTTCCGCAAGGTTCAGTTCCCTGGCGGGTTTGCCAAAGTAGACCTGGGCGGCGGCTTCAATGCCATAGGCCAGGTTGCCGTAAAAGTTGGTGTTCAGGTACCATTCCAGAATTTTCTCTTTCTCGTAGCGGCGGGTGATTTCCAGGGCCAGAATGATTTCTTTGACTTTGCGCGCGTAGTCCCGCCATTTCGGCCCCTCTGCGCTGACGACCCGCTCCTCGGGCGGGATGAGGACGTTCTTAATGAGTTGCTGGGTGATGGAGGAGCCGCCCTGGATTTGCTGGCCCTGGAGATTGGCCCAGAAGGCCCGGAGGATCCCGCGCGGGTTGACCCCGGGGTTCTCCCAGAATGTCCGGTCCTCAATGGCGATGGTGGCGCAGATCAGGTGCTCCGGCACCTCCTCCAGCGGCACCCAGACCCGATCGCCTGCGTGGGGGTCAATGATTTCCCAGAGGAGGTGCTCGCCGGTTCGGTCGTAGATACGGGTGGTCTCAAACTCCTGTTCCACAAACTCAATCTGCTCCGGTTCGGGCAGTTCGCGGGCGATAGAGGAGTAGACAGCAGCCATGCCGCCGACCATCCCGGAAAATCCGGTCAGGTTGAGCATCACGATGACCAGCAGCAACACACCCAGGGCCCGCATCCAGGCGCCAGTGCCGGTACGAGCGCGGATACGGCGGCGCTGCTGTCGCCGCAGGGCGATGTGGCGTAACGTCCAGATAGGGGTCATGAAACCTCCTCTCCGGGATGCAAGCGCGGCCCATCGGATACGCTTTCTATAATAACAGAAAACGGGGAAGTTGGCAAGGGAACGTGAGCGCTTGCGAAAACAGGAAAGTGTGGTAAAATAATTTCCACCTAACAAGCGCCGAGGTAGCTCAGCCTGGTAGAGCACCTGACTGAAAATCAGGGAGTCGGCGGTCCAAATCCGCCCCTCGGCACCTGGGGAGCCTGGATGGGCGGCTCAGGGGGGCGCCTTTGAGTACGACGAGCCTGCCCGCGATCGGCCGGGTTCCTTTTTGAATTCCAGCAGGAGAAGCGCGAGTACCGGTTCCGGCAGGCTGGGACAAGCCAGCCTGCTTTTTGCTATCCTGAGGAGGTCAGGTATGCGGTGCATCGACCTGCGTAGCGACACGGTAACTCCCCCCACTCCCGCGATGCGGGAGGCCATGTCTCGGGCAGAGGTAGGGGACGATGTCTTCGGAGAAGACCCCACGGTCCGGCGGTTGGAGGAGATGGCGGCGGAGCGAATGGGAAAAGAGGCGGCGCTCTTTGTTGCCAGCGGAACGATGGGCAATCTGGTGGCTCTGCTGACCCACTGCGGTCGGGGGGATGAGGTCATCCTGGGCGACCGCAGTCATACTTTCCTCTACGAACAGGGCGGGATGGCTGCACTGGGCGGCATCACTCCCCGCCCTCTGTCCAATCAGCCCGATGGCACTCTGCGGCTGGAGGAGATCCAGGCCGCGATCCGGCCAGAGAATGTTCACTTCCCGCGTACCCGCCTGATCTGCCTGGAGAACACCCATAACCTGTGCGATGGAGCGCCGCTCACAGCGGAGTACACGGCTGCCGTTGCTGCGCTGGCCCATGCCCATGGCCTGCGGGTGCATCTGGATGGGGCCCGCATTTTCAACGCCGCCGCTGCCCTGAACTGCGACGTGCGGGACCTGGTGCGGGAAGTGGATTCGGTGATGTTTTGCCTTTCCAAAGGGCTGTGTGCGCCGGTGGGGTCTGTTCTCTGCGGGAGCGCTGACTTCATTTATGAGGCACGGCGAGCGCGCAAGGTGGTGGGCGGCGGCATGCGCCAGGCCGGGATTCTGGCAGCGGCGGGAATCGTTGCCTTGGAGCAGATGACCGAACGACTGGCGGAAGACCACGCCCGCGCCCGTCGGCTGGCGGAAGGGCTGGCCCAGATCCCCGGCATCCAGGTGGGCCCCGTCTATACCAATATCCTTTACTTCTGGCTGGACGCCGAGGTGCCCCTGGTTCCTCAGGAGTTCATCCGCCGCCTCCGGGAGCAAGGGGTGCTGGTCCTGGGACGGGAGGACGGACGCTTTCGGGCCGTTACCCACTACTGGATCACCGATGAGGATATAGAAGCCACGCTGCGCGCGGTTCAGGTGGCGCTATCGGCATAATCGGATTTTCCTCTCAGCGTGTCCGAAAGACGCCGCCGGGGTTGAAAAGCGCTCGCAGTTCGTCAGGGCGGAACAGCGTTGAACCGCACGAACGATGGCTCTTCTCAGGGTTTCGTCCCTCCGAGCATGTCCGAACAGGCTAAAGGTGTAGCACAGGGGGGTAGCCCGCACACATCGGCTGGGCGGCCTGGGCTACAGGCTTTCCCAATCCTGTGTTCTCAGTCCGGATACCCGTGCGGATGGGTCCGGTGCCAGTTCCAGGCATGTTCGACGATGGTGCGCAGGTCGGGATACTTCGGTTCCCAGCCTAACTCACGGCGGATCCGCTCGCTGCTGGCGACCAGAATCGCCACGTCGCCGGGTCGCCGGGGGCCTACCTCTGCCGGGATGGGATGCCCAGTAACCTCTCGGCAGGTCTCTATGACTTCTTTGACCGTGAACCCCTGCCCGTTACCCAAGTTGTATATCCGACTTCCCCGATCCAGGGCCTCCAGTGCCAGAATGTGAGCCTGTGCCAGGTCGGTAACGTGGATGTAATCCCGGATACAGGTCCCATCGCGGGTTGGATAATCGTCCCCATAAATGATGATTTTATCCCGTAACCCCAGCGCCACCTGAAGAACCAAGGGGATCAGATGGCTTTCAGGACGGTGGTCTTCCCCCCGTTCCCCGGAAGGGGAGGCTCCGGCGGCGTTGAAGTACCGGAGCGCCGCGTACCGAAGGCCGTAGATCCGGTCCATCCAGGCCAGAATCCGCTCCAGAATGTATTTGGACTCCCCATAAGGTGTGCCGGGGATCACTTCCTCTTCCTCATCTATCGGGATGCGTTTTGGTCGGTCGTACAGGTTGGCCGTGGAGGAGAGAATGAACCGGCGTACTCCGTGGATCAATGCCTCCTCCAGTAGGTTCAGCCCGTTGCAGACGTTATCCCGGAGGTACTTGAAAGGTACCTCCATAGACTCCGGCGCCATAATATGGGCGGCGAAGTGCATGACAGCGTCTATCGAGTAGGTTTCAAAGACGGCGCGGAGGACCCGCCGGTCGGCCAGGTCTCCATAGACAAAAGTGGCCTGAGGGGGGACGGCGGCGCGATGGCCTGTGGAGAGATTATCCAGGACAATCACCGAATATCCCCGCCGAATCAATTCTTCTGTAACAATGCTACCGATGTATCCGGCGCCTCCAGTAACCAGGATATTCATACCTCCTCCGAGGTACCAGGGGTCAGGAGGATGATACCCCGTTTCCGCCAAACGCGCAACCGGCGGCGCTGGATAGGAGCGGCTACTCCGTGGCAGAGGTCTGCGGGTTTTTGGGAACGGTGTATAATAGCCCCGTGGCAATGGTTGGTCTAAGAGTCCAACGAATGGCTGACCCCTGGGCGTGGAACGATGCGCTCCTGCGTCTGCCAGCCCCCCATGTTCTCCAGACCTGGGAATGGGGGGCGTTCAAAGAACGGCAGGGATGGCGGATGATACCGTTGCTCTGGGAGGCGGACGGGCTTCCCCGGGCGGCCGCGCTGGTCCTCTCTCGCCGTGCCAGTCGCTTCTTGCCCCGAGTGATGTACGTTCCCAAAGGGCCGTTGTTGCCCTATGAGGACGAGAGCCTGCTCCAGGCAGTACTGAGCGATCTGGAGACGCTGGCCCGGGCTCAGAAGGCTCTGTTTCTGAAAATAGACCCCGATGTGGAGGCGGAATCGCCCCTGGGGGAGCGGGTAACGACAGTCTTACAGGCTCGAGGATGGCTTCCTTCCCCCGAGCAGGTTCAGTTCCGCAGCACGCTGCTGCTGGACCTGAGGGCTTCACCGGAGGAGATTCTGGCGCGGATGAAACCTAAGTGGCGCTACAACATCCGGCTGGCCCAGCGGAAGGGGGTAACCATTCGGGAGGGGACACTGGCGGACCTGTCGCTTCTCTATCGGATGTACCAGGAGACCAGTATACGGGACCGTTTTGTCATCCGGCCCGAGGAGTATTATCAGGACGCGTGGGGGACGTTCATCGCAGCCGGGCTGGCCTGTCCCCTGGTGGCGGAGGTGGCCGGGGAGCCGGTGGCGATGGTGATATTGTTCCGGTTTGGGCAACGGGCATGGTATATGTACGGCGCTTCCCGCTCCGTATACCGGGACTGGATGCCCAACCATCTGCTCCAGTGGGAAGCCATCCGCTGGGCCCGGCAACAGGGCTGCACCGTCTATGACCTCTGGGGAGCACCGGACACGCCCGATGAATCCGACCCGATGTGGGGGGTCTACCGCTTCAAGGCCGGGTTTGGTGCCCGTCTGGTGCGACACATCGGGGCCTGGGATTTCCCCGCCCACCCCCTGGGCTACCGGCTGTATATGGCGCTCATGCCCCGGGTTCTGGCGCTGATGCGCTGGCGGTACTGGCAGCGACAGGGGATTCAGCAGGCGGATCGCTGAGCAGCCGTCCGGCCAGGGGGCTGCGGAGGTAGCGCCGCATGTGCTGGAGATGCGTACCAGCCCAGTAGACCCGTCTGCAAGCCGGGCAGACCCCGAAGCGGCGCTGGGTCTGCAGGACGTATGGCGGCACCCGATCAGCGACCTGCCGAGGGGTGGCCGGTTCTAAGGGTACATTGCAGAGGCTGCAGCGGGAAAGGGCGGGGTGGGGAGGCGGGCCCAGCGTCTCCACCACCTGCCGGACTTGTTCCTGTACGTGCTCCGACTCTATCAGCAGGGAACGGAGGCCCCGCCGGGCAGCCAGCGCGCGGTCGCGGGTCAGCAGGATACGGCCCTCCGCTCGAGCACGCCGGGCCAGTTCCAGGTCGTCAGCATGGTTCTCGTAGGCGGTGTCGTATCCCAGGAGTCGGAGCCACCGGGCCAGCCGTCCCAGCATCCCGTCGGCCAGTAGGCGGAGACTCCCATCGGTGGCTTGTTCTTCGTTTCCCGGTGTTTCTTCTCCGTGGCCCATTCCGATTGGCAAAAACCTCGAATTCTGGTAAGATAGAGCCATCTGCGGAAGGGGCTCTGGATCTCATTTTACCCCAAAAATGCCCCGCGTCAACCGGGCATCGGTGGAGGCAGGGCTTTTCTATAATCTCGCCAAGCGGGATAAAATTGAAATATTTTCTTAATCCTTCCCACAGATCGGGAAAAGGTATCCAATCCAGAAATTGAACAGCCCTTGGCCGGGGCGTTGATCAGTCCCGGACCGGGGCAGGACCGATCCAGAGCAGGATCTCCAGATGGGGTAGGAGCCGATTATGGGCGACAACGGAATGCAATGGACACTGGGTTACTTGCTCCCGGTCGGTTTCTTCCTGTTGGGGTGGAGCGGGATGGAGCCGGAGCGGGCTCGTCGGGCGGCGGTGTACGGCGTGTTGGTGCTGGCGCTGGCGACGGTGGGCTACTTTGCCACGGGCTTTGCGTTCCACCTGGGGGGCGCGGCGGTCTTCTCGGATCGGCCCGGCCTGGAAGCGCTGGATAGCATCTGGTCGCCCCTGGACCGGGTTCGGGGCCTGGGATGGGGGGTCATCGGGCTGAAAGGGTTCTTCCTGGGCAGTCCGGCGGAGGCTTCTCAGATACTGGCTCTTTTTATGGCCTACCTGCCGATGGTTGCAACGGCAGTCCTGATTCCGATGCTGGCCCTTTTCGGACGGGCAGGCGGCGGATGGGTGGCCCTGGTGGGTCTGGCAACGGCGGCGTTCGTTTTTCCCCTGGCGGCCTGCTGGGTATGGGGTGGAGGGTGGTTGGCCTCCCTGGGCCAGACGTTGGCGCGCGGCCACGGAACAGTGGACTACGCCGGCAGCGGAGTCGTCTACCTGCTGGGCGGGATGGTGGCCTGGGGCGGGCTGCTCGCGCTGGGACGGACCCCTCCCCAGGAAGGGCCCGCCGAGATGCCCCCAGCCCACTTCCCCTTGCTGGCCAACCTGGGTGCCCTCCTTGCCGCCGTTGGCTGGCTGGGCTGGTCGCTGAATGTCCCTCTGCACGCCGAAGGAGCCCGCCTGGATGCCGGGGCGATGGCCGTGAATGGCCTGCTGGCGATTGCCGGGGCAACGTTGACGGCTCTTCTGTACTGCTGGCTGGCTCTGGGACACGGCGACCCTCTGATGGGGGCGCGCGGCGCGGCTGGAGGATTGGTCGCCATCTCCGCCGGGGCGCCGTTCCTTCCCCCCTGGGCCGCGCTGGTGGTCGGCGGCGTAGCCGGACTGCTGGTCCCACTGGGAGTCTATCTGGTAGACCGGGTGCTGCGGCTGGCCGACGGAAGCGCGGCAGTGGCCACAGCCGTTCTCCCCGGACTGTGGGGACTGCTGGCGGTTGCTCTCTTCGCCGATGGGCGCTGGGGGCAGGGTTGGAATGGTGTGGGCGCCGAGGTCTACCGCACAGTGATCGGACAGGGAGTCAGTGGCTTCTTTGTAGCCCCGGGCTTCCTCGGCGATGGCCCCGGCCAGATGATTGCCCAGGTGGCGGGAATCGTCGTTATCGGTCTTCTGGGATTCCTGGGAGGGTGGATTGGGATGGCCCTGGCCCATGGGCGGCGAGGGCAGAGGGAGTGCTGATGCAGCGGGCCCGTGTCGTTTGTGTGGCAGAAAGAGCCTGCTGGCCCGACGTGAACGGTTCGCTTGGCACGGCGGTTGGCCCGATGGATTGGCGTTGCGCCACGTAGCCCAGGCTGTTAGCCTGGACCCGGTGGCCTGAAGCGGAGGGCGGGCGGCAAAGCCCCCCCCCCCCCCCGGGGGGGTGGGGGTGGGGGGTTGGGGGGTGGCGGGGGCGGGGGCGCCGGGGGGGGCGCGGGGGGGGGGGGGCCCCCCCCCCCCCCCCCCCCCCCCGCTTTTCTTTGGGCTTTGGGATTAGGGCGTTGCCGTCGGCGAGGGCTCCGGGGTCGGCGTCGTCGGTGGGGTAGTGGGCGTGCTGGTGGGTGTCGGGCTCGGCGTGGGCGTGGCGGTCGGGGTCCCCGTGGGAGTCGGGCTCGGCGTCGGCGTGCGCGTGGGCGTCGCCGTCGGCGTGCCAGTGGGTGTCGCCGTGGGTGTGCGGGTGGCTGTGGGCGTGGGGGTTGGCGTCGGTGTCGGCCAGTCTCCGATCCGTTGCCACCAGAACTTGATGAGGGCCCTGCCCGCTCCCTCGTAATATTCCACCGTCAGCCGTCGGGTGCCGGTCAGCAGCAGGTCCACCGTGTAGACCCGGCTGCCATCGCTGGGGTGCCACTCGTCCACTACCCGCGTGTCGTCCACGTAGATGCGGACTCCATCGTCAGCCTGGGCGTGCAGGCGATAGCGGGCCGGCTCAAAGGTGATCTGCCGGGTCCACCGGGCGGAGAAGTTATCCGGAGGCAGCCCTGCGGCGGGCGAACCACTGCCCCAATCAAAGTCCAGCGATAGGTCGTTGCGAACCAGCGCGGGGTTCCCGCTCAGATGGGGATTGGACCAGTATTCC
This sequence comes from Anaerolineae bacterium, assembly GCA_025060135.1. Classification (GTDB taxonomy): domain Bacteria; phylum Chloroflexota; class Anaerolineae; order B4-G1; family DUEL01; genus SpSt-77. The sequence goes on along the minus strand of JANXCY010000006.1, from coordinate 59,006 downwards.
CCTTTCCAGTTCGGAAACGAAGGTGTTACTTTTTCCCACCACACCTGGATGCGCGCATCTCCGGTGTTCTCATAATATTCTACCCGAAGGCTATGGGTTCCTTGTACCAGAGCCATGTCCGCTGTGATTTCCCGGGCACTGCCGTCGTGCCAGGAGTTGATGAGTAACTGGTCGTCCACCCACAGGCGCGCTCCGTCGTCCACGATGACGTGGAACCGGTAGGTGGCTCCTTCCAAGAAGAGGGTACGGGTCCAGCGGGCCGAAAAACCGTTGGCGGGGAGGTTGGCCGCAGGCGAACCGGTCCCCCAGTTGAACGAGATGTTCTCATCGTTACGGACCAGTACCGGGGAGCCGCTCAGGGTCCGGTTGGGCCAGTATTCCCCCTTCCAGTCCGGGTAGGCGGTCAGTTTCTCCCACCAGACTTGGATCACCGCGTCGCCGCCCCGTTCATAGTATTCCACTCGCAGGGTATGGGACCCGGCGGTCATCTTCCGGTCTCCGGTAATTTCCCGTCGGCTCCCGTCCTGCCAGGCATCAATCACCAGCGCGTTGTCCACATACAGGCGTACCCCATCATCCACCAGGACGTGGAATCGGTATAATCCTTCTTCAAAGCGGACCGTGCGATTCCAGCGGACGGAGAAGTTATCGGCCGGGAACCCCTGGGCGGGCGCACCCTGTCCCCAGGTGAAGTTGATCTCCGCATCGTTTCGCACGAAGGCCGGAAGGCCGCTCAGGGAGATGTTGGTGAAGTACTCTCCAAGCCAGGCGGCAGCCGGGGTCGTAGGCCGGGGGGTCGGCCTTGGGGAGGCCGTTGGGGTCGGTCGCGGGGCCGGGATGGCTGTCGCGGTAGGTTCCGGGGAGGGGATGGGCGTTGCAGTGTGGGTGGGCATCGGGGTCGGGGTGGGGGTTTCAGTCACGATGATGGAGAGGGCGGCTTTGGCCGTAGCGCCGGTCGTGGACGACCAGGCGGCTACGGAGAGGACGCGCTCACCGGTTCCCGCATCGGCGGGCACTGCGAATACCGCCGTGAACCGACCGTCCGTCCCCACGGCGGCAGAGGCCAGCGGGGTTCGTCCTCTGTCCGGGCGTTCCAGACCGACAAAAACGGTGTCTCCCGGCTTCCAGCCTTCGCCACTCACGGTGATAGAGGTGCCGGGGGCGCCGTTCTCTGGCGTCAGGCGGATGACGGGAGTTGCCGGGGCCGGCGCGGGGGTGGGAAACCATCCATACCGGCTGGTCAGGATGGCCGCGCCAAGGATGCACAGCGCCAGGACCATCAGGCCGGCGCTCAGGAGGGCGAGAATCGTCAACCCGGATCGGGGGCTCTTCTCCAGGGTTCTGAAGATGTCTCCCATAGGGCCCACCTCCTCCAAGAACTCAGCCGATGGCTAAAATTTATGACGTCTGAGTGGTAGGTGGAGTTCCCTTTTCTCTCTGAAAGGGCAATGGGCGGTGGATGGCCTGGCCATTCGCGGCCTGTTCTCTACTCCTGCAACCATTCCAGGGGGTCTTCTGCCTGGACATGCATCCGGCCCATCGGGTCAGGGAGGTACTCCAGGGGGCCCTGGGGGACGAAACGATCGATCTGCAGGTACCCTGCGTCTATGAACTCCCAGATGGCCTGGAAAGGCGCTTTCCCCGGCAGCCATTTCTCTACCAGGAAGACGCCGTGACCAGGCAGGATGGTGAATGCCACCGCGCGGGGGTCATCTGGATTCCGCAGGCTCTCGGCCCGGCTGAAGGCTTCCACAATTCCTTCTGCTTGGGCGCTCGTCCCGCAGGAGACCGGATAGCACTGGTAGGAGTAGGCCACGGGGACGTACTCCACGTACCGAGGGTCGTAGGCAGCGATTCCCCGATGGCCGTGTAGTTTGGAGCGAGCCACTGGTACTTCTGTGATTCCCTCCGGGGTCTCCCAACGAATCTGGGGCAACGGCCCATCCATCGCGAACATTTCCAACGCCTCGGAGGAGGGCGGGTCGTTGCGTTTCCCCTCCACTGGCCGGTAGAATGCTCCCTTTCGGTCGGGCCGGACGCCCACGATGACCGCCAGGTCGTCTTCGGTAACCTGGCGCTTATCCACTGGGCGCGCGCTCCCGGTAACCGTGGTGACCAGGGCACCCAGGTGGGGGTCCCAGGTGGCAAAGCACCCCTCGCTGTATTGTTTCGCCACGGCGTCGGAAACGGCGGGGACGTGGACCAGGTCGGCGATGCGGACCATCTCGGTAAAGAAATCCCGATGGCTCAGTTCTCGGGCTGCCTCTGCCATGGCAGCGGGCGTTTCCAGCGCCTCCCAGACCGGACGCGCGATGGGTGGCTCCACCGGCGTGTGGTGGGTTACTGCTTCCACGCTGACCGCGGTTACCATTCGCAGGATCAGGTCGTCATAAAACTGGTCGGGCTCCGGGGCCCGACAGCAGGGATAAGCCCCGACCAGGTCAAAGGCATAGGCGACCTGTGGGGATTCGTCTCCCACGAACAGGAGGACGCGCAGGCATTTGGCCTGGGCCTGAACCATTCGTTCCAGCGCCAGGAGGGGGCCGCCACGCCGTCCTTGCTCCACCAGCACGCGCCAGGCCTCCGGAGCCAGTCCAGGAAAGGCAAAATCCACCGGGTCCGGCTCGGGGCGGGAGAGCGCCTGCCGGAAGTGGTCCAGGAAGTAGCGGAATTTCCGCCGGGTCGCATGGACCAGGGTAACCACTGTGGGCGTCCGGGAGAGGCGGAAGCGACGCCGGGCGGTGAGGAGCAGCGACTGTCGCCAGCCGAGCGGTTCGGCAAAGGGCGCCGTTGTCAGGAGAAGGTCGGTCTGGTGGTCGGGGGCGGATTGAATCACGTCTCCTCGTGCCCGGAAGCGGGCCAGCAGCCGCTCCACCACTTCCTCCAGCATGGCAGTCATAGAGAGGCCGGGCACGAAGGCGACCCCGATTCCCCGCCGCAGCCAGGGATGTACCGCAGGACAAGTCAGCAGACTCATCAGCCCCCCTTATGATCTGCCAGGTTGTTCCCATCCTTCCAGATGAAACTGGCGGGTGAACCAGTCGCCCAAGGAAGGAAAAAGGGCACTAAGGTAGACGAACAGACGGACTTGGAAGGGGAGGATGATCTCCGGAGAGCGGCGGCGCAGGGCGCGCAGAACGGCTCGCGCTACTGTCTCCGGTGGGATTTTGGCCGAAATCCAGGGCACCCGTAGGTGGGCGATCATCGGCGTATCCACCCGTCCGGGGAAGATGGTGGTAACGGCGATACCGTAGGGCCGCAGTTCCTGCCGCAGGATGTCGCCTAGGCCGGTGACAGCGAATTTCGCCGCCACATAGGGGCCGTCCGGTGGGATGCCCTTTTTGCCGTCGGCGGAAGAGACGATGACGATGTGGCCGCTCTTTTGGGCTACCATATGGGGGAGGACGGCCTGGACGGCGTGGAGGACGCCGTAGAAGTTCACCGCCATCGACTGCTCCACGTCGGCGATGGTCATCTGGAGAACGGGGGCGCGGATATAGGCACCAGCGCAGGCCACCAGGACGTCTATCCGCCCCCAGCGAGCAATGGTCTGCTCGGCCGCGCGCGCCATTTCCTCCGGCCGGGTGACGTCGGCGGGGAGGACCAAGGCCTCCTGTCCCATTCTCTCCATTTCCCCAGCGACCTCCCGGAGCAGGTCTTCGCGGCGGGCCACCAGTGCCAGGTAGGCTCCTGCCCGTGCCAGCAGCAGCGCGGTGGCTCGTCCGATGCCACTGGAAGCACCGGTTACCAGCGCGACACGGCCTTGAAGAAACGGTCGGGCCATTGGTTATCTCCCCAATGCTCTCCCATGGGCGAAGATTACACAATCACGCTCAGGCTCTGGGGGATCACCTCCAGGTCCAGTTCGCGCGCTTCCAGGGTCAGGGTCTCCCCGTCGGCGTGGACGACCTGGGCTCCGTCCTGAACGGTTACCCGAACCCGACGGGAGCGGGCCATGGTGACCCGGGGATCGCCGACTTGGGTTCCCTTCATAAAGCGGGGGACGAAGGAGAGCATCTCCAGTTGATTCATCTTTCCCCCAATGCAGAGATCAAAGAGGCCATCGTCGGGCCGAGAGAAAGGAGTCATCAGGAAGCCGCCGCCCATCCGCCGCCCGTTCATCACCGAAATCATCAGCGCGGGTTGTTCCAGGGTGTTATCGTCCAGTTCTATTCGGGTAAGCGGCGCGCGGTAGTAGAAGATGAGCGTGCGCAGGACAGCGATGAGGTACACCAGGAACCCCCGGAGCCGCCGGAGACGGGAAGCGACAACGTTCACAGCCGCATCAAAGCCGATGCCGATGCCGTTGCCGAAGTAGCGGAAGCCCCGGGCATGCCCCACGTCCACGCGACGGGTGCGCCCCCGGGCCAGGGCTGCGCACCCCTTCTCCAGGTCCAGGGGGATGCCCATGCCGTAGGCGAAGTCGTTGCCGGTACCGACGCAGAGTACGCCCATGGTGGCTTCGCCCTCCCCGGCCTCCCGGGCTGTCATCAACCCATTCAGGACCTCGTTGGATGTCCCGTCCCCGCCCACGGCGATCACTTTCTGGTAGCCGCTCCTCACTGCCTGGCGGGCCAGTTCCGCGGCATGCCAGGGCCGCTCTGTGCGCACCCAATCAAAGGAGAGGCCATACTCCCGGAGCAACCGAATGATGATGGGGATGACCCGCTCTCCGGCTCCCCGTCCGGCAACGGGGTTGACGATGAGCAAATGGTCTGCCTTCATGTCCACCTCTGCTTCAGAGTTATATACATAATAACAGCCATCGCGTCCAGAAGTTACGGTTACAAAAGAGGGGTTTGCGATGGCCGGAGGTGGCTGCAAACCCCGAATTTTTCACCCCCAAGGCCACAAAGGGTACCCAGGGCTCGGGGCTGTACCCGATGTGGCCTGAAAAGAAAGGGCTGCCTGCGGGTTTCGGCGACGGGTTGCAGGCCGGGCGGCCTGCGGTACAGCGCTCTGCGTTCCCCGTAGCGTAGGCTTGTTGGCCCGGACGATACCGGGATACGGGACCACCGGCTACGCCAGTCGGCAACTCGTCCAACGTAGCGTAGGCTTGTTGGCCCGGACGATACCGGGATACCGGCCGGGCGATCGGCGTTACCTGGCCGCAAATTCCCGGAGAGCCAGGATTTTCCGGCGTGCTCTTACGAATGCAGGGCGGCTTCCCGGCCCAGGCGGAAAGCAGCCTGGTTGGCCTCCACATAGCGCGGGGGGACGCGCCGGATAATAGCCTCTTCCCACACTTCCGGCGGAGTCTCCAGAAGAGCGGAAAGCGCGCCCAGGATGACGCTGTTGACGGCACGGATCGTCCCGACCTGTCGGGCCAGGCTCAGCCCATCCACCAGAACCACCCGCGCGGCCCGACGACGCAGCGCGTCCAGGATGGCCGCCTCCTCCGGATAGACTGTGTTGCCCACAGTTACCGACATTGGCGCAATCTTCTGGCGGTTGACAACTACGCTTCCGCCTGGCCGCAGCCATTCTATCCAGCGGACGGCCTCCAGGAGTTCAAAGGCTACCAGGATGTCCACTGTCCCCGGCTCAGCGATGGGAGCCCCGACCCGCTTTCCCCAGCGGACGTGGCTTTCCACCACACCGCCTCGCTGGGCAAACCCATGCACTTCCGATTTCTTGGCTTCTAAGCCCAGGTCCAGCCCGACCTGCGCGGCAATGTCCGAGGCGGTCAGCACGCCCTGACCGCCGACGCCGACAAACAGGAAGTTCCATTCTGCCGCTGCGCGGAAGTCGCGCATGGAGCTCTTTTCCTTGTGTTACCGCGTCTTATGGCCGATGCAGTTTAGTAATACCGCCGAGCCATGAGGGCTGGCACGTCGGTCAGCACGGCGCCGACGATGCGGACCCGGGCCCGTTCCAGCAGTTCCTGGGCCTGTCGGGCCTGCTCCCGGCGGGTGCGACCGGCGACCACGACCAGCAGGACCCCGTCCACCTTCATGCCCAGAACCGCCGCGTCGGTGGCCACCAGGACGGGTGGGACGTCAAAGATGAGGATGTCGGCCCGGGAGTGGAGGGCGGCGATGATTTCTCCCATCCGACGGGAGCCCAGCAGGTCGGCGGGATTGGGGGGCAATGGCCCGCTGGGAAGCAACCAGAGGTTCTCCACTCCGACCTCTACCAGCGGGGGATCGGCCCGCGCCTGAGGGTCCACGAACATCGTCGTCAGGCCGCGCTCGCTGGAAACACCGAAAATTTCGTGGAGGACCGGCCGACGCAGGTCAGCGTCCACCAGAATGGTTCGGCGCTCGCCCTGGGCCATCGTCACGGCCAGGTTCGCCGCTGCGATGGACTTCTCCCGATCGGGAGCCGGAGAAGTGATCACCAGTTTCTCAATGGGCTGGTCCAGGCCCGCGAATGTCAGGTTGGTCCGCAGTGTCCGATAGGCCTCCGCGACCGGTGAACGGGGATCGGTCATAGTGATCAGTGGAAGTTTGCTCATCGGTAGTCTCCCATCAGTTATTCGGCCGGAGGAACAATGCCCAGCACCGTCAGGCCCAGCCCTTGTTCCACATCTTCAGGAGTGCGAAGGATGCCCGACTCGGCCCATTCCAGGAAGAAGATGATGACGAAAGCGAGGATCAGGCCGAGGATGGCCCCGGCCATCGCCATAATGGGCAGGCGCGGGGGCCAGGTCTGGGAATAGGTGGGGTCGTCCCGCAGTTCCGCGAAGACCCGGTCTTCTTTGCGTTGCCTCTGGTTTTCCTGGTCGCGCCATTCTACCAGCAAGGTGGCCCAAGTTCTGGCGATCCGGTTGGCGACCTCGCCATCGGTGTCCTCAATCTCAATCCGGATAATCATGCGGTCGTCTTCGGCGGCAAAGCGGGCGTTGGCCCGCAGTTCCTCCGGCTCCATGTCCAGCCGCTCCCGATTCAGGACTTCCCGGGCCCATTTATTGGAATCGGCAACAGTCATGTACGAACGTAGGAGCGTCTTGGCGGATTGGGTGAGGCCGAAGTCGGGGCGAGCAGGCTGGATGACTACCTCGGCGGTAGACTGATAGACGGGGGTCTGCAGGCGGCTGAAGACCACCGCGCTGATGGCCGTCGCCAGGACAGCCACCAGGATGATCCACCAGCGTTTCCGCAGGATGCTGAGATAGCGCGCCAGTTCCATCGGACACCTCCCTGTAGATGGGTTTATTTTACCACGAGAAAGGCGGAGCGCAAAGGGAACTTTGAAACCCGCGAAGGGGATAAGCGACCAATCTCCTTATAGGATCTCCGTAGTTTGCCCTGTAGCCCAGGCCGCCGGGCCTGCAACCCCAGGCGAACAGCCGGTGCTACGGTGTAACGCAGGCCGCCGGGCCTGCGCTTAGTCTGTGGGATGCCGGTTCACAGCGGATGCTCCGCATCATTATCCGCCGGTATCCGAAGGATCAGGGCGTAACTCCTGCTGCTGAGCGAGTTACCTGCTCTATCCAGCGCCGGACCCGCTCGGGCATCCCGGTCCGGTTTTCCACTGTTACCTCCCAGAGGGTTAGGGTGGGGAGGGCTTTCAGTGCATCAGTCCAGGGGTGGGGGTGAGCCATCACCGTCGCCAGGACGATATACGGGCCACTGATGGCCTGGAGGACTGTCTCCTTGAACGAGCCGCAGAAGAGTTCCATTTTGCCGATTTCGTCCACCACGATGATGCGCCCTGACCGCATTGCCCGCCGCAGGGCCTCTACCCCCACCTGCGCGATGGCTTCCACATCCACCCCGTACCGGCTCACACGGGGATAGCGGGGGCCGCGAAACTCCACATGGGCCATCACGGCTTCTTCCCCGTCCAGAGTGATCAGACGGAATCCTTTCCGGCCACCGGGCCCGCGAATCTCCTCGGTGTAGAATCCGCCTGCCCGGGGGCCCAGCGCCTCCACCACTGCCTTGATCACTGTTGTCTTCCCGACACCCGGTCTTCCGGTCAACAGCAACGTTTGCCCCATGGGCGCCTCCCATTGTTGGTTGCTCTCCCTTTCTTTTTCGGGTACAATATGCACGCTATGCGTGCAGGCTTATCCAACCCTTTGATCCACTTCCTGGCATGGGGTTCTCTGTTCCTTTTGCTGGTTGCCTTGGCCTGTCGTTTGGAAGGATGGTCGCTCTTTCTGGCCACGCCCACGCCGTCTCCTACTCCTACAGCTACCCCTACTCCGACCTTCACGCCGACTCCCACTCCAACGCCTACGCCGACTCCGACCCCCACGCCGACTCCGTCTCCGGACCTGCTCCTCCGGCAGGGGGAGGTGGCACTGAGCGTTGGCGATACTGGAGCGGCCCTTCCGGTTCTCCATGCCGCCTACTTCGCCGACCCCAACGGAGAATTGGCTCCCCGGGCTCTCTTGGGGATGGGAAAGGCCCTTCTTCTGGACGAGGATTACGCCCGGGCAGCGACTGTTCTCCAGGAACTTCTGACCCGCTTCCCGTCTGCTCGGGAGGCCCATGATGCCCGTATCCTGCTGGCCCAGGCGCTCCTGGGTCAGGGTGATCCACAGGGAGCGGCTCAGCAGTACCAGGCCTACTTGCAGGAAGGGACGGCCATCGCGCCTTACGTCTACGAGTGGCTGGGGGACGCGCTCCGCGCGGGTGCGGACTACTCCGCTGCTGTCAGTGCCTACCAGTCGGCCATAGACGCGGCTCCCGATCTCTCTTTTGAGGTTGGCGTGCGAGAGAAACTGGCCCTGACCCTGGCCGCCCAGGGGAATTACGAAGGGGCGCTGGCGCAATACGATCTCATCCTGGCCCGTGCTCGCATCCCCGGGTACCGGGCCCGCATCCAGCACCAGGCTGCCCAGACGCTCCTCCTGCTGGGTCGGCCCAATGAAGCCTACGATCGTTTCCTGGGCGTCGTCCAGCATTATCCCGAAAGCCCCTGGGCCTACCAGTCTCTCATTGCCCTGGTGGAGGCCGGAGTGCCGGTGGACGACCTGACGAGGGGTATCGTGGACTACTACGGCGGTGCCTACGGACCTGCTGTGGAGGCCCTTTACCGCTATATTAATGCCCACCCCCAGACCCATTCCGGCGACGCTCACTACTATGCCGGGCTGGCCCATCTGGCGGCCGGAAGCCCCGGGCTGGCAGCCTCTCAGTTCCGCATTCTGGTGGAGACTCATCCTGAAAACGAGCACTGGGGAGATGGCTGGATGGGGTGGGCCCAGGCTCTGGCTGCCCAGGGGGACATGGATGGCGCGGTGGAGATTTATCGGACCTTTGCGGCGACCGCGCCGGCGCACCCCCGCGCACCGGAAGCTCTCTGGGCCGCTGCTGGTCTCCTGGAACGGGCCGGACGGATCGGAGAGGCCGCCGACCTTTACGAGGCCGTCTATCGGACGTTTCCGGCTTCGGAATACGCTCCGCCTTCCCTCCTGCGGGCGGGCCTCCAGCGCTACCGCCTGGGCGCATTGGATGCCGCCATCGCGGACTGGCGCACCCTGGTGGATGGATACCCGCAGTCCCGCTACCGGGCCGCCGGATTCCTCTGGTTGGGCAAGGCGTACCGGGCTATCGGGCAGACCCTGTCGGCCACCGATGCCCTCAGCCAGGCGGTCCAGGCGGAACCCACCGGATACTATGGCCTGCGCGCGGCAGACCTCCTGGCCGATCCGAACGCTTCCCCTTTCCCGCCGGTCCGCTACGAGCCTGTCCCGGAGACGCCTCAGATGCGCGCCGATGCGGAAGCGTGGCTGGCCGCGCATCTGGGTCTGGCTTCGGCGGACCGCCTGGGCGAGCCGGATGCCGCGCTCCTGAGCGACCCCCGTCTGATACGCGGGCTGGAACTCTGGCGGCTGGGCCGGCCTGAGGAAGCAAAGGCCGAACTGGAGGCCCTCCGGCAGGCCACTGCTGGAGATGTCCTGACCCAGTATCGGCTGGCCCTCCTGTTCCGCGATATTGGCCTCTACCGTTCTTCCATCCTGGCCGCGGCGACGGTCCTGCGGCTGACCGGCGTCTCCCCGGGGGACGCGCCTCCCTTCCTGGCCCGTCTGGCCTATCCCACGTACTACGAAGACCTTGTCGTGGCCGAAGCCGGACGGGAGGGGCTTTCGCCGCTTCTGCTATTCGCGCTGGTCCGCCAAGAGAGCCTTTTTGAAGCCCTGGCCACCTCCTCGGCCGCCGCCCATGGCCTGATGCAGGTTATTCCCTCCACCGGCGAGTACATTGCCAGTCAACTGGGCTGGCCGCCGAACTACCGCACCGCCGACCTGTACCGACCCTATGTCAGTGTCCGCTTCGGAGTCTGGTATCTGGCACGTCAGCGGGACCGCTTTGGGCGGCTGGATGTGGCGCTGGCTGCCTACAACGGGGGGCCCTCTAACGCGCAGCGCTGGCTGGATGCGGCCGGTGAGGATGTGGACCTGTTCCTGGAATCCATCACGCTGGGAGAGACACGACTCTACCTCCAGCGGATTCGGGAGCACTACGCTGTCTACGCTGCCCTCTATGGGCCATAACCCAGCGAAATAGGTACGGTTTTGTCGATCCCGATTGGCCGAGGGGATCGGCATCGGACCGATGATTTCGCCCCCTTTACCCGGCCCTCGTCTTCCCTTGCATCGGGAAGCCTTTCCTGATATGATACACGAAGTGGTGCATTTGGGAAAGGGGCCTGGTTGGATGAGACCGTATGGAGGAGGTAACGGTTATGCCCGAGCAAGTCATTGGCCAATCCATTCCCCGCGTCGATGCCCGCGCCAAAGTTACCGGCGAGGCGATGTATCCCGGGGATTTCTCTATGCCGGGGATGCTGTATGCCAAAATCCTCTTCGCCGGACGGCCCCACGCGCGCATCCTGAGTATAGAAACCTCCGATGCGGAGAAAGTCCCCGGTGTGGTGGCCATTTTCACAGCGAAGGATGTGCCTGTCAACGAATACGGTCTCCAGACCCCCGACCAGCCTGTCCTCTGCGGGCCCGGCTCCGCTAAACCTGGCGCCGATGTCGTCCGCTGGGTGGGCGACCAGGTAGCCCTGGTGGTCGCCGAGACGGAGGAGGCCGCCGCCCGCGCGCGAGACCTCATCCGCGTGGAGTACCAGGACCTCCCGATCATCACCGATCCCTTTGAGGCGATGAGACCGGATGCCTATCCGATCCATCCGCCCCGCGCACCCAACCCTGTCCATCCGGAACTCCAGACGGAGGGGAACTGGATCAGTCATCATCAGATTCGCAAGGGGGACGTAGAGGCCGCCTGGGCTGCCTGCGACGTGGTTGTGGAGGCCGAATACCGGCTTCCCTCGCAGGAGCACGCATATCTTCAGCCGGAGGCTGGCCTGGCCTACATAGACGAAGAGGGGCGAATCACCGTCATCGTTGCCGGGCAATGGGCCTGGGAGGACCAGCATCAGATTGCCCACGCGCTGAATCTCCCACCGGAGCAGATTCGGGTGGTCTACCCGGCCATCGGTGGTGCCTTTGGCGGACGGGAAGACATGTCCATCCAGATTGTCCTGGCCCTGGCGGCCTGGAAACTCCGCCGCCCGGTGAAAATCGTCTGGACACGGGAAGAATCCATCATCGGGCACGGGAAACGGCACCCCGTCTGGGCTCGCTGCCGGTGGGGCGCGACCCGGGAGGGGAAACTGGTGGCCGCCGAAGTGCGCGTCGTCGCCGACGGCGGCGCCTACTGCTATACCACCAACAAGGTCATGGGGAATCTGACTGTTACCTGTACGGGCCCTTACGAAATCCCCAACATCCGGGTGGACGTGGATGCTTATTACACCAATAACCCGCCCAGTGCGGCCATGCGGGGCTTCGGCGCGCCCCAGGGCCTCTTTCTGGCAGAGACGCAGATGAACAAACTGGCCGAAGTATTGGGGATGGACCCGGTGGAACTGCGGGTGCGCAACCTCCTGCGGGAAGGAAGCCTAACGGCAATGGGGACGCCCCTCCCGGGCGGCGTCCATCTGGTGGAGGTGACGGAACGGTGTGCGGTTGCTGCCGGATGGGTGAAGACAGCATCCGGCTGGCGCAAGCCCGAACTCCCCCAGCCGTCTGGACCGGTCCGACGGGGGATTGGCTTTGCGGTCGGTTTCAAAAACATCGGCTTCTCCTTTGGCTATCAGGAGAACTGCTGGGCAAAGGTGGAACTGCGGGGAGAGGTGGAGATAGAAGAGGCCGTTGTCTACATAGGCAGCGCCGAGGTGGGTCAGGGGGCCCATACAGTCATCGTCCAGATGGCCGCCGAGGCGCTGGGGATTCCGGTGGATCGGGTCCGTCTGGTCTCCTCCGATACCGCTACCAGCCCTGGCAGTTCCGGCTCCTCCTCAGCCTCCCGGACCACCTTTATGGCGGGCAACGCCATCCGGGGCGCGGCGGCAGTCGCGCTGGAAAAATGGCGCGCGGAGGAGCGACCCGCTGTCGCCGAGTACACCTATCTGGCTCCGAAGACCACTCCCTTTGATCCGGAAACCGGTTATGGCACTCCCAACTTTGCCTATGGTTATGTCGCTGAAGCGGTAGAGGTAGAAGTGGATACCGAGACCGGGCAGATTCGCATTCCCCGAGTAGCCTGTGCCAACGACGTGGGGATGGCTATCAACCCTCAGCAGGTAGAGGGGCAGATAGAAGGCGGCGTGGTTATGGGATTGGGCTGGGCCACTGTGGAGAACTTCATCGTCCGGGAAGGCCGGGTCCTCACCGACCGGCTGAGCACCTATCTGATCCCCACCGCGCTGGATGTGCCGGAGCGGGTGGAATCGGTCATTGTAGAGCGGCCCGACCCACGGGGGCCTTGGGGCGCGCGGGGGATGGGAGAGATGCCGGTCCTCCCCGCCGCGCCCGCTCTGATCGCGGCAGTCCACGATGCTATTGGCATCTGGTTCCATGAATTCCCGCTGACTCCGGAGCGGGTGTGGAAGAGCATCCATCGCCCGTAGAGGCCGCTGGTCAACCACGCCGAAAATGGGCATATTGTTCGTGGGGAGCCACGAAACCCAGGAAAATGGCTCTTTCCTAACCCTTTCCAGGCACAAAATGATTACAAGACATCCTATGGCCCAAAAACCGAAACGCCGACATTCCCAATCGCCCGTTCATCGGGGGCCGGGTCTGGGGGAGATTCTCTCCCGAGCCCAGGCTCTCCAGGAAGAGGAAAAAACGGACCCGTTTCTACGATTCGGACTCGGAAGTGGAGGAAGCGGTCAGGGCGCTGGGATACCTGAGCGACGATAAAGGGATATGCCGTCTGTACCGACAGTATCTCCCTCTGGTGAGCCAGGTGGAAGACCCGATGGTTCTGGTCATCATGGGTTCTGCCGCTGCCAACCTGGGCCATTTTCGGACGGCCCGATGGCTCTGGCCCGCTTTTACACCGACGTGGCCCTAGAGTGGGCCTCAGAAGATGAACGGTTTCAGCACCTGGACTGGCGGGTGGAATGGCGGTATCCGGGTTCGTTCCTGCAAAGATATGAGGAACAATCCCGGCGGTATCATGAGCGCAAACGGATCCGGCCTATCCAGCCCGATGTCCCGCTAAGGGAATGTCTGGAGCGGCTGACCCGGGGGTCCCTGGTGGCGATGGCCCGGGTACACGATGTGGACTATGTAAATGTGTGCAAGGAACAGTTGATCCAGCGTATGGCCGGGGCGCTGACCGACCCGTACACGCTGAAGCAGGCCGTTTCTGGCCTCTCCGGAGCGGAATTTTGTCAATTAGGGCAGGGGTTGCCTGCGCCGACCCGTTGTAGCGAGAGGGCCTCAAAGTTCGCGCGGGTTGGGCCCAACCTGGTAGCACCGCATGATAGCGTGGAGGGCTCGTAGTCAGGCACGGAACGCAGTGCCACGCGCTGAAAGCGCTCGCACCAAGGTGGAGTGCCGCTTTGCGCCAGGAAAAGGGTGTTTTGCAGCGATAAAGAGCCACTCCGCTGCGCCTGCTTCGCTTCGCTCGCAGTGACAACCTCGGCGCGAACGCCTAATGTCATTGCGCCACGCGCCGAAGGCGCTTGCGCCGAGGCGAGGGCACAAAGTGCCCGAAGCAATCGGCGCGTGGCGCTTCGTGGCTCACTACGAACGACTCCACGATTTTCTGAGTGCTACCCCTATTCTCACGGCCAGGAGAATGCTCCCAGGTTGACCATTTCCCCGCCCCCCTCTATGAGGCACCGCCGGCCAGTCTCCGGATCGTAGAGCAGCGCGAAGAGGGTGTAGGTTCCGGCGGGAAGGTCAGAGGGGATGATCAGTTCGTACCGATCGGCGAGGAGCCTCCCCACCGGCAGCCGGGGGAGCGGCCAGTATTCGTTGAGGACGGGTTTGTCCTGCTGGGTGATCGGTCGCTCCCCGGCCTGGCGCACCAGGTGGACGGCACCGGTCAGCCCCCGGCTCTGCGGGGCCGTCAGTTCCCAGAAAAGGTAGACGGGCACCAACCGGTCCTCCCGATGGACGGTCGCGCCCCGCAGGACGATGCCCCCCTCAAAGTGGGCCCCGATTTCCCGCTCCGGCATCAGCGGCCGGAACCGCACCTCCTCCGGCAGCGCGTAGGCGTAGAGGCGCAGTTCGTGGCTATAGAGCATCTCTACCCGGTACCCGCCGGCTTCCTCCAGCGTCCCCACGATGACCCCGCCCGGGTCTACGGCTCCGTCCTGGTAGAGCAACAGCCAGTAGCGGCCATCTCCCGATGGACGGTGCCGGTCCAGCCAGAGCGCCCCATCCTCGGGCAGGACCAACTGGCCGATGCCTGGCCCTTCGGCGAAGGGAATGACGGTCCGATAGACCTGCAGGGCCTGGACCCCGTGGGCGGCCACCGTCAGTCCCCGGTCTTCGGGCCGGGCGCGGGCGTTGATCAGAGCCGCCGCCTGGCGGAAGTCGGGGTACCAGGTGGTGCGCGGGGCGGCGTGTATCGCCGCCGTGGCGCGGGCACTCCAGAGCAGGACCGCCGCCGCGACTCCAGCCGTCAGCACAGGCCCCCCGTAGCGGCCCAGCGGGCGGGCCACCTCCCCAAGCAGCGCGACCAACCCCAGCGCGACCAGGGGGAGTGCCCAGAAGAGGTATCGGGTGTGGTAGACGGGGCGGAATTGCCAGAAAGCAAAGAGGGTTAGTCCGCCGAGGATAAGAGCCCCGGCTACCGGATAGCCTCGCGGGGAGCGAATCCCGGCCAGGAGCAGGCCCAGCGTCCCCAACGCCAGCCCTCCGTACCCCCAGAGGTCCGGCGGCGTCCAGGCCAGAGGGGTCAGCCATTCCCCGGCCGTCATCAATTCTGGCCCCATCTCCCGGAGGAAAACCGCAAAGGTGGGCGGCGCGGCTGTGGCGAAACTCCCGAATCCGGCCGTTACCGGCAGGGCCCAGAGACCCCAGAGGGCCGCCGGTACGAAGGGAGCCGCCAGCCACAGGAGCCCCTTCCAGCCGGGAAAGCGGCGGGAGAGGAAGACAACCAGCGCGGCGGCGCCCAGGGGAAAGAGGGAGAAATAGTGGGTCAGAAGGGCCGCTGTCCCACCCAGGAGCCAGAGCCCGGGGCGACGCGCCGTCAGGCCCAGGAGGGCCAGAAGGAGCCAGAAACTCCAGAGAGGGTACATACGGGCATCCCGCGTGTAGGCCAGAAGGGTGGGGTGGAAAGCCAGCAGGTAGGGGGCTACCCATGCGGTCGGTCCTCCGATCCGGCGGCCCAGCGGGGCCAGGAGCGCCAGTGTCAGCGCGGCGGCGGCCACGCTGGGGAAGCGCAGGAGGGTCTCCAGCGCGCCGGCCGCCTCCAGGCCCGGCGCATACGGCCGCGCGCCGGTCAGCCCGACCCATCCCTTCAGCAGCAGCAGATAAAGGGGCGGGTACGGCTGGGCTGTACGCAGGACGTGCAGGATACTACCAGCGGAGGAGTTGAGGGCCAGATCGGCGTTGAAGATTTCGTCGTACCAGAAACTATGCGTTCCCAGCCCCCGCAGCGCGAGGGTCCAGAACGCCAGGAGCGCGACCCCGGGCAGGAGCAAGCGATTCCCACGCTTCACGTTGCCCTCTTCACGCTCTGAGCCCCATCCGAGGCGCGGCAGACGGTAACGGTGGGACGGCGCCCGAAGCGGGCCTGGTAGACTTCTTCCAGGTGGCGGGCCAGTTCCGGCACTGCCTCCTCGGCGACCAGGGCGACGATGCACCCCCCGAATCCAGCGCCGGTGAGCCGGGCGCCCCAGCAGCCCGGCACTTCCCAGGCCGCCTCGGCCAGGGTGTCCAGTTCCGGCGAACTGACCTGGTAGTCGTCCCGAAGGCTGAGGTGAGAGTATTTCATTGCTTTGCCGACGGCCGCCAGGTCGCCAGCGCGGAAGGCGGCGACGGCCCACAGCACCCGGATGTTGGAGCGGACCACGTGGCGGGCACGCCGGAGGAGAGTCGGAGGGAGATGGCCGCCGAAGCGGTCCAGGTCCTCCAGCGAGACGTCCCGCAGAGCGCGAGTGCCCGGAATATAGTCAGCCAGAATTTGCACGGCTTCCTCACACTCCTGGCGGCGGCGGTTGTACTCGGAAGCCGCCAGTTCCCGCCGCACCAGCGTATCCGCCACCACGATGGCAACGCCCGGGGGGATGGGGACGGTCTCCACGGCCAGGGTCCGGCAGTCCAGCAGGAGGGCATGCCCCGCCCGCCCCCAGACCGAGGCCATCTGGTCCATAATCCCGCAGCGGACCCCCACGTACTCGTTCTCGGCCCGCTGGCAGAGGAGGGCCAGTTCGGTACGCTCCAGCGGCAGGCCGGAGAGTTCCTTCCAGGTCCAGGCGAAGGCGACCTCCACCGCCGCTGAGGAGGAGAGGCCGGCGCCGATGGGGACATCGGAGGTCAGGACGGCGTCCATCCCGGCGAGGGAGAATCCGGCCCCCGCCAGTGCCCAGGCCACCCCGCGCGGGTAATCGGCCCAGTCCCCCTGGCGGGGCGGGATGGGGTCCAGCGGGAAGGTCGCTTCTGTCCCCATATCCAGGGCCACCAGGCGGACGGTGGAATCAGGACGCGGGGAGGCTGCTACCCACGCGGCGCGGTCCACTGCAACGGGCAGGACGAAGCCCTCGTTGTAGTCGGTGTGCTCGCCCAGGAGGTTGACCCGCCCTGGCGCGCGCACCAGGAGGGCCGGATCATATCCGAAATGAGCCCGAAATCCATCCACAGCGGCCTGAAAGAGTCTTTCATCCACGGAGTTCCTCTCTTTCCCGACCGGAGGCTCCAACAGCCCGGATACGGATAATTACAGCAGATAGAGGCCGATGGCCTGGGCCAGGACGGCCAGGCCGATCTCCATTGCCTCCTCGTCAAAGTCAAAGCGGGGATTGTGGTGGGGCGCGCCCAGGCCCCGGGCCGGGTTGGCCGCACCAACGAAGAAGTAGCACCCGGGTACCTGGCGCAGGAAGAAGGCAGCGTCTTCGCTCCCCATCGTCCGCTCTCCGGAAGTAACCCGTTCCGGGCCCAGGATGGCCTCCGCTGCCTGTCGCACTACCGAAGTTACCTTGGGGTCGTTGATGACGGCGGGGGTCAGGGAGACGATGGTTACTTCGGCCCGGGCGCCGAAGGCCCCCGCTACGCCCTCCAGCACCTCCCGTACCCGCCGGATGGCCACTTCCCGTGCCGATGGCTCGTAGGTGCGGATGGTCCCGCTCATTTCCACCTGGGCCGGAATGACGTTGAAGGCGTCGCCGCCGTGGATCGCTCCCACGGTTACCACCGCGGTCTCCAGCGGGCTCACGTTGCGGCTGACCACCGTTTGCAGGGCACAGACCATATGGGCCGCCGCCACAATGGGGTCTACCGTCTGGTGGGGGAGGGCCCCGTGGCCGCCCTGCCCATGCACTGTGCAGACCCACCGCTCCGCTGCTGCCATCACCGGGCCTGGGGTTACGTCCACCGACCCCACCGGTCGGTCTGCCCAGAGGTGCGCGGCCAGGAAGACGTCCGGGCGGGGATCCTCCAGCACGCCGTCCCGAATCATCGCCTCGGCTCCGTTCCCGCCCTCCTCAGCGGGCTGGAAGACCAGTTTGACCGCGCCGGCCATCCGGTCTCGGATTTCGGTCAGCAGTTCTGCCAGTCCCATCCCCATCGCGACGTGGCCATCGTGGCCACAGGCATGCATCCGGCCAGGGATGGTGGAGGCGTACTCCGCACCGGTCTCCTCGGTGATGGGGAGAGCGTCCATATCAAAGCGGACCATCACCACGGGGCCGGGCCGGGCGCCCTCCAGGACACCGACAACGCCAGTCCTCCCAACGCCGGTCCGTACCCGATAGCCCAGCCGCTCCAGGTGGGCCGCAACGATGCTGGCTGTCCGTTCTTCGGCGTAGGCCAGTTCGGGGTGGCGGTGGAAATCCCGCCGCCAGGCGATCAGTTGTTCCCGCTTGCTCTGCGCTGCCGTGAGCCACGGGATCATGGATTCACCTCAGCATGACCCGCCGGAACCGTTCTATGTACCGGACCGTTCCGTCGGGCCCCTCTTTGCGGTACCACTCCCTCAACCGGGCTTCCAGGCCGTCCGGGTCGGCAATCTGGGAGCGGTGCTGGCGGAGGGCTTCCAGTTTCAGGGCCAGGGTGTCGGTGATGTCCACTTCGGTATCCGGTTCGGCGGCGCCAGCGATATAGACTTCCCGCACCCGATGGGGCTCCAGCCCTTCGGCCCGCAGTTCAGGAAACTGCATCGGATTACGGGCATCGGGGTAGACGGCGTCCAGCGCAGCATCGCCGATCGCCCGGTGGTCAGGGTGGTTCAGGTATCCGGAGCGGTAACGGACGGTAGGGTCGCAGGTGATGACGATGTCGGGCTTCCAGCGGCGAATCTGACGGGCCAGGTCCCGGCGCAGTTCCAGGCTGGGGGTCAGGGACCCGTCGGGGTAGTCCAGAAAGATGACCTCCCGTACGCCCAGGACGCGCGCAGCGGCCCGCTGTTCCTCTTCCCGGATGCGGGCCAGTTGCTCCGGGGAGAGGGTCGGGTCATCGGAGCCCCGCTCCCCATGGGTCGCCAGGACGTAGACTACCTCCCGGCCCTCCCGAACCCACCGCCCGATCGTTCCTCCGCAGAAAAACTCCGGGTCATCCGGATGGGCCAGGATGACCATAACCCGCTCGGGTGTGTTCATGCTTCCTCCTTCGGGACGGATTGGAGGGAGTCTTTCGGGAGCACTTCTATCTCACCGGCGGGGACTTCCACCCGCTGGTCTTCTATCTGGACGATGACTGTTCCTTTCAGTGGGGCCAGGTCCACCACCTTGCCAACTCCCCTGGGCGTGCGAACGATGCTCTTGAGTTTGGGCAGTCTCTGAAGGGCCTCCTGGTAGGTCTCGTACTCGTAGGCCAGGCAGCAGCGCAGCCGTCCGCACATCCCGGTAATGTCGGAGGGGGTCAGGGAGATACCCTGGGCCTTTCCCATCCGGATGGAGACGGGGTTGAACTCTGCCAGGAAGCGGGAGCAGCAGCGGAGTTCGCCGCAGGCCCCGTACCCACCCAGCAGTTTCGCTCGGTCCCGGGGTCCGATTTGCCGCATCTCCACCTGGGTCTGGAGGTTTGCCGCCAGTTCCTGACGGAGTTCCTCCAGGTCTACTTTTCCCTCCGTCTCATAGAGGATGGTAAGCCGTTTGCCGTCCAGGGTGTATTCGGCGGTGGCAAATTTCACCGGCATGGACTGTCGGAAGGCCCGCTCCCGCAATTGCTGGAGGACTTCTCTGGCCTTTTCTTCCCACTGTTGCCGCAGGGCCAGGTCGGCGCCGGTGGCTCGCCGGAGGATGGTCTTCAAATCGTCCCGGCGCTGCTCTGGAGGCAGATACTGGATGAAGACGACCCGCCCGATCTGTCGCCCCCAGGCGGTATCCACCACGACGAAGTCGCCCGGAATCAGATCGCTGCAGGAGCCGGGCAGGAAGGAGTAAATCTTCCCCCCTTCCTGGAAACGGACGCCCACGATGGGCTGTTCCGCCGGCTCCAGATGGGGCGGGTGTTCTTCCCGGACCGGCTCTTCCGCATGGATTTCGGTCTCTATCTCTGCTCTTTCCATAATCCTTCTGGTACTATTCTGCGTTCTCTGCGGTGCGGTGAAAATTTTCACCGGCGGCCTGTAGGAGGCTGTTCATCCTACGTTCCCAGTCGCTTCTTCAATTCGGCAGTGAGAGCGGGGACGTACTGGAAGAGGTCGCCGACGATCCCGTAGCGGGCCAGTTGAAAGATGGGTGCTTCCGGGTCCTTGTTGATGGCGACGATGACCTTACTGGTGCGCATTCCGGCCTGGTGCTGGATGGCGCCGGAGATGCCGCAGGCGATGTAGAGGTCCGGGCTGACGGTCTTGCCGGTCTGCCCGACCTGGTGCTCATAGGGAATCCACCCGGCGTCCACGGCGGCGCGGGAAGCGCCGACGGCGGCCTTCAGCACCCGTGCCAGTTCGCGGATGGGCTCAAATCCCTCTGGCCCGCCCACCCCCCGACCGCCGGAGACGATGATGGCGGCATCGGTCAGGCTGACTCCCCCCACCGTCTCCTGGAAGCCAACGACTTTGGAGGGGATGTCCTCTTCTTTAAGAACGGGGGCCAGCCGGACAACCTCGCCGGTACGGGAGGGGTCGGGTTCGGGCTTCGGGAAGGCGCGGGCCCGCAGGGTGAAGATGGCGGGCCGTCGTTCCGGGACCGTGCAGGTGCAGAGGAGTTTCCCGGCGTAGATGGGCCGGGTAGCCACCAGTTGTCCATCCTGGAATTCCAGCGCGGTGCAGTCTGCCACACATCCGGTGTCCAGGTCCACCGCCACGGCTGGGCCCAGGTCGCGGCCCCGGGCGGTGGCGCCCATCAGGATGAGCGCGGGCTGATACTGGCGGGCCAGTTCGGCCATCAGGGCCGTGTACGGCTCCAGACGAAAATCGGCCAGGGTGGGGTCGTCGGCCAGGAAGACCCGGTCGGCGCCGTAGGCGATAGCCTCTTTCGCCAGCGCCTCCACACCGTGCCCGAAGAGGCAGGCGCAGACCTGTCCGCCCAGGGTCTCGCTCAGGGCCCGGGCGGCGCCGATGGCCTCCCACGACGGGGTTGCCACCTGTCCGTTGAATTGCTCCATCCAGACGAAAATGTCGTTGCTCATTGTTTCCTCCGGTTTAAATCACCTTCTCCGCCATCAGTTTATCTACCAGGATGCGGACAGTCTCCTCCACTGTCTCGGCCTGGATGATTTCGGCTCTCCCCTCCCGGGCCGGGGGCGGGAAAATCCGGGTCCAGCGGACGCCGGAGCCGACCGCGCCGACCTTGGCCAGGTCCGCGCCGATGTCGGCCGCGCTCCAGACCGGGTACTGGGCGCGGGTGGCCTTGCGGATGCCCATAAACGAGGGGTAGCGGGGTTCGTTGATCCCCTTAATGGTGCCGATGACGGCGGGCAGGGGAGCCTTCACCACCTGGCGACCCTGCTCCAGGAGTCGCTCTACGGTGATGGACTTCCCCACGGGGTCCAGTTCGGCAATCCTGATGACGTACGTGAGAGGGGAAAAGCCCAGCCGCCGGGCCACTTCCACCGGTGTCTGTCCCGTCTGGCTGTCAATGGCGGACTTGCCGAAAAGGACCAGGTCCACGTCTCCTATTTTCTCTATGGCCTTCGCCAGGACATAGGAGGTCGCCAGCGTGTCTGAGCCCTCAAAAGCGGGGTCCCAGATGCGGATGCCCTCGTCGGCCCCCATCGCGATGGCGTGTTTGAGCGCCTCCAGCGCGGCCTCGGGCCCCATGGAGATGACGGTAACGGTCGCGTTGCCTCCCAGCCGTTCCTTGATGAGCAACGCTTCCTCCACCGCGTACTCATCCCATGGGTTGATGACAATAGGAGAATCCCCCCACGAGACGTGGCCTGCAGCGTCCACCGTCAATTTGGCCGCCGAGTCGGGTGTCTGTTTGGTACAGACGACAATATGCATGGCTTCACCTCCGGTTGTGGGATGGGGAAATGGACCTCACCTCCCCCCTATCCCCTCCCGTGGCCCGAAGGGCCGGGGTGGGGTGAGGTTACGCCTCCCGTTGCCACTCTTCCGGATCGTAAGGGGGCAATTCGCAGCGCAGGGGCTTGTCCTGCCGGTATCCTAGAACGTACTGAGCCTGGATAAGTTCGTGAATCTGGGTGGTGCCTTCGTAGATACAGGCCCCTTTAGCGTTGCGCAGGAACCGCTCCACGTCGTACTCGTCGGAGTAGCCATAGGCACCGTGAATCTGGACCGCGTCCGAAGCGGCGGCAAAACTGGCCTCCGTGGCAAACCACTTGGCCATACTGGTCTGCCAGGTGTTGCGGACTCCCTGGTTCTTCAGCCAGCCAGCCCGCAGATAGAGCAACCGCCCGATTTCGTAGTCCCGCCGCATCCGGGCAATCATTTGCTGGACCAACTGGTGCTCTGCAATGGGGCGGCCAAAGGTGCGGCGCTCCAGCGCGTACCGGACCGATGCCTCCAGACAGGCCCGGATGAGGCCAGTAGCCCCGGCGCCAATGGTATAACGGCCATTATCCAGGCAGGACATGGCGATTTTAAAGCCCTCGCCCTCCTCGCCCAGCCGGTTTCCCTCTGGGACCTCCACATTGTTCATCGCGATCCAACCGGTGGAGCCGGCGCGGATGCCCAGTTTGCCATGAAGATCGCCGGTGGTGATCCCCTTCATCTCTCGCTCCACGATGAAGGCGGTGATCCCCTGGTGCGGTGGAGCCTTGGGATCGGTCCGGGCAAAGACCAGAAAATGGTGGGCCAGGGAGGCCATACTGATCCACATCTTCTCACCATTGAGGATGTAGACGTCCCCCTCCCGACGGGCCGTCGCGGTGATGGCGGCCACATCGGAGCCGGCCCCGGGTTCCGTCAGGCCGAAGGCGGCCCAGCGTTCTCCCCGGGCCTGGGGCACCAGGAACCGGTGCTTCTGTTCCTCCGTCCCCCACTGGAAAATGCCCAGGCTGTTCAGGCCTACATGGACGCTCATCACCACCCGCAGGAACGTGTCCACTCGCTCCAGTTCCTCGCAGGCCAGCCCCAGGCTGATATAGTCCATCCCCTGCCCGCCATAGCGGACGGGGATGCAGATCCCCAGGATGCCCAGTTCGGCCATCCGTTCAATGGCTCGGACGAAGGGCCGGTGGGCGCGATCGTACTCTTTCACCCAGGGGGCCACTTCCTTTTCCGCAAAATCCCGCACCATGCGGACGACCATCTCGTGTTCGGGGGTCAGGGAAAAATCCATATCACTCTCCCGCGCGGGATAACTGACCACCGGTCATTATATTTAGGACGTCAAAAGGTGCAAGTCTCGCGCCATACCGAGGTTCGGACATCAGTCGGAAATCGCGATGAGGGGGAGCAGAGGGTATCTGTGGGCGATACGGGCAGCCACGCCGGTTGACCAAGACGCAGTTTCGGTATATCGGGCGATCCAGGGGTCTGAAGGCGTGTCGGTATCGGGGGGCTAGAGGATGGTTCTCTATAAGACCCGAAACCCCATCCGGCTGCAGCCGCTGACCTTATCGGCATGGCAATGGAGGAAGGGGAAGCCGATACACCCGTCCCCCGGCCAGTACGAAGAGCGTGTCTCCGGTTTGGCTGATGGCTATGGCTTTTAGGTGGCGGAATTCCGTTCCGGGGGGCCGCAATTGGGCGCAGAACTCTCCGTTGGCCCTCAGGACGACAATGCGCTCTGCGGCCCTGTCGGCCAGATAAATCGGCCCATCGGTCAGCGCTGGGTCTACCGTGAATGCGACAAAATGCGGTGTAGGCTCGGGTACCCTGGCCACGGTAAATGGCATTGCCTGTCCTTTCAGGTAACGGGCCACCTGACCATTTTCAAAAAGGATGTAGATATTCCCGTCAATGGTCATATCCCGGGCACCGGCCAGGGGGGGCGCGTCCGGGGGGAAATACGGCTCGGCCTCCTGCCGGAATCCCCCTCCACCTTGCGGGACGTACCGCCATATCTGTCCGGCGACCGGGTCCAGCAGATATAACCGCCCTTCGTAGGTGGCTATGGCGGCCGGATCGTGCCCACCTGGAGGGGCCGGGAACGGTACAGGACGGGGTTCCGGCCATTGCCAGTCATACACCCACAGATGACCTCCCGTTCCCAAAATCAGCAACCCCGGCGGCCATTGTCCGGCATCGGCCTGAGGATGGAGAGCTCCGGTGGGAGCAATGTCTAACAGCATGATAGATTCTGGTAGCGGGATGGTCTTGCCCTGGCTGCCGGGAGCAAAGGTCAGGATACGTCTGCCGTCTTGCAGAACCGCTACGCTGTGATCCCAGGCCGCCAGACGGTAACGGGCATCCGGCATTCCCACATCGGCGACCAGAGTGGGTTGGACCCGAAGAACGCCGTCCATCCGATCCAGGGCCTCCTGGGCGGCAGTGTGAAGCGCCACAGCCTCCGGGTTCTCGTATCCGTTGAGAGCATTCAGGACGGCTTCCCAGTGGAGACGGGCTTCCTCTGGACGGGTAGCCTGCTGAGCGGCCCGGACATGGGCCTGGGCCAGGGAAAGCGCCTGACTCAATCGCAGGTCTCGCCCATATCGGAGCCAGGCAATCAGCGTAAGCAGGATAACCAGCATCAGAATAATGATGGCCAGAGCCGCCATCTGGCGCGGATTTTCCTGCGGAGGCACCCGGACCATCCGCGCCGAGGTAATCCGGCGGCGATCCACTCCAGGGAGGGCGCGCCGGAGCAGGGTGCGTCCTCCGCGACGCAGGCCGGAAAATCCTGCCTGGATTCTCTTCCCGATGGCCGACGCACGGGTCGCCAGCGCTTCCCCAAGCCGGGCCCAGGCCCCTGGCCCCTCGGCCCGAACGCTGGACGTTTCCCGAACCGGCATCTCTTCTGGCCGATAGACCGGTTCCGGCTCCCAGAAGCCGGCCTCTGACTCCGTTTCTTCCTCGGCTTCTTGCGCCGGTGCCGTTCGGGGTCCGGGTTCTGGAGCCAGAGCCCGTTCTCCGACCGGGGGAGCGGATTCGGGCCTTCTGGGTGGCTCCGGCCTGGGAGGAGGCACAGCGGAGGGTTCGGCCAGACGGCGTGGCTTCGGGCGGCGTGGGGCAGGCACTGACACAGGACGGAGGGCTTCCTCTACCCACCGTACGACCAGCGCGGCCCAGTCCTCATCGCTGGCCAGTTGCTCCAGTCCGTCCAGGATGGCTGCTTCTTCCCGTTGCAGGACGTGGTCCAGCGCGTCCAGGGTGGCAAACTGGAGGGGATTAGGGGCGCTCAGCAAAAGCGTGGTGCCCGGCTGGATGGGGATATAAGAGATAGCCGTTTCCACATATGGCCGTGTGCCCAGTGAGGGAAGGGTTTGCTCTGGGAACTGCTCCTCCCCACCTGCGCCGATGGCCCGGGACCAGGCCGGGCCCACATGGGCCAGGAAGCCCTCGTGGGCCCGCAGGGCAGCGCAGGCCAGGCTTCCCAGATAGCGACTCTCGCCAGGGACCTGACGGTTGAAGCGGACCAGCGTCCGATTGGCGGCGATGGCGGCCCGGCGCAGCGCGGCCACCGGGCTCCCCGGCGTGGACCAGAAGGCCTGGGCCGTCGCCTCACGGATTTCCCGGTAGAGGCGGGAAGGGGCTGGTCCGTTCAGGCTCAACACCATAGCGAACCGTTCCCTTTCCCGTCCCGGGGCCGGTTGGAGCGGAGGAAGGAACCACGCGCAGCCCGGATGTCCTCCTTCCTGCCGTCGCCCTCCTACCAGCCGGATGATTCCGACCCAGGGCTCCATATCCTTACCTCGTTATCCAACCCTGCATATTAAGCATATCCCAGAATCACGGGATGTCAAGCGCCACTTTGCACCCGCTCCGAAATCGGGTATACTTCTTCTGCCATTTCCTGGAGGCAACAGTTCCGTGCCCTTTACCCATGCTGTCTTTGACCTGGATGAGACCCTGTACCCAACCAGCACCGGGCTCATGCAGAGGGTAGCCCGTCGGATTACTGACTGGCTGCAGCGCCGGCTGGGTCTGGACCCCGAAGAGGCCTCTTATCTGCGGAGAACCTACATTCAACGCTACGGCACCACCCTGGCGGGCCTGCTGGCTGAACATCCGGGTCGGGTAGATGTGGAAGACTACCTGGCGTATGTCCACGATGTCCCGGTGGAGACTTATCTCCAGCCCGACCCGGCTCTTCGGACTATGCTGGCGGGGATTCCGCTGGGCCGGGTGATCTTCACTAATGCCACCACTGAACATGCCGTTCGGGTGCTGCGCGCGCTGGGCGTGGATGACCTCTTTGAGCGTATCGTAGACATCCGGGCCCTGAACTTTGTACATAAACCGCGCCCAGAGGCCTACGAGCGGCTGCTGGCTCTCCTGAACACCCCGGGCCGGGCCTGCATCCTGGTGGATGACCGAGCCGTCAACCTGCAGCCCGCTAAGCGGTGGGGGATGACAACCGTTCTGATCAACGGCCCTCTCCAGGACGGTGTGGACTTCACGGTGGCCAGCGTGCTGGATGTGGGCCCACTGGTGCACCGGCTTCTTCGGAGATCATAGATGTCGGTTCTGGCGATAGGGAGTAAGCGACGAAAGGGTATGGTGGCAGCCTGTGGGCGCCGCTGTTCCGAAGCGCAGGCGTTGTTAACCGAACGTTAACATTTTCTTGCTCCCCTCTTAACTGTAGCCTGGTATGATACCCCCCGAATCCACACATCCAATTCAAGGAGGAGATGAAATGTTACGTGTTCCTCGTCTCTTGTTGATCCTGCTGGTCCTGGCGGCCCTGCTGGTGGCCTGCCAGCCCGCGACGCCGGGCCCAACGCCGACACCTCAGGTCTTCGTGACTGTGGTGAAAGAGCAAGTAGTGGTAGAGGTTACCCCCACCCCCGGGCCGGTGGAGGGGACCATCCTGGTGGACGGCTCCAGCACGGTGGCTCCCATCACGATGGCCGTTGCCGAGGAGTTCCAGAAACAGTATCCTGAGGTGCGCGTGCCTGTGGGTATTTCCGGTACCGGCGGTGGCTTCAAGAAGTTCTGCGCCGGAGAGACGGACATCCAGGACGCTTCCCGCCCCATTAAGCAGTCAGAGATCGAAGCATGCGCCAAGAATAACATTGAGTACATTGAACTCCCCATCGCTTTTGACGGCCTGGCGGTGATGGTCAACCCCCAGAACGACTTTGTGGACTGTCTGACGGTGGAGGAACTGAAGAAAATCTGGGAGCCGGATGCCGAGGGCAAAATCACCAACTGGAGCCAGGTTCGGAATGGCTTCCCCAACCGTCCGCTGACCCTCTACGGGCCGGGTGTGGACTCAGGGACTTTTGACTACTTCACCGAAGCCATCGTGGGGAAGGCCAAAGCCAGCCGGGGAGACTTCCTGGCCAGCGAAGATGACAACGTGCTGGTGCAGGGCATCGCAGGCGACCCTAGCGCTCTGGGCTACTTTGGCCTGGCCTACTACGAGGAGAACAAGGACAAACTCAAACTGGTCGCCATTGATGCCGGGGACGGCAAGTGTGTCCAGCCTACAGCGGAGACCGTTGCCAACGGCACCTACAAGCCCCTTTCCCGTCCCCTCTTCATCTATGTTAACCGGGCCCGGGCGGACCAGAAAGACGAGATTGGTCTCTTTGTGAAGTATTACCTGGAGAACGCAAAGCAGATCGTCCCGGATGTGGGCTACATCCCGCTGACCGACGAACTCTACACGCTGGCCCTTCAGCGGTACGAGAAGCGCATCGTCGGGTCGGTCTTCAAAGGTGAGGCTACGGTCGGTATGACCCTGACCGACCTGCTGAAGGCGGAGCAGTAAACGCCAGGGGATTCCCACGCGAAGGGCGCAAAGATTCCCCCTCTTTGCGCCCTTCGCATTCTTTAGGTAAAATATGGGGTGTGTCCGATCCATTACAGCAGGAGAACGCATGGCCGGAATCACCACCCTTCAGGAAAGAGTAGCCGTCCCGAAAGTCCTCTCCCAGCCCGCCCTGACCCGTCGCCGTAAAGTGGAGGAAAGGATAGTGAAGAGCGGTCTCTTCCTGTTCGCGACGGTTTCCATCCTGACCACCCTGGGCATCATCTTTGTCCTCTTCCAGGAAACGGTTTTCTTCTTCCAGAAAGTCTCTTTTGCCCAGTTTTTCCTGGATACCCGCTGGACGCCGCTCTTCCTTTCCAAGCGATTCGGCATCTGGCCCCTGGTCAATGGGACGATGCTGGTAGCAGCAGGCGCGATGGTCATCGCTCTGCCGCTGGGCCTGCTGGCTGCCATCTTTATGAGCGAAGTGGCCAATGAACGGATCCGGCGGATCCTGAAGCCCTTCTTGGAAATCCTGGCTGGCGTCCCCACGGTCGTTTACGGTTACTTTGCCCTGACGTTTATCACGCCGATTCTGCGTTCCATCTTTCCTCAGACCCAGGTCTTCAACGCGGCCAGCGCAGCGATCGCCATGGGCTTTATGATTCTGCCCACGGTTGCTTCTCTTTCGGAGGACGCGCTGTACGCAGTCCCTCGCTCGCTGCGAGAGGCGGCCTACGCCCTGGGCGCCACCCGCTGGGAAGTGGCAACGCAGGTCGTCGTCCCGGCGGCCTTTTCCGGCATCGCTGCGGCCTTTATCCTGGCTGTCTCTCGGGCCGTTGGCGAGACCATGATCGTCGCTATTGCTGCCGGGCAGCAGCCCAAGTTGACGCTCAACCCGCTGGAATCCATTGAGACGATGACCGCCTATATCGTCCAGGTCAGCCTGGGTGATACCCCCCACGGCACGCTGGAGTATCAGACCATCTTCGCGGTGGGGATGATGCTCTTCCTGATGACCCTGGGGATGAATGTTGCCAGTTACCTGCTGACTCGGCGCTTCCGGGAGGTGTACGAATGACCCCAGATCCCAGACGATGGGCCACGGACGACCGACGACGGGATAGAGCGCCTGGAGCACCGATGTTGGAACCCCACCTGGAACGCCGCAAGGTCTTCGGTCGGGTTTGGGAGAGTGTAGCGCTAGTGGCGATCCTCCTGGGCGTTGCTGTCCTCCTGATCCTGCTGGTACGGGTCTTCCTGGATGGCTTGCCCTATCTGCGCCCGCAACTCTTTACCCAATTCCCCTCTCGCTTCCCAGATCAGTCCGGCCTGCGTTCAGCGCTCCAGGGTTCCATCTGGTTAATGGTGCTGACTGCGCTCCTCTCTTTCCCGCTGGGCGTGGGGGCGGGAATTTATCTGGAAGAGTTTGCGCCCAAGAATATTCTGACCCGGTTTATTGAAATTAACGTTGCCAACCTGGCCGGGGTACCTTCCATCATCTATGGCCTATTGGGGCTGGGGCTGTTCGTACGCGGCCTGGGGTTGGGCCGGAGCCTCCTGGCGGGGGTCCTGACCATGACGCTGGTCATCCTGCCGGTCATCATCGTCTCCACGCGCGAGGCCCTGCGGGCGGTGCCGGCCTCTATCCGGGAGGCGGCTCTCGCCCTGGGGGCCAGCCGCTGGGAAATGGTTCGGGACCATGTCCTGGTCTATAGCATGGGCGGGATTCTGACAGGGATGATCCTGGCCCTCTCGCGCGCCATTGGCGAGACAGCGCCCCTGATCACCATCGGCGCGCTGACCTACATCGCCTTTGACCTGCGCGGCCCGCTGGACATCTTCACCGTCCTGCCCATCCAGATTTTCAACTGGATCTCTATGCCCCAGGAGGCCTTTCACCGACTGTCGGCAGCGGGCATCATCGTCCTGCTGGTGGTCCTCCTTTCTATGAACGCCCTGGCTATCTGGCTCCGTAACCGCTTGCAGAAGCGCTGGTAGTATGCGGATTACGTAGTGCATAAACGAAACACGGATACGGAGTATGGCCTATGGAAACCGCTCTGAACATCCATAACCTGCGCGTCTACTACGGTGACTTTCTGGCCATCAAGGACGTGAATTTGGCCATCCCCCGCAACCAGATTACAGCCATTATCGGGCCTTCCGGGGTGGGAAAGAGCACCCTTCTACGAGCACTGAACCGGATGAACGAACTGGTGCCTGGATGCCGGACAGAGGGGGAAGTCCTCTTTGATGGGGTGAATATCTACGACCCGCGTATGGACCCCGTGGAGGTCCGGCGGCGCATCGGGATGGTCTTCCAGAAACCCAATCCATTCCCCAAGTCCATTTACGAGAATGTCGCCTGGGGGCTGCGAATCAACGGGTTTCGGGGCACCCGGGCGCAACTGGATGAGGCCGTGGAGCAAGCCCTGCGCGCCGCCGCGCTGTGGGATGAGGTCAAGGATAAACTCCACCAGAGTGGTCTTTCCCTCTCCGGCGGACAGCAGCAGCGGCTCTGTATCGCCCGTGTGATTGCCCTCCAGCCAGAAGTCATCCTGCTGGATGAGCCCGCGTCGGCGTTGGACCCCATTGCGACCCTCAAGATTGAAGAACTGATGCGGGAACTGAAGCGGGATTACACCCTGGTCATCGTAACCCACAACATGCAGCAGGCGGCCCGGGTCTCCGATTACACGGCGATGATGATGCTGACCGGCGATGAGGAGCGTTCGGGCACCGTCATTGAGTTTGACCGGACCAAGACCATCTTCACCAACCCCCGGGACAAGCGCACGGAGGACTACGTAACCGGGCGGTTTGGATAATAAGCATAAGGAGACAGACGCCAACCAACGCGGATGTCTTCACCGACGCGTAGAGGTAGCCAATGACCCGAAAAATCCTGGACCAGCAAATGCGAGAAATCAAGGAAAAACTGTTGATTCTGGGCAATATGGTGGAACGGGCGCTGCTGGAATCAGCTGAGGCGCTGGAGAAGCGGGACCTGGTGGCCGCCCGGCGAGTTATGGCGGCCGACCGGGAGGTTAACGACCGGCGGTTTGCGATAGAGGCGCTGACCATTGGCCTGATCGCCACCCAGCAACCGGTAGCCAGTGACCTGCGTCTGCTGGCGGCGGTGTTGGAAATTGCGGGTGAACTGGAGCGTATCGGCGATTATGCCAAAGGCATTGCGGTGATTAACCTTCGGATGGGAGATGTGCTGAAGCCCATCGTTCCTGCCGAGATCCCGGTAATGGCCCGGAAAACGGCGGATATGCTCCATCGGGCCCTGGTAGCATTCGTCAACGAAGACGCGGAAGCGGCCCGCGCCATCCCCCGGGAGGACGACGAGGTGGACGCGTTCTACCTCCGCATTTATTGGGACCTGATGGGCATGGTGGTGCGGGACCCATCCGCTATAGAGCGGGTGAACTGGCTGCTGTGGGCAGCCCACAACCTGGAACGGGCTGCTGACCGGGTGACCAACATCTGTGAACGGACGATCTACGCCGTAACCGGAGAAATGGCAGAGATGGATGTCACCTGGGATGAACTGGAATTGCAGAACGCGGAGCGACGTAGACTCTGAGAAGTCTCAACCGCTGGGAGAACCATAGAAATTTGTGCCATCGGTGAAATCTGAAGTGCCTTCCCGGAAGGAGTGGGCCAACGGCTTGCCAAGAATTCCATCGCTTAGCGACTCCGGGGCTGGCAGGTAGCTGTTGGTGCCAGAGGGTAAAGGCCGTCGCTCGTTCTGGAGACGCGGGCTCCTGGCTGGTCAGGGCAGCGGTATTGCTCCGCTCAACGACAGGCCGCTCTCTATTCCTCTTGGTTACCCCGAAAACCAGCTATCCCCGGGTTGTGGCAGAAGCGCTTGAACTGGCAAAAACAGCCAACCTGTGGTATCCTAATAACCACAGGTGTTACCATTTTGCGCCCTGGGCAGTCGACATGCATCCGGCCATGAACCCGTTGCTGGTGGTACAAGACCTCTATGTCCATCGCCCCGGCGCGGAAGTGCTCCGGGGGGTCAACCTCACCGTCTATCCGGCGGAGGTCCACGTTCTCCTGGGACTAAACGGCTCTGGCAAGAGCAGTCTGGCTTACACGCTGATGGGCTGTGCAGGGTACCGTCCAGCCCAGGGTCGCATCCTCTTTGACGGCGAAGACATCACCGCTCTCTCCGTCTCCGAGCGGGCCCAGCGAGGCATTACCCTGGCCTGGCAGGAACCGGCCCGCTTTGAGGGACTCCGGACCGGCGACTATATCGCGCTGGGGATGAAGGAGCCCACACTGGCCCGGGTAGAAGCCGCCCTTCGGGCCGTTGCCCTGGCTCCCGCAGTCTATCTGGGCCGCCCGGTGGACTCCACGCTTTCCGGTGGCGAGCGCAAACGGATAGAACTGGCGGCTGTCTATGCCATGCGGCCCCGCCTGGCCATCTTGGACGAGCCGGATTCGGGCATTGATGTCCTGGGAGTGGAGGAAATTGCCATCCTGATCCGGCAGATGGCCGCTGAAGGCACGGCGGTCCTTCTCATCACCCATCGGGACGAGATGGCCGATGCGGCCGACCGGGCCAGCCTGATGTGCGGCGGAACCATTGTCAAAACGGGCAATCCAGACGAGGTGCGCGCCTACTTTGCTCAGCGGTGTCGCCCCCACGAAGAGACCCTGGGCGCCCAGCCCTGGGAGCCGGTCAACGGCGATACCTACAAAGAGGTCGTCACCCGAGGGGTCTGCGAATGAAAACCCGCGCGGCGCCGATCACCCCGGTTTCCCTCCTGACCCGGCGGGACCCCGCCTGGGCACGCGATTTTGAGGCCATCCTGAAGGCCTACGAGGCCGCAGGCGGTAAAGTCTCGGCCTTCCAATCCGACCAGATTGCCAGCGCCGTCATCAGTGCGAATCGGGTTCTCTTTGTCAACGAAATTCCGGGCGTCCACATTGAGGCCGAAGAGACCCCCACTGGCATCCGGGCGCACATCCGAGTGGACCCAGGCACCCGGGTGAACTATCCCGTCCACCTCTGTTTTGGGATGATCCCGCGAGAAGGCATCCAGGAGATTCTTCCCGTTTTTGACATCGGCGAGGGGGCCGAGGTGGGTTTCCTGGCTCACTGTACTTTCCCGAACGCGGTGAATCTTCAGCACATTATGGACGCCACCGTCCGCGTCGGGCCCGGGGCGACGATGCGCTATACCGAGGCCCACTATCACGGCCCGTACGGCGGTGTTCAGGTCCTCCCCACCAGCCACGTCGTGGTGGAGGAGGGGGGTCGGTTTGAAAATGAGTTCAACCTGACCCACGGCCGGGTCGGTCGGATGGACATCCGGATGGAGGTGGACGTCGGAGCGCGCGGGGTAGCCGAGTTGACAGTCAAAGCCTATGGGATGGGGGACGACCATATTCGCGCGGAGGAGACCATCCGACTCAACGGCCCCGAGGCCCGGGGGCTGACAAAGACTCGCATCGCAGTGCGGGATCGGGCCGTGGGCGAAGTCTATACTACCACCGAGGGCAACGCGCCCGGCGCGCGCGGCCATATGGACTGCACTGAAATTGTGCGCGACCAGGCGGTAGCCCGCAATACTCCCGTTGTCATTGTTCGCAATGACCAGGCGCGAGTTACCCATGAGGCAGCCATTGGTTCCGTGAGCCGCAAGGAACTGGAAACCCTCATGGCCCGGGGCCTGAGCGAGGACGAGGCGGTAGACATTATCATCCGGGGGATGCTGGCGTAGCATCTATTCACCCTTTGGACCGTATACATGAATGGTAGCGGAGGCGGTTAGCCTGTTTCATGGTTAGCGCAGGCTGTTAGCCTGCTTTATTATGTAGCACAGGCGGTTAGCCTGTGTCTGGGCGGCCTTCGCTGCAACGGCCCGTGCTACCGAATCACTGCATACATCCTGCCATCATTTTCCAGGGGGAGCCATGCCTGCTGTAGAAATCCGACCGGGTATCTTCTGGATCGGCGTCAACGATCGGACGACCGACCTCTTTGAGGGCTACTGGCCCATTACTCAAGAAGGCGTCTCCTATAACGCCTATCTGGTCAACGGCGAGAAGAAAGCGCTCATTGACCTGGCGAAGGGATTCAAAACCGACGAGTTTCTGACCCAGATCGCGGACGTTACGGACATCAGGCAACTGGACTACATCGTCATCAACCATATGGAGCCTGACCATACGGGTATCCTGGGGATCCTGCGGCAACTGGCCCCTCATGCCGTCATCCTGGGGACGGCCAAAACGAAAGAGATGGTGGCCGCCTTCTACGAAGTAACCGAAAACGTACGCGTGGTGGAAGACGGGGAGACCCTTCCTTTGGGCCCCCATGTTCTCCAGTTCTTCCACACCCCCTACGTTCACTGGCCTGAGACGATGATGACCTACGAGACGACGCAAAGAGTGCTCTTCTCCTGCGACGGCTTCGGGGGGTACGGCGCGCTCCAGGGGGCTATCTTTGACGATCAGTATCCCGATCTCTCTTATTATGAACGGGAGGCTCTCCGGTACTATGTTAACATCGTGGCCGTCTTCAGCCGTCCGGTGCTGCGGGCGCTGGAGAAACTGAGCGGGGTGCCGGTAGACGTGGTGGCACCGTCCCATGGGTTGGTCTGGCGACAGAATCCCGGGCGGATCATGGAACTCTATCGCCGTTGGGCCGGCTACGCCACAGGGGAAGGCGATCCTGCCATCACACTCATCTACGGCTCTATGTACGGGAACACGGAAAAGGTCATGAACGCCGTGGCGCAGGGGGTCTCCCGGGCTGGGGTGCCGGTGGAAGTCTACGATGTGGCCCGGACCCATATCAGTTACATTCTTCCGGCTCTCTGGCTGAACCGGGGGGTAATCGTGGGCGCGCCGACCTACGAGGGGGGGCTTTTCCCGCCGATGGCCCATGCGCTGGACGTCGCTGTCCGCAAGCGGGTCCAGAACCGCAGGGCCGCCTACTTCGGTAGTTACGGCTGGGGCGGTGGTGGGGAACAGGAGTTCCGCCGCCTGGCCGAAACCCTGAAATGGGAAGTTCTGGATTCCTTCACCTTCCGGGGCGGCCCCACCCTGGACGACCTGAAACGAGCCGAGATGTTCGGCGAAAATTTCGCCCGCCAGGTTCGGTAAGACCTCTCCGGTGGGGAGCCGGATGACGTTCCCTCTCCGCAGGCTGGCATCAGCGGCCTTCCAGGGGGTGCTCAGGGGGTTGTGCGTCCTCCTGCTTTCCGGATGCGATGGGGGCATTCCTGCGCCGCCAACGCCCACAACGGGCCCACCGCCGTCTCCGGCGCCTACCTCCACGCCGACACCTCTGTTCACTCCTCTGCCTCCCGTCTCCCTGAGCGTCCGCTTTCCGCAGACGGTTTCGGCTCTGGAGGGGGTAACCGTTACGGTGGAATTGCCGGGCCTGGCCGAACGGGACCCTCAGGCCCGGGTTTGGGCGCAGGTTTTCCCTCCCGACGCTCAGGAACCGTTCTGGGAGTCCCCGCTGGAGCCGATAGGGAACGGAAAATATGTCTCCTCCCGTCCTCTCCATTTACCGCTGAAATCCATACCGGGTGAATGGCGACTGCTGATAGATGTGCACACGGCCGCAGCGGTAGAGGGCAACCGCCGGTTCCCCTTTCGGCAGGAACCCATTCCGTTCTGGGACCTAAACGGTCAGGTGCCGGAGGAGGTTACTCTGCTGGTGCCTCAGGAGTTCCTTCTCACCCGTCAGGAAGGCGATCGGGTCGCTGGCGTCCGGATATGGCGGCGAGGTGAAGAACGGGTGGAGTTGTGGTGGGCCCCCGGCCCGGCAGAGCCATTGACGCAGGATACGGCTCAGATGCTGGTGGAGGCCACGTTCCCGGTGATGGGCACGGTAGAGATTTTATCCGCAGAGGCGGTTATCCGGGGAAAACGACCGGGGTTCCGTTTCCAGGAACAATGGCCGGAGGGGCCAGCGGAGGCCCTGGTGGTTCAAGGCTCCAGCCGGTATCTCTACCTGTTACGCGTGGGCGTCTCGGGCCGTCCGGCGCTGACGCATCTGCTCCAGGAAATCCAGGCCGCGCTGAGCGTGAGGTGATGAGGGTGGGGCGGGTGGTGCACCGGAAAGTGCGCCGCCCGCCAATTTCTGGTGGTTCCGATGAGGCTCACCGAGGGTCATGACGGCGCTTTCTGGTTACCATCGGAGTGGCAACAGCGAACACCTCTCGCTCAAAGAACCAGCGGAAGGGCGGCCAGCGAAAGAGGATATGGCGGGCCAGGCGGAGGATCCATCCTTCCTGGCGGTGCTGCGGCGGGGTATCCAGCCAGACCCGGGCCTGGAATCCGTTGCGGCGGAGTACCCACCAGAGACTCAGTCCGCTCTGTTCGTTGACATGCACCTCCACATTGGCGGGAATTATCGCCCGGGGGTCTCGGGGGTACGCCGCTCCCTGCCCCATTATCGTTCGTACCAGACGGACCAGCGGGTAGGCGTACCGGTCATACCAGGCGTTGGGCGCGGTGTGGATGATCAGCCGGCCATTGGGCTTGAGGATACGGTGGGCTTCCCGAAGAGCCCGGTTCAGTTCCCAGGGATAGAGGTGCTCCACGATGTCAAACATCAGCACCCGGTCAAAGACGCCGTCCGGGAAAGGGAGATATTGGGCGTCTGCCTGATAGACGCCAGCCGCCTCCCGGTCCACCACTGCCTGCCGAGAGAGGGCAACGGCCGCTGATGCATAATCAATCCCATAGGCCTCGGCTCCCGCGCGGGTGCAATGACGGAGGATTTCTCCCCGGCCGCATCCCACATCCAGCACCCGCATCCCCGGACCGATGCCCGCCACTGCGAAGGCGGCCCGCAGCCGCCGGGAAAGTTCTCGCCCTTCCGTGGCGATAAACTCTTCATATCCCTCGCAGACGGAGAGAAAGTAATCTTGGTCGTACCGGTCCGGCGGTACC
Source organism: Anaerolineae bacterium (assembly GCA_025060135.1). GTDB lineage: Bacteria > Chloroflexota > Anaerolineae > B4-G1 > DUEL01 > SpSt-77. Next base: position 22,436 of record JANXCY010000006.1, on the reverse strand, counting down.
GAAGGAGGCTCCGTTCTAACCGGGTTGGGATTTCTGATGGGATTCACAGCACATTCCACCTGGCGAAAGCATCCCGATGGCGCAAGACTAGTGCATTTTTATCGGTAGCGCAGACCGCCTGGCCTGCAGGAGCAGGCTCACCGTCTCTGCGTTCCTCCATTTGCCCGTATCCGAAGCATTTGCCCGTATCCGAAGGGCGAAGGTGGAATTCCGGGATTTTATCCGGTGGCTTTGTGTCCTGGCGGTACCCTCTGTCTACGCAGGGCATCGGACAGCGCGGCCTGCAGCAGGTGGATTTCTTCCACCCGTAGGGTCAGGCAGAGAAGGACGTAGACGGCCACTCCTGCACCCCCTGCTCCTCCGACCAGCGCCAGTTCTCCCCACAGGCCGGGCTCAACCCAGGCTTCCAGAGGGTGGGCAGTGCCCCATGCCGCCACGCCCAGCACCAGAGAAGCGATCGTTACCCGGAGCAGCAGCCCCCACACGCCAAAAGGGCCCAGTCCCCCCAACTGTCGTCGGGTGAGATAGAGCATCGTCAGCGCGTGGGCGGTCCATTTGCCCGAGTTGAGTAGGACCAGTCGGGGGAGCGTTAGGAGTCCGGCGGCAGCCAGCGCAATGGCAGAGAGGGCATACAGAACATTCATCCCGATGCCCACCAGGGCGGGCGTCCAGGTATCTTTACGGGCGTAGAACGCGAAGATGAGCACCTGGTCTATCGCGGCGAACAGCAGGCCCGGGAGGTGGCAGCGCAGGGCCTCTGCTACGGCCAGCGTGTCGGCCCGGGTGAACCCCCCATGCTCAAAGATGAGCGCCACCACAGGAATGGAGAGGACCAGCAGGCAAGCGGTGGCCGGGAGGATCAGGAAGAGGACCAGCCGGAGTCCCTGGGCCAGCGTCGCGCGAAACGGCAAGGGATCCGGATCCGTGGCCTGTCGGGAAAGGGTGGGCAGGATGGCCAGCGAGACCGCCGCAACCACCATGCCCAGTGGGAACTGAATAATCTGCGCGGCGTACTCCATCCAGGCGATGGCGGAGCCGCCGAGGTGGGAAGCCAGATGGTAACTGAGCATCACCGAGAGCAGATTGTCGACCACCAGCCCAATCAGGACGGGGAGGTAGAGTTGACCAATACGCCGCAGGGCCGGATGCCGCAGGTTCAGGGTCGGACGGATGCGGGCGTCCCGCAGACCGGGCAACTGGAGGACCACCTGCAGGACGGACCCCACCACTAATCCCAGGGCCATACTCCGGACTCCCCACCATGGCCCCAGCAGCAGAGCGGTGATCACCAGTGATGCGTTAAAGATCGCAACAGTAAACGCTGGAAAAACAAAGCGCTGCAGGGCGTAAAGGGTTGCCGAAAGGATCCCAGCCAGGTTCAGGAAGAAGAGGGCCGGGAGGACCATCCGCAGGAGTTCGGTGGCCAGCCGCTGGCTGGCAGGGTCCAGCCCGCCGGCCATCAGCCAGACCAGTTGAGGAGCAAAGATTTCCCCCAGGAGCAGAAATCCGCCGATGGTCAGGGTCAGGCCGCCGGTCAGCAGGCCGATGAGGTGCCATAACTCGGCCCGGTGCTCTCCGGAGGCGTAGTCGGAGAAGACCGGGATCAGCGCGGAACTGATCATCCCGCCCACCAGCAGGTCATACATAGCGGTGGGGACACGGATCGCCGCGTTCAGGGCGCTCACAGAAGGTCCGGCGCCGAAGAGGCCGGATTTGACCATTTCCCGGAGCAGGCCCAGCACCCGGCTGGCAACGTTGCCCAGGGAGATCAGGCCAGCGGCCTGGGTAACCGCTACCTGGTCGCCCGCAACCGCACTTTCCGGCGGCACCATCTCCTCCATCCGGCTCTGAGGATAGAACAAATACGGGCGAGGCGCAACCTCGCCCGTATGTTATGGGCGGTACAGGACTTGAACCTGTGACCTCCACGATGTCAACGTGGCGCTCTGGCCATCTGAGCTAACCGCCCATTCTAAGGTAAATTATACCACCTCCCAGGCGAATTGGCAAGTTAAGGCAGTCTGCATACCCACCCGGCCCCGTTGCGTGTTCCGCCAGGTATGGTAAAATCCACAATGATGAGACCAAAACCCACGGAAAGCCATACTACCAGCCCGGTGGCCCGCCGCATCCATATTACCGGGATCGTCCAAGGGGTGGGGTTTCGCCCCTTCGTCTATAACCTGGCGACCCGCCTGGGCATCTCCGGCTGGGTGCTGAACAGTTCCTCCGGTGTGGAGATCGAAGCGGTGGGTCCGGAAACCGTCCTGGATGAATTTCTCGCTCGCTTACGGACGGAGGCTCCACCTCTGGCCCGTATTGAACGCATCACCATTACCCCCATCCCCCTTGTCCGTCATACGGGAGAGGGGGAGGGAGGCCGGGGGGTGAAGGTGAAGGTCTTCCGCATCCTCCACTCCGAGGCCCGACCGGGGGAATTCGTGCCCATTTCCCCTGATGTCGCTATTTGCGATGATTGCCTGCGAGAACTTTTTGACCCCGGCGACCGGCGCTACCGGTATCCCTTCATCAACTGTACCAACTGTGGCCCCCGTTTCACCATCATTCAGGACATTCCCTACGACCGGCCCAACACGACCATGGCGCCCTTCGTGATGTGCCCGGATTGCCAGGCCGAGTACGACGACCCAGCGAACCGCCGATTTCATGCCCAGCCCAATGCCTGTCCGGTCTGTGGGCCGCGCCTGGAGTTCCGGGCCGGGCCGGATGCTCCGCCTCTCTACGGCGAGGAGGCCCTCCAAGCGGCGCGCGCAGCGATTCGGGAGGGCCAGATTGTCGCCGTCAAGGGACTGGGCGGGTTCCACCTGGCCTGCGACGCCACCACTGACGCGCCGGTGGCCCGCCTGCGGGAGCGCAAGGGGCGGGTGGATAAACCCTTCGCCATCATGTCCTTTGACCTCCTGACGGTGGAGCGGTACTGCGAGGTGAACGAGGCCGAACGGGCTCTGCTCACTTCCCGCCAGCGGCCCATCGTCCTTCTGCGCCGCCGGGCCGATGCGCCCATTTCCCCACTGGTGGCGCCAGGCAATCGCTACCTGGGCGTCATGCTTCCCTATACTCCTCTCCATTACCTGCTCCTGGAGCCGGCGGACGGTTTCCCCCTGGCGCTGGTGATGACCTCCGGCAACTACTCCGAGGAGCCCATCGTCACCCGGAACGAGGAGGCACTGGAGCGCCTGGCCGCGCTGGCGGACGCCTTCCTCTTCCACGACCGGGAGATTCACGCTCGCTGCGACGATAGCGTTACCCGGATTGTGCTGGGAGCCGAACTCCCCATCCGGCGCTCACGCGGCTACGCTCCGTACCCCGTCCCCCTGCCCTTCCCGGTCCGGCCCGTCCTGGCGGTGGGGGCCGAACTGAAGAACACCTTCTGCCTCACCCGCGACCGCTACGCCTTCCTCAGCCAGCACATCGGCGATATGGAGAACTACGAGACGTTGCGCTTCTTTGAGGACATGGTGGAGCAGTTGAAGCGGACTTTCCGGATAGAGCCGGAGGTCGTGGCCCACGATATGCACCCGGCCTATCTGGCCACCCGCTATGCGCGGGAACGGGCGGACCGCCTGCCGCTGGTGCCTGTCCAGCACCACCATGCCCACATCGCCGCGTGCATGGCGGAGAACGGCCTGAGGGGCGACCGTCCGGTGATCGGTGTGGCCTTTGATGGTACCGGCTATGGTACGGACGGGGCTATCTGGGGTGGGGAGTTTCTGATTGCGGACTACGGGTCGTTCCGGCGGGCGGCGCATCTCCGCTACATTCCCCTCCCCGGCGGCGACGCGGCGATCCGACGGCCCTACCGGACAGCGTTGGCCCATCTCTGGGCGGCGGGGGTTCCTTGGGACGAGGACCTGCCGCCCGTTGCCGCCGCGACGGAGGCCGAACGGGCAGTCCTAAAGCGGCAACTGGCCCGGGGGCTGAATACGGTCCCCACCTCCAGCATGGGGCGGCTCTTTGACGCTGTCGCTGCACTGGCCGGGGTGCGCCAGAACATCAACTACGAGGCCCAGGCGGCCATAGAACTGGAGATGCGGGTGGCAGACAGCGGGGAGGAAGCGTACCTTTTCGGAGTGGGGAAGGAGATCGACCCGGCGCCAGTGATCTGGGCCGTCGTGGAGGACGTGCGGAGCGGGGTGCCCATCGGCGTGATCGCGGCCCGGTTTCATAACGGCGTGGCGGCTATGGTGCGGGAGGTCTGCCGGCGCCTGCGTGCAGAGACTGGTCTGAACGAAGTGGCTCTCTCCGGCGGCGTCTTTCAAAATGTAGTCCTCTTAGAGAGAGTGGGGGCGCTCCTGGAAGAGGCAGGATTCACGGTGTATGTTCACCGCCTGGTCCCCCCTAACGACGCGGGTATCTCTCTGGGCCAGGCGGTCATTGCAGGGTGGCTATACGAGCACGCTTGAACCTTTAGGCTCTCTGGGAGTGGGGGGCTGTGTAAGCGCAGGTCGCCTGGCCTGTAGGGACAGGTGAACGGCCAGCGCTGTGCCACTTTTTGCCTGTTCAGGCGTGCTCTACTGGCTTTATTGGGCTGCGGCGGCAAACATCACGGCAAGGAGATTTGCATGGATCAAACGCTTGTTCTGGTCATTTTTATCGTGGCACTGGTCGGTTTCATGTTCTGGAGTCGGTGGCGGGCGCGTCGCCAATACCAACAGCAACTGAGCGAACTCCAGGTTGGCGACGAAGTGATGACCATCGGCGGTATCTACGGGAAACTGACCTACTTGGACCGGGAGGGTGGCCTGGCGCGCATGGAGGTGGCTCCTGGAGTGGAGGTCCGTCTCCACATTGGAGCCATCAGCCGACGGGTGGGACCGTGAGGGGGAGAGACTTATCTGTGAGGTGATTGTTCCCCGCTGATCTCCACCGCCACGCTCATCCCTAATCCGCCGCTGACGCATAGAGTGGCCAGGCCCAGCGTCTGGTTGTGAACACGCAGGGCGTTGAGGAGGGTGACCAGAATGCGCGCGCCGGAGCAACCAGTGGGATGCCCCAGTGCGACGGCGCCGCCGTGAACGTTACGGCGGGACGGGTCCCACGGCAACTCCCGCTCCACGGCCAGCACCTGCGCAGCGAAGGCCTCGTTCAACTCTATCAGGTCAAAATCGCCCAGGGAAAGGCCCGTCCGCTCCAACAACCGGTGGGTGGCCGGAACCGGCCCCAGCCCCATTTCCCGGGGATGGACGGCGCCGGAAGCGAAGCCCACAAAGCGCGCGAGCGACGTAACCCCGTGGGCCCGGGCCCAGTTGGCAGAGGCGATGATCAGCGCGGCCGCGCCATCGGCGATGCCGGAAGCGTTTCCGGCAGTAATGGTTCCGTTTTCCTTAAAGGCCGGGGGGAGCTTTGCCAGTTTCTCCAGCGATGTATCCGCCCGGGGCCGCTCGTCCCGTTCCACCCGGACGATCTCCCCTTTGGGGCCCGGCACGTCCACCGGGACCACCTCCGGGGCGAAGGCGCCGCTTTCCCACGCCGCCACTGCCTTCCGATGGCTATCCAGCGCAAACTGGTCCTGCTCCATGCGGGAAATCCTATAGCGCTCCGCCAGCAGTTCTGCTGTCTCCCCCATCAGCATCTCCGCCAGCGGGCACATATAGCCGTCCCGGTACATCGCGTCCACCACCGTGTCGTCTCCCAGCCGGTAGCCCCAGCGGGCTTTCAGCAGGAGATAGGGAATCTGGGACATCTGTTCCACGCCGCCGACCAGGACGACCTGGTTTTCGCCGGTAAGGATAGATTGCACTCCCAGGGTAACCGCCTTGAGGCCGCTGGCGCAGGCCTTGTTGACGGTGAAGGCAGGCCGGTCCACGGGGACGCCCGCGTGCCAGGCCACCTGCCGGGCGACGTTGGGGCCGTTGCCGGCCTGGCGGGCGCACCCGAAGATGACCTCGTCTACCGCGTCGGCGGGGACGCCGGCCCGCTCCAGCGCGGCCCGGGCGGCGATCGCTCCCAGACGGGCCGCCGGAATCTCTTTCAGCACGCCGCCAAACGCCCCGATAGGCGTCCGCACGGCGGAGAGAATGACCACATCCTGAATCCGCATACTCTTCTCCTTAACCGCGGTACACGCAGAGAGCGCAGAGAATAAAAAAATCTCTGCATCCTCTGCGTTCTCTGCGGTAAATCCTCACGACCGATACACCCCCATCGGGTCCAATTCCTCCCGCAGGAGACGCAGTTCCTCCTGGGTGGGGGGCTCCGTCTCTGCCAGATCGGGGGAGACGCGGGGGGCCCAGCCCATCTCCGCCCGCACGTCTTCCAGCCGGACCCCCGGATGCAGGCTCACCACCCCCATCTCGCCGCTGGCGGGGTCAAACCGGAAGACGCATTTATCGGTGACAACCACCTGGGGGCCCCGACCGGGCATCCCCAACCGCTCCCGCTCCCCCGCGCCCCCCAGGTGGCCCGGACTGGTCAGGAAATCCAGCCGTTCCACGAAGGACCGACGGCTCAGGCGCATAATGATAAAGACCTGCCGGGCGTGGATGGCGATTTCGCACGCGCCCCCGGAGCCGGGCAGGCGGACTTTGGGCCGGGCGTAGTCGCCGATCACAGTGGTGTTGAGGTTCCCATAGCGGTCAATCTGTGCGCCACCCAAGAAGGCCACCTCCAATCGGCCCCCCTGCAGGTAAAGACCGAAAAGGTCGGCCATGGAGCAGACGGAGAGCGCGCCAGTGATGAGGGCCGGGTCGCCGATGGAGAGAGGGAGCCGCCGGGGCCGGGCGCCGTAAACGCCGCTTTCATAGACCAGTTCCAGGTCCGGCGCCACGGTCCGCTGGGCCAGATTGCAGGCGATGTTGGGAAGCCCCACGCCCACGAAGACCGTCCGGACCCCCGCCAGCGCCCGCGCGGCAGCGACAATCATCATCTCGGAGGGAGAATAATCGCTCATATTCACCTCTGCGACCCGGACTTGCAACCTGCGATTTGCGACCGGTTACCCGTAATTCACGGGGCGGGACCAGGCCTGGGCGGGCCGGAGACGCTCCCACGTCTCCCGACCCATCTTCTCCACATATTCCGCCCGGTCCCCGACGCCGTAGACCCACTCCTCCAGCCAGGCGCGGGTGGCCGCCTCGTCCCGGCTGATCTCGTCCCAGCGCAGGTAGAAGTCGTTGTCCCGGTCGTAGTAGCCCTGGACGTAGGAGGGATGGGCACCGTAGGGTTCGTGGACCACTGCGTCCACAATCAGGCCGGGGATGAGGGTCCGGTTGGGATCGGACCGGATCACCTCCTCATCTACCACCTCCTCCACCACAACGATGACGTGTTGGGCGGCGAAGGCGGCCTCTTTCTGAGCCCCCAGCAGGCCCCAGAGTTGGGTGTTGCCGTTGGCGTCGGCCCGCTGGGCGTGGATGATGGCGACATCGGGGTTCAGGGGCGGCACCACGGCGACGGGACCATCTCCGTAAGGGCTCTCTATAAACTGGATGCGGGGGTTCACTTTAGGGAGGTCGCTGCCCAAGTAGGAGCGCAGGGGGAAGAAGGGAAGGTGGTAGGCCCCGGCGATGTAGCGGGCGACCATCCCGAAGTGAGAATACTCCTCCAGTTCCAGTGGGGCTGGGATGGATTTTTCCACCGCGCGCCGGACGGCATGGAGCGGCCCTACGCCGGGGTTGCCCAGGTACGAGAAGATCAGTTTCCGGGCGCACCCGGCGGCAATCATCTGGTCGTAGACCAGGTCGGGGGTCATCCGGCACAGGACCAGGTCGCGCCGGCCCTGACGGATGATTTCGTGGGCCGCGGCGAAGCCGATGCAGGCGGTGAAGCCCTCTATGGCGATCGTGTCGCCGTCGTGGACGTATCGGGCAATGGCGTCGTGCATGGTGGTGAGTTTGCTCATACCAGGCTCCCGGTTCAGGAATTTCGACCAGTGCGGTTGGAGGTACGACGGCCACCCCGGCCTGACTGTTCGCTTCCAGCGGCCAATCTTGGCATGCTGCCGGGGTGTCCCCAAAACGATCCTCCGATTCCTCTCGCGCGGGCCGTGAGCCGGTTTTGCAGGCCGGGCGGCCTGTGCTACCCTTGAACCGCCCAGATCGGGAATTTTACTCCCCGTTGGTCGCTTCGTCCGGAGTCGGCGACCAGCGGTAACTCAATTTATAACTGCGGGCGATCATCAATGTCTGGGTGGAATAGACGCCGGGGATGGGATGGATGTGCTGGAGGAGGAAATCGGTCAGGTGGCGGAGGTCCCGGCAGAAGACTTCCATCACTAGATCAAAGGATCCCAGGGTCATCACCAGGTAACTGACCTCGGGAAGGTGGGCGATGCGGCGGGCCACCTCGTCCACCTGCCCTGGGGCGACATTGATGCCCACCAGTGCGGGCGCGTGGAAGCCCAGCGCGTAGGGGTCCACGATGCCCACAGTGCGGATGACGCCGGCTTCTACCAGCGCGCGGTAGCGCAGGCGCACTGTTGTTTCAGATACCCCTGCCTGCCGGGCAATGTGGGTGAACGGCGTCCGCCCGTCCTGCTGAAGAGTCTGAAGAATCAGGTGGTCCAGTTCGTCCATCTCCTGCGGCGGCATAAGGCCTCCATGGATTCGGTTATCAAGAGTTTGATCCCATTTTAGCACAAAGTTCGCTTCCCAACAAACGTTCTGGTTTGTTTTTCGCAGGAGGTGCTTGGGTTAGCCGGAGCGGCCTTCGCCAGCCTGCAGGAGAAAGACCCCGCTGAGAATCATTGCTCCGCCCAGTAACTGGACAACGGTCATTCGCTCGCCGAGAAACAGAAAGGCCAGAATGCCGGTCATCACCGGCTCCAAGGTAACGATGAGATTGGCGACCCCGGCCGGCAGGTATGCCAGGCTGACATTGTATAATCCGTAGCCGCCGATAGTAGGCACCAGCGCCAGCAACAGGAGGACGGCCCAGCCGTCCAGGGCGGAGCCCAGCCAGAAGAGGGTTGCCGGTCTCTGGAGGAGGGCTAGGAAGGCGGTCGCGCTCGCGAAGGCGTAGAGGGTGGCGGTCCAGGGCGGGAGGCCCTCTCGCTGGGTCGCCCGACCGAAGAGGCTGTAGGCGGAAAAAGCGGCTCCGCTTGCCAGTCCCACGACGAGCCCTAATGGGTTGAGTCGCCAGGTGGAGGGGGCATACGCTCCGGAGGTCAGCACGCATCCCATCAGGCTGAGCGCCAGAGCCAGAATGCGGAAGCGGTTCAGGCGTTCGCCGAACAGGTAGCGCTCCAGGACGGTGGTGATGGCAGGGGAACTGTAGATCAGGACAGTAGCAACAGCGGCGCCGTTGAGGGTCACTGAGGTCGTCCAGAGCGCGTTAAAGATGGCCAGGGTGAGACCGTAGGCAGCGAAGAAGGGCCAGCGGCGGCGAAGGTCGGGTAGACGCAACCAGGCTGGGCGGATCAGGGCCAGCCCGGCCCCCAGCCCCAAGACGACAAAGAGGTCCCGCCAGAAGGCCAGCACCAAGGGCGGCAGGCCGTGGCGGGTATTCAAATCGGCGATGAAAATAGCCGTGGTGGACCAGATCGCTGTCGCCAGACCGCAGATGAGGTAGCCGCGCAGAGAGGCCGAACGGGAGGGAAGCGGAACGTCCAAACGGTACCTCCGGGAGCGGTTCGGACTCACTTTTCAGCAACGGCACACTGGGCCAGGGCCAGCGCACCCAGGACGCCTGCGCGGTCTCCCAGAGCCGGCGGAAGAATGTAGTGTTCCACATCGGAGAGCAGTTCCGGAGCCCGGATGTAGCCGGCCAGCAACTCCTGCACTTTTGCGCGGATGGGAGGAAATAAGTGATGTTGCTGCATCACTCCGCCGCCCAGGATGATACGCTGCGGCGAAAGGACACAGATGAAGTTGACCAACGCCAGAGCCAGGTAGTGGGCCTCCAGCGGCCAGGCGGGATGGTCCGGCGGCAGAGTCTCGGGCCGCTGTCCCCAGCGGGCCTCCAGCGCGGGTCCGCTGGCTAGTCCCTCCAGACAGTCGCCGTGGAAAGGACAACGGCCGGGAAAGGGGTCGGCTTCCCGGTCGTGGGGGATGCGGATGTGGCCCATTTCGGGATGGACCAGGCCGTGCATCAGCCGGCCGCCGACCATTCCTCCACCGCCGATGCCGGTGCCGATGGTCAGGTAGACAAACGTATCCAGTCCCTGCGCGGCTCCCCATCGGTATTCCCCCAGCGCCGCGCCGTTAACGTCCGTATCCATCTCCACGGGCAGGTCCAGCGCGGACCGGAGGACTCCTGCGACATCAGTATTCGCCCAGCCGGGTTTCGGCGTGCTGGTGATGTATCCCCACGTCGGGGAGGCCGGGTTCAGGTCCACTGGTCCAAACGAGGCGATACCGATAGCGGTCAGTAGAGTCTGCCAGGGCCGGAAGAACTCTGCACAACGGCTGAGGGTTTCCGGTGGAGACGTGGTGGGAAAGCGGGCCTCAGCCCGGATGTCCTCCGGCCCGGACCCCACGATGCAGATGCATTTGGTGCCGCCCAGTTCAATGCCGCCCCAGAGAGAAGCCATACGGACCTCCGTCAGCATTGCCTGTGAGTCATACGGGCCGTTGTTGATTGTAGGCGAAAACGGAAAATTGTCAACGGATGAAATGACGATTGGGCTTGCCCAATTCCCTGTCCTATGCTACAATATTATCATCATTATGCGGTTTGACGTGTTGACGCTCTTTCCAGGAATGTTCACCGGCCCGCTGGAAGAGAGCATCATCAAGCGGGCGCGGGAGCGGGGCATCATTGCGGTGCACCTCCACAACATTCGCGACTATGCATCCGGGCGCCATCGGATCACCGACGATGCCCCCTATGGCGGCGGGGGTGGGATGGTGATGAAGCCGGAGCCCATCTTCGCCGCTGTGGAAGCCGTTCTGGGTGACGAAACGGGCGTTCCGGTCATCCTCCTCAGCCCCCAGGGACGATTGTTTACCCAGCAGGTTGCCCGGGAACTGGCTCGCCATCCCCGACTGGTACTGATCTGTGGTCGGTACGAAGGGGTAGACGAGCGGGTCCGAGAGCACCTGGCCACGGATGAAATCTCCATCGGCGATTATGTCCTCAGCGGTGGGGAACTGGCCGCTATGGTCATCATCGACGCAGTTACCCGACTGTTGCCAGGTGTTCTGGGTGATCCCGGGGCGACCTTTGAGGATTCCCATGCCTGGGGGCTCCTGGAGTATCCCCACTACACCCGCCCGGCGGTCTTCCGGGGGTGGGCGGTTCCGGAGGTTCTGCTTTCAGGAGACCATGCCGCTATCGCCCGCTGGCGGCGGGAGCAGGCCCTGCGCCGTACCTGGGAGCGCCGCCCCGACCTTCTGGAGAAAGCCTCGCTGACCCCCCAGGACCGGGCTTTTCTGGAACGCCTGAAGGCTGAGCGGAAAGCCGACCCCTCCGACCCCGTGGAGCCTGCGCCCCCCTGATATAAGAGAAAAAACGTCAAGCGAGGCCTCACCTCAGAAGCCTCTGCGAATGGAGCGTGGATCCTTCGCCTTCGCCAGGGAGATAAGAAAGCGCTGGGCGAACTTTACGAACGCCAGCAATCTTCTACTGCGGCATTATGCCTTTCACTAACGTGGATCACCCAGGCCGGTGCCAGCCGGTTCCGGAACAAAACCTCTTATGGCTATTTTGATGGATGTCCGCAATCTGGTTACCCGTTTCTACACCCAGGACGGGGTTGTCCATGCGGTGAATGGCATCTCCTACACGATGGAGGAGGGCGAGATTCTGGGCGTGGTCGGTGAGAGCGGTTGCGGCAAGAGCGTCCACGCCCTATCTATTATGCGCCTGATTCCCAGCCCTCCAGGGAAAATTGAGGGTGGTGAGGTCTGGTTTGATGGGCGCGACCTGTTGCAACTGAGCGAGGCCGAAATGCACCATGTCCGGGGGGCGGAGATCGCGATGGTCTTTCAGGACCCGATGACTTCCTTCAACCCCGTTTTCACCATCGGCTTCCAGATTATGGAAGCCCTCAAACTCCATCGGGGGATGGACAGCAAACAGGCCCGGGAGCGGGCTGAGGAATTGCTGACGATGGTAGGTATTCCCGAACCGAAGACCCGTCTGGACGATTATCCCCATCAGTTCTCTGGCGGCATGCGCCAGCGGGCAATGATTGCAATGGCCCTCTCCTGTAACCCTAAACTCCTCATCGCCGATGAACCCACCACTGCCCTGGACGTTACCATTCAGGCCCAGATTATTGACCTGGTGGAGCGGCTCCAGGAGCAACTGGGCATGGCGGTAATGTGGATCACCCATGACCTGGGGGTGGTGGCCCGGCTGGCCCAGCGGATCAACGTGATGTACGCTGGGTTCATCATTGAACGGGGCAACGTCAAGGACATCTATAAGCGGCCCCGCCACCCCTACACGATGGGTCTCCTGGGGTCGCTGCCCCGGCTGGATGAAGTGCCAGGGACCAAACTGGTTTCCATCCCAGGCCTTCCGCCCGATCTGATTCACCTGCCGCCAGGTTGTCCTTTTGTCCCCCGGTGCACCTATGCAGTGGATCGGTGTGTGGAAGAACGGCCACCTCTTCAAGAGGCGGATGGAGTCAACCACCTGGTCGCCTGCTGGCGCTGGGAAGCGATTGCCGGAAGAGGCCGATAATGGCTGCTGAACGAATTCCTCTGGTCCAGGTTATCCATCTCAAAAAATATTTCCCCATCACCCGGGGGGTCATTTTCCAACGGCACATCGGAGATGTCAAAGCGGTGGACGACGTTAGTTTTGACATCTACAAGGGCGAGACGCTGGGGCTGGTGGGCGAGACCGGCTGCGGAAAGACCACTGTCGGACGGACCATCCTTCGTCTCTACGAGCCAACTTCGGGCCAGATTATCTTTGACGGAGTAGACATCCTGAAACTGAAAAGTAGCGAACTGCGCCGGATGCGCCGGAGAATGCAGATGATCTTCCAGGACCCCTATGCCTCTCTGAATCCCCGGATGACGGTGGGAGCGATCATTGCCGAGCCGCTGGAAGTCCACGGCGTCGCCCGAGGTCGGGAGAAGGAAGAACGAGTGCAGGAGTTGCTGCGGGTGGTCGGGCTCAACCCGTACTTTGTGAACCGCTACCCCCACGAATTCTCCGGCGGTCAGCGGCAACGGATCGGTATTGCTCGTGCTCTTGCCCTGAATCCTGACCTGATTGTCTGCGATGAGCCCATCTCTTCCCTGGACGTTTCTATCCAGGCTCAAGTGGTCAACCTGTTGGAGGAACTCCAGGAGCAATTTGGGCTGACCTACCTTTTCATTGCCCACGACCTGAGCATGGTCCGCCATATCAGCGACCGGATGGCAGTGATGTACCTGGGCAAGATCGTAGAGTTGGCCGACCGGGACGAGATTTATCTGAATCCGTTGCATCCGTACACCCAGGCGCTGATGAGCGCGGTGCCGGTGCCCGACCCGGAAGTTGAGGAGAAGCGGCAACGCATCATCCTGAAGGGGGAAATCCCCAGCCCGGCCAATCCTCCGAAGGGTTGCAACTTCAATACTCGCTGTCCGGTGGTGATGGATGTCTGCTACGAGGTAGAGCCCGAGTATCGGGAGGTGAAACAGGGCCACTGGGTGGCATGCCATCGGGTTTGACCCCCGACGAAGGCCTCCGGAGGTAGCAAAATTCTGGTCATCTGCGCTGGACATGGTATAATGATTTTGCTATGCATGATTCTTGGCAACGGCCCATCCACGTGGCCCTTAACGCCCATCTGCTTTCCGGAGACCTGTCCTATCGGAGCGCGGGCGTCCATCAGTACATTTCCCATCTGCTGGTCCATCTGCCTCAGGCCGGGTGTCGGGTGACGGCGTTCGTGGGCCCGCGCAGCATGCCCGTAGCGCAGGCTTTCAGCCTGCACTACAGGCGCACTCTCTGGCCCACTCACCGGCCGGCCGCGCGGGTTCTCTGGGAACAACTGGCCCAGGGGCGCGCCCTACAGGCCGTCGGCGCCGACCTGGTCCATGGGCCCGTCTTCGTTGGCCCGCTGGCGGCTCCATGCCCGGTCGTCATCACCGTCCACGACCTGAGTTTCCTGCGCTATCCCCATCTCTTCCGACCTGCCAATCGGCTCTACCTGCGTCTATTCACTCGCCTCTCCGTCCGGCGGGCCCGGCGGGTCATCGCGGTCTCCAACCACGCGGCCAGGGAGACGGTCTGCCTGCTGGGTGTGGCGCGGGAAAAACTTCGCGTGGTCTATCACGGCGTGGACCCCATTTTCCGACCCCTACCGCCGGAGGAAGTGGCCGCGTTTCGGGCCCGCCGGGGACTCCCGGAGCGCTTCGTTCTCTTCGTGGGAACCCTGGAGCCGCGTAAGAACCTAGTCCGACTGATAGAGGCGTTCGCCCGCGCAGGTGTAGATGCCGGAGCGGACCTGGTGCTGGTCGGTGCCCGGGGCTGGTATGACGAGGAAGTCTTTGCCGCCGTGGAGCGATGGAGGCTCTCCTCCCGGGTCCACTTCCCCGGCTACGTTCCCAACGACGAACTTCCCCTCTGGTACAATGCCGCGTGGGTTTTTGCCTACCCCTCTCTCTACGAGGGTTTTGGCCTACCCATTCTGGAGGCTCAGGCCTGCGGTACACCGGTGCTGACTTCCTCCGTCTCCGCCCTGCCAGAGGCCGCCGGGAATGGAGCGCTGATGGTGGACCCGTACGACCCAGAAGCCATCGCGGATGGCCTTCATCGCCTGCTGACTGACCGGATGCTTCGGGAAGAGTTGCGGCAACGGGGCCTGGAGCATGCGACCCGGTTCTCCTGGGCTCGCACCGCTGCGGAAACTGTGGCTGTCTACCAGGAGGCCATTGCTGGAGGGAAGCCATGAGCCGGAATGGTCGTGTGCCTGGGTGGGTGGTCCTGCTGGACATCTTCACCATCATCGTTGCCTTTCTGGGGGGCTACTGGATGCGCTACGACCTGCGATGGTTTCTGGACGTCGCCTACGATGCGCCCCTTTCCGCCTATCTGCCCTTCCTGGTCCTGTATGTTGTTCTGACACCGGTTTTCTTCGTGGTGGATGGGGTGTACCGCGCCTGGCCGCGCTCCTGGATGGACCAGGTCTACCGGATTACCAACGCCACCGCAAAGGTAACGGTACTGATGCTGGCGATCACCTTCGTCTTCCGGCCCCGCTATTATTCCCGCGCCATGCTTATAGAGGTTGGCCTGCTGACCATTCTGCTGCTGGCATTGGTGCGCGGCGCGGAGGGGCTGGCCATGGCCTATCTGCGGGCGAAAGGCGTTGGTGTCCGGCGGGTCGTCATTGTCGGCGCTGGGGAGGTGGGGCGGACGGTTATGCGC
Organism: Anaerolineae bacterium; assembly: GCA_025060135.1. GTDB lineage: Bacteria > Chloroflexota > Anaerolineae > B4-G1 > DUEL01 > SpSt-77. Next base: position 7,163 of record JANXCY010000006.1, on the reverse strand, counting down.
ACCATCGTTGCCCGCCCTGACCTGGGCTACCGGGTGGTTGGGTTTGTGGACGACAACCCCGAAAAGGGGTACACGGACATTGGCCGGTTCAAGGCCCTGGGCCCGCTGGATAACCTGCCTGCGGTCCTGGACGAGGAGCGGCCTGATGAGGTTATCATCACCCTGCCTTGGATGTACCACCGCAAAATTATGGGCATCGTGCGGGAATGCGAGCGGCGAAACGTGCGCGCCCGCATCGTCCCCGACCTGTTCCAGATGAGCCTGACGCAGGTGAATGTGGAGGACCTGGGTGGAGTGCCGCTTATCGGCGTCCGGACCGTCTCTATTAGCAGAGGAGCCTTACTGGTCAAGCGGCTGATCGACGTCATGGTCGCTGCAGTGGGGCTCCTGCTGTGCGCACCCCTCTTTGGGCTCATCGCGCTGGCCATCTGGCTGGATAGCCCGGGTCCGGTCATCTTTCGCCAGACGCGGGTGGGCCTGCGGGGGCGTCATTTTGAGATGTACAAGTTCCGCTCCATGCACGTGGGAGCCCAGGAGCAGCAGGACATGCTGGCAGACCGGAACGAGGCCGACGGTCCCATCTTCAAAATTCGGGATGACCCCCGGCTGACCCGCGTGGGGCGGATTCTGCGCCGGCTCAGCCTGGACGAGTTACCGCAGTTGGTCAATGTTCTGCGGGGGGAGATGAGCCTGGTCGGCCCCCGACCGCCCATTCCGGCGGAAGTGGAGAAATACCAGGAGTGGCACAAGAAGCGATTGGAGGCCCCGCCGGGGATGACCGGCCTCTGGCAGGTCAGTGGCCGCAGTCGCCTCCCCTTTGCCGAAATGGTCCTCCTGGACATCTATTACATAGAGAACTGGTCCCTCTGGATGGACTTTAAAATTCTGATGCGCACGATTCCGAAGGTACTGCTGGGAGAGGGAGCGTACTGACGGAGGGCATAGTGCCGGTTGCCCTGGAACTTGGAGCACGGAATCTGGAGCACAGAGCCCATACCCCGGAGCATGGCGAAAATCCGCCCGCCAGTCTTAAGGGATCTGCCAGCGCCCTCCATTTCCTGTTTCCTGCTTTCTGTTTCCTCCTCTTCCTGGCCCTCGGTGCCCATCAATTATCCCTGCCCGGGCTCCACTACGACGAAGCGAAAGAAGCGGGCCTGAATGCTATGCAGTTGCTGACCGGTCAGCCGGTAACGGCGTTTCGGGAGGCAGCGATCGCGCTGGGCCCGTGGCGGCTGCCTCTGATGGTGCAGGACTACATCGGTGCGCTGAATGTCTACCTGGCTGTGCCGTTCCTGGCGCTGGGTGGGGTGAATGCTTGCGCTCTGCGGTGGCTCCCGCTCCTTACCGGCGGGTTGACGCTGCTGTTGACCGGGCGGGTGGCCCGCATGCTGGGCGGCCCCCTGGCGGCTTACGTCGCGACCCTCCTGCTGGCGGTCAACCCGACCTTTGTGTTCTGGAGCCGCCAGGGCATCTTCGTTACCAATCTGAGCGCGCTCTTTTTGGTGGCGAGTCTGTTGACTGGCCTGCGCTGGTGGCGGTGGCGCCGTCCCGCAGATCTCTACCGGACGGCTCTCTTCTGGGGTCTGGGTCTCTACGCCAAACTTCTCTTCCTCTGGGGGATCGGTGCGATGGTCGTAGTGGCCGGGGTGGCCTGGCTGGGATACTTCTTCCCCTTCCGTGCTGTACGAGCAGCTCGTCGTCAGCCCCCAGGCGCCACGAAGTGGCGTTCAGCACTTCTAACGGTGCTCTGGTTGCTCTTCCCTCTGCTTCCGATGTTCATCTTCAACTTGCAGACCGGCGGGACGCTGGCTTCGGTCCTGAACCACCTGGGGCAGTCCTACTACGGGGTGGATAACCGAGCCTATCTACCGAACCTGGCCGTCCGGCTGGGCCAGTTGCTTCCTCTCCTGCGGGGGGACCACTTCTGGTACCTGGGGGGTATCTTTGCCAATGCCTGGGCACTGTACCTGGCTGCTGGAACCCTTCTGCTGGGGGTAGGGCTGGGCTTGAGGATGCGTCGGTGGGCTCATCTGTTGCCCGTGGCTCTGTTGGGGTTGATCGTGGCTCAGAGCGCGTTGACTGTGAGTGGTCTCTTCATCACCCACTACGCGCTGGCGATGCCGCTGATCCCGCTGACGGTGGGGCTGGTAGTGGGCGCCGCCTTTCGCCTGGAGACGGGCCGGCTCCGGTGGGCGCGGGGGGTGCTCCTGGGTCTGGTGGTCCTGCTTTGGGCTGGGGGTGACCTCTGGACGACCCTCCGCTATCATCGGGCGCTGGCCCGGACCGGAGGCCATGCTGCCCATTCCAGCGCTATCTACGACCTGGCTGCCTATTTGGAGGAGAACGCTATCGGACCGGTCGTCGCGCTGGATTGGGGGATCAGCGCTCCGGTCCAGTTTCTCACCGCCGGGCGGGTGGCTCCGGTGGAGGTATTTGGTTATGAGCGGCTGGACAGACCGGATACTGACTTCCCGGCGCGGGTCCGGCCCTTTTTGCAGGACCCGGCTACCCTCTATGTGGCCCATACCCCGGAGGACACGGTCTTTCGGGGGCGGGTAGAGGTGCTGGAGGCGCTGGTAGCCGAGCGCGGCGCGCGGCTGGAAGAAGTGGGCCGCATTGCCGAGCGGAGCCTCCGGCCATTATTTATCGTCTATCGGATAGTATCCGCACAAGCATCGTTCCCACTGCATAAGGACGGGCCGTAGATGTACGGGGAGGGCAAGATCATCATTGGCGATAGCCGCAATATGGCCGAGGTGGCCGATGGAAGCATTGGCCTGGTGGTTACCTCACCACCGTACTGGCATCTGAAGGACTATGGCGTACCAGGCCAGATCGGCTATGGGCAGACACTGCACGAGTATCTCTTGGACCTGAGCCGGGTCTGGCGGGAATGCTGGCGCGTGCTGATGCCCGGCCGTCGGCTCTGTGTCAACGTCGGCGACCAGTTTGCCCGTGCAGTCGTCTATGGTCGGTACAAAGTCATCCCGCTCCACGCTGAAATCATTGCTCAGTGTGAAACAGTCGGTTTTGACTATATGGGCGCCATCATCTGGCAGAAAAAAACAACAATGCGGACCACGGGGGGCGCGGTGGTTATGGGCTCATTCCCCTATCCGCCCAATGGCATCGTGGAACTGGACTACGAGTTCATCCTGATCTTCAAGAAGCCGGGGGCCTCAGGCCGAATTCCGTCGCACTTGAAAGAGAAAGCCCAATTCAGTCGGGACGAATGGAAGGAATACTTCTCCGGCCACTGGACCTTCGGCGGTGAGCGGCAGATTGCCCATGAGGCGATGTTCCCGGAGGAACTACCACGCCGTCTGATCCGGATGTTTTCATTTCCCGGAGAAACGGTTCTAGACCCCTTCCTGGGTAGTGGGACCACGGTCAAGGCCGCTCTGGAACTGGAACGTAACGGTATCGGCTATGAGATTCAACCGGCCTTCCTCCCCGTCATTCGCCAGAAAATGGGCCTGCTTCTCCCGGTAACCATCGTCCAGCGGGAGCAGGCCTTTTCACCTGTGGATCCTCCTCAAGGATATGCCCCCAGAATTCAGGATGCCCGTCCTCTGGTAGACCCCAACCAGTTGAGGTTTGGAACTGATGCCGTCTACCGGGTGATAGCCGTTCGGGATGACCTCACCCTGCAGATGGATAACGGCCTGGTTGTCTCCCTGCTGGGGCTCTGTATCCTCACGGACCGTAAGGAACGAGTAAAGGAGTACCTGCGCCGGTACATTCTGGGCAGACGAGTGCTGCTGCGCTTTGATCGCCCTTCTCAGGCCCCCGGCGCTCCCGTTCCTGCGTATCTCTATCTCACCAACAAACTCTTCGTCAACCGCAAAATGATAGAAATGGGTCTGGCGGATGCCGATCGCACGGTCTGGCACCGGTATCGGGAAAAATTCCTGCAGGCGGAGGCCCAACGCAATGGCTAAAGAATGGGTCCTGAATATCGCCTTCAATCGCTGGCAGTTGAACCGTCCCCGATATGTGGGGCGGGTGGCGGAAGCCATCCGGGCCTGTGCACCGAAGTCGCCGGAAGAATGGGAGCAATACTACTTCCGAGAAGTTCCCCAAAAACACGTCCCGGCAAAGTGGCAAATGCTGGGCCCTACGATGCAGAAGCACCTGGAAGAGGTGGGCGTCGGCTCTACTCAGCGGTTTGAGGAAGAAAAAGGTGGAAAGGTCTTTATTGTCTTTTCTGTGACTGAAAAAGGTGGCAGGAAGCGCATTTTGAACGCGGAAGTTATAGACCAGATTCGCGACGAACTCCGGAGGCTGACATCCGATGACCCGACTTCGCCTCACCCGGGATGAACGGGCCCAACTGGTGGCCTTTCTGCAGGACCTGGTGCGTATTCCCAGCCCCTCCACCCAGGAGGGGCCGCTGGCCCAGCGCATCCTTCAGGAAATGGAACGGCTGGGCCTGCGGGAGATTCGTACCGACCGCATCGGTAACGTCCTGGGCTGGGTGGGCCGGAGCGATGGCCCCACCCTAATGCTCAACGGCCACATGGACACGGTGGCCCTCAGCAATCCCGCCGCTTGGCGGCGCGACCCTTTCGGCGCGATAGTGGAAGGCCGACGACTTTATGGTCTGGGCGCTTGCGACATGAAAGGCGGTCTGGCGGCTATGCTCTACGGTGCCTACCTCTTGCGCCGCACCGGGCTCCCCGCCCGGGGACGGGTCGTCGTTGCCTGTGTGGTCCAGGAGGAACCCTGCGAGGGGCTGGCCAGCCGGGTACTCATAGAAGAAGAGGGCATCCGGCCCGACTGGGTGCTCATTGCCGAACCGACGGATATGGCCGTCGCCCGAGGCCAGCGCGGACGGATGGAACTGGAGATCACCGTCTACGGCCGGGCTGCCCACTCCTCCCGTCCCGACCTGGGGGAGAACGCTATCTACGCGGCGGCGCGCCTCATTTTCGGCCTGGAACTTCTGGCCGGACAACTGGGAAACGACCCGTTCCTGGGTCCGGGTACTCTGGCCGTTACCGAAATCCGTAGCCATGCGAGCAGCCGCAACGCCATCCCCGATCGCTGCGACCTGGTGGTGGACCGCCGCCTGACGCTGGGAGAGACCGAGGCGATGGCGCTGGCCGAAATCCAGCGAGTGATGGCCCGGGAAGCCGTCCGCGCCGAAATCCGGATGGCGGAGTTCTCCGCTACCAGTTACACCGGCTACCCCGGGCATATCCGCAAAGTCTACCCGCCCTGGGTGATGGAAGAGGCCCATCCCCTGGTGGCCGCGCTGGTCCGGGCCGCGCGGGCTCGCCTGGGACACCGTCCCCCGATCGGCCACTGGGCCTTCTCCACCGAGGGGGCCTACACCGCGGGCATCGCCGGTATCCCCACCGTTGGCTTTGGCCCTGGCGACCCCGACCGGGTCCACACCGCAGACGAGTGGGTGGACATCAACGACGTCTGCGTAGCGGCGGAGATTTACGCGCAACTCGCAGTGGAATTGATGGGTTGAGGGATTGGCAGGATTCACAAAATTAACAAGATTTAATCTAAATCCTGTCCATCCTGTCCATCCTGTCCAGTCTGTCTACCGACCACCTGGTGGCTGGTGCTCTTTGGAGGGTGAAAATGTGCAGTGTTCCAACGACTGTTGTTGCTGAAGATGAGGAGCCGGCGCGACCACCGCGCCGCCCGGAGTGGCTGCGGGTGCCGCTTCGGGAGAGTCCAGCCTACCACGAACTCAAGCGGTTGATGCGCTCCCTTCGTCTCCACACCGTGTGTGAGGAAGCCAACTGTCCCAATATCCGGGAGTGCTGGGGCTGCCGTACGGCGACTTTTCTAATTCTGGGGGATGTCTGCACCCGGGCCTGCCGGTTCTGCAATGTTCGCAGCGGGCATCCTGCCCCGCCCGATCCTGAGGAGCCCCGACGCGTGGCGGAAGCCGTCCGGGTCCTGGGATTGCGCCACGCTGTGATTACCTCGGTCACCCGGGACGACCTCCCGGATGGGGGCGCGACCGTCTTCGCCGAAGTTATCCGGCAAATTCGCGCGCTGAACCCGACGTGCACTGTGGAGGTCCTTATTCCGGACTTTCAGGGAGACCTGGAGCCGCTACGGGTGGTGATGGAGGCTCGTCCAGATGTCCTGAACCACAATGTGGAGACAGTCCCTCGGCTTTTCCCGCGCGTTCAGCCGCGTAATCGCTACGAGTGGTCCCTTTCCATCTTGGAGAATGCTCACCGCATGGCTCCTGGGGTGCTGACCAAGAGCGGGTTGATGGTCGGCCTAGGCGAGACCGTAGAGGAGGTCCTGGCTGTCATGGCTGACCTGCGCGCGGTTAGAGTGGACGTCTTGACCATTGGCCAGTATCTCCAGCCGACCCGTCGTCATTGGCCGGTTGAGCGCTACTATCCTCCGGAGGAGTTTGAGGAATTCCGGCAGAGAGGACGGGAGATGGGCTTCCGGTGGGTGGAAAGTGGCCCTCTGGTTCGCAGTTCCTTTCACGCTGCCCGGCAGATGGAAACCCTTCAGGAGGTAATCCGATGACTTTCTTTACCGTCAGCGCACTCCCGGCTACCGAAATGATGCCCGGTGTTCGGCGCCGGGCGGTCTACCTGGAACAGGCTATGGTGACTTTCTTCGAGTTTGCTCCGGGAAGCGTCCTTCCGGAGCATGCTCATCCGCACGAGCAGATCACGTTCGTCGTCCAGGGAGCGATGGAGTTCACCCTGGGGAATGAGACCCGCGTCCTGAAAGCCGGGGACGGCGTCTGTGTTCCCTCCGGGGTGCCTCACAAAGCCGTTGTCCTAGACGAACCCACCTTTGTGCTGGACGCCTGGGCCCCCCAGCGGGAGGATTACCGATAGCGCAGGTAACAGGATGAACCCGAGGTCAATCGGAGTTGGGCAGCGCATCCGGGAACGCTTTCCATCCCCGACTTTTCTAACGCAAATTTAATAGATGATTGTTGACTTTATGGCTGAACTGTGGTATCATAGAGGTGCCATCTCTGTCGGGCAGGGAGGGGCCGTGTACGAGAACCTGGTCTACCTGGATAACGCTGCTGCGACCCGTCTGGACGAGCGGGTTCTGGAGGCGATGAAGCCCTATTTCTTTGACATCTATGCTGTGGCGACCTCCCAATTTGGCTACTCCATCGGTCTGGACGCTCGCGAGGCGCTGGACAACGCCCG
>JANXCY010000069.1 GCA_025060135.1 Anaerolineae bacterium | reverse complement strand
CTTCGCTCCGCGGCCAACTACGAGGACGTTTGTTCCACTTACGGCAGTTTTCAGACATGCTCGTGGGGGTGAAATGCCGGCAAATTGCCTGCTCTACCTCTCATGCCTGATGCGAGCAATTCCCCCATCAATCCCGGAAGGCTTGTTGCAACCGCTCTCAAAACGATTCTCCCGAGTCGAACGGGGTGCAGAAAACGCTCCCAGAAATGGCCGGATCTCCGGCTCTAAACCCATAGAATAACTTTAGTAATTAAAAGGAAGGGGATGGGCAAAAACGGCTTGGGAACTTCCATTCCATAAGAACACTTATGATCCTCGAAATCAGCACAATCGGTTGAAAGCATGTATATTCTGGGAGCGCTTTCATTATACCATACTTTGGCATTTTTGTCAAGATCTCTGCGAGCTTTTCAGGGCTTATCAACGCTCTAATTCTAATATCTAATATTTTGTGGTAGAATGGGTGTCAAGCGCTATGGGGGTGATAAGCGATGGAGCCGCGACAGGAGAAACAAGGTTTGAGGGCTTATCTGAAAGGCATCCCAGATCCTCATCGCCGCCAGGGGCGCATCTACCCATTGGAGGCCGTGCTGACGATGCTCCTTCTGGCGGCTGTGAACGGGCAGAAGAGCCTGCGCGGGATGTGGAAGGGGGCACAGGAACACTGGCAGCAAATCCGCTCTGGGGTGGGTATGGAATGGCTGCCCCATCCCCCGGGATACAGGACCTTGTGGCGGATATTGGCTCTTCTCCCCCGGACCGCATTGGAAACCGCATTGAGGCAGTGGGCGGAGGAGATGGGAGGGAGCATCATCAGTATAGACGGGAAAGCGCTTCGGGGGAGCAAACGGGATGCAGGGTTAGCGGCTCTCCGGGTGGTGGTAGCGGCCGCCCAGGGGGGTCAGGCTCGTCTTGAGCCGGGAAGGGGGGAGGAGGGGAGTCACCCAGGCCGCCCTGTGACTGTTGCACGGGATGTCCGAGGTTCTGGAGGCTCTGGTGGAGGGGTTGGAGGCGGAGAGAGGAGGGTCCCCACCGGACGGGAAGGAATGGGACCGGCGACACGGGCGATGAGAAGTTCGGGAGTACGGGTGGGCGAA
>JANXCY010000068.1:282-1101 GCA_025060135.1 Anaerolineae bacterium | reverse complement strand
CCCTAGGCGGATGATGGCACTCGTGATGCGGTCGAAGAGGTACAGGCCCCGGAAGCGCGGGCAGACGTCGGGACTCGGAGGGGGATCGGCGTCGTGGCTGTACGGCTCGAAGTAGTCCGGTAACCATACCCCTCCCTGTGGCGTGTACCAACGGGTGACCCGGCCACCGTTCGCCCAGTGCAGGGCGGCGAGCGTTAGGTCACAATCAGGATGGAGTCGGCTCGTCTCCACGTCCGCTCCCCTGCTTTTGCCGCAAATATACGCGCCTGCCCGTATATTTGCGTTCGAGCAGGCAGGTGGAAACGGCACGACTCGGGTAGGGCGTCGGCCCGCGAGCGTGCCGTTTTCCGTTTTCACAGGCCATTACGGAGGAGCAGGGGCGGCGGGGCGGTGGCGGCGGGGCGGGGCGGGCGGGTGGATCCTACGAGCTCAGGCCACGTGGACGAGGTGGAGTCGGGTTGGCGTTCCTTGCGCTCTTTTTCGCTGTGCCGCGTGGGGATGGGGGGAGTCGAGAGGGGGGAAGGGGTGCTGCGAGGCCGGCTGTGGCGTGGGGCGGTGGTGGCGGGGCGGGGCGGGCGGGTGGACACAGGAGAGGGTGCGCGGAACGGCGTGCTGCAGCGTGGGGTGAGGTGGGAGTCGTGTGGGGGGTTGCAGGGTTTGGGTGGCGTTGGATGAGCCCGGTGCCGGCTTGGGGGCGGCGCGGCGCGGGCGGCGTGCCAGTGCGCCTGCCGCTGTTGCTTCAGTGGATAGCAGCGCACGGGCTGGCCCCGCGCTGGGGTCGCCCGCTCATGGGATGAGCGTTGCCGGCGTGGGGAAAGC
>JANXCY010000068.1:0-272 GCA_025060135.1 Anaerolineae bacterium | reverse complement strand
GCCGCGGGGTGGCCGGCGCCCGGGGGCGCGCCGCGGGCGGGGGGGCCCCCGGTGGGGGGCGGGGCGGGGGGGGGGTGGCCTGCGCGGGGCCCCCCCCCGGGGGCCCCCCCCCCCCCGCGCCGCGCTGGGGCCGGTACGCGGTGCTGGCTTGGGGTTGTGGCGTTGCCTGTTTTCGTCTGTTGCCAAGCGCGGCCGGCCAGGTTTACATAACGCCCCACGCTTATCGTGCAAGCGCTCGCGCTTGCACGATAAGCATGCGTTATGTAAAAGCC
>JANXCY010000067.1:728-1119 GCA_025060135.1 Anaerolineae bacterium | reverse complement strand
CACTGAGAAGTGGAGTTCCGACGGATCGGATACCGGGCGACCTACGGGGAGGTGGAGGCATTTCGGCGCATGATGTGGGGATATGCGTATCATCGAGGTCTGGGGTTGGAAGGGAAGGGGGTGGTCGTGGGCGATGGGGCAGCCTGGATAGATGGGTTTGCCGAGATGTACTGTCCGAAGCGGGTTCGGATCGTGGATTGGTATCACGCGGTGGAACATCTATGGGCTTTGGGGCGGGAAGCCTATGGAGAGGGGGCGGAGGGGTGGGTAGAAGGGATGAAAGCCGCCTTGTGGAGCGGCCAGGTGGCAAAGGTTGTGGAGGGATGTGAAGCCGTTTTGGGGACCCGAGCGGAATGGAGGGAGGGGATTGGCCGGACAGCGGATAACTATC
>JANXCY010000067.1:0-718 GCA_025060135.1 Anaerolineae bacterium | reverse complement strand
AGCAGATGAAATATCCCGATTTTCGGGCCGCGGGCTATCCCATAGGGAGCGGGACGGTAGAAAGCGGGTGTAAAGGGATCGCTTGGCGATGCAAAAATCGGGGGCAGCGATGGAAAAGGAAGGGGCTGGTGGCAATGTTGGCGTTGCGGAGCGCTGGGATGGGAGAAGCCAATGAGTGGAGGTGGGCCTGGCAGCAAATCCGTACAGTTGCCTGACCTCTCCGACAAAGTTGGGACACACCCGTGGCATCGGACCTGCGTGTCAAGCCAAATGATAATGTTACCGGAGCGAGATCACTTCTCAAATGATAATGTTACCGGGGCCAGGACCTCTTCCGGCAAACTGGAGGGCAGATTCAGGGTTTCAAAGACATTCTCCGTCACACCAGGTGTGGCTCCCGGGAGGGAGAAGAGTTGCTCTATCTGGTCGTAGATTTCTTCTCGCAGCCGAAGCGGATTGGTCTGGTCTCGCAGACGCTTCAGCGCCTCCAGCCGCTGCGGAGGCACCAAACCGCTCTCTTCCAGCCGCTCCAGCGGGGGACGAGCCCGGTCATAAATCCGCCGTGTCCGGAATTTCCCCTCTGCCACCGGGACCTGCACCTTCGCCTCTATCCGCATCACCGGCAAGAAGAGATTGGCATACATCCAGAGCCGGTCGTAAATCTGGTTCAACAGGAGGGTCTGAGCGACCGTGTCCAGCCGGTCGTACCCGATCCAGG
>JANXCY010000066.1 GCA_025060135.1 Anaerolineae bacterium | reverse complement strand
GCTCACTGGCCATCCGGCTCAGGCCCAACACCTGTTCGGAAAGCGCCCGCGCAGCGCCAACGGCACAAGCAGGAGGCGAAGCCTCCGCATAGTGCATCCAGGCTGTAATCCCCTGGACTCGCAAAAGGGATTCCAGGACATCCGGCACAGCACCTTTGACGATTACACCATACAGGTCGGGCCGAACCTCAAAGCCAGAAATTCGTCCCTCAGCCCTCAGATGTTCCAGTGCAGATAGGAGCGGTTCGGCCTGCCGATAGGTCAGGCTATAAGCATATTCTATCGCCTGTTCGGGAGTCAGCCCAGGTGGAACCTCCGCCGGATCCGGCATCGCCACCGGGAGTGCGAGCAGGTAATCGGCTGGGATGGGAGGAGAGACCTCCGGCGCAGGAGAGGCTACAGCAGGGGAAAGGGAAAGGTCCGCGGAAGCAGGAATCTGAAGCAACAGGATGGCGGCCAGAAAAGCGGTCAGCGCCGCTACACCAAAAAAGATGTGCCGTTTCATGGTTACCCCCTGTCACTGCTGAAGAAACGATAAACGGAATGCAGGGTTGAGCAAACAAGCAGGTGTTATTTCCTCATAACGGCCTACTTTCTTTTTCTGGGATCATACCGTCCTACTACAGTGACTGGAAGTCGCCCCTCCTGGGCCTTCGGCCGGGTTGCTTCACTCCGTTCGCAACAAGGGCGGCCCGCGCCGCCCCCAGACCTCCGTGAAAAAGAACCCGAAGCCAAAAGCCAACTTCCAGCCATCACCAGAAACCTCCGCGGCTCTCCGCGTTCCTCCGCGTCCCTCCGCGTCCCTCCGTTCATAGCATCCGCATCTGCTCCATCTTCGGCGGGGGCGGCTCCTCCTCCACAACCTCCAAGTCCGGGAAGAAGGCCAGCCGCAGCCGGTCCAGCACCTCCGCCTCCGGCCGGACGAATTTCCCCCGAACCCGCGTCCGGGGGACGGCGTTCAGCATCGCCTGCAGGCAGGCCCGGAAGGTGGTGTCGGCCAGCAGGCCCGTCCGCTTCAGGAACGCCTCACAGGCCGCCGCCCCGTCCTCCTCGTAGACCAGCATCGCCGTGTGCACCGCGTCCAGCCACGTCCCGAACCGCTCCGCCTGCGGGTCCACCCGCCCCTTCCCCCGCCGCGCCT
>JANXCY010000065.1 GCA_025060135.1 Anaerolineae bacterium | reverse complement strand
AGTCTCCAGAATTTCTACCCGATTGCCGAAAATGTTCCCCTTGACAGCCCCGGAGATGGAAATATTGTTGGCGCGAATATCTGCGATGACTTTTGCCGATTCGCCGATGACCAAATTACCCGAAGTCTGAATCGTGCCCTCAAAGATGCCGTCTATTCGGACACCCCCTTCAGAGATGATTTCTCCCCGGAAGTGAGCGTTGGGACCAATAACGGTCTCTATCCGAGCCGATGGTGCAGCCGGCGCAGCCGCTGGAGATTGGGGTTTCTTCTCGGCTACGGGCTTAGTCTCTTTCCCAAACATCGCGTTCCCTCCTTACTGTGGGAATTGAGAGTGACACTTTCCCCAGGCACCCCCGGTGGGACTCGAACCCACAGCCAACGGCTTAGAAGGCCGCTGCTCTTCCTCTTGAGCTACGGGGGCGGATCGGTGTTATCTTACCACATCTTCCGATGTTGACAACTCCGCGCCTACCTTGACTTTACCCACCTCCCAGTGGGCATCCAGGGCCTGGAGAAGAAGTTCCAGTTTCACCAGACCGTTTCAGTACGGCAAGGGTGGTTATGTGCGGATAGGCACGTTGGTCATCAGCACCCAGCATCGGTTCAGAGCATAGACTTCCACTGGCCAGGCAGCCGGACCGGGCAATAGTCCAGGGTGACCCAACACTTGCGCCAACGCCCGTGAAATTTGAACCACACTTCAAAGTGCAAAGGGAGCGCCAGGTGGCGGACGATCTCCTCCAGCAATCGCTCCTGCCGTTCCTATCCTTGGGGTATCCCCAGCGTGCGGTCGCGATGGGACTGGCCCGTTTTTACACTCACCCCACAATCGCTCCGTTTCAGATGTGGGTAAAATCAAGGGCAGATTCTTGACCAACGGGACAAAGCGTGGTATGATGACACCCCACTCCGGCAGTCTTGGCCATCCTTGGTCTGCAAGTGTTGTCCAGTGATGGCACGTCCGAATCAGACTCGGGATCGGTCCTTCATATTGGGGCATCTATGAGTCATCTCACCCACCGATATATTCTGCTTGGACTTCTGTTGGTATTTCTCTCTCTTGCTCTGGCTTACGGGATCGTTGTCCCCCCCTTTGAGAACCTGGACGAAATAGAACACTTCGGGGTGATCTGGCACATCGCCGATTTGGGCCGGCTGCCTGTCCACGGCGCTC
>JANXCY010000064.1:507-1235 GCA_025060135.1 Anaerolineae bacterium | reverse complement strand
CGGAAACGAGGCCATCTACGCCTTCGCCGTCAACGCCAATACCGGTGCCCTGGTCTGGAAGACCCGCCTCTACGGCCAGAGTCTGGCCGACCGCTACCCCGTCGTGGTGGGCGACACCGTCGTGTATCGCTCCCAGCCCCTCTATCCCCTGTGGCAACTGCTGGGAGAGGGCGACGAAGTGCTGGATTCAGCCGGAGAGATTCTCACTGACTGGGACGCCGACTGGAACGTCGTCCGTCCGTACATCATCAACTACTTGGCGGCCAACCCGCATAAACGGACTTTCTTCGTTTTGGACGCAGCGACCGGCGCTTCGCGCGGCATCGCGCCGGTGCTCTACACCTTCGGCGACCAGGATGTCCCCAATACGCCGGTGGTGCGCGCCGGCGTCTCGTATACCGCCTACGTCACCTACCGCCCCCGCCAGGGCATCCAGACCACCAGCCCCCGCGAAGTCCACGTCAGTTCGCAATACGACGCCGAACTGGGCCTGATGGACATGCGGGTCCTGACCAGCATCGTCGGTCTGCGCACCTCGGAGTATCCCTCCTCCACGTTCTACTACGAATTCCGCCTTACCTCCGACGAACCGGCGATGATGACGATGGGCGGCAACATCCTGCTGGTGGATAACTGGGAGCGGCTGGGCGGCATCAGCCTGACCACTCCCATCAGCGGCCAACTGATCCACATCGGCCACGTCTCCAACGTCTGGCCGGAGTGCGGCG
>JANXCY010000064.1:0-497 GCA_025060135.1 Anaerolineae bacterium | reverse complement strand
CCCGCCGATCCGGCCTATCCCTTCCCCTCGCCGCGCGTGGGCGAGGGCTACGTTCAGTCCGGCGCGGTGGTCGCCAACGGGATGATTTACTGGCGGGTGATTGAGGGCGGACTGGCGGGCATCGGGACGCGCACCGGCCCCACCTGCCCCGCGCCGCTGGTCTATACCCGTACCCTTCCACCCGCGCCGCCGCCGACCCCACCGGTCGTCACCACCACCCGTCCCCTCACCGACTACGTAACCCTGGACCTGACGACACCGGTGGAACATCCTCCCGCCGATCTGGTGGAGCGTCTGCGGGCCGAAGTGCGCGACCTGGTCGCCCTGACGCCCTATCCCATGCCCTACTTTTTTGAGCGCGGGATGAGCAACCCGGCCATGTGGCCGCATAACTCCACTCAGCCGCCGGAGCCGCCGTCCATCACCAAAAGCGACGGCGGCGGCAACGCCGTCTGGCACGATTCCGGCGAACTCCTGCTCACCCTGGCGATGGCCTA
>JANXCY010000063.1 GCA_025060135.1 Anaerolineae bacterium | reverse complement strand
CGTGCAGCCCTCCTGGTATCTCCACGCCATCGAAGCCGGCTTCGAAATCTGGGAAGGCGGACGCGGCCTCACCAGCCAGGGATTCTCTGCCCGCGTGGTGCCCAGCTCAGCCTCCAGCCCCACCCCCACCCGCACGCCCACGCCGGGAGCTACTGCTACCCCCACCCGCCCGCCCACGCCGGGAGCCACCGCTACCCCCACCCGCACGCCGACCCCCACCCCAACCCCAGGAGCAGGCGCTGCATGCCGCGTGGACTACCTCGTGCGCACCGACTGGGGCAGCGGCGCCACCGTGGACGTCACCATCTACAACTTGTCCGCCACCCCCATCAACGGATGGACCCTGGCCTGGACCTTCCCCGGCAACCAGCAGATCGCCCAGCTCTGGAACGGCAGCTACACCCAGACCGGCCCTAACGTCCAGGTGCAAAACGCCAGCTGGAACGCCACCATCAACCCCAACGGCGGCAGCGTCACCTTCGGATTCAACCTGAGCTACAGCGGATCCAACCCCGCCCCCACCACCGTCACCCAGAACGGAACCCCCGGCACCCGGGCCGCCGCCCCAACCGCCACGCCCACCCCCGGAGCCACCGCCACGCCCACCCGCACGCCCACGCCCGGGGCCACCGCTACCCCCACCCGCACACCCACCCCGGGAGCCACCGCTACCCCCACCCGCACCCCTACGCCGGGGGCGACAGCCACACCCACCCGCACGCCCACGCCGGGGCCTTCCCCCACCCCCACCCGCACCCCCACGCCACCGGCCCCCGGCGCCCGCGTGGATAACCCCTACGCCGGCGCTCGAGGATATGTCAACCCCGATTGGGTCACCAACGTGATCTCTTCCGCCAATGCTGTCTCCGACCCCACCCTGCGGGCTCGCATCCTCGCCCTCACCAACACCTCCACCGCCGTCTGGATGGATCGCATCGCCGCCATCACAGCCGGACGAGGACTACAAGGCCATCTGAATGAGGCCCTCAACCAAATGCAGCAAAGTGGCCAGCCCGTAGTCATCACCGTAGTCATCTACAACCTCCCCAACCGAGACTGCGCCGCCGCCGCCTCCAACGGCGAACTGCTGGTCGCCCAAAACGGCCTCAATCGCTACAAAAACGAGTTCATCGACCCCATCGTCGCTATCCTGTCCAACCCCGCCTACGCCAACCTGCGCATCGTCGCCCTCCTCGAGCCTGACTCCCTGCCTAACCTCGTCACCAACCTGAGCATCCCCGCCTGCACAGAAG
>JANXCY010000062.1 GCA_025060135.1 Anaerolineae bacterium | reverse complement strand
TGGATGTTCATCCAGATCACGCTCCCCCGGCTGCGGATTGACCAGATGCTGAACTTCAACTGGAAGTTCCTGACCCCGTTGGCAATCCTCAACCTCTGCGTGACGGTGCTGGTGAACAAGGGCATTACGGAGGCCTTCCCCGGCGGCGCGCCAGCCTGGACCCGTGCCGGGATTCTTCTGCTCTCCAACATCCTGACCGTGCTGGCCGTCTGGGGATTGAGCGCGCTGGGCCGGCGGCGGGAGGAACGGCGAGTCTGGCAGGCGGCCCAGGCCACCGAACTGGAGGTGACCGTATGACCCTCACGCTCTCCCACGTTCTTTTCTTCCTATTTGCCCTGATGGTGCTGGGCGGGGCGATCGCGGTCGTTACTGTCCGCAACCTGTTCCACGCCGCGCTGTGGCTGATGCTGGTCTTCTTCGGGATGGCGGGCCTCTACGTTCTGCTGGAGGCCCCGTTTTTTGCGGCAGCGCAGTTGTTCATCTACATGGGCGCCATCGGCATCCTGATTATCTTCGCCATTATGCTCACCCGCGCCTTTATGCGTCAGCCGATGCCCCGCGCCAACGAGCAGTGGTGGCTGGCGGCCCTGCTGGCGGCGGTGCTCCTGGGCGTCATCGTCTTCCTCACCCTGCGGGTGGGCCTGGGCGAGGTCGTGAACGCGCGGCCGGTCCCGGAGCATACCATCCAGATTCTGGGGGTGACGCTGGTGGACCCGGAGGGGTACGCGCTGGCCTTTGAGGTCGCCTCGGTGCTTTTAGTGATGGCCCTCATTGGCGCGGTGACCATCGTGCGGGAGCGGTAGGTGGGGGACGCGGATGGACGCGGACGAGCGCGGATGCAGGCAGGTTACGGCCCGCGTTCATCTGCGTTCGTTTATATCCCACTTGGAATTGTCTCCCGGTCGGGTTGATGTATAATATGATGTATGATACTGTTGGGGGAGAGTACGGATATGGCGCAGATGGTTCGCAAACAAATCTATCTGGCACCTCACCAGGAGGCACTGCTGAAGCGGTTGGCTCGCGAGCGCGGGGTGGCTGAGGCGGAAATCATCCGGCAAGCGGTGGAGCAGATAGAGGCCTGGGCGCCTTTTCGGCCCGACCGGAAGACCTGGGAGCGGGAGAGGGGTTTTCTTGAGTCCCTGGTCCAGCAAGGGCCCGTGGCAGGCGGGCGGACCTGGCGGCGGGAAGACCTCTATGAACGGTAGGATTTTTCTGGATACCAACGTCCTGGTCTATGCCTATGACCGCTCTGAGCCGGGGAAGCAACGACAGGCCATCCGGGTCCTGGATGCCTTAGCAACGAGTGGGCGGGGCGTCATCAGCACTCAGGTGCTGGCTGAATTTTTTGTTACCGTAACGCGCAAAATCGTGGCCCCTCTGACGGTTGAAGAGGGGTACGAGCGAGTTCAGAACCATCTCCGGTTCTGGATGGTGCTGAGCCTGACCGGCCCGGTGGTTCTGGAAGCGATTCGGGGTGTGCGAGACCACCAGTTTCATTTCTGGGATGCGATGGTCTGGGCAACAGCCCGTTTGAATCAGGTTTGGGTTGTCTTTACCGAGGATTTTCCGGGCCGTGAGTTTGTGGAAGGGGTACATTTTGTCAATCCTTTCTCCGGCGACTTTCGTCTGGAAGATTGGGCTTGACCAAGGGGAGGGACACAGGGGTTTTGGAGCAAAAGCGGCGGGTCGCCACAACGTTCATAGCGGTTATTGATTCTGGTCTGCCTGTATCTTCTGCTGGGGCTGGGATTCCACATCGGCTGGAAGCGGGCGCGGGAGGCCTGCCGGGCGGAAATGGCCGCCCGCGGCGAGTTCGTGGAGTCGGAGGTGTTCTCGGAACCGCTGGCCCTGGCCTTTAACCTGACCTGGTGGCCCGTCTACGCCTGGGCGA
>JANXCY010000061.1 GCA_025060135.1 Anaerolineae bacterium | reverse complement strand
CAAAGAAACCGGAGGGGACAATCTCTATCTGGTCTGTACGCAGCCCATCAGGAGCCATATCAGCCCTCCTGTCGTGGGGTGGAGGCCTGCCCACTGGCGAAGAGGCTGGGCGTGATTCCGGCCATCGCGGCCATCCCCATCAGCCCGCCCAGATTCATCGTCTCCACCGCGCTGGACGGGACGATAATCAGCGCGCCCTTCTCCTTCAGCCCCTCAAAGAGCATGTTCATCGCCCGCAGGTGGAGCGCAGTGGGGTTATCCCGGTAGGCCTGCGCGGCCTCGGCGAAGGACGCCGCGATCTGCTTCTCGCTCTCCCCCAGGATAACCCGCGCCTGCCGCTCCCGCTCCGCCTGTGCCTGACGGCTCATCGCGTCCTCCAGCGCCTCCGGGATGACGATATCGCGGATTTCCACTGACTGGACGGTGATCCCCCAGGGTGTTGTCCGCTCGTCAATGATGCGCTGCAGTTCCGCGTCCATCACCGTCCGCCCGACAAGAATACTGGCCAGGTCCATCTGACCGATAATCTCCCGCAGGGCCGTCTGGGCCGCCCAGGCGATGGCGGTCTGGTAGTCCTCCACCTCCAGGACCGCCTTCTGGGCGTCCCAGACCACCCAGAAGAGGACCGCGTCCACGTTCACCGGCACCGAGTCCTTCGTCAACGTCCGCTCCGCCGTGAAGGGAGTGACCATCACCCGGTGGTCCACCATTGCCGGGACGGTGTCTATAATCGGGATAATCCAGAAGGGCCCCGGGCCCTTGAGGCCCCGGAAGCGCCCTAGCCGCAGGACGATGGCCTTCTCCCACTGGTTGGCGACGCGCAGGGCGAAAAGGATGTAGAGGCCCACCAGGTTGAGAAGGATAAACACAGCAGCGATCGGGCCGTCCGGGACGCCCAGGGAATCCAGAATGATCGCCAGAAAGACAGAGACGACCAGCAGGATGACAAAGATCGCCAGGGACAGGCCGCTGAAGCCCTTGAGGACGGCCTCTCTCCGCTGGAGTGCTTCCGATGCCGGGGCGCGTTCCCCGCGCCGGGATTGAGTTGCCGGAACCACGACCATAGATGACCTCCTGTTTTGATGATGGCCTCTTCACACCTTTGGAACAACTGCTCGCAGTTGTCTACATCGTGCCGAACCTCAGTTACCACTGCATCACCTTCATTGTTATAAAGACGTTGCCCAGGCCATGCACCATCCAGCCAGGGAAGATGCTGCCCGATTTCAGCCGGAGCCAGCCCACCATCAGCCCCATAAGGAATGGGCCGAGGAATACCACCGGCCGCAGGTGCGGCGCCTCCATCAGCAGGAGCAGATGGGGAAGGGTGAAGATGAAGGCTTGAATCCCGTTGGCAGCCCAGAACCGCAACCGCCGCCCCAGCCAGCCGCCGATGAGTCCACGAAAGAGCAACTCCTCCCCCAGGCCCGTTGCCAGCAGCCCAAACTCCAGCGCCCGCAGGATGTTTCCCACCGTTGGCGGCTGACCGGCGAATTCCTGAGCCGCCCCTGCTATGGGCCACCAGCGCGAGGAGAGGGCGTTCCAGCCGATGGTCAAGAGGAGAAAGCCAAGGGCCCACCCGTAGTACCGGGCCGGGCCCACCGTCAGGCCCAGCCGACCCGCGATGTCCCGGACACTGGCCCGTTCTCTGAGTTTGACCACCAGGGCATAGATGAACACGGGGATGCAGTAGAAGAGCAGCGAGGTCATCTACCTATCCTCCTGCAATAAGAGTCTCCCATCGGAAGGTCCGCACCCCCAGGCCGAGCAGTTTCTATCCCCACAAGGCGCATCCTTTCCACAGCCCGGCGCAGGGCCCGCAGGTTGCCCCAGGGGGTAACCTTGACGAAGTCCCAGTCCCATTCCCGCTGGAAGTGGATGGTGGCCTCCGCTATGGTTTCCGGCCTCCGGTCGTCTACAGGCCAGTGGCCCCAAAGGGCCACCGGCGGACGGTCCACCGACTCCCCCGCTATCGCGCGTTGAAGGCGCTCCCGTTTATCCATTTTGCCCCCTACCCAGCGCGTGGTACCGGCTCGCAAAACCGCTTCCGTCCGCGTTTATCCATATCCTATCTCCTCCCGGAAAGCGGCCGCGATTTCATCCCGATTATACCCCAGACGGAGCGCTTCGCCGATCGCGGCCCGGAGGATGGCGTGCAATTTCTCCTCCCGCAGTTGGGCCTGTCGGGC
>JANXCY010000060.1 GCA_025060135.1 Anaerolineae bacterium | reverse complement strand
CGCATCGCGATACGGCTCCACCGTCACGCGGATCGGTTCCGGCCCCCACGTCCAGCTCCGCCCCACCAGCCCGGCAGCGACAGGCCGATCTTCCCGCTCCCAGGTCCGCTCCCAGGCACTGAAGACGATCGGCTGGTATGGGCTCGGTTCCCACGCCGCCCAGCCGAAACCTTCCAGCGTCTGGCTCCATCCGGTTCCCGGTTCCACGATCACCAGCACCGGCGGCTTGCCAGGCGAGTTCCGCACGAACGCGAGCCGTTCACCCTGCGATGAGATCGCCACCAGGATTCCTGGATCGTTCGCCGCGGTCGTCCGCTCGCCCGTCACGAGGTCTACTCGTGTCACGACCGTCGGGAAGCTCTGGCTCACGTACACGAACCGCGCCAGCGGATCGAGCCACACGTACACCTTCGGCAACTGCAGCCCTGGATAGCCCAGTGGCAGGTCGGCGATACGTCGCGCCTCACCGGTTACCAGGTTGACCAGCACGAGATCATCGCCACCGCCATCCGCTGCGAGGAAGCCGATCCACTGCCCGTCGCCCGACGTGACCAGGGGCGCACGGCAGCTCGCGACGAGCCCGTTCCAGAGCACCCCTGTCCGGCCGGTCGCCGGATCGACCCAGCGCAGCCGCGCGTCCGCCGCACTCGTGTACACCAGCCGCGGCCGCTCGGCGTCGCCGCCGGTTGTCACCCAGGTAAGGGAACCAGCGAGCCGATCGTGCACTGTCACCGCACCACTCGCCACCTCGATCCAACCGACATCCTCGACTGGGCATGGGCTAGACGGCGCTTCACCAGTCGGGCGCGTGAACGCCAGCCACCGCCCATCCAGCGACCAGGCGAGTCGGCGCGCAGCCACGGTGACCGCACGAACCGGATCACCCTCCCGGTTCGCGATCACCACCCCGCTCCCGTCGCTCCAGGCCAGCCAGCGACCGTCACCCGACCAGGCGATCGTGCTCGCAGCGTCGAGTACCCGCCCAGCTGGCTGCACGCCGGTCGTGACGATCCCGACGACCGATCGTCCATCCTGCAAGCCGGTAAAGGCGAGTCGCCCGCCCTCGGGCGACCACTCGACGCTCGTGATCTCTACCCCCTCGAGCGCTGCCACCCGTGCTCCACCATCGGCCGAGGCCAGCCACAGCCCACGATGCCGGTCGAGCAAGGCGAGCGGCAACCACGACGGCTGTTCCTCCTCCGCAGCTACTGGCAGTACGGTCGCACACCCCAGGACCAGCGCCAGCACGATGCACCACGCGCACCGCATCCGCTACCCCTTCCCGTCAGCAGCCGCACGCTGCCGCACAGTATCCTAGCTGTTCGGCGGCCGGATCGTCTGCCAGTCGATGCTGTGCACGAGGTCGAACATCCCTAGCAGCCGACGTGCTCGGAAACAGGGAAAGCACACTGCGAAACGGTGATCTCCAGACGGGACAGGGAACAGTCCTCAGCAGCACTGGCGGCGTGTAGTTCCGATGCTATCCCCACAGTACGGCCCGACCAGCCTCGTCGAGCCGATTCGTGGCATTCCGAACACAGAAACCGCGGGACGATAGCATCGATCGAGCCAAATGCTTCTTCCCGACCAGCTCGTTTGGTAGCGTCCGCTTCGTGAGCTACCGGTTTCATTCCTTGGCGAGCGTTCTCACACTTGGCCCACGCTTGACGCTGTTTCCTCCTCCTGCTACCCTCGCCTCGGGAGGTAGCGATCACGGTGGGAGGGTGCGCTGTGCTCATCCGGATGCCCGGTCGTGCCAGGTCGGACGAAACAGACCTGCTGCGTTGAGGAAAATGGCGTCGAGGCTCGACTGAAAGAGGAGCACAGCGTGGTCAAGAAGAAAGTCAACAAGGTCGTCCTCGCCTACTCCGGTGGGCTCGATACCTCCGTCATTCTGAAGTGGATCAAGGAAACCTACGACTGCGAAGTCATTACCGTAACAGCCGACATCGGCCAGGGGGAGGATCTCTCCGGCATCGAGGCCAAGGCACTCGCGACCGGGGCCTCGAAAGCCTACGTCCTCGACCTCAAGGAGGAGTTCCTCACCCAGTACGCCTTCCCGGTGCTCCGGTCCGGCGCTGTCTACGAGCGCAAGTACCTTCTCGGTACGAGCTTCGCCCGACCGCTCATCGCCAAGTACCAGGTCGAGATCGCCAAGCGCGAGGGCGCCGACGCGGTCGCCCACGGTTGCACCGGCAAGGGGAACGACCAGGTCCG
>JANXCY010000005.1 GCA_025060135.1 Anaerolineae bacterium | reverse complement strand
TATCCGGGGCGGTCCCCCTGCCGTATAAACGCTGTATGGAAGGATTACCCTCGGCATCAGATACACGCGCACCATTGCTTTTGTGGCCTGGACGATCGGCGTCCGGGTCTGGGGGGCCGCACAGGCGGCGATGATGAGGGCCGCCAGAAACACCACCAGGCCGGTCCGGACCCGGCGTGCCGTCAGCAAACGGGGCGGCTCCCGGAAAATCCGCACCCTCAGCGCCTCCGCAAACTCCGGGCGGGGCAGTTCCCGAAATCGGTACAGAAACTCATCGCTCATGGCTCCTCCTCCCACGCTCTCCGCAATCGCTGGACGACCCGATACAGAATCGTTCCCACATTGGTCTCGCTGAGTCCGGTCAGGCGGGCGATCTCCCGATTGGTCAGGTCCGCGCCGTACTTGAGCGCCACCAGTTCCCGCTCCCGAGGGGGCAATTGGGCCAGAAGCGCCGCCAGACGGGCCTGGTCTTCCCGCTCCGCCACCGCCTCCTCCACCGGGTCGGAGTCCGCCAGGCTCCCGGCCCACTCCAGCGGCAACTCCCGGTTGCCCCGCCGGAAGTGGTCCCGCGCTACGTTTTTCGCCAGGGCGAACAGCCAGGTAGAGAGGGCTCCCCGCTCGGGGCGATAACGGCCCCGCTGGCGCCAGGCTTTCTCAAAGACTGCCGCCGTCAGGTCTTCGGCGACGGCCGACGGGCCGATCAGGTAGCGGAAATAGTTGTACACCCGGGGGAGATATTCGGCATACACTGCCTCCCAGTCCACCTCGGGGCGGTTTCCGTCCTTGCCGAACATTCGGTCCACAGGCATCGGTTATCCTGTTTGAATGGCCTGCAGAGCCTTGCTTGCCAGCTTCCGTAGAATTATACGCCGAACGGCCCAGAGTATCACGGCTAACCCACCCAGACATAAGGGAAGAGAGCGGGAGTTTGAAGGTTTTGTATACAGGATGCCTCCCATGCAGGTCATCTCTCCGGCTTCGGAAGCCACGCCAGTGGTTCCCACCACATCCCAACCTCCGATTCCCGTGGGAGTTGACATTTACCTGGTTTGGGATACAATCTGATAACACCCCAGAGAATCAGAAGGGATTCGCGGTAAGCCACAAGCGTAGCGGTGGCTTATTATTAATTTTTATGTAGAACTCTGCGCGCTCGGCATCGCTGCGGTGAGTTTTTGCCGCAGAGTCATGACTGTCAAACGCCCTTTTCTATGCGCGAAAAGATGCTCTCCTGGGTTCCGCCCCGGATCACCCGTCCCGCGATCATGCGGCACCACCGCAAACGGGGCATATGGGGCATTGCTCAAGGATGCTACCAATATCCCGGCCCCGCCGATGAACGGCTTGTTCCCGGTATGCCCTGTTCGCTGACAATCACAGGTTTCTCATCCAGGGGTGCCACCGGAGAGAACGAGAGTCCCCGAGTACTGCAAAAACCCATTCATACCTCAGAAAGGAGGAACCATGAAACGCCTGCCGTTTGTTCTGCTCGCCCTGATCGTTGTCCTGTGGGTAGCAGCGTGCAAGCCACCTGTTACCCCGGCTGCTGACAAACTGGCCGAAGTGCTGGCTCGGGGGACACTGGTCGTCTCCACCGATCCGGCTTATCCGCCCCAATCCGAACTGGTGGAGGGGGCCCAGCGCGCGGCCTATACCCGATGTCCCTCGGACCAGCGCACGGCCAGTGAACTGGCAGGCTTTGACATTGAGGTTGCCAAAGAGGTTGCCCGGCGGCTGGGAGTGGAGGCCTGCTTTGTAACCCCGAACTGGGACCTCATCGTGGCCGGTGGCTGGGCCGACCGCTGGGACATCAGCATCGGCTCGATGACGATCACTCCTCCCCGAATGGAGAAACTCTATTTCAGCCAACCCTATTATACCACCCCGGCGGCCTTCTTCGTCCACAAAGATAACACCACCTTCCAGAAACCCTCCGATCTCTCCGGCAAGCGCATCGGCTTCGGCACCGCCACCACTTATGAGTCCTACTTGGAGGGCACCCTGGAAATTCCCGGCGAACAGTTTGAGGTGGTGGTCCAGAATCCCATCCTCAAGCCCTACGACACCGACCTCTTCGCGCTTCAGGACCTGGCGCTGGGGGATGGCGTGCGGCTGGACGCGGTCTTGACGGCCCAACCCACGGGAGCCAGCGCCATCGCCGATGGCCTGCCCCTCAAGCAACTGGGCGACCCGGTCTTCTTTGAGTACTTGGCGGCGGCAGTGGACAAAGCCGCTGGCAAAGACCCCCTTCCACTCATCCAGAAGGTCAGCGAAATCATCCAGCAGATGCATGCCGATGGGACGCTGGTCCAACTGAGCCAGCAGTTCTACGGCGCAGACCTGGCCAGCCCGGCCGCGAAGTTTGATCTGAGTGCGCTGAAGCAGTGGTAGGGGGTGGGATTCGGTGGGCGACGGCCTCCGGCCGCCGCCCACCCGCGCGCTGTGTTGGGAGATGGTTATGGAACGACCCCCCATTCCCCTGGAATCCGACCCCGACCTGGCGGTCGGCCTGGCGCTGGTGCGGAAGGCCCGCCGTCAGCGCCTGATAGAAACTGCCAAAGTGGGCGTCGTCTGGCTGGCCCTGCTGGCCCTGCTCACCGCCGGACTCCTCCAACTCCGCTTTGAACCCCGATACATCCTCCAGCACGCCGATTTCGTCCTGCAGGGCGTCGGGACCACCATCGGGGTCTCTGTAGTCTCCATCCTAATCGCTTCGGTGCTCGCCCTCTTCGGTGCTCTGGGACGGCTCTCCCGCCATCCCATCGCTCAGGGGCTCTCCGGTTTTTATATTTCGGTCATCCGGGGGACCCCGCTCCTCATCCAGGTCTACTTCATTTATCTGGGCTTGCCCCAGATCGGGCAGCAACTGAAGGTTCTGGGATACCCGCAACTGGCCGACATTTTCACTCTCAGCGAGATTCAGGCTGGCATCCTGGCGCTGAGCCTGAACTACGGCGCGTATATGACCGAGATTTTCCGCGCCGGCCTTCAGGCGGTGGGACATGGACAGTATGAGGCTGCCGCCGCGCTGGGAATGACCCGCTGGCAGATGCTTCGCCGCATCATCCTCCCTCAGGCCATCCGGGTCATCATTCCGGATGTGGGCAATCAGTTTATCGCTATGCAGAAGGATTCGGCGCTGGTCTCCCTGATGGGCGTCTGGGAGATCACCTTCCGGGCCAATCGCCTGGCCCGAAAGGACGCCAAGTTCATCGAAATGCTCCTGGTCGCCGCGACGCTCTACTGGATTCTCACCGTTGTCTCCTCCTGGCTGCAGAGCCGCCTGGAGAAACGGATGGCCCATGCGTATGAGCGGTAATCCCATCGTCCGTGTGCAGAACCTCCACAAATGGTTCGGCCTCCTCCACGTCCTGCGGGGCATCTCCCTGGAGGTCCATCCGCAGGAGGTGGTGGTCATCATTGGCCGCAGCGGCTCTGGCAAGTCCACTTTCCTGCGCTGCCTCAACCTTCTGGAAGAGCCCACCAGCGGACGGGTGGAGATTGACGGCGTGGTTGTAGAGGCGGCCGACGGGGCATTGCTGCCCGAATCCCGCGCCCGGGTGCGCGACCTGCGCTTGAAGACAGGGATGGTCTTCCAGGAGTTCAACGTCTTTCCCCACAAAACAGTGCTGGAGAACATTATTGAGGCGCCGGTGATTGTTAAAGGGGTACCGAAAGAGCAGGCCGTGGAGAAAGCCCGGGAACTGTTGCGCAAGGTGGGGCTCCTGGACAAACAGGACATCCATCCCATTCGCCTCTCCGGAGGTCAAAAACAGCGAGTGGCGATTGCCCGCGCCCTGGCCATGGAGCCGAAGGTCATGCTCTTTGACGAGCCGACCTCGGCGCTGGACCCGGAACTCATCGGCGAGGTGCTCTCCGTCATGAAGGACCTGGCCCGGGAGGGGACGACGATGATGATTGTCACCCATGAGATGGGATTCGCCCACGAGGTTGCCGACCGGGTCATCTACATGGAAGGGGGCGTACTGGTGGAGGAGGGACCGCCAGACCAGATATTCACCTGTCCCCGGGACCCCCGCACCTGTCAGTTCCTGGCCCGGATCATTGAGAGTGGCCGTCTGGTATAGCCCTCCCAACCGCAACGCGTTCCCTTATGTACCCTGGTGTCTTTTCCTTCCGCTCGTCATTCGGTAACAGCCCACCCTGAACACAGAGGCCATGAGTCGCTCAGCCCCCTTCTCCAAACTGCTCCGAATCTCCACCCACCCCGGCTCCCCACCGGTGTGGCTTCTTCCCCTTTGGGCCACCCTCTGCGGCGCGGTGGCCGTCGACGCTCCGCTGAGCGGGCCAGTTCTCGCGCGGCTGATGCTGGCGCTCTCCCTGGTGGAACTGGGCTGGGGGGAACTGTGGCTGGCTATGGCCGCGACGGACTGGGCCACTCCGCTGGCCCGCTGGCGAGGATGGGAACAGGATCCCCGCCTTTCCGGCCATCCACCCCTCCCCTACGCCCGCCCCGGCTCTCCGGCGGACCGTCTGGCCCGCTGGCTGGCCCAACTGGCCGCCTGGGGCCGAACGGTCCTGTGTCCGGCCGTGGGCCCGGCGCTGGGAAGCGGCCTGGCCGGTCTTCTGCTCTCTCTGATCCTATCGGCCACCCTGGGCCGGGATTTTCTCCTGCTGACGCTGGGCCTCCTGGCCGCCACCCAACTGGTCGCGGTCGCCGACAGAGGACACGGGAGGATCGGGACGGCCGAAGGCCCCGCCTTCCGGCTGGGTTTCGCCTGGCTGGCCGGCCACCTGATCGGCGCTCCATTGACTCTCTCCACCCTGGGTATGGCGACAGCGTTCTCCCTGGCCGTCGCCGGGGCAAAGGACCCGCCGGAGAGCCGCCATCGGGCCCTCTGGATCGGCGGCTACCTGGCCGCGATGCTCCTCCTGATTGCGCTCCACCGTCCTCTGCCGGTCCCGTTCCTGGCCTTCCTGGCCCTCCCGCCGCTCCTGGCCGACTCCACCGAAAACACCACTGGCTGGTTCCGGCGGTACGGGCTCTGGCTGGTAGCGGCGATGCTCCTGGCCGCGCTGGCGACATGAAACGCGAAGCGTGATGCATGATGCCCTGGCTCTGGGTTCTCATCGGTCTGGTTCTCCTGGCCGCCGTTCTCTACTGGCAACTGGTCATCGCCGAGGGCTCCTATCTGGGCCCCCGGGTGGTGGCCCTCCTGTACGACTGGGCCGCTCCAGCCTACGAGCGGATCAAAGGGTTTAACACCGAAACCGAGCAGTGGTTCCTGGGCCTTCCACTGGCGATGGCACTGGAACGGATCCCTGCTCCGTTTGTGCTGGACGTGGGCACCGGGACGGGGCGCCTGCCCCGGGCCCTCCTCTTTCAGCCCGGCTTCCGGGGACATGTGGTGGGGGTGGACCGCTCCCGCCGGATGCTGGCCCAGGCCGCTCAACTGGTCTGTCCTCAGGCCCACCGGATCACCCTGATCTGGCAGGATGCCCGTACCCTGCCCTTTCCGGATAATACCTTTGACGCTGTAACGGCGCTGGAAATGCTGGAATTCACCCCGGACCCGCGCGCCGTGCTGAGCGAGATGGTACGGGTCCTGCGGCCGGGGGGTGTCCTCCTGGTGACCAACCGGGTCGGGCGGGAAGCCCTGCTCCTGCCGGGCCGGGCCTTCCCCCGTCCGAAGTTCATCACCCTCCTGAGCGAACTGCCGCTGGAACACATCCAGACCCAGTACTGGCAGGTGGACTACGACCTGGTCTGGGCCCGTAAGAAAGGACGGCCCGTTGGTGGCGGGGTCCGCCCGCTGGCCGAGGTCCTCCGCTGCCCGGATTGCGGACAGACAGGGATGGAGAAAGTCCCCCAGGCTTATCGGTGTACCCGCTGCGGTCGGGTCTGCCTGGTCGCTCCGGACGGCGTGGTGGAGATGCAAAAATGACGACCCGGTTTGAGATCTCCGCTGGAGGTGTCGTCTTTCGCCAGACAGAGACCGGGGCCGTGGAAGTGGTCCTGGTCGCCACCCCAGACGGTCGCTGGGCACTCCCCAAGGGGCTGGTGGAGAAGGGGGAATCGCTGGAAGCGGCCGCCCTCCGGGAAGTCCAGGAGGAAACGGGCCTGGAGGCAGAGGTCGTAGAACGGCTGGACCCCATTGAATACTGGTACTGGTGGAAGGAAGGAGACCAGCAGGTCCGCCATCACAAAAAGGTCTACTTCTTCCTGATGGCCTGCCGGGGCGGCGATGTGGCCCGTCATGACCGGGAAGTGGAAGAGGCCCGCTGGTTTCCCTTAGACGAGGCCATCCACCAGGCTGCCCACCGGACAGAACGGCAGGTGCTCCAGCAAGCAGCGGAGAGACTCCGGGTGTCAAAAGAACCGGTGCATCGGTGAATCTTGGATCATCCGACCATCAGACCCAATGTGGACGATCGGATACGGGCTCCTCTGGATGGCTCTCATCTTCTACGGTCTGGAGTGGCGGACGGATCGGCGCTGGGCACGTTGGGCCGCTGTCGGCCTGACCGCCGTCGCGGGCGGGGTGTGGACAGCGGCCCTGGCCGAACGCTGGCAGGTATCCGGCCACTGGCCTATGAGCACGCGCTATGAGTTCGGCCTGGCTTTCGCTTGGGCGTTGCTACTGCTTCACCTGCTGGCAACGGCCGACACCCCCCGTGCCGGTGGCGGCGGAGTGCTGTTGGCCCTGGCCCTGGCCACCTGGCTCCTCACCCGTCCCCCCGGCCTGCGAACCATTATCCCATTACCTCCTGCTCTGCGTTCCATCTGGTTTCCTTTGCATACCCTCTCCGCTGCACTGGCCTATGGGCTCTTCGGCGTTGCTGCCGGGCTGGCCCTGACCGGACTGATGGAAAGGGAGGAGGCCGCGCGGAACGGTCTGCTCCGGCGGATGGAGCGCGCCGCCGACTGGGGCTTTCTCTGGTTGACGCTCAGCATCTTCCTGGGCGGCATCTGGGCCCGGGATGCCTGGGGCCGCTACTGGGGCTGGGACCCCAAAGAGACCTGGACGCTGATCGTGTGGCTGGAATACCTCATCGTCCGCCACCTCCGACCGCTACCCACCTGGCGGGGCCGGCGCCAGGCGGTCCTGGTTCTCTTGCTCTTTGCCGGAGTGCTTTTCCTCTGGATAGGGGTTCCCTGGATCGTCCGGATAGCCCGCTTGAACAGCCTCCACGGGTTCTGACCTTTCCCCCTACTCTCACGGGAGCCTCCCCCCTCTCCTGAGGTTCGAACACCGGTCGGGACAGGACGGCTTTGAGCCTCGCCTGCCTCGTTCCAGGGATCTCTGAGAAGGGCGCTCCTGATGCCGTTGGGCCCCTCTATCTGGGTAAAAAGGCTTGGTCCTCCGAACCCGGTTGGAGCGGATGGCTCAACATCGGATCGGCGTTTCATGTTGGCAAAACCGAGATTTATGGTATGCTTATAAAGAAAAGCGCCCGCTCGCGCGCAGTGCCGGGTCGTGATCGGCTGCTACCCGAAGGGCAGATTGTCGGACCTGGCCGGAGGGCCGCCCGGAACCGGCAGCGCGGGTAGAGGCCCGGGGCCACCCGCCCTTTCCGGTCAGGGAGAGGGAATCCGTCTTCTGGAAGGAGAAAAGTGAGCGGAATCGGATATATGCTCTATGACCTGATCCGACAGAACTGGGTATTTCTGCTGGCCCTCGGTCTTCTGGCAGGGGCATGGCTTCTCCTGCGCACGCCCGCTGATGACCTCTCTATGGACGCGTTTCAGCAGGAGATTCGCGGCGGACAACCGGTTGTGGTGGAATTCTTTTCCAACACCTGAAGCGCTTGCCTGCTGGCCAAACCTGTCGTGGACAGGTTAGAAAAAGAACTGGAAGGAACAGCAAAGGTGCTACGGATCAACGTAGTGAGTCGGACCGGGATGGCACTGGCCCAGGAATATGGGGTGAGCGCGGTTCCCACCTTCATCGTCTTTGATGGGCAGGGGCGGGTCGTTTATATCCAAGTTGGCCTGCCCGATCGGGCGGCTATCCGGGCCGCCGTCGCCGGATCAGGGAGGCCGCAGTGATCGCACCATCGCCGCTATTGACCATTATCATCCCCGCCTACAACGAGGAGCATCGCCTACCGAAGACGCTCCCACAGGTCGTCGCTTTCGCCGAAACACGGGCCTATCCGGTGGAAATCCTGGTGGTGGATAACGCCAGCACTGACCGGACGGCGGAGGTTGTCCGTGCGGTGGCTGCGGAACACCCGATCGTCTCCCTGCTCTACCAGCCGGTTCGGGGAAAGGGAGCAGCGGTACGGAAGGGGATGATGGAGGGCCGGGGGGAGTATCTCTTCATCTGCGATGCTGACCTGGCTATGCCCATTGAGCAGGTATCCCGCTTTCTACCCCCGGTGCTTTCCGGGTACGACATCGCCATTGCTTCCCGAGAAGCACCGGGTGCCCGCCGGTTCAATGAGCCCTGGTACCGTCATCTGATGGGTCGCGCCTTTAACACTCTTGTGCGCCTGATGGCGGTGCCCGGTATCCAGGACACGCAGTGCGGCTTCAAGTGCTTCCGGCGAGAAGCGGCACGCGACCTTTTCTCCGTGCAGGTTCTGGACGGCTGGGCATTTGATGTGGAAGTCCTCTACATTGCGCGGCGGCGGGGATACCGCATTGTGGAAGTCCCCATTGACTGGTACTACGGAGAGGGAAGTCGAGTGAGCCCCCTGCGGGACTCCTGGAACATGTTCTGGGAAGTTGTGCGCATCCGCCATAACGGGCGGATGGGCTTGTACGACCGTCCAGAACGGTTCTCCCCCGCGCCCCGTTAAGCGTTGAACCCCGGAAAATTTCTGCCCCGCTGGCCTCTCCTTGAGAAAACCGTCATCGGTTACCGGCAGCGTCATCCGATAGGACGCGGATGCACTCCAACGGCGCGGATTTTCCGGCACCTGGCCGCCAGCCAATCCGCGCCATCGCTATTCCGATAAAGTCCCTATGCCCGGCTTTCTACCTGGGAGTCGGACCGGAGAGCCGGCAGGGCGATACCGAAAAGGGAGCCCTTTCCAGGCACACCTTCGCTTTCCGCCCAGACCCGACCTCGATGTTCGTGAACGATGCTGCGCACCAGACTCAGACCTAATCCCGTGCCGGGGATGTGGTCCGTCCCCGGTTGACGAGCCCGATAGAAATGATCAAAGATGTGAGGCAGGTCTTCAGGCGGGATACCCACCCCGGTATCCTGAACAGTGAAAATGACCTCCCCGTCCTCTTCCCGAAGGCGGACCGTAATGTCGCCTCCCGAAGACGTGTATTTGACCGCGTTGTCCAGCAGG
The DNA here is from genome assembly GCA_025060135.1 of Anaerolineae bacterium. GTDB lineage: Bacteria > Chloroflexota > Anaerolineae > B4-G1 > DUEL01 > SpSt-77. Next base: position 89,174 of record JANXCY010000005.1, on the reverse strand, counting down.
TTGCTAATGGCCTGGAGCAGCATCCTGCGGTCTCCCTGAACGGGCGCAACCCCTGGTTCTATCTGCGTCCATAAGCGTAGCCCTCTCATTTCCGCCTGCCAGCGGTATTCGTTCACTACCTGCTGGACCAGATGACCCATATCCAGAATCTCCTCGCGGCGGCCCTCCGGCATTTCTATCCGTTCCAGTTCCAGCAACTCATCAATCAATCGCTCCATAGCCTTCAGGTGATGGAGGACCCGCCGGGCCAGGTCTGCCTGCAAGCCGGTTAATGGAGGCAGTTCCTCCAAGAGGACCTGGAAAAAACCGCTCGCCAGTTGCAAAGGGTTACGAAGGTCGTGGGAAGCAATCCGGATGATCTGAGATTTCAACTGGTTCAGCCGGTGCAGTGCGGTTACGTCGGCCATAGCCAGCACATATCCGATCCGCTCCCCCCGGGAATCGGAGACCGGAGCCACCTGCGCGGCCATCATCCGATCATCGCTGAGGGTAACCTGAATGCTCTCTCGGTCATTGACGTCCCCCCGGCTGATTCGCTCTGCCACCTCGCACAGACGTTGATGCTGAATGACGTCGGCCAGGGGACGGTTAAGGACAGCCGACTCCTGGAAGCCCAGCAGATTTTCTGCGGCCCGATTGGCCAGACGGACCCGCCCGATCAGATCGGTAACCAGCACGGCGTAATCCACGCTATCCAGAATGGCTCGCAGGTACTGCTGACTGGCCTCCACCTCCCGGAACAGGCGAGCATTCTCCAGGGCAACTCCTGCCTGATTGGCCAGCGCCATCAGAGCATCCACATCCTCCTGCCGAAAAGCGCGGGGCTCGTAACTCTGGACAGAAATGGCCCCGATGGCGTGCCCCCGGGCCAGGATCGGGACCACGATCAGAGATTCCGGACACTCCTCAGACGCCGCCGGTTCTAAATAAATGGGTACCCGCCGGACCTCTTCCAGAGTGGAAAGGAGAACCGGTCGGCCGGTCTGGATCGCATAAGCGGCGAGGTACCGCGTGGGATCAAAGGGCACCCGATCGGGAGGATACAGACGTCCCTGGTCGTAGAGCAATTCATACCGTATCTCGTTCCGCTCCGCGTCGTAGAGAGCAATCCAGAAATTGCTGGCATCCATCAGCCGGCTGGCCCCTTCGTAGATGAGTTTCAGGAGCGCGTCCAGTTGCAGAGAGGAGCCCATCATCCGCCCGATCTCGTTCACCAGGCTCAACGTAACCACCTGCCGCTGCGATTGGTGGGTGGTTTTGATCAGTTCCCGAACCACCATAAAGCCCATTAGAAAACCCAGAGCCAGGAGCAGGGCAGGGATTATGCCGAAGGAGGTGTATAACACGACGGCCAGCACTCCTAAGGGTGAAAAGGCCAGCCGGAACAGTAAAATCTGAGGAGAAAGTTGGGAGATGAATAAGGAAAGAGGAGTGCCTCGCAACCCGTTTTCCACCAGCATGAATGTGAGGTCCACTCCCGTAGCAACCAGGAACAGCAGCAGGGCATAACCGATGGTGGTTCCTTCCCAGCGGCCCGGTGGGGTGGGCCCCCCTACGGCTTTATATACCGTCCCACCGGCCAGCCACATGACTATTTGTGTCCCGGAGGCGCGCGCCGCGTGAGCGGGTGTCCGGTGAAAAATCAGGAGTTCACTGAGAAATGCACCGATCCCGGCAGCCCACGCGGCCGTAACGGGGCCGAAAATCAGCGCGCAGGCCAGATGAAAAGCAGTCTCCAAAGAAAGATAGTTGTTTCCCAACAGCGGGAGCGCAAAGCGGTTCGCCCCCAGAGCCAAGAAGACAAACACCAGTAAGGGAAACCAGGGCCAGAGATAGGAAGCCCTGGTGAAAACCATCAGCCAGACCAGTCCACCGGCCAGGACCGTCCAAGAAAAGGCCCGAAATAGGCGTGGATAGCGAATTTTTTCGGCCATTCGGTACCTGCCCAGGGGCCAGTGCTACCGGCCCCACTCTATGGACAGTCCCCGCCCCCGGCATCTCGCTCCTAGTTGGCATGGGTCGCCAGAGCATAGATATTATACACCAATTATCGCCGCCAGAAAAGCGGCCGTACCGTACAGGAAACCGTTCTTCGCGCCCCAGCAACGGGTACGATGACTGCCGCAGTTGCTTTCTCGCCCGGCGGTGCTATAATACCCCCACACTGGGAAGGAGGGCGTAGGGATGCTGACCCGAGAGGAAGTAGAGCATATTGCCAACCTGGCCCGACTGGCCCTGACGGAGGAGGAAAAGGAACGTTTCCGCCAGCAACTCTCAGCAGTGCTGGAATACGCTGCGCGCCTGCAGGAACTGGATACGGAGGCCATTCCTCCCACCGCGACGGTCCTGCCCCTGCGCAATGTGATGCGCCCGGACGAGCCACGCGCCCCGGCTGCCCGGGAAGACATCCTGGCGAATGCGCCGGAAGCGGAAGAGTACTGTTTCAAAGTCCCCGCGATCTGGGAGATGGATTAACACAAAGCCTCTCTCCCCAGAAGCCGCACGGATTCCAGGAGGTCCGGATGCCCGCCATTCCCCCGGCGATCCTCAAGAAACTGTACGTTAAGGGTTCCCTGCGGGCCGAAGGGGACGGTTTCGTCCTCTCCCTGCAGAACCCCATCGCTCCCGGTGTCATCCAGGGATTCAAGGGACTGACCCTGGACGGGAAGACGGTGCCGATAGAGCAGGTACACATTGTTCAGCCCGACGGGCAGAACGTCCCCGCTGGGACGATCTCGGAACAGAACCCGGTCCACTTCCCGGTGGGGGCAACGGTTACCCTGCGGGCCAGCGGAGTTTCTCTGGGCCCCGGCGACCACCAGTTGGGTATTCGCGTGGTGGTAAAGGACGTGGGGCCGCTGGAGATTCCCATTACCGATAAGGTGGAATAGGATCCGGTGCGGGGAGGGAATTGGGAGGAAACGACGGAGCGCATTATCCGGGCCAGTGAAATCGGACAATATCTCTTTTGTGCCCGTGCCTGGTGGCTGGGCTCAGTGGAAGGCTTGCCCTCCGCCGCTCAGGAGGAGATGGAGGCAGGAGAACAGGCCCATCGCCAGCACGGACGACAGGTGCGCGCCGCCATCATCCTCTCCCGGCTGGCATGGGCATTACTGGTACTGGCCCTTCTCGCGGCGATTCTGGCCTTGCTGGGCCCATGAGGAGTACAGGTCCTGTGGCCGCCTTGGTTCTCCTCCTGGTCCTGGCTGGCCTGGTGCTCCTCTGGCTGGCCCGGCGACTACGCGTTCGCTCTGGCCTTCCGGATGGCTGGTTGGTCGCCACCGACACGGGAGCGGGGCGCCCCCTGAACCGTCCCCTCTTTGCCCGCCGCTACAGCCTGACGGGCCGTCCGGACTATATTGTCGCCGATGGTGCAGACCGGATCCCGGTGGAAGTCAAATCGGCCCGCGCCCCGGCCCACCCCTATCCCGCCCATGTCCTACAGGTAGCCGCCTATTGTCTCCTGATTGCCGAGACCTTCCAGCGACGCCCTCCCTATGGCATCCTCCGGTATGCGGATCGAACCTTCCGAATTCCCTACACGCGGGAACTGGAAAAGCAGTTGCTGAGCGTTCTGGAAGCGATGCGAGCGGACCTGACCAACGGCGACGCGCCGCGCCGTCATCAGGACCCGCGTCGCTGCGCGGTATGCGGGTATCGGGAAATGTGCGACGAGGCCCTCTCCTGATCCCGGGACCGCTCTCGCCCCCAACCAAACGTGCCAGGCCCTTCAGCAGTGCCTGGCACGTTTCTGTAACGGTAATAGATTTTAGGGAACTCTTCACTCGCCGTCGCTGCCGCTGGGAAGGGCTACGGCCACGGCTTCCACCGGAGTCGCACTCGGCACTTCCAGGCCCCGCCGGCTCTGCCCAATCGCCCAGACCAGCAAAACCAGCAGGATAGCCGCCGCGATCGCCAGTGGGACAGGCTGGTTCCGGTATTGCACCAGAAGCGGCGCGGCCAGCAGGCTCACCAGGTTCACCACCTTGATCATCGGGTTGAGAGCCGGCCCGGCGGTATCCTTTAGCGGGTCCCCCACGGTGTCGCCGACGACGCTGGCCTTATGGGGCTCGGACCCCTTCCCGCCCAGGTGGCCGTCCTCAATGTATTTCTTGGCGTTGTCCATCGCACCACCGGCAATGGCCATAAAGACCGCCAGCAACTGCCCAGAGAGAATGACCCCGGCCAGGAACGCGCCCAACGCCTCCACCTGGAAGAGGATCCCCACCAAGAGCGGAAGCGTTACCGATAGCACCACCAGGCTGACCAGCTCCTTCTGGGCCGCGGCCGTCGTGATGGCGACGACCCGACCGTAGTCTGGCTTCACCTTCCCTTCCAGCACGCCGGGGATGCGGAACTGCCGCCGGACTTCCTCCACCACCAGCGACGCGCCCCGGCTGACCGCTCGGAGAGCGAAGGCCGAGAAAAAGAACGGCAGCGCGCCACCGACCAGAAAACCGATGACCCCCTCCAACAGGGAGACCCGGATGCCGGTAGAGAGCAACCACTGCTGGAGCGGCACACCCAGCCGCTCCTGCACCAGCGAAACATCGGTAACGAAGGAGAAGAACAGGCTGGTGGCGGCAATGACGGCGGAGGCGATGGCGATCTGCTTGGTGATGGCCTTCGTCGTGTTCCCCACCGCGTCCAGTTCGGCCATGATGTGCATGGCCTTCGGGTCCACACCGACCATCTCGGCAATGCCGTTGGCGTTATCCGCAATGGGTCCGTAGGAGTCCATCGCTACGTTGTTGCCGGTATGGGACAGCATCCCAATGCCGATCATCGCCACACCGTAGAGCATATAGAGCAGGATGCCCTGCTCGCCCAGCGCCTGGATATTGGCAGGCGGAAAGAGATGGGCGATCAGGAAAGAAGTCCCCATTGTGAGACAGATGACCAGCAGACTCCAGACGCTCGTTTCCATCCCCACCGAGAGGCCGGAGAGGATCGTCGTCGCGGGACCCGTACGAGTGGACTGGACGATCTCCTGGACAGGCTTGCGCTTGGCGGACGTAAAGTACGCCGTGATCGGGTTAAAACTGACCGCCAGCCCAACACCAATCGCGTTCAGGAGAGCCAGCCGCCAGTCGTGGGCATACCACCAGGCAAAGAGGAAGGACCAGACGATGGTGTTGATGCTGGAAACCTCATAGGAGCGGAACATTGCCTCCTCGGCATCCCGAGCGCGAAGGAATCGGATCGGGAACCGCTCCCACATGGGAACCGTGAAGGTCCCCAAAATGGAAGAGAGCACACCGATGGCCCGTACGATCAGGGGATAAACGATCCAGACCAGGTCGCCGGTGAAGTGGGCCAGGGCGATGCCCAGGATCAGGGTGGAGACAATGGTAACCTCGTAGGATTCAAAAATGTCGGCGGCCATTCCGGCGCAGTCGCCGACGTTATCTCCCACCAGGTCGGCGACAACGGCCGCGTTGCGAGGGTCATCCTCCGGAACTCCCACCTCCACCTTCCCCACCAGGTCGGCTCCTACGTCAGCGGCTTTGGTGTAGATCCCGCCGCCGATCCGCATAAAGAGGGCTAGCAGCGTGCCACCGAAGCCGAAACCCAAAAGGGCATCCGGCGCGGCGCGTCCGAAAATCATAAAGATGAGGGTACCGCCCAGGAGGCCTAGGCCGTCGGTGAGCATGCCGGTGAAGGTACCGGCCCGATAGGCAACGGTCAGCGCGCCGTTGTAACTGCCACGCACAGCCTCGGCGGTTACCCGGACATTGCCCTCAATGGCGACCCGCATCCCCAACTGGCCCACCAGCAGGGAGAAAACGGCTCCCAGGATGAAGGCACCTGCCCGTCCCAGCCCCATAGCCAGCCGGGCCTGCTCGCCAAAGAGTTCCTGGGCCTCGCGGGAGGGAGCAATCACGTACACGCTAAGAAAAAGAAGAACGACCAGAACGCCGAGGATGGGGAGAATGGTTTTGAGTTGGCGTCGCAGGTAGGCCTCGGCTCCCACCTTAATCGCCTGCCACACCTCCTGCATCTTCTGGCTCCCCTTGTCCCGGCGCACGGTATCTCGCCAGAGCCAAAAGGCATAAAGGAGCCCGAGGATGGCCGTGGCAATGACGCCATATAGCATACTTTGTTCCAGAGTGCTCAGTTCCTTCACAGGCGCCTCCCAATCAAATAGAATCATCCGAAGAGAAGAGACCCATCCGCCTGGGTCTTCAGAGGATGAGGAGATTTTACCGGATTTTCAGCGTTTCGTCAAGTGCCGCGCGTTCCTCAAAAAGAAGAATTTTGCAGCAACTCCCGGTCGCCGCAAAATCCCTTCATACCCCTCCAGCCATGAGAGATTATCCACCGCCGATGGCCGGAAACAGACAGAGGACATCTCCTTCCTGAAGCATCTGGCCCGGTTGAGGGGTGCGTCCATTCACCAGAACGACGCTCTCCTCTACCGGCACCGGCAATTGGGCCAGGACGTCCTCCACCCGGGCATCCGGAGGGACTTCCGTCTCATACCCGGAAGGGGAGCTATCAGGAGGCAGATACTGCTGATAATGGGCCAGGAGTTTGATGCGGATTTTCATCACCATCGCCTCGGAGGATCATTGTACCATCAAAGATGCCAGCCGCAAGCAGGGTTGGCCGGTCTACGGGTTCCGGCATATGGCCCACAGGTCCTCCTCGCAGCGCAATAATGCCAGCGCGCTGTGAACGTCCAGAATTTCGCCGCCCCGGGCCATGGCCAGGGCGCGGGGAACGGGCACCAGATGGACCTCTATGATTTCTCCCGGCTCCCGTTGCGGCTCCCGACAGAGGCGGACATTGCGAGCCAGGACGATATGACCGATTTGATCAAAGAGACTGGCACCGGTGCGGAAGAAGCCCTTGTACTCCCAATCGTCGCTCTCACCCCCGACCTCTTCCGCCAGTTCATGCCGGGCCAGGTCCAGTGGAGAGCCCTGGAAGTCGTGAAAACCACCAGCAGGCAGTTCCCACGACCAGTCGTCTATCAGATAGCGAAACTGCCGGATGAGGACCACTTGCCCGTCAGCAGTTACCGGGACCACCCAGACGGCCCCGGCGGCCTCCACGTAGACGAAGGGCCGAACCACTCCGTCAGGCCAACGGACGATGTCCTCCCGGACACGGAACATCCGGAAGGTGTAGGGATAGCGGGTCTCTATAGGCTCCCAGCCCAGAGCCCGACCACGGGGTTTTTCAGGTCCAGTCATCGAAATTCTCCTTCCACTACCTTCCTTTTGCTTCTCGCGGTATAATCGGTGCCAGGGAGGTGGTTCTGTGCCTTTCATCATCGGCCTGACCGGCAACATCGCTACCGGGAAGTCCACCGTATCCCGCATGCTGGCAGAGCGGGGCGCGACGGTCATAGATGCCGACCGGGTAGCCCACGAGGTGATGCGGGCCGGAACCCCGGTTCATCAGGCAGTGGCCGCCGCTTTCGGCCCCGAGGTTCTGCGCGCCGACGGGGAGATTGACCGCGCGCGCCTGGGGGCGGTCGTCTTCTCCAGTCCCGAGGCGTTGGCGCGGCTGGAGGCCATCGTTCACCCCGCCGTGATCGAAGAGGTGGCCCGCCGCATTGCCGCCGCTCGGACTCCGGTCGTGGTGGTGGAGGCCATCAAACTGATAGAGTCGGGGATGGCCCGCACCTGCGATGCTCTCTGGGTAACCACCTGCTCACCTGCCGAGCAGGTCCGGCGGCTGATAGCCGACCGGGGTCTCTCGCGCGCGGAGGCGGAGCAGCGGGTGAACGCCCAGCCCCCGCAAGAGGCCAAAATCGCCCAGGCGGACGTGGTCATCCGCACCGACGGGACACTGGAGGAGACCCGTGCACAGGTGGAGGCCGCCTGGCAGGCCCTCTTTTCGGGGGATCGGACGCAGAGGAAGTTCATGCCCTTCGTGGCTTGTTCTCCAGCCGATGAGCAGTGAGCGTCTGTACACAACGGAAGCCATCATCGTTCGGCGGCGCGATCAGGGAGAGGCTGATCGGGTGTTGACGCTGTGTACGCCGCAGGGGAAACGGGTGGTCATCGCCCGGGGAGCCCGCAAGCCCACCAGCCGGAAAGCCGGCCATCTGGAACTCTTCGCCCGGGTACAGATGGTCCTGGCACGTAGTCCCACCTCATGGGACGTGGTCAGCCAGGCGGAGGCGCTGGACCTCCATGCCGCGCTCCGGGGCGATCTGGTCTACGGGACGTATGCCCGCTACATAGCTGAACTCTATGACCGCTTCGTGACCGAAGAAGAGGGCGGACCGGCTCTCTTTGACTTGCTCAGTCGGGCACTGGATGTTCTGAGCCAGATGGCCGCAGAGGGCATCCCTTCTCCGGCTCTGGACCTGTTGGTCCGCGCGTATGAACAGCGGCTGCTGACGCTGGTGGGATTTCGTCCCGAATGGGACCGCTGTGTGGGGGAGCGGGAGGGCCGTCCTTGCGGGCGCGTCCTGCCAGTGCGGGGGAAGGCACCGCTGGGGCTGGACCCGGAGCGGGGTGGAGCGCTCTGCCCTCAGTGTTTTCAGGCCGCTGCCGACCGCCGCTGGGTGATTCCCCTTTCTCCGGCCGCGCTGGGCCTGCTGCGGGCCTGTCAGAGGCTGCCGTTTGCCCGTCTGCGGCAACGGCGCGCCGCTCCGCCTCTTCTGGCAGAGGCGGAGCGGGCGATGCGCCATTATCTCACCTACCATCTGGAGCAAGACGTTCGCACAGGCGTCTTTCTCCGGCAGGTACGGCGAAACATCGCCACGCCCCACCCGGCCATGCCAGAAGAAAACTGAAACACGGCACTCCACGGGTGTTCTCTTCCTGACCATCAACACTCACAAGAGTGATCCCTGAACGGTGCGGGTGGATGCCCCATCAGCCGCCCCGCAACTCCTTCAGTTTTGCCTCCCACCTGGCGTAGAGTTTCTGGTAGGTCGCTTCCGAGATGGCCCCGCTAGCCAACTGGGCATCTAGATTGTCCAGCAGAGCCTGAATCTCCTCAGCCGTTTGCGGGGTCCGAGGAGTGGCTGGCGCCGCCGATGATTCGGAGGTCTGCGCGGGCTTCTGCATGGCCTGCGTCATCATCTGGGCCATCGTAATGCCCATCGCCGCCCCGGCTCCCAGGCCGACCCCGGCGCCCGTCAGATCGCCGGTCCCGCCCCGCTGGGCCGCCTCCCGCATCCCCAGCGCTGCCTGATACTTCAGGTAGGCATCCATATCGCCGATGGCGCCCATCGCGGCCGCCTGATCAATCGCCCGGGCCGTCTCCTCCGTTGGGCTGATGGATTCAATGTAGACGGACTTGAGCAGAAGCCCCCGCGCGGCGAAGTCCGGCTCCGCCTTGGCTCGCACCCCGGCCGCCAGTTCTTCCACCATCGCTGGGATGTCCAGGATGGAGCGGCCCAACTCGCCCAGCAGGTCGGTCAGTTTGGTGACGATGATGCTGCGCAGGAAGCGCTCAATGTCGGCGGTCCGGTACAGCCCCTGGGCACCGACAATCTGGTTGACGAAGAGTTGGGGTTCACTGATCTGCATGGCGAACGTGCCGAACGCTCGCAGGCGGGCCATCCGCAGGACGGCGTCCCGAATCGTGATGGGCTCCGGCGTCCCCCACTTCAGATCCAGGAATTCCCGTGTGGAGACAAAGTAGACTTCTGCCTTGAAGGGAGTTTCCCCCGAGAACGCCTTGCCGATCAGGTTCACCAGCAGCGGGATGTTCGCCGTGGTGATGGTGTGCCGCCCCGGCCCGAAGACGTCCAAGGCCTTTCCGTCCCGGAAGAAGACAGCGGCCTGGCTCTCCCGAACGATGACCTGGGAGCCGATGCGGAAGTCTCCGGAACCCTGCTCCGGAAAGCGCCGGACGATATCACCGGCCATCTCGTCCGGCAGTTCAATGATGTCAAAAATCCGTGCCATTGCGCCTCCTTTTCGCATCGGGTATCGCGTATCGCTATGGGCTCCCCTCAAAAATCGCCGGGTCTATATCCTCCGCGTAACGGTATATCTGGATTCCCAGCCGCTGAGCGACCTCTCGGGCCGCCGGGTCCACCCAGCTGTCCTGCAGGATTCCCTGAAGGGCACTCCGGAAGGACGCTTCCGTGAACAGCCCCCATCGGGCGCCCAGCGCTCCCAGGGTGGCATCGGACCGCCGGCGCAGAGCCGCAATCTCGTCCAGCGTTCGGCGAATCTCTCGCTGGTTTTCCTCCCACCGACGGCTCTGCTCCTCCCACCGGCGGCTTTGCTCCCCCCGCTCCCGACGCAGTGCTTCCAGCATCCGGTCAAAACGGCTTTCGGTCGCGGCTTTGTCGACAAAGGGCTCCCGCGAGAGACGCAGGATGAACGCCCGGACCTCAGGGTCGCGCTGGAGGATGTCCGGCAGTTCCTGAAGGATGATCTGTTTCACTTGAGATTCCATCCCCACCTCCTTCCCCGGCTGGCCGAGGGGATTATCCCGAGGAGGAAACGCCCAAGATCACCTCCTCTCGCCGGCTGAAGGTATCATTGGCCTCCTTGCAGAGGCTCTGGACAGCACGCACGGCTTCGGCCAGCCCCTCGCCCGAGGGGATAGCGGTCTCCACGGTATCCAGCGCAGCCGAGAGCCGGTCGCTGTATGCCAGCAGTTGGTGGTCAAAATCGTAGAGGCGGTCCAGTTCCTCCTCCCGGACGCGGACGGCGTCAAAGAGGCCGCTGTAGCCATAGGTGGCCCGTCGGACCCGGTCCATAAAGGTCTGGAGTTGGGTGATGGCCCCGCCCAGGTCGTCCAGATACTCCAGACGGCCGGCGTTGATGAGCCGTCGCTGGAGGTCGTCCATCCGGCGACGCTGGGCCTCCATCCGGGCCACCACGGTCTGGCGCAGGAGTCTGTCGGACTCCCGGCGCATTTCTTTTTCCTTGTAGCCCTTGTATCCGGGGATTTGCCCCAGCAGTTTCTCCAACCCGGTCCGGGCCTCACGGACTCGCTGGTACAGGTCGCTCATACTGATTCCTCCTTTCAGGTCGCAGAGCGCAGGTCGCATAATGCTCCATACGACATGCGACCGGTTACAGGAATATCTCCGTCCCGCAGTACGGGCAGTGGACCACGCCCTTGCCCGCCAGTTCCAGTTCACCCCCGCAGTGGGGACATTTGTTGGTGCGCATTTGCGCAGCGTCGGCCGAAATGAGATCGCCTTGGTCCCAGTTGATGTAGCCGGTAAAGAGCCCTTTGTGGACCAGGTCGTAGACCCACTCCTTGATGGTATCTCGGCTCACCCGCAGTTCCAAGGCGGCCTCGGCGATGTTGACGCGGCCCTGAGCGCGCACCATCCCCAGGAGTTTTTTCTGTTGCTGGACGACCGCCAGTTCCCGCGCTTCCTGTTGGCTGCGGATGAGGATGAAGGCGCCGATGGCCATCAGCGGAATCCCCAACAGCGCCCCCAGGACCGCGCCCAGGACGCGCCCACCTGTCGTCTGGGCAGACGTGAGGCTGACGGCGGCACTCAGGAGACAGAGAACAACACCCCCGGCAATGAGCATCAGCCCCAGGATACGACTCGTGGTCATACAGTCCTCCTGCTCACAGGTGCAGATACAGAATAACCTTCCGGCATACTCTCTCCATAGTGGCCGAGAACGATTATCCAAATCCTCCGCCCCCGCCGCCTCCGCCCCCGCCGCCTCCGCCCCCGCCGCCGCTCCAACCCCCTCCGCCCCTGGACGATGGCGCGCTGACGAAGACGCTGCCAGCGGCATCCAGCATGGCTCCCAGACCCCGCGATAAAGCATCCAGCGACGTCCCGATCCCGCGACTCATGCGATCCAGCGAGGGCATCCCACCCGACGCGTCCACGGGAGCCGGCGCTGCCAGACCCGGCCCGCGCTCGCCTAGGGCATACACCGGACGGCCATAGTACACTGGAGACGGGATGTACCAGACCGGCATCGACATATCTTCTACCTGGGCGAACCGCCGGACCCAGGTCCGGTCTACCCCGAAGGCGATCGCGTAGGGCAGGTACTTTTCAAACTGGTCGGTGGCTTCCCGGACATCTGTGTACTTTTCCATCTCCTGAAGGTAGCGTTTGAACGCGCGCCAGCGGGCGGCTTCCTCGGCCCCCTTGCGGGTTTTAACCGGCATATGCCGCCCGGCGACAATGAGAGCCACTGCCGTTGCCCCCAGGCCCAGGAACGGGCAGAGTGCCGCGTCGGTCGTCGCCATCAGCGGTCCGCCGATGCACATCCCGCCGATAAATATCAGCACCAACGCTACCCCACCCAGGCTGGCATAGCGGGAACGAATCTTCTCCGGAGAGGTCCGGAAGTACCCCCGTTGGACCAGTTGTTTGTAGATGCCTTTCTGGATTTGAGGGATGGCCGTGTAGAATTGATTTTTCAATTCCCCCAGGTGCCGCTCCCCTTTTCGCCCCACCAAATGAGAAAGCAGCACCTGTTCGTAGGGGAGCAGGTCGTCATCTGGCTGATCGGTCCGGCGGAAGACAAAATCGGACGAAGCGGTCAGCCATCCACGCCCGGCTTGCTCCTCAATCTGCAGGTATCCCCGTCGGGCCAGGTCCACCAGCGTCGCCAGGATGTCCTGCAGGTCCACCTTCTCGTCCACCAGAGCACCCGCCACCCCCGGTGGCGCGTCCGACGGCGGCTCCGTCAGATAGTCCGCAGGGAGTTGGACCACCGGGTCCCGGCCCCGCAGGTACCAGAGCAACAGCACCAGCAACGGGCCGCCGATGGTGATGAACCCGCCCAGGAGCCCGAAGCCCAGGTTCATCATGGGTCTGGCATCCTCCACCAACTGCCAGGTCGCCGGACTGCCCCGGACAACCCCGTGGGGGAACTGAACCCGCACCTCCATCTCCTGCCCCGGGTCCAGCACCTCCAGGGCCTCAAAGACCACCGTATTCGTCCCGACCCCGGAGACAGTCGCTTGGGCCGAGTACGCCTCGGCCTTCTGAGCCGCCACCCCTTCCGGCAGCCGCACCGTCACCCGGGAGGCCTGTACCGGGAAACTCCGGTCAGGGAAGACGGCCTTCCACCATAACTGGTCGCCCTCTTCGTAGTAGCGCAGGCCGCCGTGGACCAGGTAGCGCACGATGTAGATATGCTCGGAGTTAGAGCGGGGTGCCCGCAGGTCCCAGCGGATCCGATACTCCCCCTCCTCCCGGGTGATGGAAACCTGACAAGGTTGCCCGTCCTCCCAGACCCTTACATCGCTGATGGATTCCAGGCGACGGGTCGGGATAGCTCGGTAGCCGTAGGTGAAAGTCCCAGAAGCGAATCGGATGACCTGAGTCTCCTGGACCAGGAAGTCCCCGTTTTCTAGAACAGTGATTTCTACATCCAGCCGCTCCCAGACCAGGGTCTTGGACTGGGCGGAGGCAAGGGCAGGAAAGAAACAAGAGGCAAGAAACAGGAAGCAGGAAACAAGAAACAGGAAGCGGGAGACAGGAAGCCGGAAAGCGAGCGGTGCTTGGATCCATTTGTGAGACATGTTTCCTCCCCAGTCAACGGCGTCGCCGTCGCTGCCAGGAGCAAGCGCTTCAGGGAATGACATCCCAAAATGATACGCAGAATCCGGCCTATAAGTCGCGGACTTTGGAGGTGGAAATCGCCGGTCGCCAGCCGCAGGCGCTCTATACTGGAGGTGGGGCCTCCGCCGGCGGGTAGCGGAAGGCCGGAGGGGTCGGCGCGGCTCGCAGGCGCACGCGGGGCGGGCGAGCCAGCCGGACACCGGCTTTCTCCTCCACCACCTGCCGGACCACTTCCACCATTCGGGCGGCCTGGACCGGTATCTCCAGGTCGCCCGCTATCTCCACATCCACGGTCACTTCCACCGCGCCCCGGCGGGCCGAAACCTGCGGATGGACCCGCAGGACGCCGGGGAGTTGCTCCAGCGCGTAGGCGATGTGTTCGGCAACCGTCTTCAGGCTCACCTCCACGGTTCCGCCATTCACCTGCTCCAACCGAACCATCCGGCGCGGTGGACGGCGCAATTCCAGCACCAGCAGCAGGATACAGATAACTATCCAGGCCAGGGCGAAGAGGATGCCCAGAAGCCACCGCGCCAGGTCGGGCGTTGTACGGAGCCACGCGGTGATGTGTCTCACTCCCTGCCCCAACGCCTCCAGGATGGGGATGGGCGCCACACACAGGGCCACTCCCAGTGGTAAGGCGATCAGCAGTCCCAGGACCACCAGAATCCGGTTCAGAAGGTTCATCCTTCCTCCTTCCGCTTCCGAATTACAGCAGGCGATAATACTTTGCCAGCGCCCACTCAAAGAACCGGGCCGGCAGGATACCCTTCAAGACAGCCGCCAGTCGCTGGAACGCCGGTCCCACCCGATAATGGGGCGCGGGGTGGGATGAGCGGAGGATCCGTTCCAAGAGGAAGGCAACCACCTCCGGCGGCGCGCCGTTACGCTCATCCGCTTCCATAACCCGGAGTGCTCGCTCCGCCCATGGCCGGTAGACCGAGTCCGGAGTCCACGCTGCGACCCGGACCCGATGGTCCGTGAATCCGGTGCGGATGTCCCCTGGCTCGATCAGCGCTACCCGAATCCCAAAGGGACGGACTTCCAGCCGCAGCGCCTCCGTCAAGCCGGCCACGGCGAACTTGGAAGCGCTGTAGAGGGCCTGGAAGGGGAGCGCAATCACCCCCCCCAGCGAACCGATGTTGACGATAAGCCCCTCTCCCTGCGCCCGCATCACCGGCAGCGCGGCCCGGCAGACCCGCAGAACACCGAAAAAGTTGGTCTCCAGTTGGGCCTTCGCTTCCTCAATGGAGGTATCCTCCACCGCTCCGGCGATCCCGAATCCGGCGTTGTTCACCACCCCATCCAGCCGCCCGGTCTCCCGGACGACGAAATCCACTGCCCGCTGGACCGAGTCATCCTGAGTAACATCCATCTGGATCAGCACTGGATGCCCAGGCGGAGCGGGATCGGGAGGAAACGGGGCCCGGCGGCCAGTACCGAAGACCCGGTACCCGCGTCGGGCCAGATGATCCGCGCAGGCTTTGCCGATGCCAGAGGTGGCTCCGGTAATAAGGACCACGATCTCTTCGGGGCAACGGTGCGGCATGGCTCCTTTCCCCTTTCCGGCTGGCGCGAGGATTCTCGCATATTATCAACCCAAAACGGTTGGCTGTCAAATCTCGGTTCCATCACGGAACAGTTACCGAAAATCGCCGGTTCATCCCAATGATCACCTTTGGTGGAGAAATGGTTCTCCCTGCCCAATGCCACGTTTGGAACGACGGCAAATATCTGTCCGAACCTGCAGGCACTCCAGAAATACCCTGCTTTCCGTCGTCATTCGGGAACATAACCGTTTGAGAGAACCGCCCCGCTCCGTAACCTCTACTTTGACACCCGGCACCTATGCGGGGGGCTTGCCCTTTGACCAAACCGTAGTAGAATACCCATGAGGGGCGGCCCGCTGTCCGTTACCACTGATCCGTTGCCAGGAGGAGCTGATGCCCGAAAAGATTCTCGTCTGTGTCGCCTGGCCCTACGCCAATGGAGACCTCCACGTCGGCCATCTGGCTGGCGCCTACCTGCCCGCCGACATTTTCGCCCGCTACCACCGGCTGGCCGGCAACGACGTCCTTATGGTCTCCGGCTCCGATTCCCACGGCACCCCCATCACCGTCCGGGCCGAAAAGGAAGGCATTACCCCCCGGGAACTATTTGAGCGCTACCATGCCCGTTTCCTGGAGACCCAGCAGCGCATCGGCATCAGTTACGACCTCTTCACCCACACCGACACAGAAAACCACTACCGGGTGGCTCAGGACATCTTCCTCCGGCTCCTGGAACGGGGCTACATCTACCGCCAGACTCAGGTCCAACTCTACTCGGAGACCAGCGGCGTCTTCCTGCCCGACCGATACGTGGAGGGGACCTGCCCTCACTGTGGGTATCCGGAAGCGCGTGGCGACCAGTGCGATAACTGCGGGCGGCTGCTGGACCCCCTGGACCTGATCAACCCTCGCAGCAAAATCGACGGCAGTGTCCCCGTCCCTCGGGAGACGGAGCATTTCTTCCTGGACCTTCCGGCTCTGCAGGAGCGGATTGAGGCCTACCTGAACGACGACAAAGAACACTGGCGACCCAACGTCCTGACCTTCTCCCGCAACTACGTCGCCGCCGGGCTCCAGGGCCGGCCCATCACCCGCGACATTGAATGGGGCATCCCCGTTCCCCTTCCCGGCTACGAAAGCAAGCGACTCTACGTCTGGTTTGAGGCAGTCATCGGCTACCTCTCTGCCAGCATTGAGTGGGCCCGCAACCAGGGCCGCCCGGAGGCCTGGAAGGAATGGTGGTACGACCCTGCGGCTCGCTCATACTACTTCATCGGCAAAGACAACATCCCCTTCCACACCATCATCTGGCCCGCCCAGTTGATTGGGATAGAGCGGCTGTACGAGGACAATCCCGCCCGTCGCCTGAACCTCCCCTACGACGTTCCCGCCAACGAGTTCATGAATCTGGAACGGGACAAATTCTCCAAGAGCCGGGGGATTGTCATTGAACTCCCGGTCTATCTGGACCACTTCGCGCCCGACCCCCTGCGGTACTATGTCGCCTCGGTGATGCCCGAGACCCGAGATACGGACTTCCTCTGGGACGACTTCGTCCGTCGCAACAACGACGAATTGCTGGCGACCTGGGGCAATCTCTGCCACCGGGTGCTGACCTTTGCCCACCGCCACTTTGAGGGCCGGGTGCCGGTGCCCGGGCTGATGGACCGGGCCGACGTGGGGTTGCTGGCCCGCATCGATGGGGCCTTCGGCCCCATCGGGCGGATGCTGGCGGGATGCCAGTTTCGCGCCGCTTTGGGCGAAGCGATGGCTCTGGCGCGGGAAGTCAACAAGTACCTGGAAGAGAAAGGGCCCTGGTTCCAGATTAAAGAAGACCAGACAGCCGCTGGGACGACAATCTACGTCGCCCTGCGGGCCATTGACTCTCTCAAGATTCTGCTGGCCCCCTTCACCCCCTTCTCCTCCGAAGCGCTTCACCAGTACCTGGGCTACGAGGGGACCCTTTTCGGTCGGCAGTACGTGGCCACATTCCGAGAGAACGAACGAATCCACGACGCGCTCTGCTACGACCCCACCGGCGCGGTGGGCCGGTGGGCGCCCAGCGAACTCCCGGCCGGTCAACCCCTGCGTCCCCCGCAGCCCCTTTTCCGGAAACTGGAAGTGGACGAGGTCAAGGCGATCTTCTACCTGCCCGAACGACGCTTCTGAAACCCTCACGGCCGCGTATCGGCAGGTCAGCCAGCACCGACCAGTACGTCATCTTATACAGTGATGCCACACCATATGGGGCGTCGCTAACCGCGCCTTCACCGATGTGATAACAGGCAACCCCACCCTGACCGCCACGTCCTACGAAGCGACTTCCCCCGAAGCCCGCTTTGACAACCTGATGGTTACGGCGCCATAGATACAGCTGACGCTCCTTCGCCGCTCTGGAGCGCGGGCCATCCAGCCTCCTCAGAGGAGACTCCACAAGCCCAACAGCGCGAACGGTTAGCCATATTGGGCAGAACGGCCTGCCCTACAGAGGACGGAGTGAGGATATGCCCTGCGGCTTCCTGGTTACGGCTTGCCAAAATCGCCAAACCCGTTATAATTGGGAACGGATGCGGGGCGTAGCGCAGTCCGGTTAGCGCGCAGCGTTCGGGACGCTGAGGTCCGGGGTCCAAATCCCCGCGCCCCGACCATCCGCGAAAGCGCCCGGCCCTTCCGGGGGCCGGGCGCTTTGGCTACCCTACTCCAGCATCCCTTCCACCTGCACCTCGGTGGTGCCTTCCGGCGGAAAAGGCACCGTATCCCCCTCCACCGGCACCCCGTTCACCCGAAGAGAGACCCGGTTCCCCGGCCCCACCCGCCGTACCGTGATGTGATACGTAACCCCCCGGAAGACCCGCTGGGCCGTGAACCCTGCCCAATTGCGCGGGATGACCGGGGCGACTCGTAGCCCGTCAAAGGTGGGGCGGATGCCCAGAATATACTGGGTAATGGCGACATAGTTCCAGGCGGCGGTGCCGGTTAGCCAGGAATTCTTCGCCTCCCCGAACGTGGGCGCGTCCCGCCCGGCGATCATCTGAGCATACACGTACGGCTCGCAGCGGTGGATTTCACTGATGGCCTCCCGCACTGAGGGGTTGATCCGGAGATAGTAATCGTGGGCCTGGTCGCCGTGCCCCAGCACCGTCTCAGCAATCATCACCCAGGGATTGGTGTGGCAGAAGACGGAACCGTTCTCTTTATAGCCGGGCGGATAGGATGAAATCTCTCCCAGGTGGACATAGTATCGGGTGTAGGCCGGCTGATGGAGAAGAATGCCATGGGGCGTACTCAGCCGCTCCCGAACCGATTCCAGGGCCCGCTGGGCCCGTCCATCCTCCACGCCGATGCCAGCCATCACGCACATCCCCTGGGGCTCAATGAAAATCTGCCCCTCCGCGCACTCCCGCGAACCGACCTTCTGCCCCAACGCGTCGTAGGCGCGCAGGAACCACTCCCCATCCCAGCCGTGCTCCAGCACCCGACGGGCCATCTCGTCCGCTGCCGCCTCGTAGCGACGGGCTTCCTCTTCCAGGCCGCGCCAGCGGGCAATCCCGGCCATCTCCCGCGCCGCCAGCACAAACAGTCCGCCGATGAACACCGATTCCGCCACCGTCCCGTCCCGCTTCAGCGGCGCGGTCTGGAACGATTCCCCCGGCTCCTCCGAAAACACATTCAGGTTTAGACAATCATTCCAGTCGGCGCGGCCAATGAGGGGCAGGCCATGCGGCCCCCGTCGCTCCAGCGTGTAGCGAATGCTCCGCTCCAAATGCTGATACAGCGGCTCCTCCGTCCCCGGCCGGTTGTCATAAGGGACCGGCTCATCCAGAATGCTCCCGTCCCCGGTCTCCTTCAGGTATGCCGCCGTGCTCAACACCAGCCAGAGCGGGTCATCGTTGAACCCACTGCCGATCGCGTCGTTCCCCCGTTTCGTCAGCGGTTGATACTGGTGGTACGCGCCGCCGGTCTCCAGTTGAGTGGCCGCCAGGTCCAGAATTCGCTCCCGGGCCCGCTCCGGGACCATCGCCACAGCCCCCAGGAGGTCCTGATTGGAGTCCCGGAACCCGATGCCCCGCCCGATGCCGGATTCAAAGTACGAGGCCGAGCGGGCCAGATTGAAGGTTACCATGCACTGATATGGATTCCAGATATTCACCATCCGGTTCGTGTGCGGGTCCGGAGTTTCCACCTGAAAGACACTCAACAGCCGCTCCCAATGGGCGCGCAGGGCCTCAAACGCCGCCTCCACATAGACCGGGTCCAGATAGTCCACGATGAGCGGGGCCACCGTCCGCTTGTTGACCCGTTGCGAATCCGGCGGGTCAAATTTCTCATCGGGAGGGTTCTCGTGGTAGCCCAGGAGAAAGATGACCTGGCGCGTCTCCCCCGCAGCCAGATACAGGCGAACGTGGTGAGAGCCCATCGGTGCCCAGCCATGGGCAATGGAGTTAAACGAGCGGCCCCGTTCTACCGCCAGGGGGCGGTCCCAGCCCCGATACGGTCCCAGGAAGGTATCTCGGTCAGTATCGTAGCCCACCAGCGGTTCGGAACAGGCGAAGAAGGCAAAGTGGTTGCGTCGCTCCCGATACTCCGTTTTGTGGTAAATCACCCGGCCCTCGACTTCCACCTCGCCGGTGCTGAAGTTGCGCTGGAAGTTAGTGGCGTCGTCCTGGGCGTCCCAGAGGCAGAACTCCACCGCCGAGAACAGGGAAAGGGCCAGGGGTCGCTCGCGCTGATTGGTCACCGTGAACTGCCAGATCTCCAGGTTGGCCCCCAGGGGGACAAAGTAGCGGGTCTGGGCAGCCACGCCCCGACAGGTGGAGCCAATGACGGTATAGCCCAGGCCGTGCCGACAGAAGTAATGCTCCACCTCGTGCCGGGTTGGCTGCCAGGACGGAGACCAGAAAAAGCCGGTCTCATCATCCCGTAAATAAATGTAGCGCCCGCCGCAATCCAAAGGGACGTTGTTATAGCGATATCGGGTCAGGCGGCGCAGGCGGGCATCCCGATAGAAGCAGTAACCGCCTGCGGTATGGGAGATGATACCGAAAAAATCCTCGCAGCCCAGGTAGTTGATCCAGGGGAGCGGGGTATCCGGGCGGGTAATCACGTATTCCCGGCGTTGGTCGTCAAAATAGCCAAACTGCACGTCCCCTCCTTCTGTCGCAGCGTGTTGGAATAGGAGCGCTCCCAACCCGAGGGTTTGGGTTGCCGCCCCGACGCGCCGAGGCGGCCCCATGGAATTGCCAATGCCACTCTTCACAGCGAGTTCGCCTTTACGAAATCCACCACTTCGTGCAGGTACGCGAAGGCCAGACAAGTAACTGTATCCGCGCCTCCGTAGTAGATAGCCATCCGGCCCGTCGGCGGGTCTACCAGGGCCGCGCAGGGAAAGACCACATTGGGCACATCCCCCACACACTCGTAGTACTCCCGAGGGTTCAGGAGATAGGGACGGGTCCGATAGATGACCTTCCAGGGCTTCTCCAGGTCCAGTAGTGCCGCGCCGAAACTGTAGACGAAACCGTTGCAGGAAGTCAGGACACCGTGGTAAAGGAGCAACCAGCCCTCGGGGGTCTCAATAGGCGTGGGACCGGCGCCGACTTTGGTGGATTGCCAGCCTCCTACCGGGGCCATCACGAACCGGTGGTGGCCCCAGTGAATCATATCCGGGCTTTCGCTGTAGAAGATGTCGCCGAAGGGTGTGTGCCCGCGGTCGCTGGGACGGCTCAACATAGCGTATTTCCCGTTGATCCGGCGCGGGAACAGCACTCCGTTGCGATTATACGGCAGAAAGGCGTTCTCTAACTGGTAGAAGGTCCGGAAGTCATACGTGTAGGCCACGCCGATGGTCGGACCGTAGTACCCGTTGCACCAGGTAACATAGTAGCGGTCTTCCAGCCAGCAGACGCGCGGGTCGTAGCCGTAGACAAACTGCCCGATCTCGGGATCCTCGCAGACAAAGTGAATGCGCTGCGGCTCTATTCGCCAGTGGATGCCGTCGTCGCTGAAACCCGCGTGAATCTGCATATCCCGGGCGGTGTTGTCGCAGCGGAAGACACCCGCGAAGGCCCCATGGAAGGGGACCACCGCGCTGTTGAAGATGCTATTAGCCCCGGGGACGGCGTCCCGGGTGATGATAGGGTTCCCGCTATAGCGCCAGACGACATCGCTGCATCCGGGAGGACGATCCTCCCAGGGGATGTTGGGCAGGGCAGGGCCAATGGCTCGGATCATCGTGCTCCTTCGGTCTATGGGATTCCTGTAGAATGGGCGCCTCCCACCGATGGGTGAGACACCCTGCCGAAATCACAAAAAAGAATATTTTTTGCAGCGGCCGCGCCGCCACAAAAAATATTCTTTTCATTCAGAAGGAGGGAACTCTGCCTGCGGAAACGGTCGGGCGGGACTTCACTACGCCCAGCAGGCCACGAAATGGCCAGCCTCTGCTTCCTTCAGTTCCGGCTCCTGTTCCTTACAGATGTCTATGGCCTTGGGGCAGCGGCTGGCGTACACACACCCAGTCACCGCCATACTTGCCAGTTCTCCTTCCCGCTCCACGCGAATCTCCTCATCCCACTTCCGATCCAGGCGGGGGACCGCCTCCATCAACATCTCCGTATAAGGGTGGAGCGGGTAGTTGTAGACCCGGTCCGTCGGCCCCATCTCGGCGATACGGCCCCGGTAGAGGATGACCGCTCGATCACTGATGTAGTAGCCCAGGGAGAGATCGTGGGTGATGAAGAGAATGGAGAGACCCCGGGCCTTCAGGTCGGCCAGCAGGTTCAGGACGTCGACCCGGGTGGATGCGTCCAGCATACTGATAATCTCATCGGCGATCAGCAACCGGATATCCAGCAGGAGCGCGCGGGCCACCAGGAAGCGCTGCAACTGCCCACCACTTAACTGGTGGGGGAATTTGTTCAATACATCCGGCGGGTTCAGACCCACAGCGCGCAGGGCTCCTTCCACCTTTTCGGACCACTCCCGGGCATTCATCCCCGGATAGAACTCCTCCCGAATCATTCGGAAAATCCGGTCCGCTTTGAAAATCGGGTTGAAGGAGGCAAAAGGGTCCTGGAAGACGCCCTGGACCTTTCGGTAATACTCCTTGAGAGAGCGGCCATTCAGGGTGGAGACGTCCGTCCCCTCAAAACAAATTCTTCCTGACGTGAGGGGGATCAGGCGGAGAATAAGTTTCCCGATGGTGCTCTTCCCACTGCCGCTTTCTCCGATCAGGGAAACGATTTCCCGCTCGCCAATCTCAAAAGTAACGTCGCGAACGGCGATGAGTTTCTGCAGCCCGAAGGCGCCCAGTCGGTAGATTTTGGTAACGTGTTCCAGGCTGAGCATCTCAGTATGCCCTCCAGCAGGCCACAAAGTGTCCGGGAGAGATTTCCAGGAATGGGGGGACCTCCACACATCGGTCAAAAGCGACGGGGCACCGCTCCCGGAAACGGCATCCCGGTGGAGGATTGAGCAGTTGGGGAGGGGAGCCGGGGATCCCCCGCAGCCGTTCCTCCCGGTAGCGCACGCCCACTTTCGGAAGCGAGCCGATCAGCAACCGGGTATACGGATGGCGAGCGTCCCGGAAGATGATTTCCGAGGGTGCTTTCTCCGAAAGTTGGCCAGCGTACATCACCAGGATAGAATCGGCGATTTGATACAGGATGGAAATGTCGTGGGTGATGATGATGGTGCTCTTGACAAAGCCCCGGTCCCGGAACTCCACCAGCATCTCACAGACTGCCTTCTGTGTGGACACGTCCAGCGCCGAGGTGATTTCGTCGGCGATCAAAAGGGAGGGATTCAGCAGGGTCGAGACCACCATCACTGTCCGCTGTTTCATCCCCCCCGACAATTCTATCGGGTACATCTTCAATACATCGTGGGTCAACTGGACCAGGTCCAGGCGCCGCTTCAGTTCCGGCAGCACATCGTTGTAATTCACCCCCCGACTCTCTAGAAGTTCAGCGATCATCCTCCCGATCTTCCGCGTCGGGTTCAGAGCGTTCATCGCGTACTGGGGGATGAGGGAGACATGCCGATAACGGAACTCCCGCATCTTCTCCATATCCCAGATGGGGAGTTCCTGGCCGTCCAGGACCACCCGCCCTCCAATGTAGTTCATCGGGGGGCGCAGATAGATGAGACTATGGCCCAGGGTGGTTTTCCCGCAACCGGATTCACCGGCCAACCCCATGATCTCGCCATCGGCGATCTTGAAGGTGGCCTGTTCCAGGGCTTGGACGTAGCCCCGGATCGTCTTGTAGTACACGGTGAGATTTTCCACCTGAAGCATGGACTCACATCTCCCGCAGTTTGGGGTTGAAAACCTCGTCCAGGCCGACGTTGGTGATGTAGAGGGCGCCGACGATAGCGGCGATGGCCGCGCCAGGCGGGAGCAACCACCACCACTGGCCCAGTTGGAGGGCCGCCCAGAGCACCGCGTTGTTCATAATCAGTCCCAGGGATACTCCGCGCGTCGGGCCCAGGCCGATGAAATCCAGCGTGGCCGCGTTGAGGACCGCACCGCCGAATTGCAGGATGAACACCAGCAGAAGATAGGACATCATGTTGGGAGCGATCTCGGTCAGGATGATGTTCAGGGAATTCCGCCCGCTCATCCGGGCCAGGTCCACAAACTCCCGCACCCGCAGGGAGAAGGTCTGGGCGCGGATGGCCCGCGCGGCCCAGGGCCAGGCGGTACATCCAATAAAGACACTCTGGGTCAGAATCCCCCGCACCTCCAGGTAAGTCGCAATAATGATCAGGACTGCCAGGGTGGGAATAATCAGCACAATATTGGTGATCATGTTCAGGAACTCATCCACCAGTCCTCCCCGGTAGCCAGAAAACAGCCCGATCAGAATCCCGATCATTGTCCCCAGGCATCCACCCAGCACTCCCACGATCAGCGTGGAGCGAGTGCCATGGGCAAACTGGCTGAAAACATCCTGCCCAAAGGTCGTGGTCCCCATCCAGTACTCCCGGGAAGGCGGGGCTCCCATCGGGCCGATATAGGCGTGGGGGTCATATTTGGCAAAGAACGGCCCCACAATCGCGAAAATCACGAAGAGGAGAAGAATGCTCACCCCAATCCGCAACTTGGTATTTCTCCAAGCGAAGTAGACAAACTCGCTGCGGATAGGACGAGGCAATTGTTTCAGTTCTTCCACTTCCTGGAGTACTTCTCGCTCCATCGTTATTCTCCTGTCATACCCAGTCGCGTGCGGGGGTCTACCAGGACATACACCAGGTCGATCAGGAAGTTCGCGATCAGGACCCCCAGGATGATGAAGAGGAAGCATCCCTGGACCAGGAAATAATCCTTATTCTGCACCGCGTTCAGGATGATATAGCCAATCCCCGGGTAGGCAAAGACCACCTCCGTGGCCACCGCGCCGGCCACAATCCCTCCCAGTTGCAGGGCCAGACCGGTAATCTGCGGGAGCATCGCGTTCCGAAAAGCGTATCTCCGGATCAGATACTGGGGCGTCCCCAGCGCTTCCAGATACCGGGAGTAATCCGACTCCAGTTCGTAGATAATCATATTCCGCATCCCGATCGCCCATCCGCCGAACATTACCAGAAACAGGGACAGGAATGGTAAAAACCAGTGATGGAGGACGTCCAGGATAAACGTCAGCGAAAGGTGGGGGCGGTATTGAGGACTGTACGCTCCTGCGATGGGAAACAGGTTGGTCTGATTGCCCAGAAACCACACCAACACCAGGGCGAGCCACATATACGGGGTGGCTGTCAACAGATAGCCCAGAGGGAGGATGGTGTTATCCAGCCAGCGGATTCGGGCAGCCAGCGCCCCCACGTGATTCCCGGCAAACCAGCTCAGCAGAATAGCCGGAAGCAGGAGAAAGATGTCGTACGGGATGGCCCGCCGGATGATGGTCATCACCGGCTGGGGGTACATCCAGATGCTTACCCCCAGGTCTCCCTGAAACAGCCCCTTCCAGAAGTTCACATACTGCTGCCAGAGAGGAACGTCCAGTTGAAAGGCCTGAACGTAATAAGTATATAGGTATTTGAAGGCCTCCGGGCGGCTGCCAATACGAGACAGCAGCATGCCGATCGGGTCGCCGGGCATGAAGCGAGGGATCAACCAGTCTATGGTAACGGCGACGAAAAAGGTCAGCAAGTATATGAAGATTTTTCTCCCAAGATACCGTACCACGGTGCTCCTTCCCGCACGTTTTTTCTGTCGGAGGGCGCATAAGAGCAGGCTTCTGCTGCGAGGTCCTTTCCTCGCTCTCTGATTTTACCTCAAATTGCGCTTTGCGCAAATCGGTTTTGTTGGAGAGGGTTTTTGGGGTGGCGGTATTACCCGCCACCACAAAAACCTGCTGGTTCTGGCCTGAGTGCGGCAGGAGTGATATTTAATAATAAATCAAAAATACCTGTACACACAAAAAGTCGCCCCTCCCTCGGGCAAAGGGAGGGGCGACAACGGGACGGCTACTGCTGGGCCGGCTTCAGTTCAGTGAGCATCAGGATAGCCGTCATGTTCCAGTAGCCGTTCCAGGTGCACGGCAGGTACTTGGACGCCCCTTCGGCGGCGGACGGCCAGCCGGTCCAGTAGGCATCCTGCCACTGGGCCCACAGACCGTTGTACCACAGCGGCACGGCCGGCATATCCGTCAACTGGATGCGCTGGATCTTGGAGATGACAGCCGCCATCTTTTCCTTGGGGGTCTTGTCCAGTTCGTCCACCAGCGCGAAGACCTCGGGGTTGTCGTACCGGCCGAAGTTACCGTTGGGCATGCTGGCCTCAATGGGGCTCCGGAAGAGCCAGGAGTAGAAGGTGTACGGGGTGTCGCTCATCTGGGAGCCGAAGTTGTTGATGGCCATATCAAAGGTCCCACCGGTCAACTGGTCCCAGTACCCACCGAAGTCCGGGAAGTCCGGCTGGAGGTTGATCCCCACCGCCTGGGCGCTGGACGCGACGACGCGGATGGACTCCATCCAGTCCGTCCACCCGAAGGGCACCATGATCTTCAGTTCGATCTTGGAGCCATCGGGGGCTTCGCGGAAGCCATCGCCATCCACGTCCTTGTAGCCGGCCTGGTCCAGGATCCGCTTAGCCTGGTCGGGGTTGTAGGAGAAGCCCAGTTCGTCCACCACCGCCTTGTCCACATATTGCGCCCAGGTGGGCAGCAGGCCCGTGGGATCGGCCTTCTGGACGATGTTGCCGTAGACCTTGGTCACGATCTCGTCCACGTTGACGGCATAGGCCATCGCCTTGCGGAAGTCCGGGTCGTCCATGGGCTTCTTGGTGGTGTTCATGAACAGGAAGGCGGTGTTGGCGGAGAGCATGTACGGTGCGTCATCATACCAGGTCTTCACCGGATAGCCGCCCTCCACCAAGGTGGCGATGCCGGGCAGGAAGTTGTTGCTCAGGTCCACCTCACCCTTCAGGAACCGGCCCAGGGCCACGTTGTTGCTGGGGTTGACCAGGTCCACGATGTACTTGGGCGCCACGGAGCGGCCCAGCAGTTTGGTGGCCCACCAGTTGTCGTTCCGCTTCCAGACCATCCGCTCCTCGGAGTGGGTCTCGTACATATAGGCGCCACTACCCATCGGGGGCAGGTTCGGGCCATTGACGTTCTCCTCGTCGGAGCGGCCCTCCCATACGTGCTTGGGCACGATGGCAACGGAGTAGAGGAGGTTGTACCAGGACTGGTAGCGGACTTCCTTGAAGGTGAAGCGGACGGTCAGGTCATCCACCGCCTCTACCTTCTCCATCCAGTTCCACAGGCCAGCGTAGTAGACCCCCGGCAGTTTGCCCAGTTCAAAGGTGTAGACGACGTCGGCAGCGGTGAGGGGCTTGCCGTCCTGCCACTGGATGCCGTCGCGGAGTTTCACCTCGTAGACCAGGTCGCTCACAAACTTGCCGCTCTCGGCCAGCCAGGGGATGTACTCGCCCTTCAGGGGGTCAAAGAGGAAGAGGGTCTCGTAGCAGAGGCCGATCACCCCCATGGCATAGGCACCAGTCTGGAGCGGGTTCCACGAGGTGGGCGGACCCCACTGCTTGCCGCTGGTGTAGAGGGTCTCGTTGCGGGGGTAGACTACCTCAGCCGCCGGAGCGGGCGTCGGAGTAATCACGATAGTCTCCTTCACGGGCGGGGCCGTCTGGACCACAGTCACCGTTACCGTCTGTGGCTGACAGGCCGCCAGCAAGAGGCTCCCCACAACGAGGGCGCTCAGGACCACAAAGGTCAGTTTCCGGGACATCTTTCTCCTCCTGTTATGGTAGGGTTAAGACGATACAGAGAGGACTCAGTGGTGATGCGGGCGATGTCTGCGCTTCTTCCCGATACCCCCTCCTTTCTGCAGGATATGTGGTTTTTTAGCGGACCCGAACCCCGCAGGAGGCCCGGATCACCAGTTCGGTGGGAAGTACCACCCGGTGAACGGTTTCCCTCTGGGGGTTCTCCAGCAAACTGATGAGTAATTCCACCGCCATGCTCCCCAATTGTTCGATGGGCTGACGGACGGTGGTCAGGGCAGGATCCACCATAGAGGCCAGAGGCACATCGTCAAACCCCACCAGGGCTATGTCTTCGGGCACCCGCAGGCCGTCTTCCCGTAGGGCTTTGAGCGCACCAATGGCCATCATGTCACTGGCGGCAAAGACGGCGGTAGGCCGATACGGCAACAACCGCTTCATCGCCGCCTGTCCCCCTTGTTCGGTGAAATCTCCCTCCACGATCAGATGTTCATCTATCGGAATGCCCCGGGCAGTCAGGGCCTGCCGGTATCCCTCCAGGCGGTCCTGGGCCGCAAACATGTTTAAAGGTCCAGTAATGGTCGCGATCCGCTCGTGTCCCAGCCGCAACAGGTGCTCCACCGCCATCCGCGCACCCACCACGTTGTCCACATCCACATAGTTAGCCCGTTCGTGAGGGTACCGACCGGCAATCACGAAGGGCACCCCGTCTTCCAGCAGGTGATGGAAAACCGGGTCATCCAGGGTAGCCGAGGAGACAACCACTCCATCCAGATAACGGCTGCGCAATATCTGCTGGTATAGCGCGTCCTGGCTGGTCGGTGCGCCCTGGGCCCGGCGGTGGCTGAATAGGGAGAGCATCAGGTGATAGTTGTGCGCGTTGCAGGCATCGGCAACGCCACGCATGAAGATTGGAAAATAGGGATCGGTAAAGAGCGTAGTCACGGCCTGGGGAATCACCAGGCCAATCACCCGGGTGCGCCGGGTAGCTAGGCTCCGAGCCGCCGCATGGGGCTGGTAACCCGTCTGTCGGATGACTTCCCACACCCGTTCCCGAACTTCGGGGCGCACGTTGGGTTGCTGGTTGATCACCCGAGAGACCGTAGAACGGGAGACGCCCGCCAGTTTGGCGACCTCTTCTAGGGTCGGGGGCATAACGACTCGTTCTGGGAACGCTCTCAACTATCATTCCTGTCAAAAAGGAGTGCGCCCCCTTTCGTCCACCCCAAGCGCTGGCGTTTGGGAGCGCTCTCAGCAAGAATTGTACCACAGGATGGCCCTTTTGTCAAGACCGCAAATATCTGAATTATCCGGGAATATCTGATGTTCGGCCTGTGGGGCTGGGCTCGCAGTGGGGCCCTTCGTTTCCCACGGTATCAGTGCCCCACCCGCACTCGCGTCAGGGCCGCAACGGAAAGAAAGAAGAGGGCCGCATAGACAGCGAAGATGACCAGGTATCCCAGCCCTGGCTGAAGCGCGTTGAAATAGTCCGCCATCGGCCCACCGATGCCCGCGCCGACGATCCCCGCTCCGGCCCCAGCCAGGTTGGAGATGCCCAGGTATCGTCCGGCCTCCGCCGGAGGAGCCAGGTCGGTCCCCAATGCCCAGTTGGCGGCGTAGAAGATGCCCGTCCCCAGCCCGATGATGCAGCCGCTGACCAGTACCAGTGGGATGTTGGTGGAAAAGAGGAGCAGGACCGTTCCCGCTCCGGCGACGAGCCCCGCCCCGATCACCAGCCGCTTCCGCCCGACCCGGTCGGCCAGGTAGCCGCCGCCCAGGGCGGCCGGGAGCAGGAACACCGCCACCACGGCCAGGAGAATCGTGGTCATGGTGGCCGCGTTGGGGATGTGGAGAACATCCCGCAGGAAGTACTGGGCAAAGCCCTGAACCGAGCCTACGGCGGCCAGGAACATGAGCCGGTTGACCACCCACCAGATGAAAGAGGTCTGGCGGGGGGCCTCCCGCCCGATGCCGACCCACGCGCCGAAGTAGACGCCCAGGAAGATGGAGCCCGCCATGGCAAGCAGGCCCACCAGGATGCCCACGGCTACGCGCGTGCCCAAAGCGGCCCCCGCTGTTACCCCTCCAATGGTGTTCACCAGCCCGAGGGCGCCCCGGGTGACCAGGACGAAGATGGCCGTCAGGGCAACCAGCCGCCAGACTCGCTCACCCACCGGTTCGGTGGGTTGCTCCCGTAGCGGCTCTTCCCGCACGCCCAGCACCGTTGCCAGCATGGTCGCCAGCAGGGCCAGCCCCACAAAGCCCACCACCCACCCGACTAGTCCCCGGTCCACCAGTGGTCCGGTAACCATCACCAGAAAGACGGGCAGGAGTTCCATGACCGCTTTGACACCGGAGGAGCGACCCCGCTGGTCCTCCGGAACCCGGTCGGGGATAAGGCCCTGAAGGGCGCCGTGGGCAATGTTGGACGAGGCCTGCAAGAAGACGATGCCCACAATCAGGACAAAGAGGGCCGTGGTGATGCCCAGGGTGGACAGGAAGAAGCCATCCAGAGCGGAATGGAGAAACAAGGGCGATGCGCCAATAATGGCCAGGAAAACCAGGTCCAGTAGGGTACCCGCAAAGATGTAGGGGCGGCGGCGGCCCCAGCGGGAGGTACAGCGGTCGCTGAACATCCCCGCCATCGGCTGGACCAGCATGGCTACGGCCAGGCCGATGACCCGCACCAGCCCCAGGTAGGTGTTCTTCTGCTCCGGAGGCACGAAGAGGGCTACCAGATAGGGCAGGAGGACCGGGGTGATGGTCCCCGAGGCAACGTTCAGCCCCAGCCAGTAGATGTTGAGCAGGATGTGGTCGCTCCAGCGCAGCGGACGGTTCATGCTTCCTCCGACGCTTCGGTTTCCCAGCGTCGTTCTTCTATGATCTGGCGGACTTCGTCCTCCATCTCCTGGCCGATGGTCAGGGCATCCAGTAACTGCTCTTCGGTTTCCCAGTCGCCCTCGGGACGGGTCTCCCAGGCGCCGCGCAGGGCCTCGTTCATCCGTTGCAGGCTGCGCAGAAGGCCCGCGAAGAGGTCTTCGGGGGTCATCTCCCGGCTGCGGAGTTTCACTCGGGGGCCGCTGAAGAAGCCCAGGGTCTCCAGTTCTCGCTCTATTTCGGCAACGATTTCGGGATCACCCGGAAGGGAGTCGTCCAACTCCTCGATTTCAAAACGGTCATCGGCTTCCAGTTGGGCCCGGAACTCCTCCAGTTCCAGGTCCAGTGCCAGACCCTCTCCCTGGAGCATCAGCCAGAGTTTTTTGATGGGGACGTAGAAGTCGGGGTCGGTCTCCAGGATTTCTATTATCCGTTGTGCCGTTTTTTCGTCCATTGCGCTTCCCCTTTCCTGATCAGGAAATCATCTCCCGGCGTTCTGCGAGGTGATTCCTCGCATCCCTCAGAGACGAAACAGGCGCTGGCGCATCAGGCGGGGCGGGAGGCTGCCGCATCCCAGGATAGCATCGTGAATCTGGCGTAGGGAGGCCTCCGGATGGGCACGCCGGTAGTCCGCCACCAACTCTAGGATGGCCAGTTTGCCCATCAGGTAGGATTGGGGCTGAGTGGGGGTGGTGGTGTACCGCCGAACTTCTGCCAGCGCGTTGGTGGGCTCCAACTGGCATTCCCGTACCAGGAAGTCCACTGCTTCCTCCACGGACATCCCTCGTGTGTGCAGAGAAACGTCCAGGATAATCCGCGCGGCCCGCCACAATTGGTCGGAGAGGCGGCCCAGGCGCTGGATCGGTTCGGCGATATAGCCCATTTTCTCCATCAACTCCTCGCAGTAGAAGGCCCAGCCCTCAATGAAGAGGGTCGCCAGGAATGAACCCAACCGCCGGGGGATGGTCTCTTGGCGGTTGGCCCAGACCAGTTGGAGGTGGTGGCCCGGATAGGCCTCGTGGAGCGCCGTTACCGGCAACTTGGCCCAACTGTGCCCGCGCAGTGTCTGCTCCTGGACCTCCGGTGGGGCGTTGGGGTCCACGGGCGTAACCAGGAAGATGCCCTCTTGCCGTTCCTCCAGGATGCCCGGTGGGATGTAGGCAGCGTAGGGGATGACAGGCCGCAGGTAGGAAGGGGTCTCCACAATCTGGAGGATTTCTCCCTCCGGGATGGAGGCGATTTGGTGGTCGATCACGTACTGGCGGACAGCGGCCATGGCTTCCCGGTAGGCGTCCAGAAGACCTTCTGCTGTCGGGTGGTCGTTTTTGGCCTCTTCCAGCAGGTCCTGGGCGGACCGGTTGGGGTCTATCTGCCGGGCCACTTCCTCCATCTGGCGGCGGGTGAGGTGGAACTGTTCCCAGCCGATCTGGAGCAATTGGTCGGCGTCGTAGTCCACCATGTGTTCCTCCCGCAGCATTTCGTCGAAAAGGGCCCGGCCTGCGGCGAAGTCGCTGGCGGCGCGGGGGAGGACGTCGTTTTCAATGAAGGCCGCGTATTCCTGGATGGCCTGCGCGGCGGTCTGTCCGGCCTGGGCCAGGTCAGCCTGGAGGTCCGGGGCGGCCCCGGCAGCGATGGCGGGCAGCAGGCCGAGGAAGAGGCCGGGGGCCTGACGGGCCTGCTCCAGGGCAATCTCTGCCCACACCCGAGGCACCCGCTCCGGGATGATATTGTTCATCCCCTCCCGTAGAAGGCGTGGGGTCTCCTGAACCCGGCCCAGGGCGGAGCGGAGCCGCTCCGGAAGCGGCGCGAAGTCCCGAAGAATGAGGAGAAAAACGCCTTCCAGGGGCTCTTCCAGGTAGCCGCCCGGATGCCGGAGGTGGCCCTGGAACTTCTCGTAGGAGCGGACAAAGGAGGCCAGCAGGTGGGTGAGGAGGGTGTGGTCAATACGGGCATCGGGACGGAAGTCGGAGAGGTCCATTGCCCGCAGTTCCGCCAGCGCGGCCCGGATTTCCCGTTGTTCCTCTTCCAACGCCGGTGGGGTCCGTTCGCCCAGCCGGTGGTCGTACGAGTGGATGCCCATGAAGGTCGCTGTTACCGGGTTGCGTTCGGCGAAGCGGTGCAGCCACTCCCTGGCCCGATGGTAGAACTGGGTTTCCGTCGTCATTGGATGCCTCCTGATTCCTGGGGATGCTTCAGCCAGCCGGAAACGGGCTCTTCCGGCCCGCGGGGTTCAGTGGGTTCCAGAAACCTCAGCCATCGTCGGATGGTTTCCAATGGGTCGCCAGCGCGAAGACGGTCTCCCACTGCCCGCGCGGGAGTGTCTGGACCCGAGCACACGATCCACCGGTCGGGCGCTGGCTCTTCCAGGGCCCGACGCAGGGCACCAATCTGGCCAGGAGTGAGATCGTAGCGAGCCAGCAAGACCCGGTCGTCGGCGGCGCGAACGAATCGCCGCAACCGCTCGTATTCCTCCTGGCTCAGTGCCAGGCGCGGCGGGGGCGGCGCCGGGGCCGCCCGCTCCCTCCGATGGGGTCGGCCCGGGAGACCGGACGCGGCCCGCTCCTGCCGCAATCCATCGATCACTGCCTGGAGCGCTGCACGGTTGGTGGCGAAGACGACCAGTGTTTCCAGGGGCGCGGCCGGCTCGCTCCACCGCGCCCATTCGCCAGGCACTGCGCCGTCCCGGACCAGCGGGAGCAGCCGCTTCCGCAGGCCCGGGACCGGTTCAATCCGCACCCCTCGCCCGAGGGACTGAAGGATGAATTTGCGGGCTTCCTCGCCAACGCCGATGTTAATATAGCAGATCGCGTTGGGGCGGTTAGAGTCCCATCCCTCGTAGAATGTCCGCGACCCCATCAGGATGGTGATGTCCGAACTCTCTTCGTTCAGGCAGGCGAAGAGGCTCTCGTCGTCAAACGTTTCGTTGATTTCGTATCCCGCCAGTTTTTCCTGCAGCCAGTGGGAGATGTCGCCGATTTTGATCAGGGCAAAGGGACGGGCCGCGCTCTTGAGTTTGAAGGCTATCTCCTGCCGATTGGAGGGCCGGACCAGGACTTCCATCTCCCCCGGGGCTTCGGAGTGGAAAACCCACCGAAGTATATCCGCGAACGTCAATTCCCGCAAGGTCCGTCCGTCTATGGGGACAGGCTCGTCCTCAAATATCAGCCCGGGGCATCTCCGTAACTCTTCCAGCAATTCCTGTCGGGCCTGCTCCCAGAGGGCCGGAGGGACTTCGCCCCGTCCGATGCGGACCAGTTCGCGAAAGAATAACTGAAGGTCCGCTTCCTCGGTGTGGACGGAGTTGACCAGGACCAGAAGGAGGGGACGGTGGTATCCGTTGTACCCGGCCTCCTGGAGCACTGCGCGGGCCCGCTGCGCGCAGGCCGTCATCATCAGGGCCTTCAGGACCACTCGCTGTTTCTCGTCCCCGGTGTAGTCTTCTCGGTCCCGAAACGGGCGTGTCTCTTGCTGGAGGATGAGGATGTGTTTGCCGTACCCGGCCCTGATAAACCGGGCCAGGTTGAAGTTGAAGACGGTGGTGATGATGTCGCGCGGGTCGGTAAAGGTGGCCGAGAAGTTAAAGAGAAAGCCGTTGCGGGAGAGGACGGAATAGATGTGCTGCCGCCGGGAGTCCTCTTTATCGCCTTTGTGGGCCTCGTCCAGGAGCACGAACCAGCGCCCGTCGTTATCGTAGTTGCGGAAATCCACGATGCGCTCTTTCTGTTCGTCGCTCAGGTTGTCCGAACGGTAGTAGAAGACGATCACTTCCTGGTCCCGGAAGGAGAACAGCGTTTCCCGCTTGATGGCCGGGTATTCCCGCAGTTCCCGCAGGAGGATGCGGAGGTCGCCCGGGCCCCGGTTGAATTCGTCCACGTGGCGCAGCAACTGTCCGATGAGGTCGTCCCGGTGGGTGAGAATGAGGATGTCGTTCGGCGGGAGTTCCCCTTGCCGGACCAGGCGCCAGAGGAGTTCCACCAGTTTGACGATGACCAGGGTTTTGCCGCTCCCGGTGGCCATCCAGAAGCCCATGCGGTTGATGAAGTGTTCGTAGGAGAGCCGGCCCTCGGGCACTATGGGGTAGTGTTCCCGCAGGAGGGAGGCGGTGCGACGGGGGAGCCGCCGCAGGTCTATATCCAGTCCGTCCGGAAGGCCGGTTTCCCGGTACCATTCCCAGAGCCGCCGCCGACGCTCCTGGTTGACGTCCAGGGGCTCTCCAGGACGGTAGTCGGCGAATTCGTCGTAGTACTTCCAGAGCAGTTGGGCCGCGTTCCGCAGGGCCTGCTGCTGGTAGTCCCAGAGGCGCTTCGTGGCTGAGAAGGTGGCGAAATCCAGGTCCCGCCAGCCCGGGGGGAGGAGTTCGTCCGGGATGGATTCCACCATACGCTGGAGGAGAATGGGAACGCTCATCGCTCAGGAGCAGGACGGACCACACATTTGAGGTTCGGAGAATGCAGCGCAGGCCGCTTGGCCTGTAGCACAGGCCGCCGGGACTGTAGCACAGGCCGCCAGGACTGCAGCGGGCAGGCTAACAGCCTGCACCACAGGTAACGCAGGCCGTCGGGCTGGTCAGATGCAGGCTAATAGCCTGTGCGGGCGAAACGCCACTCCGTTGCACTTCGTGGCTGACTACGAGCGACGCAGGCCGCCGGGCCTGCAGCGGGCAGGCTCACAGCCTGGGCTACGGAAAAGGAAATTCGGTCAGAGATTCTCCAGCAGTTCCACCAGTTGCTGGTTGGTGTAGCGTCGGAAGAACCGGGTGAACCGCTCCTCGCTGTAGCGGTCAAAATCCTCCATCTCCTTCACTTCCCAGACCCAGAAGTGGCCCTCCAGGGTCTCCGGGTCGGCGATGGCGTAGAGGATGATGAAGAAGCGCAGGCCAGCCTGCCGGGCCAGGGTGAAGATGGCCCGGGAGTTGGCCGAGCAGAGGTATTTGGGCTGCTGGACATGGACCCGTTTGACTTCCAGAAAGGCTTTGGGGACGAACTGGCCTCCCTGTTCTACCCGGTACTCGTAGAAGTCAATGTCGGTGGTGTAGGCCCGGTTGCTCAGGTATTTGCGGTGCCACTGGCTGAAAGTCAGATCCCGGGCGCCGGTTTTGTCCGTCCGTTTGCCGGAGGCATCGCGGGTCAGTCCGTTATCGGGCATGGGCCAACTCCTATATCCACCAGAGGAAGGGTTTGAGGAGCCGGTAATCAGGCTCGCGGAGGCTCACCCGCTCGCCGTCCTCAAACTCCACTTCTTCGGGGGTGATTCTCCGAATCCAGCGGCCCCGTCCGTGGGAGAGGGTCTCGGCCAGGTCTATCCCGTCGTACAGGCGGGAGAGGTTCACCCGTACCCGCTCCCCTTCTATCTCCAGCGCATCCAGCATTTTCAGGTCTCGCCCGAAGATGTAGGGCCAGTCGTCCTCGTCGGCATCGCCGTAGCGCACCCGTCTCAGGGTGTCTTCGTATTGTTCCAGTTCGTAGTACTTGAAGAAGCCGCCGGCCCGGTCGGGGTTGTAGTGGGCCCGGACGTCGGGGTCTCGGGAGATGCCGGACCGGTCGTAGGCCAGGACGCGCTTCATCCGGGGCAACACGACGGTGTAGAAGTGCTCGCCCATCTCCACGCCGATCCATTTCCGGCCCAGTTTGTGGGCAACGGCGGTGAGGGTACCGCTGCCCAGGAAGAAGTCCATCACCAGGTCGCCTTCAGCCGAGGTGGCCAGGAGGACTCGCTTGAGGAGGGCTTCCGAGTTCTCGGTGGGAAACGCCCAGGCGGTGGCGTAGCCGTAGATGTCGCTCCAGTTGGAGTCCAGGACTTCTTCTTCCCGCGCTTCCACCCAGTATTTGGGTATCGGATGGTCGGCGCCGCATCGGGGACAGCCGGCCCATAGCCCCTGGCTCCGGTCGTGGACGGCTCCGCATTCCCGGCATTCCAGGACCAGCCGGCCCTGGCGGATCATCTCGTCTATGCGTTC
Organism: Anaerolineae bacterium; assembly: GCA_025060135.1. GTDB lineage: Bacteria > Chloroflexota > Anaerolineae > B4-G1 > DUEL01 > SpSt-77. The sequence continues at coordinate 53,070 of JANXCY010000005.1, read as the reverse complement.
CTGGGAGAACTTCCAGTGTTTTCCGGCTGGGGGCGCCAGTTCTTTGCCGAAGAACCGTTTCGGTCTCCCCGGGCCGGATGAGTCCCCCATGTGCCGCCAGAATCCGGCCCGTCGTTCCGCCTTCGGACGGAAGGGGTTCACGTAGGCGAACCGATCGCTGCGGGCATAGACGTAGAGGGTATCCAGTCCCTCCGGGAGTTTGCGGACCTCCTTCTCCATCACGTTTTTCCGGAAGCGCCGGACGCTGATTTCGTTGACGAAGTTCTCCGGCCCGAAAATGCTGTCCATCAGGCCGCGCACGATCCAGTTGCCGCTGGCGTCGCAGCGGACGAAGATGCACCCCTCTTCGCTCAGAAACTCCCGGGCCAGAGCCAGCCGGTTTTCCAACAGGGTTGCCCAGGTGGAGTTCCGGTATTTCACCGAGTAGAAGTAGTCGGCTTCCTGTTCTTTGTTGAAGGGGGGGTCAACGTAGATGGTGCGGACCCGTCCGCGAAATTTGGGGAGGAGGGTGCGGAGCGCCTGGTAGTTCTCGCTCCGGATCAGCCAGCCGTCCAGCGCCCGGTCCAGGGGGTCAAAGAGGGCCAGAATCTCCGGTTCCAGGTCCGGGAAGTAGCGGGTGTCTATGGGGAGGTAGCGGTGGCGGGAGGAGAGGGCCGCTTCCCGGGCAACGGCTATGTCCGTCAGGCCCAACTGCCGCCATTCTTCCTGTTGAGCCACCATCCCGGGATGAGCCCAGAGGCGCTCCAGGAGGGCCGCTCCCCCCGGCCGCGCGGCGATGCGGTCCAGGGTGATGACGTAGTGGCTGTGGAGGACGAATTTCGGCTTGTTCCAGAGGCGGACCAGTTCGTCCTCAAAGTCGGCAATGAGGTCAATCGTGCGGTACGCCACGCGCCGGAGCGCCTGGATTTGCCCGATCCGGCGTTCGGTCCACTCCGTCTGCGGTTCCTCACCGGGTCGTCCCAGAAGATACTGATAGAGCCAGAGGTCCAGTTGCTCCCGCAGGAAGGTCCGGGCGTCTTTGCAGATGAAGTAATCCACCTCGCTCTGGCGCTCAAAGAGGCGGAAGGCCCGCGCCAGCGTCTCCTCGGAGGGGACAGTATCGGTGGGGCGGGCCCGCCCCGCGACGCGAGGCCTCAGTGCGTCTTGGATGGATCGCCGAATCGCTGCAGGATGGGCCGTCCGTCCTCGCTCCGCATAGGTTACTGTGAAGACCAGCGTCCCGTCCTCCCGCCGTTCCCGAAAGGTGTAGAGGAGTTCTCGTTTCTCGTTGGCCCGTTTGTGCTCCAGTGTGGATACGTCAAAGGAAAAGCGGAAGCCATCCAGGGCGATGGTCATGCTCCGGAAGAGGCGGTCCGACTTGACGTAGTAGAGGCGGGCCGTCTTCCAGAAGAGCATCACGTCCCGGTCGTCGGTGTAGACGCGCTCGTAGACGCTCTGGTGGTAGGGGGTGAAGAAGAGGCCGAGGGAACCGCTTTCGGTGAAGTAGCGACGGAAGAAGGTGTAGAGTTTGTCAAATAGTTCTTCGCGGAATTCGGGGAACGGCTGGAGGGCCGCGTCCACTTCCTGCGCCAGGCGGGGGAGCAGGACCTGCTGGAGGTATCGGGCCTTGATGCGCATCAGGTTGATGTAGCCCGATTGTCCCTCCACGGGCGCGCCGATGAAGATGTTCTGGAGGGTGTCGTAGAATTGTTGTTCTCGGGTCATCGGGCAACAGGTGTGGTTCTCAGGGACCTGTCCGAAGAGCTCCGGGCGATGTGCGGAACTGCCCGGGTCGGTGCTACCAGCCTCTATGTCCGGCCTGCTTGCTTCCGGCACCCCCCTATTCCGGATTTTCCTGCAGGGAGCCTGCGGGTTGATAGGGCTCACCGGCAACCGGGCGGATCGGTTCATAATGGCCCTGGCCGGCCCGACCCACCCTTAGGGCCGCCGGTCAGTTCTGGGAGGCTCCGCAGGTCAAACGTCCGTTCCCGCCATTCGCCAGCGCATCCGTTCCAGTTGGGTTCGGGTACGGATGGCGGCCAGAATCAGAACGTGGAGGAGCCAGGGGGTTTGGGCGGCGTAGTGTTTGCGGTAAAACCGGTCCATGGCTCGCCAGAATTCTACCTGGGCGCGGGGGTTACGGGTGCTGGCGGCCCGCTTGATGTGGAGGACCGTTACCTCCGGATTGTAATACACTTTCCACCCCGCTGCTTTTATGCGGTAGCACCAGTCCAGGTCCTCGCCGTACATAAAAAACTCTTCATCCAGCAGGCCGACCTGTGCAATGGCTTCCCGGCGCACCATCATAAAGGCCCCCACCACCGAATCCACCTCTGCCATCTCGTCCGGGTCCAGATAGGTGAGGTTGTAGCGCCCGAAGCGGCGACTGCGGGGGAATAGACGAGCCAGACCGGAGAACCGGTAGAAGGAGACTTCTGGAGAGGGGAAAGAGCGACGACAGGCCAGGTCCAGGGAGCCGTCCTGCCGGATCAGTTTGGGCCCGGCGACGCCAGCCTCCGGATGCGCGTCCAGAAAGGCCAGCATCTTTGCCAGAGCGTCGGGGGGCAGTTCGGTATCTGGGTTGAGGAGCAGGGCATAGCGAGGTGCGTGGACGCCATCCGGGAATCCCAGCAGGCGCAATCCCTGGTTGTTGGCCACCGGATACCCTCGGTTATCCGGGTTCAGGATGCGGTGGACCTGGGGGAACTCCGCCTCTACCATCTTTCCGCTCCCATCAGCCGATCCGTTATCCACCACGCAGACCTCAAAGGTGAATGCCCCCTGGCTGGCGTAGACGGTGCGCAGGCATGCCCGCAGCAGGTCGCGGGTGTTGTAGTTGACGATCACGATGCCCAGGTCGCAGGGTATCATATCAGGGGTAGAAATCGGCGATGGGGTGAGGGGTGGCGTAAGCGATCGTCGCTGCGCGGCCGCGCGCGGTCTCCGGTGCCCATCCTCGGGCTCCGAGGATATCCCCCGAGACTGCCAGGGCTATGATTGTGCGGTCCGGGGAGAGCCAGTAGTGGGGTTCTCCGCCGTCATCAAAGTCTCTTCGGCTGGCGTTCCAGAGCAGGAGGTAGGAATGGAACGCGCCGTCGGTCGGGTCGTAGTAGAGGCCGATGGCCACTTCGTCCCCCAGGCCCTGGTTCACCGGACGGGTCCCTGGCGGACGGCCTGTCCCCGAATTCCCATCCAGGTCCAGGACGAAGAACCAGTCTGCCCGCACCGGCATGCTCTCCGGGATGGGTGAATGGAGGGCCATCCAGAGGACGGCCTCTCCCGCCTGGGCCCATCCGGTCAGTTCGGCTGGCAGGCCCTCTGCCTGGAAACGACCATCCGGGGCAAAGGCGGCGTTGCGGATGTCCAGACCGTCAAAGGGGGCAGGGACAGTGGCACCGGTGCTGTAGACGAAAAGGTCGCCGGAGGGATCGGCCTCTGGGACCGGGGTGGGGGCCGGGGTGGGCGTCGGGGCCGGGGTGGGGATAAGGGTCGGCGTCGGGAAGGGAGTAGGCGTGCAGGTGATGATGTGGATGTAGGCTCGGCCTCGCTCTCCGCCTGGGCCAACCGCCTGGACCTCGTAGTTGCCGGGGAGGTCGCCTGCGACGTAGCGGCCGTCGGCACCGATCGTGCCACCGGTGGCCGCCCAGCGAGTCGCCGGCAGTGGCGCGGCAGCGAAAGCCACCGTTTCGCCGACGCAGAGGGTTACCTCCGCTGGCGCGATGGAGAGGGCCGACGGTTGTCGAGCCGGACGAGCCAGCCAGTGGAGCGTCCCCACCAGGCCGCTGATCAGCATCACTATCACGACCAGGAGGGTCAGCCAGGTCAGAACTGTTCGTGCTGGGGGAGTCAGCATCTTCGCTGTGCCTCAAGGAATCAGCCACGGGCGTCCACGGATCGGGTGAATCCAGGGCCTGAAGAGAGTCTGCGCGTAGACTCTTGCTCTCCCGGGTGTGGCTTGGGTAAAGTTATAGTTAAAGGTCCAGTTCCCGCCGCACCTGCTCCAAGAGGGCATCGGCTCGCAGTTCCTCCAGCCGGTAGCAGGGGGCCTGGAGGTGGTCTGCCAGCGCCTGGGCCAGTCCCTGGTCAAAGGCCTCGTGCTCCATGTTGATGACGACCGAGCGGATCTGGGCCTGGGGGAAGAGGTCGGCGATCTGATGGGCCTCCTCCTGAGGCGGTAGGTCGCTCATGGAGACGTTCCCGGCCCCGTCGGTCAGGAGAACCATCAGAGGCATCAGGTCGGGATGCTGGCGGAGTTCCCGGGTGATGACTTGGTAGGCCAGGTGGAGCCCGGCAGAGAGGGGGGTCTTGCCCCCGACTGGGATGTCCTGGAGCGCTTTATGCGCGCGGGCCACGCTACGGGTAGGCGGAAGGACCAGCCGGGCGCCATTCTTCTGGAAGACCACCACACCCACCCGGTCCCGCCGCTGATAGGCATCGGTGAGGAGCGAGAGAACGGCTCCTTTGGTCGCTTCCATCCGCTCAGCGACGGCCATGGACCAGGAGGCGTCCACCACGAAGAGGATGAGATTGGCCATGCGGCGGATGCGCACTTTGCGGTGGTAATCATCCGGGCGGACCACCAGAGCGGGCCCGCCGGGCCGGCGACGGTGGCTTTGATGGGGCGCGGCGGCCCGCAGCGTGGCGTCAAAGGCCAGGTCCGCCGGGTCGTCGGGGGAGGGACGGGCCTGGATGTAGCGTCCGCGCCGCTGGTCGGTGCGGGTGGTGCTGCGCCGACCGGTCCCGGAGCGGGTGAGCCGGTCCAGCGGGGTATCCAGCCGGCGGGGAGAGAAAGGTTCTCCCACTGGAACGTTCTTCCCTCCTTCCCACCACCGCCCTTCGGAGGGCCACTGGGGGACAGCCTGGACGATGGGCTCGCGGGGCCGTTCCCGCTCCTCGGAGGAGGACTCACCCAGGTCCGCCTCTATATGCGTTTTTTTTTCTTCCCGGAGGACGTCCTCTTCCTGGATGACCTCCTCCATCAGCCGGGACTCCTGCCGGGCCATTCGGGCTCGGGCCTCCTCCAGACGCTGACCCAGGTTATCCAGCGTCGCCTCTATCGGCTGGAGGGGGTGGCGTCGCAGGCGGTGGGGCAGAGCCAGTTCGGCAGCCAGGAGGATGTCCCGGTCGTTGATACGGTCGCGACCCTCAAAAGCAGCGTTGGCCCGGGCCGTCTTCAGGATGACCATGTCGGGCCGGTGGCCGTCTACCTGCATCTCGGCCATCATGGCGGCGATGAGAGCCAGGTCCCCCCGGGTGTGGCAGACTCGGGGCAGGAGTTGGCGAGCGCGGGCAATCTCCCGGGAAAGGGCCTCTTCGCGCGGCCGCCACTCTTCATAGAACCCCTCCGGGTCGCTTTCAAAGGCCAGATTGCGCTCCATAATGAGCATCCGCGCACCCGGGTCGTGAACGCTGCGGATGTCTACACAGAGAGCAAAGCGATCCAGCAGTTGGGGGCGCAGGTCTCCCTCTTCGGGGTTCATCGTCCCGATGAGGATAAAGCGGGCTGGATGGGTGAAGGAGATGCCTTCCCGTTCCACCACGTTGATGCCCATGGCAGCGGCGTCCAGGAGAATGTCCACCACGTGGTCATCCAGCAGGTTGACCTCGTCCACGTAGAGGACGCCTCGGTTGGCGGCGGCGAGCACCCCGGGCTCAAAGCGGCGCTCCCCTTTCTGGATGGCCTGTTCAATATCCAGTGTGCCCACCACCCGGTCCTCTGTCGCGCTGACGGGGAGGTCCACAAAACGGGTGCGGCGGCGGGCACGGGGGAGTTCCTCTCCAGCAGCGGCTCGTTCCCGACAGAGAGTGCACCAGGTGGCTGGCTGATCGGGGTCGCAGGAGAACGGGCAATCGGCGACGACCTCTATTTCTGGCAACAGTGCGGCCAGGGCACGAGCGGCGGTAGATTTCCCCGTCCCGCGCTCCCCGCGAATCAACACTCCTCCAATCTGGGGATAGACGGCGTTCAGGACCAGGGCCCGACGCATCAGGTCCTGGTTGACAATGGCTGTGAAGGGAAAGATGGGTGGCATATTCCTCCAGGGACCGTACCAGGACCCGTGTTGGAAAGACGGATCCGGTTTTTCCCCAATTATACCGCGCTCTGGGAAAATGGGAAGAGGGAATAGTGCCGGCACTGTCGGCGCGGGTTGACAAATCCTCAGTTCCCGTTATAATACCCCTCGTGGCCGTAGCCGAAAGGCACGGCCACTATTGTGCCGCTCAGAAGGAGGTTATTGGTGTACGCGATTGTTCGGTCTGGTGGACGACAATACCGGGTTTCTGTGGGCGACCAACTGTTGGTGGAGAAACTGCCCGCTCAGGCTGGAGCGCAGGTTGTGCTGGATGAGGTGCTGCTGGTGGCCGGTGAGGACGGGGTACGGGTCGGCGCGCCGCTGGTGGAGGGTGCCCGAGTGCGGGCCACGGTGTTGGGGCAGGAGAAAGGCCCCAAAATCCGTATCTTCAAGTACATTCCAAAGGAGCGCTATCGCCGCCGCCGAGGCCACCGACAGACCTATACCCGTCTACGGATTGAAGAAATCGTTGGATGAGGGTGGCGTTGCATCCTTGGCATCGCTGGGGATGCGGATGTTCTTTCAGGAGGTTCCTATGGCCCACAAAAAGGGTGCAGGCAGCAGCCGCAATGGTCGGGATAGCCACAGCAAGCGGCTGGGTGTAAAGAAATACGCCGGTGAGATGGTTCTGGCGGGAAACATCATCGTTCGCCAGCGCGGGATGCGGATTAAACCGGGCCTCAACGTGGGAATGGGGAAGGACTATACGCTTTTCGCGCTGACCGACGGCGTGGTCTGCTTTGAGCCCATTCCGGGTGGACGCAAACGGGTCAGCGTGTATCCGACTGGGAGGGTTTCGTGAAGAAGGACATCCATCCCAAATATTACCCCCAGGCCCAGGTCATCTGCGCCTGCGGGAATACCTGGACGGTTGGAGCCACGGTCCCCGTTATCCGGACTGACGTCTGCTCCCGATGCCATCCGTTCTTCACGGGCGAACAGCGCATCGTGGATACCGAAGGACAGGTCGACCGCTTCCGCACCCGTTTGCAGCGGCGGGAGCAGATGCGGGCAGAGGCCGAGGCCCGGCAGAAAGCCGCTGCGTCTCTGGAGCAGCCGGTTACGATTCTGGGATTGAGTGGCACGGTGGAGCGCATTCTCCAGGACGCCGGGATGCAGACGATCGGGGATCTCCTGGCCAGGCTGGCTGAAGGGGATGACGCGCTCACTCGTATCCGGGGACTTGACCTGGCAGTGCTGGCGATGCTAAAGAAACGCCTGCGTGCCCGGGGCTTCGTCCTCCCCGGCGACCAGGTCTCCGCTGGGGCCGCCGAAGCGGGCAGTTCATAACCCCGACTGGACCGGCGAGGGCAGGCGGAGCGGATCCCCTGCCCTCGCCTGTGCTTTAAGAAAGGGGGGCGGATGTACGGCCAACCGAACGGCGGCTGGATAGAAGTCATCTGTGGGAGTATGTTCTCCGGTAAGACGGAGGAGTTAATCCGGCGGGTACGCCGGGCTCAAATTGCCCGCCAGCGGGTGCAGGTTTTCAAACACAGCCTGGACGCCCGCTACGCGGAGCGAGAAGTGGCTTCCCACAATGGCTTGCAGTTGGAGGCCATCCCGGTGGAGAATTCCGCCCAGTTAAGGTCTCTGATTGCCCCGGAGACGACGGTCGTTGCCGTAGATGAGGGGCAGTTCTTTGATGAAGGACTGGTAGCCCTCTGCGAGGAACTGGCGGATCGCGGGCTCCGGGTCATCGTCGCTGGACTGGATATGGATTTTCGGGGGGAGCCCTTTGGCCCAATGCCCCAACTGATGGCCCGGGCAGAGCGGGTAGACAAATTGCAGGCCATCTGTGTGGTCTGCGGAGGGCCCGCCAGCCGCACCCAGCGACTCATTAATGGCCAGCCTGCTGCCTACGATGATCCGGTCATCCTGGTCGGGGCCGAGGAGGTCTATCAGGCCCGCTGCCGAGGATGCCATCAAGTTAGGCGATAACCGGGTGACGGGAGTGCGGTCGCCGCATCCCACCCGGCTCATCTCAGAGACCCAGACTGCCCACGGAGAGAAAAATGGGAAGCCGCGTCGTCCAGCAGGACTTTTCTGCGATAGACCGGGTGTTGTTGGATGAGGAAACCATTCGGCAACGGGTGGAGGAACTGGCGGCCCGGATCAGCACCGATTACGGCGGATTGCGCGAAAACAGCCTGGTGCTGGTGGGCGTATTGAAGGGGGCTTTTATCTTCCTGGCGGACCTGGCCCGCCGATTGACCGTTCCCCACCACGTGGATTTCATCGCGCTATCCAGTTACAACCGGGGAGCCGTGAGCACCGGGGCCGTGCGACTGATTATGGATACCCGCGCGCCGGTTACCGGGAAGCACGTTCTCATCGTAGAGGACATCGTGGATACCGGCTACACGCTGGACTACCTGATCAGGAACTTTCGGGCCCGGGGGACGGCTTCCCTGCGGACCTGTGTCCTTCTGAGCAAGCCAGAGCGGCGTCGGGTGGATGTCCCGATAGACTATCTGGGCTTTGAAATCCCCGATGTCTGGGTAGTGGGCTACGGCCTGGATTACGCCGACCTCTTCCGTACTCTCCCCTACATCGCCGCGCTGAGGCGGGAAGTGTACGAAGCAAAATAGCGGGGACGCACATTGCCCCTGGGACCAACCCAGTGCCCTAAATGTAGGCCGCTGTAGCGCCAGCCACCCGGCCTGCCCGGTACGGCAAATACTCACCGGTACCCTGAGGTCCGTGCGCTCTTCTCAGATAATGCCCAGGGCATCGGTTAGGGGGTGTGGGCTTTTGGTAAGGAAGCCTTCGCCGTAGGCCGCCGGAATCATCATCCCATAGTACCGGGCAACGATTTCCACCGCAAAGAGAATGGGGCCATACTGGGACCCGTGAGCCTGCAGCGCCTGTTGCTTCAGCCCGTAGACATCGGTGATGTCCAGAACAAAATGAGGGCGAAGCGGTCGCTGAAACGAGAGCGGAAAGGCCAGGTGCCGGGGTTGGGGAATGAGCGGTTCCAAGTGAGGGAACAAGGCCGGACGGGTTGCCAGGTAAGCGGCCCGTTCCACTAACCGCGCCGTCGCCACGTGGTCGGGGTGATGGTCGTCCTCGTGCGGAGAAAGCAACAACCGGGGTCGCCATTCCCGGAGAACTTCTACGATCCGTAAGGTGTTGTCATAGTTGAACTCTATGCGCGCATCCGGCAGATCCAGCATGCGGAACGCGTCCACCTGCAGGATGCGGGCAGCTGCCTCCGCCTCTGCCTGTCGGGTCTCCGGGTCGCCAAAGGTTCCCATCTCGCCCCGGGTGAGCACCAGAATTCCCGTCCGCAGGCCGCGCGCTTTTGCTTTCAGGAGCAAGCCCGCGCAGCCGATTTCTGCATCATCGGGATGCGCGCCGATGGCCAAAATATCCACAGAGGGGTTCGGGAGATGTTCAGTCATCAGGTTTCCTCCATGGTATCCGGATTTCTGGGAAGCGGCGCTCCTCTCGCTTCCGACCTGACTCTGCTCAGCCTCTGGGTGCTGGGAGGAGGAGCGATAGGGGGCTGGACGATGGCCCGCCGGAAGGCGTTCCCCCGGCACTGTCGCTGGATGGCCCTGGTTACCTGGATGGCTGTGCTGCCCATTCTCTTCGGGATGGTGGGGCCTTGGCTGAAACTGGCCCGGCTAGGCCCGGATGTCTTCGCCCAACCCACCACTGTTGTGCCCTTTATGCATGGTCTGAGCGGAGGGATCGCCCAGTTCCTGATGATGTACACCGTCGTACGGATGAACTGGCGCCAGCAGTGGCCGCCCCGCCGTCCTCTCGTGCTGATGCGTGTCAGCCTGGCCCTGTGGCTGTTGAGCATCGCGGGCGGAACCGGGGTCTATTTGCTACTGTACGGTTGACGCTCGGATGCATCCGGCAGGATGGTTGTCTCGGCGATGCCAGTTCTTTTCGCCGCGATGCTACCTCACGCGCCCGCTGCAGGGCCCTTGGAAATAAGGGATATTGGGAAATGGGAGGCGATGTTGCGCAGGCCGCCCAACTCGGGAACGACGACCGAACGTCCCGGATCGGCTAACTGCCAGCGCTGCGCCGTCCTCAGCATTTTCCCGAGATGCTCTCCGACAGGCCGGGGAGTCTGCGGCTTGCGCCTCCATTAGTGAGTTGTTCCACTATCGCTATCCCTCCGGTCCCCTGCAGCGGGCTATCATACTCCGGATTTGCGGAAGCGTCAACTGAGCGGCCTTCTTCGCGTCTTCCCCTTGTCGGGCTTCCTCTGAAGGGTCGTTCCTGGCCCCAATGTGTCCGCGCCTCGGTACTTGCCATTTCGGGCTCCCTGATGTACACTACAACCACCATGCAGGAGCAACTTCCGCTGTTCGCCGTAGCCGACCGGAAGCCGTACACCGTCAGCCAGTTGATGGCCCGGATCCGGGGCACCGTGGAGACAGACCCTTGCCTGGTGGACGTGTGGGTGGAGGGGGAAATTTCCAACTTTCGCCAGGTCGCGTCCGGCCATTGCTACTTCACCCTGAAGGACGCGGGAGCGGAACTGCGCTGTGTGATGTGGCGGGACCGGGTGCGGGGGATGCGAGTGCTCCCCAACAACGGCGACTCGGTATTGGCCCATGGCCGGGTAGGCGTCTACGAGCAGCGGGGCGACCTCCAGTTGTATGTGGACACACTGGAGCCGCTGGGCCTGGGATGGCTATATCAGGAGTACGAGCGGCTGAAAGCGCGGCTGGAGGCCGAGGGGCTCTTTGACGCCCGGCGAAAACGGCCCCTTCCCCGCTTCCCCCGCCGTATTGGCGTCGTTACCTCTCCGGACGCGGCCGCGCTGCGGGATATCCTCAACATTCTCTCCCGCCGGTATCCGCTGGCGGAGGTGATCCTGGCTCCCACCCTGGTCCAGGGAGAAGAGGCTCCGCCCCAGATTATTGCGGCTCTGCAAAGGCTGAACGCCCGTCCGGATATAGATGTGATTCTGCTGGTTCGGGGTGGAGGTTCCCTGGAGGAACTCTGGGCCTTCAATGACGAATGGGTGGCCCGGGCGGTAGCCGATTCCCGGATCCCCGTCGTCTGCGGGGTGGGGCATGAGACGGATTTCAGCCTGGCTGATTTTGCTGCTGACCAGCGCGCGCCCACCCCATCGGCGGCGGCGGAACTGGCAACCCCAGACCGACTGGAACTGCGCCAACAAATCCGGGCCCTCTATGCCCGTCTGGTTCGGGCCATTGCTGCCGACCTGGCTGGGCGGCGCGGACGGATTCGGGAACAAGAGCGAGTCCTGCGTCGTCTCTCCCCGGCTCTTCGGCTGACCCAGGCCCGCCAGCGGCTGGACGACCTGACCGAGCGGGCCGGGCGGGCCATCCGGCACCAGATCGCGGTCCGCCGGGAGCGGCTGGCCGGCCTCGCGGGACGCCTGGAAGGCGTCAGTCCACTGGCCACTCTGGAACGGGGATACGCCATCGTCCAGCGGACCGTAGATGGCCGGATCGTTTGCTCTCCAGCCCAAGTGGCCACTGGAGACGCCCTGCGAGTACGGGTCCGGGATGGGGAATTCGGGGCAATGGTGCAATGACGGAGATCGCCATCATCGGTGCGGGTATCACTGGCCTGACCGCGGCCTATGACCTGACCCGCGCGGGCCATCGGGTAACCCTCTACGAAGCCCGCCCCTACGCCGGGGGGCTGGCCTCGGGCTTCCGCGACGAGCGCTGGGACTGGCCTCTGGAGCGCTTTTACCATCACTGGTTCGCCTCCGACCGGGAGGTCATCGCGCTGATCCGGGAACTGGGAGTGGCGGATCGGCTCTTCTTCCTCCGCCCCACCACCTCCATTTACTATCGGGGGCGCATTTATCCCTTTGACAGCCCGATGCGGGTGCTACGGTTCACCCCTCTGCCCTTCCATGACCGGCTTCGGGTAGGACTGGTCACCCTGTACCTGCGCCTGCTGCGCCGCTGGGAACCGCTGGAAGGGGTAACAGCAGAAGAGTGGACCCGGCGTGCTGTTGGCCCCCGGGCCTACGAGATCCTCTGGAAACCCCTCCTGATCAGCAAATTTGGCCCGGACGAATACCGCCATGTCAATATGGCCTGGTTCTGGGCCCGCCTGCACAAGCGAACGCCTCGGCTGGGCTACTTCGTCGGCGGTTTCCAGGGATTCGTGGACATCCTGGTCGAACGGGTAACGGCCCGGGGAGGCCGCATCCTCCTGAACGCGCCGGTCCGCCGCATCCGGTGGGAAGGGGGGCAATGGATCGTGGAGTATGGGGGCGGCTGGGCAACCCACCCCACCGTTATCGCCACCTGCGCGCCGGGGGCGCTGGCCGATCTGGCCCCCGACCTCCCGGCCGACTACGCAGCCCGCCTGCGCGCTCTGAAGTCCCTGGGCGCGGTTACCCTGGTCCTGGCCCTCCGGCGGCCCCTCACCCGGGGCCATTACTGGATCAACCTACCCAAAGGGGACGAGTTTCCTTTTATGGGACTGGTCGAGCACACGAACTACATCTCTCCGGACCACTACGGAGGCGACCATATCGTCTACTGCGGCGATTATCCTCCGCCGGACCATCCGGTCTTCGGGATGGATAAAGAGGCTCTGCTGGAGCACTACTGGCCGGGGTTGGTGCGGATTCAGCCCGAAATCCGCCCCGAGTGGGTGCGGGCGTTCTGGATGTTTGCCGAACCGTACGCCCAGCCAGTGCCGACCCTCTACCACTCCCAAAACATCCCCCCTTTCCAGACTCCCCTCCCTGGCCTGTGGATGGCCAACATGAGCCAGGTCTACCCCTGGGACCGGGGCACCAACTACGCAGTGGAACTGGGACGGCGGGTAGCACAGGAAATCACCCATAGCCATTCCCTCAGCGGTGGCCCTTATTGACTTCTGGTTAGGAGACGGACACAATGACGCTCATCCAGTTCGGGACCGACGGCTGGCGAGGCAAGATCGCCGAAGATTTTACTTTTGATAATGTGCGTCGCTGCGCCCAGGGCTTTGCCCGCTACCTGGCCGCGCACGGCCAATCCGGTGCGGACGTCGTCATTGGCCACGACCGGCGGTTCGCCTCCCGCGATTTCGCGGTCGCGGCCGCCGAGGTGATGGCCGCCAATGGCTACCGCGTCTGGCTGACCGATGGCCCCACGCCCACTCCAGTGATCTCGTTCTCCGTTGTGGAGCGGAAAGCCGCCGGTGCCATCAACATCACAGCCAGCCACAACCCCCCCTCGGATAACGGTTTCAAGGTGCGGGACGAGCATGGAGCCGCGATTGCTCCCGATGGCCTGCGGGAGATTGAGGCAGCGATCCCGCCCATAGAGGAGGTGCGCCGGACCGACTTCGCGGCCGCCCAGGCGGAAGGCCGTATTATCGTCTGGGATCCTGCGCCCGCTTACATCGCCCATCTCTCCCGTCTGGTGGACATGGAGCGCATCCGGCAGGCGGGCCTGCACATCCTGGTGGAGCCCATGTGGGGCAACGGCATCGGCTGGTTCCCCCGTCTTCTGGCCGGAGGCCGAACGCGCGTTACCGAAATTCATAACGTCCCCAATCCCCTGTTTCCGGAAATGGTCCGCCCGGAGCCGATTCCGCCCAACGTAGACGTTGCGCTGGCAAAGACGACCGAACTGGGCGCCGATGTCTGCGTCATCCTGGACGGGGATGCCGACCGGATGGGCATCGGCGACGAGCACGGGCGATTCATCAACCAGTTACAGGTCTACGCGCTGCTGGCGTACTACCTGCTGGAGGTACGAGGGGAGCGGGGGGCCATGGTCAAGACCCTTTCCACCACCTCTATGCTGGAGAAACTGGGGGAAATCTACGGAGTACCCGTCTATCAGGTCGGCGTGGGCTTCAAGTACGTGGCGCCCAAGATGCTGGAAACGGACGCGATGATTGGCGGGGAGGAGAGCGGGGGCTACGCCTTTCGGGGCCACGTCCCCGAACGGGACGGCATCCTGGGCAATCTGTATTTTCTGGACATGATGGTTCGGAAGGGGAAGACCCCCTCCCAACTGCTGGACGAACTCTATGGGAAACTGGGCGCCGTCTACTCCTACAGCCGCCTGGACATCACCTTCCCGGCCCAGCGGCGGGAGGAGATTCGGGCCCGGTTGGACGCGGCCCGGCCAGAATCCATCCTGGGCCTGCGCGTTACCGACATCCTCACATACGATGGCTACAAGTACTACCTGGAGGACGGCGGCTGGCTTCTGCTCCGCTTCTCAGGTACGGAGCCGCTCATCCGCATCTACTGTGAGACCACCGACGCCGCGCGCGTCCATCTGCTCCTGGAAGAAGGCCGAAAACTGGCTGGCGTGTAGGTTCCCTCTGGCCACCGCGAGGGGCGCGCCGCCATACGCGATTCGCGATCCAACATAATGTTCATTGACGAAGCCACCATCTACGTGAAGGGAGGAGACGGCGGGAACGGCTGCGTGGCGTTCCGACGGGAGAAGTATGTTCCCTTCGGCGGGCCAGCGGGCGGCGATGGTGGCAAGGGCGGGGATGTGATTCTCTATGTGGACCCTCACCTGAACACCCTCTATCGCTTCACCCGTCAGCGCCATTTTCGGGCCGGGCGGGGAGAGCATGGGCGGGGGAAGAACCAGCACGGGGCCAACGGGGCCGACCTGCGCGTGCCGGTGCCACCGGGGACGGTGGTTCGGGATGCCCGTACCGGTCGGGTGCTGGCCGACCTGACCGAACCCGGGCAGGCCGTGGTGGTGGCCCGAGGCGGTCGAGGGGGGCGGGGCAATGCCCGTTTCGCCACCCCGTCCCACCAGGCACCCCGCATCGCCGAGAACGGGGAACCGGGAGAGGAGCGTATCCTCCATCTGGAACTGAAACTCCTGGCCGATGTGGGCCTGGTGGGGAAACCCAATGCCGGGAAATCCACCCTGCTGGCCGCCGTCACGGCGGCGCGGCCCAAAATTGCCCCCTACCCGTTCACCACCCTTCAGCCCCACCTGGGCGTCGTCGTCCTGGATGCCCAGACCGATTTCGTCCTGGCCGACCTCCCCGGGCTGATAGAGGGGGCCAGCCAGGGGCGAGGCCTGGGGCACGAGTTTCTCCGGCATGTGGAGCGGACCCGTCTGCTGATCCATATGCTGGACGGGACGTCGGAAGACCCGGTGGGGGATTTCACCACCATTAATGCCGAACTGGCCGCCTTCGGCCACGGCCTGGACCGGAAGCCCCAACTGGTGGCCTTCAACAAGATGGACCTCCCGGAAGTCCGGGAACGCTGGCCTGGAGTGCGCGACGCGCTGCGCGCCCGGGGGTACGAGGTCTTTCCCATCTCTGGCCTGACCCGTGAAGGGCTCCAGGACCTCCTCTGGGCCGCCGCCCGTCGGCTGGCCGAACTCCCCCGGGCGCCGGAACCAGTCTACGAAATCCCGGTGTTCCGCCTGGAGGACGACGAGCGGACCTTCTGGGTGGAGCGGGAAGCCGACGGCTGGCGGGTGCACGGGAAGCGGGTGGAACGCATAGCCGCGATGACCCCCCTGGAATTGGAGGAGGCTGTCCACCGGCTCCACCGCTCCCTGGAGGCAATGGGGGTCTTGAACGCGCTGCGAGCGGCTGGAGTCCAGCCCGGGGATACCATCCGCATCGGTAAAGTGGAACTGGTGTGGGAAGAAGAGTCGTAACCGCCCCCCGGGCGGATCCAAACATCGGTGGCACCAGCGAATGACCAAGGAACGCGAACGGCTCGCTGGCATCCGACAGGCCTGCGGCCTGCCCTACCAGGAACAGCGCAACGCGTGCAGGGAATCCGAATTTGTTGACAAACTGGACAAGGTCCTCCAGAGCCCTATCTTGTGGCATCCAGCGGCTTTAGAGGGGCGCCCTGGCATCTCCGGGTCCGCAGCGACAGAACTCCCTCTACGCTTCCTGGGGCAGGAAGTGCTGCAGAACGGCTCCAGCACCCTAGTCTCTATCGCCTTCTGAACAACTCCCCGAAGCCAGTCTTCGGCGCGCTCTCCCCGATGCCATTGCAGGATATGGCCATACGTCCGCCCCCTCGGGCTGAACCCGGAACACCGCCTGAGCCAGCGGCTCCCGGACAAACCGCCACTCTCTACCGACCTAGGCCAGGAAAACCTCAGCCACCTAACGCTTCACAGCCTCGCAGGACCGAACCCGGGAATCGGCCACTCCCGCCTGGGTCTTCAGATAGAAGTTAGCGGTCTCACACGACCAGCGCCAGGCGTATCCTGCAGGGCTTCTTTCTCCCATATCTTGACAAAACCAACAATTTGGTGTAATATTATATCAGTATATCAAACCCTGAGGCTGGCCATGGGAACCATTGAGCGGGACTCCCCGGTCCCTCTCTATCATCAACTTAAAACCCTGATCCGGGAACAGATCGAAAGCGGTCTCTGGCGTCCGGGAGACCGGATTCCTACCGAAGAGGAACTCTGCCGGATATACGGGATCAGCCGTTCCCCTGTCCGTCAGGCCTTGAAGGAACTGGTATATGAAGGAGTTCTGGTCCGCCGTCCTGGGGCCGGCACCTTTGTCAGCGAGTCCCCTCCTCATCGAGTCGTGCCGAACCTCTCCATCCAGTTGATATGCTCCGACCCACGCTGGTCCGAACTGATGGCTCATATCCGCCAGGCCTGGAATGCCGCTCATCCCTCCCAGCCCATTTCCTTCCAGGTGAAGGTCGTTAGTCACAGCCGCCTTTACGACCTGCTAAGTGCGGCGATCGGCAGTGGTACTGCTCCCGATGCCGCTATGGTAGATAGCGTGTGGGTAGCAGGGCTGGCCCGGGCAGGCTTCCTCTACTCCCTGGAGGAACTGGACACCCGTTGGAAACCTTCCCGGTACAGCCAGGACCTGTACCCGGCTTTCGTGCGGGCGAACTCTTATCAGGGCAAACTGTACGGCCTGCCGGTGAAAGCCGACATCTCCCTCCTCTGGTATCGGAAGGACTGGCTGACCCAAGAGGGCTTGCTCCCCCCTCAGGATTGGGATGAACTCTTGAGGGTGGCCCGTCATTTCCTTCGACCCGAGGTGCAGGAGCAATACCGATATGCCTACCCCTTGGTCTTTCCAGGCGGCGGAGCGGGAGCCGAAACCACTGTATATACCTTGATGCCCTTTGTCTGGTCTGCGGGCGGGGAGGTTTTTGAGGACGGGGAAGTGGCGCTGGACAGTCCAGCCACCCGCCGGGCACTCCATTTCCTGCGCGACCTTGTGGTTACCCACCACGTCGCACCGGCGGATGTGATCCGGTATCGGGAGGATACGGCCCTTCGGCTCTTCGCTACGGGCAAGGCCGTGATGGCCCTGGGCGGAAGTTACGAAGCGGACCGGATGCACGAAATCAGCGGCTGGGACCCGGAGGAGTTCCAGCAGCGGGTGGGGTATACGCTTCCCCCCTCCGCCCCTGGGGAGCAACCAGCGCCCACTATCGGTGGGACCTCATACGTGATTCTCCGTCAGAGTTCCCAGCCTCAAGAGGTGATAAAGGTCCTTCGGTTTGCTACCGACCCCGCCCAGGTCGGCGTGTACTACCGGGACCGGCTCCAGATTCTGCCCAATCCTTCTTTTAACCATCTGGTCTCCCCCGAAACGGCGCCGTTCCTGGCTTGGGTGGCAGAGCACATCTCGCTGGGCCGGGCTCGCCCGTCCATCCCGGAATACGTCAAAGTCTCCCGCCAGTTGCAGGTGATGTTTGAAAAGACCTTTTCGGACCCGATACCCATTGAGGTGCTGACCCGCCGAACAGCAGAGTTTATCTCGGTTATCTGTGACGCACCGTGTCGGATGTGAACTCTGTCTCTGGGCTCTCTTGGAAACTATGAAGGACAACAAATAGAAGAGCGGCGGCCTAAGGCCGCCGCCCTTCTATGGGTTCCCTACCCGGTGAAGAAGGGCTTCTGGAAAGGGTCCCACCAGGTCTGGTTCCGGGTGAGATACTCGTGGGTATCCTGTAGAAGCCGGTAGTGGGCCTCCTCCTGGCGGGTCAGGAAGCGATAGGCTTCCACCGCTCGTGGGTCATCGGCCTCCTTGGCTGCCTGGGCGTAGAGTTCCCGCGAGATGCGCTCTGTCTCCAGACCGAATTCCAGCGCCGCGATGTCTCCCTCCAAGGAAATCGGTCGGTCCGGAGTGAAAACTGGCAGCGGCTCCGGAGGCTCCTCTCCAGGCAGGTCGGGATTGGCCGGATCCAGCGGAAAATCGGCCTTCATGGCGACCTCGTAGGGAAGCCAGCCCTGTCCGGCTTCCAGCGACCGATACTCTGCCAGCAGAAGCCGCAAATGGTCGGCTTCCTGAGACGCCAGGTCCCGAAACATCCGACGCCCCCGTTCGTCGGAGGCGCGTTCGGCAGCCAGCATGTAGAACTGATACCCATCCCGTTCCAGACTCATGCCGCGCCGCAGGATTCCTAACGGGGTGTTCCATTCCATGTCTCCCTCCTGAGATAGGCTTCATCCAAATGCAAACATGCCCCGACGGGCAAACCACTCATACGGTTCCAGATATCAGGGTAGACCCCTCCTTCAAAATCCTGCTCATCCCACTCATCCTGTGTATACTCTCTCACGAATCCGCCGGGCCAGGGCCCGCGCGCGCTGGGGCGCGTCCCCCACGTAGCCGGAGACGTCCAGGAGCGCGCGGAGCCGCTCTGACGGCAGGTAAGCCGTCAGGCGGGGGTCGGCGGCCAGGAGGTCGGCCAGCGGGTTGGGTTCTCCCCGACGGAGGGCCTCCCATGCGGCCATACTGTGGGCCCGCAGTACCTCGTGCATCTCCTGGCGGTCGGCGCCGGCCCGTACCAGTTCCATCATCAGCCGCTCTGTTCCGGCGAACGTCCCCCAGGCGACCAGGTTGCGCGTCATCGCCGCCGGGTCCAGCCCCAGTCCCCGTACCAGCCGGAGCGCGCGGCGGAGCATCTCGTCGGTCGCCAGGAAGCCTTCCGCCAGGAACACTCGCCGATTGGCCGAGTCGTCCAGGGTCCGCTCCAGGAGGGAACCAGCAGCATTCTCCCAGGCGACGGCCGGGAGCGCCGCCACGTAGCGGGCCAGTGAGCAGATATTTTCGGCCTGGATGGGGTTGCGTTTAAAGGGCATTGCAGAGGAGCCCACCTGGGCGCGACCGAACGGCTCGCTCCACTCCCCCGCCAGCGGTGATTGCAGCAGCCGCAGGTCCATAGCAAACCGGTGGAGGCTCTGGGCGATACCCGCCAGCGCCACTATTATTTCCCACTCCTGCCGGCGCGGGCAGACCTGGGTAGTTATCGGGTAGGCCTCCAATCCCAGAAACGTCATCGCCCGTCGCTCCATTTCGGACGGGTCCAGGAGCTGAGCGTAGGAGGCGGCAGTGCCAACTGCGCCCTTGAACCCCTTGCCGCGCAGATTGGCCAGCAGGCGGTCTACCGATTCCAGGTCGGCCAGAAGGTCCTGGGCGTACTGGGCCAGCCGGTAGCCGACGGTGGTTGGCTCGGCCGGTTGCAGGTGGGTATAGCCCATGCAGGCCAGATCGGCGGTCTCCTCGATTCGGTCGGCGAAGGCGGAGAGGAGGTCGGTCAGGCGGCAGCGGACCAGGGCCAGCGCCTCTCGCAGGCGCAGCGCGTCGGCGTTATCCAGGATGTCCTGGCTGGTCGCGCCCAGGTGGAGAATCGGCCCGCCGATCGGGCACTGTTCGGCAAAGACCCGCAGTTCCGCCATCAGGTCGTGGTGGATTTCGGCCTCTATCTCCTCCGCGCGGGCGATGTCCACGTCGTCCTGATGGGCCTCCAGGTCGGCGACCTGCTCAGGGGCTATCAGGCCCAGTTCGGCCTGAGCGCGGGCCAGCGCCACCCAGACCCGCCGCAGAAGTCGGCGACGGTAGGCTTCGCTCCAGATACGACGCATCTCTTCCGAGCCATAGCGCCAGGCGAAGGGGGAAAGATAGGTTTCGTGGTCCAACCGAGTGGCCATAGCGGGCTCCCTTTTCGGTTATAATAGTCGCCGCTCCCGAACGGCCTCCAGCGCCAAGGCGATGAAGGCGTCCACAGACATGGCACCGGGCACCGCTCCATCCCGGCGGCGCAGGTTGACCTCTCCGTTCTGCATTTCCCGGTCGCCCACGACCAGCATGTAGGGGATTTTCTCCATTTGGGCATCACGGATTTTGGCCTGCATGCGCTCCGGAGAGTCGTTGACCTCCACCCGCAGGCCGGCTTCTTTCAACCGCCGCGCCACCTCCCGGGCGTACTCTCCGTGCCGGTCGGCAATGGGGATAACGACAACCTGGGTCGGTGCCAGCCAAACCGGGAACGCGCCGCCATAGTGCTCCACCAGTACGCCGAAGAACCGCTCCATGCTCCCCAGGAGCGCCCGGTGGACCATATAGGGCCGTCGCTCTTGTCCGTCCCGGTCCCGGAAGGTCAGGTCAAACCGTTCGGGCACGTTAAAGTCAAACTGGATGGTCGTACACTGCCAGGCCCGGCCCAGCGCATCCCGAATCTTGATGTCAATTTTCGGGCCGTAGAAGACGGCCTCGCCCTCCATACGTTGATAGGAGAGGTTCCGGGCCTCCAGTGCCCGGACCAGAGACCGCTCTGCCTGTTCCCACATTTCATCCCGGCCAGCGTACTTCTCCGGCGTTCGGGGGTCGCGCACACTCAGCTCTATCTGGTAATCCGTAAAGCCGAAATCCCGCAGGATGCTCAGACTGAAGTCCAGAACGCCCAGAATCTCGTCCTCTATCTGTTCCGGCGTGCAGAAGATGTGGGCATCGTCCTGGGTGAAGCCACGCACCCGCAGAAGGCCATGGAGGACACCGCTTCGCTCAAACCGGTAGACTGTTCCCAGTTCCGCCCAGCGCAATGGGAGGTCGCGGTAGGAGCGGGTCCGGGTCTTGTAGATCAGGATATGGAAGGGGCAATTCATCGGTTTCAGGTAATACTGGACCCCTTCAATGTCTATAGGCGCGTACATGTTTTCTTTGTAGAAGTTCAGGTGTCCGGAACGCTCCCAGAGTTGGGCTCGCCCGATGTGAGGGGTGTAGACGATTTCGTAGCCGCCTTCCAGGTGCCGGGCATACCAGTGCTCTTCAATAATCCGGCGGATACGGGCCCCTTTGGGATGCCAGTAGGCCAGGCCGGCGCCGCCCTCTTCGTGGAAACTGATGAGGTCCAATTCCCGAATGAGCCGCCGGTGGTCTCGTCGCTCCACCTCCTCTCGCCAGGCGAGATAAGCCTGGAGGTCTTCCGGCGTCTCCCAGGCAGTACCATAGATTCGCTGGAGCATCGGCCGCCGCTCGTCTCCCCGCCAGTATGCCCCGGCGACGCTGAGGAGTTTGACCGCGTCGGGATTGATCTCGCGGGTGTTGGCAACGTGGGGCCCCCGGCAGAGATCCACAAAGGGGCCATGGCGGTAGATGGAGAGGACCGGACGTTCATCGGTGGGATTGCCATCCTCATCCACTCCCCCTGCCATGATGTCCTCTATCAGTTCCAGTTTGTAGGGCTGGTCGGCGAAGAGGCGGCGGGCCTCGGCCTCGTCTATTTCCTGGTAGACGAAGTCGTATCCTTCGGCGATGATCTCCCGCATCCGGGCCTCAATCTCCGCCAGGTCCTCCGGAGTGAGAGAGCGGGGGAGGTCAAAGTCGTAGTAAAACCCGTTTTCAATGGCCGGGCCGATAGCCAGTTTGGCCTCCGGGAACTTCTCCAGAACAGCCTGAGCCATCACATGCGACGCCGAATGGCGAATGCGCAACAGGCGATCGTTTTGTACGGGTTCGGCCATAGCTCCTCCTGATCGGGACGCAAAATGCCCGATAAAAAAGACCCCCGTGCCCTGGGGCGCGGGGGTTGCTCCCACGTGGTTCCACCCAGGTTCGGTCGGCGTCTCGGTACCGACCGCCCTCTGAGGCTGTAACGGGCCTGCCCGGAGCCCCATACTCTCGCCCTCACCCCACCCCCGGCGGCTTCGCTGCCACCCGGAGGGGTGAGGACACGATTTCCGGAGCCCGCTCCCGGGGGGTTTTCCCGATCGTCTGGCGGGAGGGCTCTCAGCCTCTGACCCTCCCTCTCTGAAGCCTTCCCGACCGGTACTCGTCCCGGTCCGCGCGTTCCCTTGACCGGCTCTCTTCTCCACCCTGTGTGGATGGCGGTGGAGTTTATTATAGCCGGATTGGGGGGAATTGTCAAATCTCTGTGGACAGTGCACCCAGCATGAAGCATTTGACAATTCCAGATAAGGGTGGTAAAATATTTATTGCCTGGAGGGTTACGCGGACGAAGCGAACCTGCTCCAAGGATGTGAACAATCTGTTTGTATGGGCACTCGGTCATTGACGAAAGACGGTGAACGGGAAGAGTAGGCGCTCACACGGAGGCCCAGAGAGTCGGGGGAAGGTGAGAGCCCGATCCTCACGGGAGCGCTGAATGGGCCCGGGAGTCGCAGGGCGAACCCCCATTCGGGGCAGTAGCCCGAGCCGGTTAACCCCCGTTATCGGGTTGGGGTATTGGTTTCCGGCCCATCTCCGGAAGCCTGTACCCCCCGAGGGTGAGGCTGGCCTGGGGACCATCGTGAACGCGCTCACGGTGGTCTTTTTGTTTCCGGCCAGTCTCCGGGGCCTCCGGCCTTCTGGCCGGATGGGCCAAGAAGGGTGGCACCGCGGGAGCTCAGGCGCCCGTCCCTTCGGGGACGGGCGCTTTTTCTTCAGTAGGAGGCAGACTATGGGGATACCTGTTCATTACCCCGAACTGCGCAACGTCCCTCCCGGTTCCCGGGTTCCGGTCTGGCAGGAACTGCCAGCGGACCTGGAAACGCCGGTGTCCGTCTATCTGAAACTGCGCCAGAAAGGGGTCCCCTCGTTTCTTTTAGAGAGCGTGGAGAAGGGGGAACGACTGGGCCGCTACTCGTTCCTGGGCACCGAACCGATCGGCTTGCTCCTGGCCCGCGATGGCGAGGTCCTCTACGAAGAGCCGGTCGGTACCCTTGCCGCTCGGGCCCGGGGGGACCCTCTGGTGCTGGCGCGCGAGGTTCTTCATCGCTACCGGCCTGTGGAGATCGCCCCCTCGCTCCCGCGCTTCTGCGGGGGTCTGGTGGGCTATCTCTCGTACGATGCCACCCGCTTCTTTGAGCGGGTGCCCCTGGCCCCGCGCCCCGGGCTGGGCCTGCCGGATGCGGTGTGGCTCCTGGTGGACGACATGGTGATTTTTGATCACGTCCGGCACCGGCTGCTGGTCGTCGCCCATGCGCGGGTGGATGGCAACGCCCGATCGGCCTGCGCGGAAGCAGCGGAACGGGTGGAACGACTGATCGCTCGGTTGGAACAGCCGATGCCCGAGGCCCCGCGCCGTCCTCCGACACCTATGGAAGGCCCTGGCCTGCAGTGGGACTCTAATTGCTCTCAGGAAACTTTTGAAGCGATGGTCCGGCGGGCCAAAGCATATATCGCCGCCGGGGACATTTTCCAAGTCGTCCTCTCCCAGCGGTTCTCCCGCATCACAACAGCCAGTCCCTTTGCCATCTATCGGGTCCTGCGGATGCTGAATCCTTCTCCATATATGTTCTTCCTGGAGTTGCCGGACGACCTGTATCTGGTTGGCGCGTCTCCGGAGGTGCTGACCCGGCTGGAAGGAGGGGTGGCCGAGGTCCGTCCCATCGCCGGGACGCGCCCACGCGGGGCTGGACCGGAGGAGGACGCAGCGCTGGAACAGGCCCTGATGGCCGACGAGAAAGAACGGGCCGAACACGTAATGCTGGTGGACCTGGCCCGGAACGATCTGGGGCGCGTCTGCCGCTACGGAACCGTCCATGTGCCCGAACTGATGGTGGTGGAACGCTATTCCCATGTGATGCACATCGTCTCCAGCGTTCGGGGCGAACTCCGGCCCGACGTGGACGCGTTTGACCTGCTCCGGGCCACCTTCCCCGCCGGTACGGTCTCCGGTGCTCCGAAAGTACGGGCAATGGAAATCATCGCGGAACTGGAGGGAGAGCGGCGAGGACCCTATGCTGGTGGAGTGGGGTACTTCAGTTACACCGGCGCGATGGATACCTGTATCACGATTCGGACACTCATTATGCACGGAAACACGGTTCACGTTCAGGCCGGGGCTGGCATTGTCGCCGATTCCGACCCCACGCGGGAATACCAGGAGACCTGCCACAAGGCCCGGGCACTGATGGAGGCCGTTCGACTGGCTGAACAATGGAGGTAAGAAACCCCAGCAGAAGGAGGTGTACAATGGTTGTGGTCATTGATAACTACGATTCCTTTACCTACAATCTGGTCCAGTATCTGGGAGAACTGGGGGCCGAGGTCCGCGTCTTCCGCAACGACGCGATCACGATAGAGGAACTGGAGGCTCTGAGTCCTTCCCACATTGTGATCTCCCCTGGTCCGGGCACCCCGGAAGACGGCGGGATTTCCAACGAGGTCATCCGCCATTTTCACCAACGGGTGCCCATCCTGGGCGTCTGCCTGGGCCATCAGTGTATCGGTCACGTCTTCGGCGGGATCGTGGGCCCGGCCCCTCGCTTGATGCACGGGAAGACGTCGGTCATCTACCACACCGGGAGCGGGCTCTTCGCCAGCCTGCCGAATCCGATGACGGCGACCCGCTACCATTCCCTCATCATCCAGGAACCGCTCCCACCGGTACTGCAACGGATCGCCTTTACCCGGGAGGGCGAAATTATGGCCATCCAGCACCGGGAGTATCCGGTGTTCGGGGTGCAGTTTCATCCCGAATCCATCCTGACGCCGGAGGGTAAGATTTTGCTGAAAAACTTCTTGAATATCCAGGTGTAAGGGAGGTGCGCTATGGACATTCGTGAAGCCATTGCTCGCGTGGTGGAACGGCAGAACCTGACGACGGAGGAAGCCGAAGAGGTCATGGGCCAGGTGATGCAGGGGGAGGCCACTCCGGCCCAGATCGGCGGTTTCCTCATCGCCCTGCGGATGAAGGGGGAAACGGTGGAGGAGATCGCTGGCTTCGCCCGCGCGATGCGGCGTCATGCTGTTCCCGTTCCGACCCGTCGCGCACCGCTGGTGGATACGTGCGGGACTGGCGGCGATCGCTCCGGGACGTTCAACATTTCCACGGCGGCAGCCTTCGTCGTTGCCGGGGCGGGCCTCCCGGTCGCCAAGCACGGCAACCGCTCTGTCTCCAGTCACTGCGGGAGCGCCGACGTCCTGGAAGCCCTGGGGGTGAACCTGGACCTGACCCCGGAGGCGGTAGCCCGATGCGTGGATGAAATCGGGATCGGGTTCCTCTTTGCTCCTCGCTTCCACCCGGCGATGAAACACGCCATCGGGCCCCGGCGGGAGATGGGCGTCCGTACCGTGTTTAACGTGCTGGGGCCCCTTACCAACCCGGCGGGTGCCCAGGTTCAGGTCCTGGGAGTCTACGACCCCGACCTGACAGAGACACTGGCGGGGGTTCTGGGGTCTCTGGGATGCCAGGCCGCCTTCGTAGTCCATGGCGCGGACGGGCTGGATGAACTCTCCACCACCGGCCCCAATCGGGTCTCCTGGCTCCAGAACGGCTCGATCCGCACTTTTATCCTGGACCCGGAGGACCTGGGTCTGCCCCGGGCGCCGCTCTCGGCCCTCCAGGGCGGAGTCGCGGCGGAGAACGCGGCCATTATCCGCTCCATCCTCCAGGGGGAACAGGGCCCCCGGCGGGATGTGGTCCTCCTGAACGCGGCCGCCGCGCTGGTCGCTGGAAACTGCGCGGCGGACCTGCGGGAAGGGCTCTCCTTGGCTGCCTGGAGCGTGGATTCGGGCGCCGCGCTGGAAAAACTGGAAACGCTGGTCGCCTTTACGCAGAAGGAAGGAGCAGCGGCATGATACTGGAACGGATCCTCGCAACCAAGCGGGAGGAAGTCGCCGCGCGCCGGAAGATCGTCCCTCCGGAGGAACTGCGGGCCCGCGTGGCCGACCAGGCGCCTCCGCAGAACTTCGCGGAGGCACTGGCCCGGCCTGGCGTTACCCTCATCGCGGAGATCAAGCGCGCCTCTCCCTCGCGCGGGCCGCTCCGCCCGGACCTGGATGCTGGCCATCTGGCAACTCTCTACGCGACCCACGGGGCTGGCGCCCTCTCCGTTCTGACCGACACGCCCTTCTTTCAGGGGAGCCTGCCAGACCTGGCCCGGGCCCGAGAGGCCCTCCGTGCCGGGGGCCACGCCATCCCCATCCTGCGCAAGGACTTCATCATCGACCCCTATCAGGTCTACGAGGCCCGCGCCTGGGGAGCGGACGCCGTCCTGTTGATCGCGGCCGCGCTTCCCCCCTCGGCTCTGACCGACCTGCTGGCTCTGGCCCACGGGCTGGGCATGCACGCGCTGGTGGAAGTCCACAACGAGGAGGAACTGGAGGCCGTCTTGCCGCTTCGCCCACCAATTATCGGCATCAACAACCGGGACCTGCGCACTTTCCGGACCGACATCACCACCTTTGCCCGGCTCCGTCCCCGCATTCCCAGGGGGACGCTCGTGGTCGCGGAAAGCGGCATCCGCACCCCCGGCGATGTCCGCTACCTGGCCCGCGCCGGTGCCGATGCCGTTCTGGTGGGAGAGACACTGGTTACCGCACCTAACATCGCAGCGCGCGTGCGGGCCCTGGCATCAGCGGGACGGATTCCCTCTCCGGACATCCGGGATTCCTGCCCCTTCCCGATCATCGGACTGCCATGACCGTGCACGTTAAGATTTGCGGCATCACTGCTCTGGACGACGCGCGGGTGGCTGCCCAGGCAGGGGCCGATATGCTGGGCTTTCTGTTTTATTCCGCCAGCCCCCGTTTTGTGCCTCCAGACCAGGCCGCCGCGATGATCCGCGCAATCCGGCGTGAGGTTCCCTCCATCCGCTGCGTCGGGGTCTTCGTAAACGAATCGCTGGAGACGGTCCGGCAGATGGTGGTCCGATGCGGTCTGGATATGGTCCAACTCCACGGAGACGAATCCCCCGCCGACGTATCCGTATTGATGGAGGAGGGAATTCCGGTCATCAAGGGGTTCCGGCTCCGGAATGCCCGGGTCCTGGAGACGATGCGCCGTTACCGTCCGACCGTCTATCTGGTGGATGCGTATGCTCCGGATCGGCCTGGAGGCACAGGTCAGACGTGCGACTGGGCTCTGGCCGCGCGGGCCCGGGAATATGGCCCCTTGCTGCTGGCAGGGGGTCTGACGCCGGAGAACGTCGCGGAGGCCGTTCGCGCGGTCCGCCCGTGGGGAGTGGATGTCGCCAGCGGGGTGGAGGCTCGGCCAGGCCGCAAAGACCCGGAGCGAGTCCGGCGGTTCATCCAGAGCGCGAAATTCCTGGACGAGGGAGGGGATGCCGATGAACTTCCGTAGCCTTTCCCGCCAGACGCTGCCCGATGAACGGGGCTACTTCGGCCCTTATGGAGGCGCTTTCGTCCCGGAGACGCTGATGCCTGCGTTGGAAGAACTGGAAGCGGCCTATCAGGCAGCGCGCGCCGACCCGGAATTCCAGGCGGAGTTCCAGGCGCTCCTGCGGACCTATGTGGGTCGCCCGACGCCCCTGTATTTCGCTCGCCGCCTGACCGAATACTGTGGCGGAGCCCGTATCTATCTGAAACGGGAGGACCTGGCCCACACCGGCGCCCACAAAATCAACAACACGCTGGGACAGGCCCTGCTGGCCCGCCGGATGGGGAAGCGGCGGCTGGTCGCGGAAACCGGCGCCGGGCAACACGGCGTCGCCACCGCGACGGTCGCCGCGCTGTTGGGCATGGAGTGTGTCGTCTACATGGGCACGGAGGATATGCGCCGTCAGGCTCCCAACGTGGAGCGGATGCGCCTTCTGGGCGCGGAGGTCCGGGGGGTAGATGCTGGCAGTTGCACTCTCAAAGACGCCATTAACGAGGCTATCCGGGATTGGGTAACCCACGTCCGAACCACTCACTATCTGCTGGGCTCGGTTCTGGGCCCCCATCCGTATCCGATGATGATCCGGGATTTTCAGAGCATCATCGGTGAGGAGGCCCGGGCTCAGATTCTGGAAGCCGAAGGCCGTCTGCCTGATGGGTTGATCGCGTGCGTGGGGGGTGGCTCCAACGCGATGGGCCTTTTCTACGCCTTTCTGGACGACCCCGTTGCGATGGTAGGGGTGGAAGCAGGCGGGCTGGGACTGGAGAGCGGGATGCATGCCGCGCGCTTCAACGACCCCCGACGGGGGCGAGTCGGTGTTCTGCACGGCACCCGGACCTACGTCCTTCAGGACGAGGACGGGCAGATTCTCACCACTCACTCCATCTCCGCTGGTCTGGATTACCCCGCCGTCGGGCCGGAGCACAGTTATCTGCGCCAGATGGGCCGGGTTACCTACACTGTTGCCCGCGACGAGGAGGCACTGGCAGCGTTTGACCTGCTCTGTCGGCTGGAAGGGATCATCCCGGCTCTGGAATCCGCCCATGCCATTGCCGAGGCGGTCCGACGGGCCCGGGAGATGAACCAGGATCAGATTCTCCTGGTCAATCTTTCCGGTCGGGGCGACAAGGACCTGGAGACGGTGTTGCGGGCAAAGGGAGGGGGCCGATGACGGGCGTGGATCGGATCGCAGGGGTTTTCGCCACGACGCGGGGACAGGGCCGGGCTGCTCTGATGCCCTACCTCACCCTGGGCTACCCCTCACCGGAGATGACGGTCCCGCTGATCCGGGCAGTGATCGGAGCCGGGGCCGATATGCTGGAATTGGGCATCCCCTTTTCCGATCCCCTGGCAGATGGGCCCACCATCCAGCGAGCCACCCATCGGGCGCTCCAGCAGGGGATGACCGTTGCCCGGTGCTTGGAGATGGTGGCCGCGCTCCGGCAGGAGGGGGTCAGCGTCCCCTTGGTGCTGATGAGTTACTACAACCCCATCCTGGCCTACGGGGAAGCCGCGTTCTGCCGCGCCGCACAGGAGGTCGGAGCCGATGGGCTCATCGTCCCCGACCTCCCTCCCGAAGAGGGGGCCGCCCTGGAATCCGGCTGTCGCTCCCATGGTCTGGCGCTGGTCTATCTGCTGGCTCCAACCAGCACGCCGAAGCGGATTCGTCTGGTGGCCGAACGGAGTGCGGGATTTATCTATCTGGTCTCGGTAACGGGAACCACAGGGGCCCGGGAGCATCTTCCGCCCGACCTGGAGGCCTTCATCCAACGGGTTCGGGCCGTAACGGAGAAACCGTTGGCAGTGGGATTCGGGATTGCCAGCAGAGAGCAGGCCCGCGCCGTGGGCGCTCTGGCCGACGGAGTCATCGTGGGCAGCGCGCTGATCCAGGTGGTGGAGCAGGGGGGCATCGCGGGGGCCTCGGCCTTTGTGGCCGACCTGCGGAGCGCGTTGAACTGCACCGGACGGGGACCTAGGAACCCAGGGATGAACACGGAGGGCTCCTGACAGCGGTGCGGGCCTCGGTCATCCCCGGTCTGCCACGCCGGAGCGTTGACTGGAAAGAGTGGAGCCAATGCGCACCGGGGGCATGACCCGCGTCTATCTACCAGAACTGCTCCCCGCCCAGCAGCCGCCGGACGAAGTGGTACATCGCGTAGCACTCCATTGCGAAAGGTGGGAAGCCCAGCATTCCCAGGATAGGCATGCGGAAGCAGTAGACCCCGAAATCCAGCGGCCAGGGAATGGTATAACGCCATCCCGCCGTGGCCCAGAAGTTCCAGAACTCCCAGAGCAACCCACAGATACCTCCAGCGGTCAGCAGGAGGAGCGCCGGACGGGGGTTCCCCTCTTCCCATGCCCGGTAGCAGGAAGGGGCCCCCAGGGCCCGGTTGACCGGTTCCAGGAAGAGGATGAAGCCGATCCAGACGAAGGCGAAAGTAAAGGGGCGGGCCGTCTCCGGGAGAATGGGCGGAATGGTCAGAAAAGCGATCCCCAGCAGGAAGGAGAGGGCTGACCCGAAAGCGGTCATCGGTCGGGGCGCGACGCGGGTTCTCCGGAAGAGGCCCAGTCCTTCCAGAACATCGGCCGTCTCAAAGATGGCCGGGAAGATGGTGGCGAAGGACCAGAGGTAGGCCAGGTTGCGCATCCAGGCCTCTTCCGGGACGCCGACGTAGTACCAGTTCTTCAGGCTTCCGTTGTACATTTCAAAGATGAGCCAGCAGCCAATGGAAAGCCAGGGCATCATCAACGCTTCTCGGGGCCGGTTGCGGATCAGTGAATGGCCTCGCAGGCAGAAGGCCAGGCCGTCGGCCAAAAGAATGTAGCCGGTCCAGACGATGGGGGTAAACCAGCGGGAGATGAAGGGTTGGTGGAGGATCAGGCCGATCTCTGCGCCCACCACGATCAGCGCACCCAGCCAGCCGTAGAGGGGGAACCGAAACGGGGACCTGTTCCTCATCCGACACCTCCTCAGGACAGCAGAGAGGGAATAAAACAGCCCGGCGGGCAACACCGGGCTTTTTCCGGAGCGGGTGACGGGATTCGAACCCGTGGCATTCAGCTTGGGAAGCTGACGTTCTACCGCTGAACTACACCCGCTTTGACTTTGATTATAATCGCGAACCTGAAAATGTCAAGAGTTGGCGCGGTTTGGTCTCAAGGATGCTGGCGCTGGCCCTCCGAAAAAAGGCTTGACAGAGGCCAGCGGGTGTGTTAAGATGACATTGCTCCAGGTCGGCCAGGCGGTCGCGCTCCGCGCCAGACGCGGGGTGAGGAAAGTCCGGGCTCCACAGGGCACGGTGCTGGGTAACACCCAGGCGGGGTAACCCGACGGACAGGGCCACAGAAACAGACCGCCAGCGGTGGGGAAAACAGTTTATAGCGGTTTGTCCCCTGGCTGGTAAGGGTGAAAAGGTGGTGTAAGAGACCACCGGCGTCCGGGGTGACCCGGGCGGCCAGGCAACCCCCACCGGGAGCAAGGCCAAGCAGGGGCGACGTAGGGGGAGGGCGGCCCTCCCTCTACACGGGGCGGCCCGTCCCGTCCGAGCCCCGGGTAGGCCGCTTGAGGCGGTGGGCAACCGCCGTCCCAGAGAGATGACCGCCCCCGACAGAACCCGGCTTATCGGCCGGCCTGGAGCACGTTAACGGAACCTGCACTTTCATGGAACGACCCCGCTGACGAATCCGACTCCGGTCCTCCTGGTCGGCCCGGCGGGCTCGTTCAGCCGTGGCGATGGCCCGGTACGCGGCCCTTTCCAGCCGCTGGGTGAGACGATGAACATCCCGCCCCCGAACGATTTTGCCGGTCTCGCCTTTTGAACCATCCCTCCTCTTCCAACCGGCGACTGCTCCAGAGAGTAGTGCGCTCGCTGCGGGCTTTGGGTTTGTTCTTGGTTTTCTCTCCGCTAACGGTGAGGTTCATAGCCCTCCATGTAACAGACCTCATCTTGCTGGATCAGCGATAAATTTGACACCGGACTATACGGCTGGTTGGCTCATCCAGCCCATCGGCCGTTTGGGGTGAATCGGGCAGAATGATCACTCTTCACCTGACTGGGATCGCCCATGGCGGCGCGGCGTTTGGCCGATATGAGGGCAAGGTCATTTTTGTTCCCTATGCGCTCCCTGGCGAGACGGTGCGCGCCGAGATTATGGAGGACCATTCTCGTTATGCTCGAGCGCGGCTGGTGGAGATTCTGGAGCCCTCCCCGGAGCGGGTCGGGCCGCCATGCCCGTACTTCGGCCCCGAGGGCTGCGGCGGCTGTCATCTGCAACACGCCACCTACGAGGCCCAACTCCGCCTCAAAGCTCAGGTGGTGATGGAGCAACTGGCCCGCATCGGCGGTCTCTCCGACCCGCCCGTTCTCCCTACCCTCCCCGATCCCACCGGCTGGGCCTACCGCAACCAGGCCCGCTTCCACCCCGCCCCCTCTGGCGGTCTGGGCTTCTGCCTGGAGGACCGGCGCGAGGTGGTCCCCATAGGCGAATGCCTGATCCTGCACCCGTATCTTTCCGAACTCTACGACGCGCTGGACCTGGAACTGCCGGACCTGACCGCGCTCACTCTGCGGGCCGGTGTCGCCACCGGCGACCGTATGCTCATCCTGGAGACGGCAGAGGACGAGCCCCCAGAACTGGAAATAGACCTCCCCCTCTCCTGCGTCCTCCTCACTTCGGACGGAGTCCCTGTCCCCTTGATCGGTCAGACGTACATCACCGAACGGGTCGCCGGGCATACCTACCGGGTTTCCGCCCCGTCTTTCTTCCAGGCCAACACCGCCCAAGCGGAGCGGCTGGTCTCGCTGGTCCTGGACTATCTGGCCCCGGCGGGCCATGAAGTGGTCCTGGACGGCTACTGCGGTGTGGGACTTTTCACCCTTCCTCTGGCGGAACGGGCCGGACTGGTCATTGCAGTGGAAGTGAACCCTGCGGCCGTGGACGACTTATTGGAAAATACCGCCGATCGGGAGAATGTGGAAGTGGTGGAGGGGCCAGTGGAGGCGGTGCTGGCCGACCGCGCCGGAGCGCTGGACGCGGCGGTGGTGGACCCACCCCGGACGGGCCTCTCCCCGGAGGCGCTGGAGAGGCTGATCGCGGCCCGTCCAGCGCGCCTGGTCTACGTCTCCTGCGACCCGGCCACCCTGGCCCGGGATGCCCGCCGCCTCCGGGCCTCTGGATACCACCTGGAGAAAGTCCAGCCGGTGGATATGTTCCCGCAGACCTATCACGTAGAGACGGTCAGCCTCTGGAGGATATAACCGCGCCGTCGCAATCCATTCGTAGAGAGACCAGGAGGCATCCATGTGCGATACCCTGGTAGCCACAGGCTGCGCGACCGCCGACGGCACCGTCATCCTGGCCAAAAACAGCGACCGGGAGCCCAACGAGGCCCATGTCCTGGTCCACCTCCCCCGCACCCGCCACCAGCCGGGCAGCCGGGTAAAGTGCACCTACATAGAACTCCCCCAGGTAGCGGAAACGTATGAAGTCCTGCTCTGCAAGCCCTTCTGGATCTGGGGCTGTGAGATGGGAGTGAACGAACACGGAGTGGCGATTGGCAACGAGGCCGTCTTCACCCGGGAGCCTTACCACAGGGCCCCCGGCTTGATTGGGATGGACTTCATCCGTCTGGCGCTGGAACGGGCCGATACGGCCCGCCGGGCCCTGGAGACCATCATCCAGTTGCTGGAAACCTACGGACAGGGCGGCAACTGCGGCTTCCGTCATAAGACCTATTACCACAATTCCTACATCATTGCCGACCCCCAGGAGGCCTGGGTACTGGAGACCGTCGGAAAGCGATGGGCCGCCGAATGGGTGCGGGACGTGCGCGCCATCTCCAACGGCCTGACCATCGGCACAGAATGGGACGAAGCCTCCCCGGACCTGGTGGAGTACGCGCGGAAACGAGGATGGTGCCGCTCCCGGGAGGACTTTCACTTCGCCCGCTGCTACTCCGATTTCCTCTACACCCGGCTGGATGGCTGCCGGGTCCGTCATCGCCGCTCCACGGAACTCCTGGAGAGCCAGAAGGGCCGGATTACCGTGCAGACGATGATGGCCGCCCTGCGAGACCACGGCCCGGAAGCGGAATCGGACCCCCACTGGAACCCCGGCCGGGGCTGGCAGATGGAAACCCTCTGCGTCCACGCCGGATGGGGCCCGACCCGCCCCAGCCAGTCCGTTGGCGCGATGGTCGCCCACCTCATCCCTGGCATGCCCATCGTCTGGGTAACCGGCACCTCGGCTCCGTGCACCGGTCTCTTCAAACCG
Source organism: Anaerolineae bacterium (assembly GCA_025060135.1). Taxonomy (GTDB): domain Bacteria; phylum Chloroflexota; class Anaerolineae; order B4-G1; family DUEL01; genus SpSt-77. The sequence goes on along the minus strand of JANXCY010000005.1, from coordinate 19,452 downwards.
ATCTTCCTGGGCGGAGCAGGACTCCCATCCATGCCCGGTCTGGAGCGGGAGCCGACGGGCACATACGACCCGGGCACTCTATGGTGGAACCACGAACGCCTCCATCGCCAGGTCATCCGCGATTATGCTACACGGCTACCCGTCTACCGGGAGGAACGGGATGCTCTGGAGACAACGTTCCTGGAAGAGGCAGCGGAGATGGGTGCCCGATACCGGCAGGCAAACCCCGGCGAGCGCGCGGAACCTCTTCGGGCCTTTACCGCTTCCTGCTTTGAGCGGGCTGCATCGGCTACAGAACGCTGGATAGAGAAAGTCGCCGCCACACCGGTCCGCCAGCGCCCACCCTTCCTATTCTCCCTGGCGTGGAACCGGTGGAACCGGGAGGCCGATTTTCCCCTCTGATGGCTCCCTTATGGAATTCGTCCGTGTCGTTGTCCTGAGCCCTCTCGGGCCGGGCCCTACCCCGACCTTTGACTACCACCTCCCCGAACCGCTGGAAGGACGGGTGGAAATCGGCTCGCTGGTGCAGGTCCCCTTCGGCCCCCGTCCCCTCTACGGGGTCGTCGTGGAACGGCCCCCAGTCCCGGCGGTGGAGGAGACCCGTCCGGTCACTGCGCTGGTAGACCCTCGGCCCGTCTTCCTGCCGGTCCAGATCGAACTGGCCCGCTGGATCGCCGACCAGACCCTTTCCCCTCTCCACGAATGCCTCCTGATGATGCTCCCGCCAGGCGTCGTGGGCCTGACCGACAGCCGGCTGGAACTGACCGGGGACCTGCCGCCGGACGTGCGCCTGAGCCCCCTGGAGCGACACCTGGTGGATCTTCTGCGCCGTCGCGGGCCGCTGACCGGCGCCCAGATAGACCGGGTCTTTCCTCACTCTGACTGGCGCGCGGCCGCCGACCGCCTGGTCCGCCGCCGAATCCTCACCCGCACCCCCGTCCTGGCCCCGCCCCGCGCCCGCCCCTTACAGGTTACCACTGTCCGCCTGCTCCCGGGCACGGATACGACAGAGGCTCTGAAGGGCCTGCGCGCCCCCGTCTACCGGGTCGTCCTGGACTTCCTGCGCGCCGAAGGCGGGCCCGTGGACGTGAGTTGGGTCTACGCGCAGACCGGATGTACCCGCCAGCACCTGGACCAGTTGCGCCGGCGCGGGCTGGTGGCCTTTGACTTGGAGGAGCGCTGGCGGGACCCGCTGGAAGGCCGCGTCTTCCTTCCCACCGAACCGCTTCCCCTCACCCCTGACCAGCAGGCCGCCTGGGAGAAACTGCAACAGGCCATCAGCCATCGGCGATCGGCCATCTTCCTCCTTTATGGCGTTACCGGCTCCGGCAAAACGGAACTCTACCTGCGCGCGGTGGGGGAAATCCTGGCTCAGGGCCGCAAAGCGATCGTCCTGGTCCCCGAGATCAGCCTCACCCCCCAGACGGTGGCCCGGTTTGCCGCCCGATTCCCCGGCCGGGTAACCGTCCTCCACAGCCGGATGCGGGAGGGGGAACGGTACGACGTCTGGCGGCGCGCCCGGGCCGGGCTGGTGGATGTGGTCATCGGCCCCCGCTCCGCCCTCTTTGCCCCGCTGGACCCGCTGGGCCTCATCATCGTGGACGAGGAACACGACCCTTCGTACAAACAGGCTTCCCGACCGGCCTTCCACGCACGGGAGGCGGCACTGGAACTGGCCCGGCAGACCGGTGCGGTGGTCATCCTGGGCTCGGCGACCCCCAGTTTGGAATCCTATCTGCGAGCCCAAAGGGGAGAATTCCGCCTGCTGGTTCTGGGACACCGCATCCTGGGCCACCGTCAGCGCCTGGCCGACCTGCAGGCCATCTACGGTGTCCCTCAAACCCGCTATCAGACTCTGGCGGACGGCCCCTCCGAGGCCCGCTACCTGGACCTCCCTCCGGTCCAGGTGGTGGACATGCGGGCCGAACTTCGGGCGGGGAATCGCTCCATTTTCAGCCAGGCGCTTCAGCGGAGCGTGGACGAGGCTCTGGCGCGCGGGGAACAGGTCATTCTCTTCCTGAACCGACGCGGGACCGCGACCCATGTCTTCTGCCGCTCCTGCGGTTACGTGGCCCGCTGTCCCCGCTGCGACGTCCCTCTAACCTTCCATGAGACGGGATACGCCACGCCGCTATTGCTGTGCCACCACTGCGGACATCGGGAGCCCCGGGCCGAGCCCTGTCCCCGCTGCGATTCTCCGGCCATCCGCCCCTTTGGGCTAGGAACGGCCGGACTGGAGGCAGCTGTCCGGGAGCGCTGGCCTGCCGCGCGCGTCCTGCGCTGGGATCAGGATACGGCGCGCACGGCCCAGGCCCACTGGAACATTCTCCAGATGTTCTCCGATGGTCAGGCGGACATCCTGGTGGGGACCCAGATGATTGCCAAGGGGCTGGACCTGCCACTGGTAACCGTTGTGGGGGTGATTTCAGCGGATACGGCGCTGCATCTCCCCGATTTTCGCGCCGCTGAGCGGACCTTCCAGTTGCTGGAGCAGGTGGCTGGACGGGCCGGACGGGGGCTGATGGGCGGTCGGGTGGTTCTCCAGACCTACCATCCCGAGCACTATGCCATCACCGCTGTGGAGCATCACGACTATCTGGGATTTGTGCAGCGGGAACTCCATTTCCGGCGGGAGGCCGGGTATCCCCCGTACGTCCGGCTGGCCCGCCTGATCTACCGCCACACCGACGCGCGCCGGGCAGAGGTGATGGCACGGGACCTGGGAGAACGGCTGCGGGATGCGCTCCGCCAGGCCGGTCTCCCCACCACCGACCTTATCGGCCCCGTCCCCTGTTTCTTCGCCCGGCGGCGGGGGACCTATCGCTGGCAAATCGTCCTCCGCCACCCCGACCCATCGGCCTTCCTGCGGTCGGTCCCCATCCCCCAGGGCTGGCTGGTGGATGTGGACCCGGTGGACCTGCTGTGAACCGTTTTCACCCCGGCAGCATCCCAAGACCCGCTCAGCAGCGCGGTATGGGTCAGGGCACCCGCACCTCAAAATCGTCAAATTCAAACACCCCTTCGTCGCCTGGATCCCAGAAACCGATGGTGAGCCCGACTTTCCCCCTTTCCAGAGCGCTGTCGGAGATATCAGCCATGTGCCGCTCGTTGATCCAGAAGGAGAAGCGGGTGCCCACCGCTTTCACCTCCACCCGGTTCCACCCATCCGGTACGATGACCGAAGTGTACGTTGGCTCAATCAATGTAGTCCACTCCTCGTCCAGCGAGAGCATCAACGCATATTCCTGCAAAAAAGGGGAAAGGAAGAACCGATAATATCCTCTCTCTCCGATTCTGAAGACCACTCCCAGTTCCCCATCGAGCTCGCCGCTCACCTGACGTAATTTTACCGAAAGGTGAAAATCGGATACCGACCGAATGTCGGGATATACCCACCAGACGACGTCGGTCTTGGCGGTTCCCTCTATACGGTAGACGCCGTCGGTGATCTCCGCGTTGCTGGCGATCCAGTAGTCTTCGCTGTCTTCAAAGGGGCCGATGGCCCAATCATAGGAGTTATCATCAAAGGTGTCCCTCATCAACACTTTCCATTCACGCTCCGGAGCCCCTCCACGGATTCCCCGAAGCGGCCCGCCCCAACTGGGCATGCTATCTATCGCGTCGGTTTGCCGAATCGGGATGGGCACCGGATCGCTCAGCTCCATTTTGTAAATCAGGGTGCCATCATCCCGGTCGGAGGCGAAGGCTACCCATTTCCCATCGGGTGACCAGCACGGCATCCAACTCTCATAGCCTTCTTCCGTCAACGGTCTCAGGGACGATCCATCCGTGCCAATGGAGTAGACCCTCCCCTCCAAAGATTCAAATGCAAATTTATCAATATAAATCACCGCCATTTGCTCGTCCCAGGTCTCCCCCACCAAGAAAGAGCGACCCTCCTGAATATTGCTGGTATCCCATCGGGTAAAAAGGATGGTCTGCCCATCGGGCGACCATTGCGGAGAACGATCAAAATGTTGTCCCTCGGTCAATTGCCGGGACTGGGTACCATCGGCCCGGATGATGTAGAGATCATACCCCCCTCCCTCCCGAAATGAAGAGTAGACAATGAACTGACCATCAGGAGACCAAGAAGGATCTTCGTCGTCAAATTGGTCGTTCGTTACCCATTCCACTTTTCCGACAGCCGGTTGGAGTATCCCGATCTCCGTTGTGTCGCTGCCGTTCCGTTCCCCTACGAACGCGATCTTGCTTCCATCCGGCGACCAGGCGGGGTCATATTCATCACCCGTTTCGAACGTCAACTGTTGCAGGTTTGAACCGTCTATGGCGATCAAGTACAAATTTTTGTCCCCCTCCCGATCGGATACAAAAGCTACCCGCTCTCCGTCTGGTGAGAGAGCAGGGGACCACTCGTTCGTGGGATCTGAAGTCAGCGGCCTGAGTTCCGATCCGTCCACACGGATCGCATAAATATCAGAGTCGTCATCGTTATTGGCTTTGGATGCAAAAACTATCCACTCCGCTCCGCCAACGGGAGTGGGAAGAGGAGTGGGAGTGGGAGTAGGTGTGGGCGTGGGAGTAGGAGTCCGGGTCGGAGTGGGTGTGAGCGTCGGCGTTGGGGTAGGGGTGGCAAAGATGCTCCGAATGCTCGGGGCCAACTGGCAACCCAAAACGGCTACCGAGAGGATCGCGATAAGCAATACCAGCACTCTATAGGTGGGACTTGTCCGAGCCATTTCTGCCTCCTGGAATTTAGGTTGTTACTCCCTTGCCCCTCGCTCCAAAAGCGAACCTTTCAGGAGGAGTGCAGCGGAGTTTTGCGGCCACGGAGCGGCTAACCTCCATTTTCCTTCTCATCCCCGGGAAATCCGAGGGAATTCGGGGGATTTGAAGGGAGAAACGCCTTGAGGACACGATGGGTGGGAATCAACTTAGCTAAAGGAACAAAACTCTTCTTTGAAAAGTATAGCACAAACAAGAGCCTTTGTCAAAAGAACGTCTCACCCCTTTATCCATTTGCGTACTTTCCATTTTGGGGTATGATACAATCTACTCTGGCAGGTATTCCTGGGGGGACTTGCGCCCGACCGGGTGATGGCTTGTGGCTCACCACAATATTCTCAGGAGGCACGAATGGGCCGAATGCTCCTGGTTGTCCTTTCTCTGACGTTACTCTTGACCAGTTGTGGGAAACCCATGCCCACCTCCACACCGGTCAGCCTGCCGCCCACCCGCCCCCCAGCCACACCGACCGTTGTTCCGTCTCCCACTCCCATCCTGCCCACACCCACTGCCACGCCAAGCCCTCGTCCCACCCTGACTCCTACGCCGACGGCCCCGCCGGAGCCCTCTCCCACTCCACTCCCACCCTCGCCGACACCGGTGCCGATCACCCCCATCCGCCAGTTGCCGGAGCACATGGGCCAGGAGGTAACCGTGGAGGGGCAGGTTGTCTCCACCGCCTCTTTCTCCAAAGGGTTCAAATTCACCCTGGACGATGGGACGGGCCAGGTCGTCCTGTTGATGTGGCTCAACGTGTACGATGATTGCCGGGACGCGCGCAAAATCAACCTGGGCGCGCGGGTACGGGCAACGGGTATCGTGGGAACCTACGAGGGCCAGTTGCAAATCGTGCCCGAATGGGGCCGCCAAGTAAAAGCCCTGCAGGCCGCCGCCCCTTCGGCTCCGGCGCGCCCGATTGCCTCTATTACCGCCGCCGACGAGGGGCAGCGGGTGATGATTGAGGGAACGGTCGCCCGGATAGAGAAAGGCGAATCCAACATCCGGCTCTTCGTCCACGACGGGAGCGGAGAGATCCTGGTGCTCCTCTGGCCAAACATCTACGAACGGGTGCCCCATCGGGAGCGGCTGGATACTCCCGGAACGTCTGTGCAGGTCGTGGGAGTCGTCAAAATCTACAAAGGGACACTGGAAGTGATCCCCGCGTTGCCGTTTGATGTAGTCGTCCGATGATCGGCGCGTACCGTAGGCCGCCCGGCCGGCATCGCGCAGGCGAACCGCCCGCGCCACCAGTAGCACAGGCCACTGGGCCGGTATCGTACAGGCGAATCGCCTGCGCTACAGGTACCGCAACCCTACAGGATTGAAGCCGTGGAAATTCTCCACTATTTTCTGTTCGCCGTCATCGGGGCGCTGGTGGCGGCGCCGCTGGCGCTCTTGCCTGCGCTCCACATCTACAACGTCGCGGGCCTGCTGATCCTGGGGACGGCGGCTCTGGGGCCGCTCCTCCCTCCCCAGCACCTGGCTATGCTCTTTCTGGGGATGATCACCTCCTACGCCATTCTGAACACCATCCCCAGCGTCTTCTTTTCTGCCCCGGATGAGTCTATGGTCTTCATCGTCCTGCCTGGACAGAAGTACCTGATGCAGGGACGGGGGTACGAGGCCGTAGCGCTCACCGGTATCGGGAGCCTGGGCGGGATCGCTGTCCTGCTCCTGCTGACTCCGGTTGCCCCGCGCCTTTTCCCGGTCATGCGGGCGGTCCTCCAGCAACACCTCCACTGGATTCTGTGGACGGTCATTGCCTTTATGCTGCTATCGGAATGGCCCAAAGGGAGCGACCGGGCTCCCGCTGGATGGCGGCGCTGGTGGGATGGCTGGCGCAACCTGGTCGCCGGACTGGCGACATTTCTCCTCTCTGGCCTCCTGGGCTTCGTCCTGATGTACCGGTCGGTCCTTCCGGTCTACGCGGCGTATCAAAACCTGCTTCCGGCCTTCGTCGGCCTTTTTGCCGTGCCCTGGGTAGTGCAGAATCTGCTGGCGCGGGTGGAGTTGCCCCCTCAGCACATGGCCCGGGATGTGGACGCCACCCCGGGGCTGATCGGGCGGGGCGTCTTCGCTGGCGCGCTGGGAGGCCTCTTTGCCGCCTTCTTCCCGGTAGTAACGGGAGGCATCGGTGGCCTTATTGCCGGACACGCCACCGCTCAGCGGGATGATCGGCTCTTCATTCTCTCCCAGGGGGCCGCCAAAGTGGTTTACTATGTGGGGGGCTTCCTGCTCCTCTTTGTCCCTGGCCTCTACCTGACGCGCGGCGGTATGGCCTGGATGCTGAGCACCCTCTGGCGTCCGTATACCCCGCAGACCTATTACACCGCCGTCGCCGCTGTCCTGCTGGCTGGCGTGCTTTCCTACTTCCTGCTCCTGGTGCTGGCGCGCGGGGTCATCCGGTTCATGGCTTGGGTGAACTACCGGTCCGTCAGCCAGGCTGTGCTGGCCGTCCTGATCCTGGTGGTCATGGGGGTCCCGGCCCTGGGGGAATATGCGGGTAGTCGGGACGGAGGGGCGGCTCTATGGGCCGCAATGGGGGGATTAACCATCTGCGCGGTGGCCACCGGCATCGGGCTCATCCCCGTCCTCTGGGGTGCCCGGCGAATGAATTGTATGGGGGTGCTTCTGCTCCCCATCGCCCTGAACATGTCCGGACTCGGCGCCACCGTGGCCGGCTGGCTGGGCCTGCTGAAGTAACGCCTCACGGAACACGGAATCCGAGGCCATGCGGTCAACCGGAACCAGCCTGCGACCCGCGATCCTCCTGATTCTGCTTTCGGCCACGGCCGGCCTGCTCCTGCTGCTTCTGGGCCGGGGGCCGTTGCCGGAACGCGCTGCCCCGCCGTCGCCCTCAGCCACGGGGGAGCCATCGCCAACCGCGACGTCCCTCCCCACGATTCCTCCCCCCTCCCCCACCCCTGGCCCGCTCCTCCATACCGTCCAGGCCGGAGAGACCCTGGCGGGCATCGCAGCGGCCTATGGCGTCCCGCTGGCCGAACTGATTGCTGTCAACCATATTCAGGACCCCAACCTCATTCGGGTCGGACAGGTGCTGGTGATTCCCGGGGCCTGGGCAACTCCTGCTCCCACTGCGAGCCTCCCACCCTCTCCGCCCAGTGGGCCCACGTCCACGCCCTTCCCCCGGCCCACCCTCCCGGTCCTGGCCGCATCCGGGCCGCCTGGGGTGGAGATTGCCGGAGTACTGGGCGCGGGAGACCTGGCCCGTGAACGCGTCCGGCTGCGCAATCGTGGGGAGGTGGTCTCACTGGAAGGATGGAGCCTCTCCGACGCGGGCGGGGACCGCTACACCTTCCCCCGCCTTGTCCTGTTTCCGGGGGGTGAGGTAACCCTCCATTCCGGTTCCGGCGCCTCTGGCCCGACCCAACTCTACTGGAACCGCGCGGCGCCAGCCTGGCAGTCGGGGGAATTGCTCACCCTCCGCGACGCGGACGGCGCGGTCGTGGATACCTACGTGGTTCCCTGAACAGCGATGCGGGCGGTGCTGGCACCGCCCGCATCGCCGAAATCCCCACCGGATGCGGTGATGGCTCTCTCTGGCTATAGGCTTCCGCCCATAAAACTCTCCACGATCGGGTGGAAGCGCACGTAGCGGAAGGCCTCACCGTAGGCGTAACCAGCCCGCTGGCCGATCTGCGCCGCCTCCGAACGGAGCGCCCAGGCCATGGCCGCCATCGGGTCTTCCACCATCGGCCCCAGGATGCCCTCCAGGTTCAGCCCCGCCAGCCGGGCCTGCTGCATCACCTCCGCCACCAGGAAGCGCACTTGGCTCTTATGCTCGGCCATCGCGGCCAGTTTCTTCTCTATTGTGTCGGTGATGTCCACAATTTTGTTGGCCCCGGCCGGGTCGGGAGTGTAGAAGTACTTCTCCACCACAAAGTGCGGCTCCAATCCCTCGTCCTGGTGTTCCGGGTAAAAGAGCGGCAGATGGCAAAAATGGACCGCATCGGAGGCGGCACGGGCCACAGCCCGATGGTCCGGATGCACCTCGGCGATATAGAGGGGGTCCTCGGTGATGACGACATCCGGCCGATACTGGCGGATGAGACGGACAAACTGTTCCCGCAATAGCCCCGGGGCCAGCAGCGCCAATTCCAGGTCTGGGTGTTCCAGGAAAATCGGGGGCTCGGCGCCCAGGACAGCCGCCGCCCGGATGGCCTCTTCCCGGCGAATGGCGGCCAGTGTTTCCGCGTCATATTCAAAAGAGCCCTTATCCCCTCGGGAGGCAACTACGATGATGACCCGCGCGCCTTCGGCCACCATCTTCGCAATCGTTCCGCCAGCGAAAATCTCCGCGTCATCGGGATGGGGAGTAAGAACCAGAACGGTTTTGGACATATGGCTCCTTTCCGACGAAGATCATCCAAACGCCAACTCCCCCCTGGCCCGCCGCTCCTGGGGCCAGAGGGCGAAATACATAAAGCGATGGAGAGGCGTCTCCACCCCGGCGGCCTCTCCCAGTCGCACCACCGCACCGGTCAGATCATCCAGTTCAGAGGGCCTACCGGCGGCGATGTCCCGCTGCATGGAAGTCGTCCCATCGGGAGGCATCCCCTCAATCAGGGCCATCGTGCGCGCCGGCGTGTCGTCCGGAAGGGGGACGCCCCGCGCCCGCCCGACCGCCATGGCTTCGGCGATGGCGTCTTCCAGCATCCGGCGGAGATGAGGGATGCTTCGCAGCACGCCCACCGGCGCCCGGGTCACCGCGCCCAGGCTGGCGAAGGGGGCGATAAACAGAAACTTCTCCCAGAGGGCAACGTGAATGTCGGCGGGGATTTCGGCCCGGACCCCGGCCCGTTCAAAGGCCGCGCGCAACCGTTCGGCGCGCTCGCTGGGACGGTTATCCAGTTCCCCGAAGGCCACATAGGGCTCCATCCCCCGGTGCCAGATGCGACCGGGCTCCGGGACCATACTGATTATGCGGCAGAGGCCCCCCAGAACCCGCTCCCGTCCCCAGACCGCTGCCAGTCGGTCCGGAGCCTCCACCCCGTTCTCCAGCGGGACGATGAACGTCTCTGGGCCGAGAAGGGGAGCCATCTTCGGCGCCACCTCCGGCACTTGCCACGCCTTGACGCCCACCAGGACCACGTCCACCGGTCCCACTTCTTCAGGATCATCGGTGGCCTGCACCGGGAAAACCCGGAAATCCCCCAGCGGACTTTCTACGAACAGCCCATCCCGACGGATGGCCTCCAAGTGGGCTCCCCGGGCAATAAAAGCCACCTCCTCCCCAGCCCGGGCCAGCCGGGCGCCAAAGTAGCCTCCTACGGCTCCGGCTCCGAACACCGCAATGCGCATAACCTACCTCCACCCAGTCCGGATGCCTCTATCATTTTACCCCAGAACCAATGGGAAGGAAAGTCCTTGCGGGAAACCCCGCTTCGGTTTATAATAGACCAAAGGTCCCCCGAAACGTCATCCGTCGTCCGTTGTCGGTGGTCTGTCGTCCATCTGGGGAAGTGTCGGAACAGGCAGACGAGCGTGACTTAGGATCACGTGGGACCTCCCGTGCGGGTTCGAGTCCCGCCTTCCCCACCACAGGGAACGGGGTTTTTGGGGGGGGGGGGGGGGGGGCCCCCCCCCCCCCCCCCCAAAACCCCTTTGGCCCCTACACACCATCCGGGAGGAATCAAGAGCATCGTTATGGAAAAGCCACTGCTGGTTACGACCGAAACCACAGGAAGCCGGGACCTCCGGCTGACGGTAGAAATTCCCGAAGAGCGGGTACAGCAAGAAATGCGTCGGGTGGCCCGAAAGATTTCGGAACAGGTTGCGATTCCTGGCTTCCGCAAAGGCAAGGCCCCCTACGCCGTCATCCTGCAACGATACGGAGAGCACACTCTGCGGGAGCAGGTCGCCGAAGACCTGACCCGGGAGTTTTATCGGGCTGCTATAGAGCAGGAAGGCATTACTCCCTATGGCCCGGCGAACCTGGACGATGTCCAGTTGCACCCCATGCGGCTCACCTTCACCCTCTCTCTTCCACCCATCGTCCACCTGGGGGATTACCGATCTCTGCGGGTGGAATTTCCCCCGGTAGAGATAACTGAAGAAGAAATCCTCCGCGTCCTGGAAGAGATCCGTCAGGAAAACGCCGTCCTGGAACCGGTGGAAGGACGAGGCGCTCAGCCGGGAGACCTGCTGTACATCCAGGTGGAGGGCCGGACCGACCGGGGCCAACGCTTTCTCCAGGACGACCAAGCAGCCGTGATACTGAACCCGGACGATCCCTCTCCGGCCCCTGGCTTTCACCGCGCGCTGGAAGGGATGACCCCTGGAGAGGAACGCACATTCCGCCTGAAAATGCCCAACGGTCAACCCTCCGAAGAGGCAGAGTTCCGGGTCCGATTGCTCTCACTGGCCCGTCGGATCCTGCCCGACCTGGATGATGACCTGGCCCGAACCGCTGGTCCCTACCCGAACCTGGAAGCGTTGAAGGAAGACATCCGGCGCCAATTGCTACAGGTCAAGGAGCAGCAGGCACGGGAAGACTACGCCCAACAGGTCATCCAGCGACTGGTGGACCAGGCAGAGGTGGAATATCCCTCCGCCCTCCTGGACGAGCAACTGGATGCCATGATGGAGGAACTGGATCGGAGGAGCCGGGAAGAGCAACATATGCCCCTCCAGGACTTTCTGAAACTCACCGGTCAGACCGTGGAAAGCCTGCTGGAGCGGCTGCGGCCCGAAGCCGATCGACGGGTACGGCGGATGCTGGTCCTGGGAGAAGTCGCCCGGGCCGAAGGACTGGACGTCCGTGAAGACGAAGTGGACCAGCGAATCCAGACGCTCAGCGAACAGTGGGGAAGCCAGGCAGAATCCTGGCGTGCCCAACTGGAAAAGCCCGAGAACCGGGAACGCCTGAGCGCCCGGATCCTCTACGAGAAGGTGGTGGACCGGCTGATCGCTATTGCCCGGGGAGAGCTGGTTCCTGACCCCCCGGCAGGAGGAGAGTATGCGACTCCGTAGCCTGATCCCGATGGTTATTGAATCCACCAGTCGGGGAGAGCGAGCCTACGACATTTTCTCCCTGCTACTTCGGGAGCGCATTGTCTTCCTTGGCACTCCCATTACCGACCAGGTGGCCAACCTGATTATCGCCCAGTTACTGTTCCTGGACCGGGAGGACCCGGAGCGGGAGATTTCCCTCTACATCCATTCCCCGGGTGGGATCATCTCGGCCGGACTGGCGATTTACGACACCATGCAATTAATCCGTGCGCCCATCTCCACCATCGCGGTGGGGATGGCCGCCAGTATGGCCACCGTCCTGCTGACAGCCGGCACCAAAGGCCGCCGCTTTGCCCTCCCCCACGCCACCATTCACCTCCACCAGCCGATGGGAGGCGTGGAAGGCCAGGCGGCGGATATAGAAATCGCCGCGCGGGAAATCCTCCGCCAGCGGGCCCTGCTGAACCGCCTGCTCCAGAAGCACACGGGCCTTTCCGACGAACAGATTGAACGGTTCACCGACCGCGACTTTTATATGACCGCTGAGCAGGCCGTCCAGTACGGCGTGATTGATGCGGTTCTGACTCCCCCAGAGGGGGGAAAGAAATAGCGCACTACCCGTCCTCCGGGGTGAGGCAAGAAACCCGTGGAGGGCCGTTTTCGCCATGGAAGCGCCTCCCCGAATCCTCATCGCCGATGATGACCCGCACATTGCGGGCCTGATTCGGGAAGTCCTGGAAGTGGCCGGATGCGAGGTTCTGGAAGCCCGCTCCGGCGAAGAGACCCTGGACCTCCTGTATCGGGAGAACGCTTCTGACCGGCCCGTGGACGTTCTTCTCCTGGACATCCTGATGCCGGGCATCAGCGGCTACGAGGTCATCTCCCGCGTCAAGGCCGATCCCCTCACCGCCACCACTTCCATCATCGTTACCACTGCCCTGACCTCCATCACCGATAAAACGATGGGGCTGGGAATGGGCGCGGACGATTACCTCACCAAGCCCTTTGACCCCCGCGAACTCCTGGCCCGGATTCAAGTCATCATGCGCATCCGGCGAACCGAACAGGTCCTTCGCCGCCGGAATCAAGAACTGGCCCTTCTGACCGAGGTCAGCCGCACCATCATCGCCAGCCTGGACCTGGAAGAGGTCCTGAAGGCCACCACGGAGGGCATCCAGAAGATTTTCCCCGGGGCCACCGGGGTTCTGGTCCTGATGGACGAAGAGACCGGCGATATGACCTTCCGGAAAACCATCGCGGGGGACCACCCCCTGATCGGCCGTCCCCTGCCGGTGGAACGGAGCATCCTCCGGCACGTAGTGGCGACCGGACATCCGTATCTGACCAGCGATGCTCCTGGGGACCCCCTCTTCTCCCCTCAGGTGGATGGATGGGCTTCGCCGACGCGCGCCATCCTCTGCGTCCCGCTCCTGGTACGGGAACGAGTCATTGGAGCCCTGGAACTGGCCGGGGAATCGGAGAACCTCTTTACCGAGACCGACCGGGACCTGCTGCAGACGCTGGCCGGGTCTGTCGCCGTAGCAGTGGAGAATGCCCAACTCTACGCCGAGGTGAACGATTACGCCCGCGCGCTGGAACGCTCCCAGGCCCAACTCGTCCAGGCAGAAAAGATGGCTGCCATCGGCCGCCTGACCGCTTCCATTGCCCACGAAATCAATAACCCCCTCCAGGCCATCCACAACACCATCCACCTGGCGATGACCGAACGGCTGCCCCCGGAAAAGCGCCGGGAGTACCTGGGGATGGCCCAGAAAGAGGTGGAGCGCCTGATCGCCATCGTTCACCGGATGCTGGAATTTTACCGCCCGTCCCGGGGGGGTGCCGTTCAGGCCGACGTGAACAGCCTCCTGCGGGACGCCCTGGCCATTGCGGACAAACGGCTCCAGCACGGCCGGGTTCGGGTGTCTGCCCGCTTCGCCGACGGGCTTCCACCCATCCCGGCGATCCCCGACCAGTTGACCCAGGTCTTCCTGAACATCATCATCAACGCGGTGGAGGCGATGCCCGAAGGGGGCGACCTGCGCGTGGGCACGTTGTTGACGGAAGACCGGCGCTGGATTCTGGTAGCCTTCCAAGATTCCGGCCCCGGTCTGACCGCTGAGCAGATCGCCCATCTCTTTGAGCCCTTCTACACCACCAAGCCTGGCGGTACCGGTTTGGGCCTGGCCATCAGTTACGGCATCGTGGAGCGGCACGGCGGCACCATAGAAGTCTCCAGCCAGCCCGGGCAGGGCGCGACGTTCATTGTCCGCCTCCCGGCACCGCCGCCATAACGCCTGTTTCTGGAAGGAGCCAGCGGCTATGCCGAATGCCCATCCTCCACGCATCCTGGTGGTCGACGACGAGGCGACCACCCGGGTCTCTCTGGCAGAACTGCTACGGTTGGAGGGCTACGAGGTGAGCATCGCGGCCAGCGGCGAAGAGGCGCTGGAAATCCTCTCCTCCGGCCCCGCCTTTGACCTGATGGTCGTGGATATTAAAATGCCAGGGATGGACGGCCTGCAATTGACGGAAGCCGTTAAACGACGTTCCTCCGATACGGTCATCATCCTCCTCACCGCCTTCGGCACCCTGGAGACGGCCATCCAAGCCCTGCGTCGGGGTGCCCATGACTACCTGCTCAAGCCCTGCCCCGTTTCCCAAATTCTGGAAAGTGTCCGAAAGGGTCTGGAAAAGCGGTACCAGGCACGCCAGCGCCGGGTCTTGGTCTCCCGTCTAGAGCGGACGATCTCGGAACTGCGGGCGATGGAGCAGCCGGACACGGAACCCCCACCTTCTCCCCCTCCGGTAGCGCGACACCTGGAAGTCCAGGGCGTTCGGCTGGACCGGGAGCGGTATCAGGCCTGGGTGGGCAACCGCCCGGTAGACCTGACGCCTACCGAATTCAAATTGCTTTCTTACTTGATGGAGCATGCTGATCAGGTGTGCAGTCCTCAACAACTGGTCCGGCAGGTACAGGGGTATGAGACCGATCCCTGGGGCGCGCGGGCGATTATTCGTGTCCATGTCCGCCGACTGCGGCGGAAACTGGAACCGGACCCAACCCACCCTCGCTACATTATTAATGTACGCGGCGTCGGATACATGTTCCCCACCGTCCCCCCGGAACCTTCTGAACCGGAACCCGACGAGACGCTGTAACCAAACCGTAACCGCTTCGCAATTCCCCTCGGGCTCATTCTGTGGTACCCTGTAGACAACCAGCCGTGCTCCGGCACGGCCTTCACGGCGGCTACGGGCAGGCCGTTGATCTCAGATGAGGAGTTACCCGGAATGAGCGAGAAAGAGTTGTTTCCCTCCCGGTTTTCCCCCGGATGGATGGAAACCGTGCAGCAGGTCCTGGCGACCCTTCAGCGGGGAGTGGGAGGGGATTGCGTCCTCCTGGCGGGCGGGGCAGGAGAAATCATCGCTCAGACAGGGATCACCGAAGATATTCTGCTGGAAGACCTTCTGTCCCTCCTCCTGGAAGAAGCAGCGCTCACTGCCCGCCTGGGGCATCGCATCGGGGATGGAACGGGCATCAGCCTTCACCACTACGAGGGGGGGCGGCATCAGGTCTACGTGGGCATCGCGGCCCATAACCCTCTTCTCCTCATCGTCCTGAGCCGCCAGCCTCCTCCCCGCCGCCTGGGGGTGGTCTGGCTATTCCTGCGCCGAACCCTCCAGGAATTGAGCCATCTGGTGCCCTCCCCCGCTGAGGCCCAGAAACTCGCTGGCCAGCGAGCCCGCCTTTTGACCCCCGAACAGGCCCGCGCGCTGGGCCTCTGGATGGAAGAATAGACCCAAAATGCCACCTGGCAATCCGCATCACCCCCTGATAGCCGGGGACACAGAACATAATGGAGCGCCGTTTCTGCGGCGAACAGAGGGCACCTTTCGGCCCTCCAATGTGCTCCGCTTCGTTTCGTGGTGCACCGGGACGAGTAATATGGCGACAAGCATCCATATTCCGATAACTCTGCTGCAACAAGAGAGAAGAAACCCGTCAACCCCGCCACCTGGCACGCCGGCGACCCGCTTCGGCCTCCCACAGATGCAACGCCTGCGGCGCTTTCTCCAGCGCGCCATCCGCCAGCGCCGCCTTGTCCGTCCCCCTTCTCGGTGAAGACCCAGCCAGTCCACCGAGGGTCCCGGCGACTATGCTTCCCCTGAGGTTTGGCCTTTTCAAGGGGGTGGCTGAAAAATATCTAAAAACTACCTCCAGCAAGTTGAAAAGAATAAAAATAAATTGCTTTTCGTTGCGACGGCAAAGCCGTCGCAATGAAAAACAATACTTTCTTTAGTCGCGGAAACGGCCACAGGCTATGCAGAAGGACCGCAGGTAAAAAGGCCAACGTTGAGGAGCGAAACATTGGTCTCTGGCAATAACCTGTTCGTCTTCTCTGGCCTGGGCCTTCCTCCACAACGCTCCATCCCCTCTCTGGGTGCCCCAAAGTCTACCCGGAAATCCCGCCCTGGACGATAGCCGGGACTTCTTGTGGTTTCTAAGCCGGTCGGGTATACCCAATACGAGCCACCGGCGTCTGAAGTCTGCCATCGGTTGCCCGTAGTTGATCGTTCGTTGTCTCTTCCAGGAGACTCTATGCCCCCTCTGCAGATGACCGTCAACGGCCAGGCGGTGAGCCTGGATGTGGCTGAAGGCCGCTCCCTGGCGGATGTCCTCCGCTATGACCTGGGTCTGACCGACACCAAAATCGGCTGCGGCGAGGGGACCTGCGGCACCTGCACCATCCTGGTGAACGACCCACCCATCCGCTCCTGCCGCTTCCCAGCCCTCCGGGCCCGGGGCGCGCAGGTGCTCACCATTGAGGGTGTCGCTCAGGAGGGCACCCTCCACTCCCTGTAGGAGGCCTTCATCCGCTATGGTGCACTCCAGTGCGGCTTCTGCACCCCGGGAATGGTCATGACTGCGCTGGGGCTCCTCCTGCGCAACCCGCATTCAACTGACGAGGAAATCTTCGCCGCGCTGCGCCATAACCTCTGCCGCTGTACCGGATACCGGAGCATCCTGGCCGCTGTCCGTGCGGCGGCCGGGCGGGATAGCGGGCCCTTTATCCCCGCCACCCGTCCGCCCGGGCGCGTGGTGGGCCGCCCTCTTCCCCGCCCGGACGCCATCGCTAAAGTAACCGGCGCGGCCCGATACGCCGACGACCTCTCCTTCCTCAAATGCGCTACGGCGCCGTTCTGCGGGCCGGTATCCCTCACGCCCGCATCCGGCGGATAGACGTCTCCGAAGCCCATGCCCTCCCCGGCGTCCACGCCGTCCTGACCTGGGAGGACATCCCCGGCGAGAACCGGCACGGGTTGATCCATCGGGACTGGTCTGTCCTCTGCGCCGATAAGGTCCGCTACGTGGGAGACGCCGTCGCGCTGGTAGCCGCGGAGAGCCCGGAGGCCGCCCGTCAGGCGCTGGAGCACATCCGGGTGGAGTACGAGCCGCTGCCGGTGGTGGCAGACCTCTCTCAGGCCCGCCGCCCCGACGCCCCGCGCGTCCATGAAGAGTGGCCCAACGGTAACCTGCTGACGGAACTCTACATCCAACGAGGAGACCTAGAACGCGGGTTTGCCGAAGCCGACGTGGTGATAGAGCGAACATACCAGACCCCGGCCATAGACCATGCTTTTCTGGAGCCGGAGTGCGCGGTGGCCCGGCGGGGGGAGAATGGGCGGATAGAGGGATATGTGGGCTCCCAGATTCCCTGTGCCGATCGGGCCCAGATCGCCGCCGCGCTGGAGGAAGACGTCCGGGTGATTGCCACGATGATGGGCGGCGGCTTTAGCGGCAAGGAGGACATCGCGGCGGTCGCCAACGGTATCGATCACGCCGTGGGGACGCGCATCCGGCGGTTGCCGCTGAGAGGCGTGAGTAGTTGATCGGCCGTTTCGCCGCGCGTGGAGTTGCGACGAAGGAGAGGTATGTTATAATCTACTACAATGAATATCCACCTGCACCGGCTGTGGATGACCCTGCTCCTGCTGCTGGTCGGGCTCCCGGGCCCGGTGGCGGCCCAATCCGGCGGGCCCGGGGAGGTGGGAGACGCGCCCCCCTTCCAGGAGCACATCGTCGCACCGGGAGAGACTCTCTTTTCCATCGCCCGGCAGTATGGGACAACGGTGGACGCCATCGCCCACGCCAATGCTATCCCCGACCCGCGCCAGATTTTCGCCGGCCAGCGGCTGGTGATTCCCAGCGCGCTGGGACCGGTGGATACCTGGATGGCCCACATCGTTCGCCCCGGAGAAACGCTCCACGGCATCGCCCGCCAGTACGGCCTGCACTGGCAGACCGTCGCGCTGGCAAATCATCTGGTCAATCCCACGCTCCTGACCGTCGGGCAGGTGGTGCGCATACCGACCGGACAGGGAGAAGCGACCGGCGCGCTCCATGCGGTCCAGCCCGGGGAAACGCTGATCCGTATTGCCTTCCGGTATGGGGTATCCTTCTGGGACCTGGTGGCCGCGAACTGGACCGACCGGCCTCCCGTGGCCCTCTCCGGACAGTGGCTGCGGGTGCCCGGTGTGCGTCCCACCGGGATGCCGTCCCCCTTCCTGCGGATAGACCTGAGCCCCGTCCCAGCACGCCAGGGGGATACGCTCGCCATCGTGGTCCGCACGGAAAAGCCGGTGGCATTGGAAGGCCGCCTGTTTGATCGTCCCGTCCCCTTCGCCGAGGAGAATGGCGTTTACTACGCCTACGTTGGTGTCCATGCTTTTACGGAGCCAGGCCTCTACGAGTTGACCCTGACCGCCACAGCGGACGGGGAGGGAGCCACCGTAGCCACCACGATTCGGGTAGAAGATGGAAGATACGGCCACGAGCGGATTGACGTCCCGCCGGGTCGGGCCAACCTGCTGAACGCACAGGTCATCGCGGCGGAGCAGCAACGGCTGAGAGAAGTCCGGGCACTCTTCACTCCGCACCGGTACTGGCGCGGACCGTTCCGGCTACCGGTGGAGGCGGCGATCAGTTCCACTTTTGGGACCCGCCGCTCTTATAATGGCGGGCCGTACAACAGTTACCACGAAGGGGTGGATTTTGATATTGGGGCCGGGGCGAAGGTGTACGCTCCGGCTGATGGCGTCGTCGTTCTGGCGGAACCGCTGGCGGTACGAGGGAATGCAGTGGTGATAGACCACGGTTGGGGAATTCTCACCGGCTACTGGCATCTCTCCCAGATCGAAGTGGCGGCGGGACAGAGGGTGCGCGCAGGGGAGGTAATCGGACGAGTGGGAAACACCGGTCTTTCCACCGGTGCTCACCTACACTGGGATTTCTGGGTGGGAGGAGTCAACGTGAACGGCCTGCGCTGGGTCGCCGCCGACGGCCCCGGGGCCGTGCCAGAGGGATCCGCCGCCCCCTGAGCAACCGTCCGGTGCGCCCCCGGGCCCGCAGCAACCGGCGGGCCTGCCGCTCCCAGCGGACTGGCACCAGCACCTGGACCTCTCCCAGACCATCTACGGTGATACCGATGGCCCGGCCAGCGCTTTCGTAGCGCAGAAGAACGGTCGGGATGCCATGACTGCGGAGGTAGGTCCGGACCACCTCGGCTTGTAATAACCCCTGAGTTACGGCCACCACCCCGTAGCGGGGTAGGCGCGGCATTGCGCGGGAAGCCATACTCTCACCCCCAATGGATGCTCCGGCGACGGGGGCGGGGGGGGGGGGGGGGGGGGGGGGGCGCCCCCCCCCCCCCCCCCCCCCCCCCCCCC
>JANXCY010000059.1 GCA_025060135.1 Anaerolineae bacterium | reverse complement strand
TTCCACCTCCTCTTCAGTGAGAGGCCGGTCGGGCAAAGCCAATGCCACCCGTCCGATGGTCTCCCCGGTGGTCAGTTGCAGGGGAATCGTGAGGCTGGGCGAAGTCCCCTCAGAAAGAGGCGCCTGCTCTTTTGGACGCACTTCTATACCATCATAGACGTAGCCCCAGAAAGGCCGTTCGGAGACCATCCGTCTCCACTCCCGACGAGTGTACTCCCGGCTCAGGGCCTCCACCTCCCGCAGACGGTCCTGAACTTCCGATAATAGACGGGCATTCTCTATCGCCAGCGCAATCTGGTCCGCCATCGTCTGGAGGACCGCCACATCCTCGTCGGTGAACGCAGCGGGCTCCACCGATTGAACGTCCAGAACGCCGATAACCCGCTCACCCACCTTCAGTGGCAGGGCCATCTCGGATCGGGTGTGAGGGAGCTCCGGATTGCTGAAGAAGACGGCATCTGCCCCTACGTCCAGGGCGATGCGGGGTTTTCCCGTCCCGGCCACATATCCGACGATCCCCATCTCGCCAACAGCAAGCCGATGGCCCCGGGCTACCATCCGCCGGCCGCTCTCCGAGGAGGCAGCCCGCAGGACGGCGTACTCTCCGGCCTCATCCAGCAGAAAGATGCCAACATGGTAGAAACCAAACCGCTCCGAGATGAGCCGGACTGTTTCGTCCAGGAGGATGTTCAGGTCGCGGATCTCGGCGGCGCGGCGGGCGACGGTGGAGGCAGCCTCCAGCTGGGCCGTCCGGCGCACCAGGTCGGCGGTCCGCTGGGCCACCCGCTGTTCCAGAGTCCGGCGATGCTCCTCCAACTCCCGGGTCGCTGCCCGCAAGCGTCCCAGGGCCTCCTGAAGGCTGCGCATATTCAGGTAGGTCAGGAGGCCACCGGCGGAAACCAACATAATCATCGCAAATGCAATGGTCGCGATCTCCCGTCCCCGTCCAACAGAAAGCGGAGGGACGTATAGCCCCTGTGCGCCCAAGACAGCGAGCAGGACGCCATATCCTGCCAGCAGACCCACCATCATCAGAGCGTAGGCGGGCGATACCAGGGTCCCGGCGACCACAATGGTCCATAACTGGAGCGGCCATGCCGGAGATAGAAGCCCGTCAAAAACCAGAATTGCCAGGGAAAGGCTGACAAAGTTCACCCAGGAATAGAAACGGGCAACCGGGCGTACACGGCCCCGCTTGGCCCAGACCAAACAGGCAGGGGAAAGAGGAAGGTAGGCCACCGGAAAGGCCACAGCTACCCAGAAAGGAAAGGTTTCCATCAACCCCAGGAGTTGAAGGACGACGAAGGTCAGGGCAATAGCGGTTGCTGTCCCGGTGCTGATGAACATCAAGGTGTTGAAAAGGCGGCCAAGCCGGGCCTCCTCATCATCCCGTGCATTTACAGAGATGAGTTGATCCCACCAACGGGCGAACCTCAATCGCCAATCTGAACTCATAAAGCCCTCCGATCTTCACCCCAGGTTGTCCAGCCAAACAAGAAAGTCTTTACCACCCATTCCGCTATCCTGCCACACCTCCACCAGAGGAAACGCTGCAGGGAAGGCCGACGCAAGCTATACAGGAAAGGAGCGAGGGAGGTCCGCCGCCTCACGGATATTCCCACTTTGCTCCTCAAAACCTCTGCCCGGTATTCCCGGAAGGAGAAATCTCCGGTCTCAAAAGCTCGCACAATAGCTTTCGCTGCAATCGCTCCCTGGCCCAGGGCGGGCCCAATACCTTCCCCGAAGACTCCTTCCACGCCCACCGCGTCTCCTGTCAGCAAAATGTGCGGGGCCGAAAAAGGACCATCTGGCCGGAATACCGGAACCGACTCTCCATAAACACGATAATCCTCCAGGCGGTAGCCATGTCGGGCCATCTCTTCTGCCAGAAGAGAGAGCATCCGCCTGCGGCTTTCCCGCGGGCCGATCGCAAAGTTAGCAATCCCCCAGGACCGCATTCGCTCTCCCCCTATCAGAATGGGAAAATCCCACACATAGCCCGGAACCCCCCGCGAGATGGGGAAAAAGTCAAAGTATCCCACATCTGGAAGATGAGAGGAAGATTCCCGAGGAGATGCCCATAATACCATTGCACAGGCGTAAGGGGGCCGCCGATGATCGGGGATCGCCCGTCGCACCACGCTGTGAGCACCGTCGGCACCAACGACCACCCTGGCCCGATATGTTCCTCCTGGGGTGACGACATCCACCCGATCACCATCCGGCACGATTCGTTCAACAGGCGTTTCCTCCAGAATCGTCAGATCCCGTTCCCGAGCCTTCCGAACCAGCCAGGCATCCAGTTCCTCACGGTGGATAACGCGAAAAGCATAATTCTCAGCAAATCGGAAAGACACGCCTTTCCCCTCAAACAGAAAATGGGCCCAGTCCAAGTCCACATGCGGCACCTCGGTCACATCCAACCCCAGACGATTCAGGATCCTTTCCGCATCCGGTGTGACACCACCACCACACAGTTTGTTGCGGGGAAACCGGGCCTTCTCCAGAACCAACGTCCGAGACGCTAACTCCGGCGCGATTTGCTGAAGGTGCAGGACGGTAGAGATCCCCGCCGGCCCAGCACCGACGATGATGACGTCGTAGTTTCCCATTGCGGCCTCCGGAAAGAGAGCAAAGTTAGGTCTCTGGTAGTTGTGAGGATTCCTCCGACGGCCCAGTCACCTCCACTGCCGCCCAACGGGCCCGCAAAGCCCGTCCCAGTTCCCGAACAGTCGTCTTAAGGACAGTATCCGGGTCCAGGGAAGCCCGGATGCGAGACATGATTTCTGCGGCCAACCGCTCCCGCGCCGCTCTACGCTGCGCCTCCTCC
>JANXCY010000058.1 GCA_025060135.1 Anaerolineae bacterium | reverse complement strand
GCCCGGCGGCGGGCGGAGCGGGAGGCCGTCAACGCGCCCATCCAGGGCTCCGCCGCTGACATTATCAAACTGGCCATGCTCCACCTTCACCGCGCGCTCCACGAGCGGGGCCTCCGGGCCCGGATGATCCTCCAGGTCCACGACGAACTGGTCCTGGAGGTTCCTCAGGAGGAAATCCCGGTGGTGGCCTCTCTGGTGCGGGAGGTTATGGAATCTGCCTACCCCCTGCGCGTCCCTCTCAAAGTGGACCTCAGTGTGGGGGCGAATTGGGGGGAGATGGAGGAGACAAGGTAAGCAAGTTTGCAAGTTTGCAGGTTTGCAAGAGGGTAGTTGTACGAATTACTGAACGATGCTATAATTGTAATACAAATGACATCTAATAAGGAAAAGGTAAGATGTATTCAGCGACGATTTCATCCAAGTACCAGATTGTCATCCCTCGCGCGGTGCGAAAGCGGTTCGGATTAAAACCGAAACAAAAGGTCGTGTTTATCCCGCTGGGAAACACCCTGCGCTTGGTAGTGGTTCCGCCTATAGAGCAAGCCCAGGGAATGTTCCCCGGGATAGATACCGAGGTCCTGCGCGAGGAGGATGAGGAGCGATGAACGTTGTGGATTCGTCGGGCTGGCTGGAATACCTGGCCAATGGCCCCAATGCCGATTTCTTTGCCCCCGCCATCCGCGATACTGACCACCTTCTTATCCCTACGATCTGCCTCTACGAAGTCTTCAAGCACCTATCATTGCGGCGCGGTGAAGAGGCCGCGCTGGAGGCCGTAGGGGTACTCTACAGCGGCCGGGTTGTGGACGTTACCGCCGACGTCGCCCTCTACGCGGCCCAGTTGTCCATCCAGCATCGGCTGCCGATGGCCGATAGCCTCATCCTAGCCACTGCCCGTTTGAACAGCGCCGTACTGTGGACTCAGGACGAACATTTCCAGGGGCTGGAAGGGGTTCGGTATATCGCCAAATAGATGGCCCACGAGGCCGAGGGTGTCTGGTAGCAGGAGGGAAAATGACAGATAAGAAGACCGGAGGCCTGACCGATGTCCCCGGCATCCGGGTGGGGCATGCCACTGACCCTGTAGGGCTGACGGGGTGTACCGTTGTCCTGTGCGAGGAGGGGGCCGTGGGCGGGGTGGACCAGCGGGGCGGCGCTCCGGGCACCCGCGAGACGGACCTCCTGCGCCCAATGCACCTGGTGGAGAAAGTCCACGCGGTTCTGCTGACCGGGGGCTCCGCCTTCGGCCTGGCTGCCGCCGACGGCGTGGTGCGCTATCTGGAGGAGCGGGGCGTCGGCTTTGATACGGGCGTAGCGAAAGTGCCCATCGTCCCGGCGGCGGTCATCTTTGACCTGAACCTGGGCGACCCGGCGGCGCGGCCGGATGCGGCGATGGGCTACGCCGCCTGCCAGGCCGCGACCGACGGCCCCGTCCCCGAAGGAAACGTCGGGGCGGGGACGGGGGCCAGCGCGGGCAAGGTCCTGGGCATCACCCGCGCCATGAAGACCGGCGTCGGCAGCGCGGCGGTCCACCTGGGGGACGGGCTGGTGGTGGCCGCGCTGATGGTGGTCAACCCCTTCGGCAACGTGGTGGACCCCCAAACCGGGCAGATTCTGGCCGGGGTCCGACCACCGGATATGGAGTGCCCCGCCGACCCCCTCATCCTCCTGCGGTTTTTCTACGAGCAAGGCCTGCTCCGCCCCTTCCCGGCCACCAACACCGTCATCGGCGTGGTGGCGACCAACGCCCGGCTGAGCAAAGAGGCGGCCAACAAGGTCGCCCAGATGGCCCAGGACGGGGTCGCCCGGGCCGTCCGCCCGGCCCACACCATGTTTGACGGCGACACCCTCTTCGCCCTGGCGACCGGGGAGAAACCCGCCGACATCAGCCTGGTGGGCGCGTTTGCGGCGGAGGTGGTGGCGCAGGCGGTCGCGCGCGCAGCGACGACAGCGGAGAACGCCGGTGGGCTCCCGGCCTGGCGCGACCTCTCCGAGCGTTCGTAAAGAAATGGCCAGGGTTGTGCTGGCGAATCCGGTTTCCCTGAGGCTACACGGGCAGTCGTTCTCAACACCTTGGCTGCAACCGGCAACGCTGTCCGAGAGGATGCGATGATCCCGCCCGGCCAGGACAGGGCGGTTGCCTTCTTCGCCCTGGATGGTAATCCCGGCGGAGGGGTGCCGGAGAGCGGGGCGATGAGGTCGGCGCCGGATTCGCGCAGGGTGTAGCGCCCGCCCAGGATAACCAGGGGATCGCCGGTGCCAGTTGCCAGAAGCCGTCGCCGAGGGTGGCCCGGGGCTGGTTGCGGGTGCCGGGGTTGTTGTTATCGCCATTCGGGGCGACGTAGATGGTGCGGCTGAGGGCTGGCGCGATGGCTGCGCCCGGGACCGGAGGGAAGGCCCGGGTCGAGGTGGGCGCGGGCGTTTCGCCGGTCCCAGGCGTGGCTGGGATGGGCGGGGCCGTCAGGCCGCAGGCGAGGACCGTCAAGGCGAGCATCGGTATCACGGGGAGGCGTCAGGCGGACATAGAGTGGCCTTCTGGCCCTCACCCTTCCCCTGCGCCCCCTCCCTTTCCCAAACCGGGGAGAGGGAGGGGGTTGGGGGTGGGTGAGGGCTAAAAATTCCTCAGCACCAGCGGCAGGTAGACCCGCGCGTTGACGATGCGCAGGCTGGCACCCAGGGTGGAGTCGGGCCGGTACATGCGGCCATGCTCGTCCGCCAGCCAGACGTCAGAGAGGTCCAGCGCCGTGCTGGTGACCGAAACCAGCGGGGTGAAGGTGATGCGCGCCAGCCGCCCCTCGGTCAGGCCCGCTGGCGCGCCCAGGCGCACCACGGCGGTGTCCGTCAGGCGGCCGCTGGCGTTGATGACGGAGAGGGTGGGCGTCAGCACCACCCAGGCGCCGTAGGGCCCCCGGAAATCCGGCGCGCCCTCCACTTTCTGCACCCGCAGGTGGGCCGGATTGAAGCGCAGGTCAAACTCCACGCCATAGACCGGCTGCGCCGTTGCCCCGGAGACGCTCAGGTCCACAGCGAAGGGCGTGCCCACGTAGGCCGGCGGCGCCACCGGGAAGGTCAGGCTCACGACCACGCTGGCCTGGGGCGCGATGGTGGCCGCCGTCTCCGCCGCTGGCTCCTCCGGCACGCTTAACCCGCCGACGCTCACCGCGCTGG
>JANXCY010000057.1 GCA_025060135.1 Anaerolineae bacterium | reverse complement strand
AGTCAAACCAGCCGGCCGCCGTCCAGGGATACTTGGTGCCGATAGTGATGGGGGTGATACCGTTCTGCTTGAGGGTCGCGCAGACTTGGAGAAACTCGTCCCACGTCTGCGGGGGCTTCAGGCCGTACTGGTCAAAGATATCCTTGCGGTAGTAAATGGCCCACCAGTACCAACTCGCCGGGAGGAAGTACTGTCGGCCGTTCACCGTGCTGAGGGCGCGGAACCCCTTGGGGTAACTCTCGTTCCACCCCTCCTTTTCCCAGACATCGCTGATATCCATAATCAGGCCCTTCTCAATGAAGAAGCGGGCCCGATTTCCGGCGAACCAGGTCATCACGTCCGGCGGCGTGGAGGCGGTGAGGTAAGCCCGGATGGCTTGCTTGAAGTCCTCGTGGGCAATCGTGCTGTGGATGACGTCAATATCGGGATGTTCTTCCTCAAACATCCGCACGAGAGCAGCGTCGGCCTCCCGGGGCGCCGGGTCGCTCATGTAGGAGTTGTAGATGACGACCCGCTTCGCCACCGGCTTCTCCACGGTAACCTGCACCGTCTCCCGAACCGGCACGGTCCGCTCCACGGTCACCGTCACCGTCTGGGGGGCACACGCGACGACCAGGGTCAGGGTGGTGACCAGGGCCATCAGGGTCAGCAGATACCGTTTCATGGCAACCTCCTCCTTGCCTGAATGGGGAATGAAACGATAAAAATGAGTTGGGGGAACACTGGCTTATCCGATAGGCACCTCCTGCACAGAATCGTTTCGTTGAACAAATGTCAAGCCGTAGTAGGGTACCGTTTGGCTTCTCCCAAAAGTCACCGCTTCGCCTCAGCGCGAGCGCCTCGGCGCGTGGCGCTCCGTGGCTGACTACAAGCCCTTTTGCCGTTCGTAGCCAGGCACGGAACGGAGTGGAGTGCCGTCGTTCGTAGTCAGGCACGAAACGGAGTGGAGTGCCGTTCGGCTCCTCCTAAACGCCACTCCGCTTCGCTCCGTGGCTGACTACAAGCCCCTTTGCCGTTCGTAGTCAGGCACGGAACGGAGTGGAGTGCCGTTCCGTTCGTAGTCAGGCACGGGCTCCTCCTAAACGCCACTCCGCTTCGCCTCGGTGCAAGCGCCTTCGGCCACGCTGCGAGCGGCGCCTCGGGCGAGCCCTCGGCGTGGCCTTCGCCGCGTGGCGGCGCGTGGCGCTCTGTGGCTGACTACAAGCCCTTTCGCGCGTGGCATTTTTCAGACATGCCCTAAGGCATCAACCCCTGCTCCTGGAGGCGGCGGACCAGGTCCTCGCCCCAGCGGGAGCCCTTGAGGTAAAAGACGGCTGGCTGGCCCAGCGGCGCGTCCACTGAGACATGCTGGCGACCTGAATACGTCCGCCCGCTCCAGAGGTGGACCCACTCCCCAGCGGGAAGATACACCCTTACCCGCGTGGCCCCCTTATCCAGAACCGGCGCGATGAGAAAGTCCGGCCCCAGCATGAACTCCTGATAGGTGATCCGCCAGACCTGGGGGTCGTCGGGGTAATGCAGGAAGGGATGGCGGACGACGGGCATCCCGGTGCGCACGGCCTCGTCAATCAGCGTCCTGCGGTACTCAAAGAGCGCAGCGTAGACCTTCGCCCAGCGGGCAAAGGCGTCCAGGGTGGCGTCGCTGGTATAGAACTGGACGTTTCGCTCCGGCTGGTTCCCCTCATGGGTGCGGAAGATGAGCGTGAAAGCGTTCATCTCCATCCACCGCAGGAGGAGTTCCTCGGAGCGGTGATAGGTCATTATGGGGTTGGAGACGGTGGTGTAGCCCCCGGTGTCGGAGTGGTTGAAGGGGAAACCGGAGAGGCCGGAGGAGTTCAGGCCGGTGACGGCGGATTTGATCCCGTCGTGCCGCCCCCAGGAGACCAGTTGATCGCCCTCCCAGAAGAGGGTGGAGGCGCCCTGAGAGCCGGTGAAGCCGGCGCGGGTGAAAAAGACCAGGTCTTCGCCGGATTCTTCCACCACCTCCCGGTTCAGGCGGGCCCATAGGACGGGCCACTGGTTATGGAGGGCAGGGGCATTGTTGTTGGCCAGGACGGCGTCGTAGGGGAGCGCCTCGGCGAAGTCGGCCATCCAGCCCGAGGCCCCCGCGCCCACTACCTGCTCCCGGATGACCCCCTTCAGCCAGGCAACGGCCTCGGGATTCGTCAGGTCTACCATACCGTAATAGAAATCGGTGTTCAGGAGCAAATACGGTGAGCCATCGGGCCGGCGCACCAGGTACCCCTTCTCCAGCGCCTCCCGGAAGAGGTTCCGGCGCGCGTTGGGCTTCTCCGAGACGTCCACCAGATTGGGATTGATGTAGACCATCACCCGCACACCGTCGGCCTTCAGGTCCGAGACCAGGTCGGCCCAGCCGGGGTAGCGGTCTTCGTCCACTTCCCAGTTCCACCACAGTTGGGAGCCGAAACTCGTCTTGCGCTGGCCCACCCAGTCCTGAAGCCAGAAGGCGGCGACGGGCGTCCCGCGCGCCTTCAGGGCCTGGTAGACCTGCCGGACCTTCTCCGTCCCCCCCTGCATGCCGACGATGGCCCCGGAGTGAACCCAGTCCGGCAGGGGGCGGGGACGTCCGGTGATGTCTGTATAGCGGGCCAGGAGTTCCCGGGGACTTGTGCCATCCAGAAGGACGGCGTGGAGATGGCCGCTGAAAACCTCCACCTGTACCCGGCCCGGGCGGCGCAGGTCAAAGACGGCGTATTCGGTATTGAGGAGGGCCAGAGCGCGCATCTGGCTGGTCATATAGAAGGGGACGGGGGCGTAGGTAGTGAAGGGGGTGCCACCGGCCCCATCGTGGGTCAGGTCCGCGCCGAAGGTGATGGGCTGGTCGCCCCGTCCCACCCCCTGCTCGCTGACCCAGATGGGGACGCGCCGGCCCCTCATATCCACGTAGGAGAACTGTTCTCCGAAACCAAAGAAGTGCTCTTCCCAGGACGAGGCGTAGGTCAGAAAAGCCCGGTTGGCCTCCACGTCCAGGCGGAGGTCCAGCCGGTGCGGTGCGGGACTCTCAAAGATCAGCCAGAACGTCATTTCCCGGCCCGACCGACAGCGAAGGGTTCCGGTAACCTCCAGCCCGCCTCCGGACGGCGCCAGGGTGAGGATTTCCTGGTCGCCGCAGGTGTCGGTCAGGGTGTCCCGGATGCGGAACATCCCGCGCGCCTCCCGGACGGTCTCCGTGCCCCGCGCGGCCTGGACGAAGGAGCGGCCGGGGAGGGTCTGCCAGAGGATGAAGCCGGGGCGGCTGGGGGATTCCACGGTGAACTGGCGGGCCTGCGCGTCCCACCGGATGGAGAAATCGCCGACCTGGTAGGTGGCGGAGGGAAAGGCGGCGGGGTCGGCGGTCAGTTTGCCGCCGGGTCCGGCGGCGCCGAAAAGGGCGCGCCATCCCAGCCCGGCTCCCAGAGCGATGAAGGCCATCAGAAGGCCAATCAGGATGAGCAGGCGGGTTTTGCGGCTCATCAAACGTTCTCCTTATTGGAGTAGGGCAACGGCTGGCAGTTGTCTACAGTACGGGTGGCGGCGCGCAGGAAGCCCGTTCCACGATGTGGGCCGGCAGCAGCACTTGCTCCGGGGAGGAATCCGGCTCCTGAATGGCCGCGATCAGGAGCCGGGCTATCCACTCCCCCAACTCCGCCATCGGCTGGCGCAGGGTGGTCAGCGGCGGATCAAAGTAGGAGGCCAGCGGGATGTCGTCAAAACCGATGACTGAGACGTCGCGCGGGACCTGCAGGCCCGCTTCTCGCAATGCCCGAATTGCCCCGATGGCCATCTGGTCGTTCTGGGCAAAGATGGCC
>JANXCY010000056.1 GCA_025060135.1 Anaerolineae bacterium | reverse complement strand
CAAGCCGGATAACAAACCGGTATCTGGATCCAGAAGGTGCAATACGATCTTCCCAACCAGCCAGACAATCAGCGCCGAAAGCAGGGCCTGACACAGTTGTACTCCGAGGAATGGCAAGGGCGGATCCAACCACAGCCAGGCGGCCAGGAACAAAGGATAAATCGGCGTATTGAGAGCAGTTGGCATCTCCGGACCCAGCCAACCTCCCCCCACAAAGCCCTTGCCCTCCACAAGATTTTGAGCAACGATTCCATACTCCGCAGTGAGTGGATCACGATAATCGTTCAGAATGAACACGGCAGCTACACGTACGACCAGTCCCACAAGGGTCAAAAGCCACAATATTTGATTCCACTTCCGCCCATCGCTAACTAAGGAAAAGATCGGCTCACGCGCTACACTGTTCACCGGTAGCCTACCCTGCCCTCAGAGGATTGGACCGTATAATCTCCTATGACTGATACCCGGCCATCCCTCATCCCAAGTATAGCCAACGCCTGGAAATTGTCAACCGGAGAAGGCGTGGTATAATGGGAGTTAATCCCCACCTACGCGGCGGGCATTCCGGGAGGAAGAAAAATGATTGAGGTCAAAATTGCTGGAATCCAGGTTAGTCTGATGTCCCAGCACCGGGTGGTGCTTCTGAAGGAACTGGGTGCGGAGCGGTACCTTCCCATCTGGATCGGGCCGTACGAGGCGGAGGCTCTCAGCATAGAACTCCAGCAGGTAACGGTGGCCCGCCCGCTGACCCACGACCTGCTCCGCAACGTCATTGAGGCTATGGGGGGAGTGGTCCAGTACATCGTGGTCTCCGAACTGCGGGACGATACCTTCTACGCCCGCATCGTCATCAGCCTCAACGGTCGGACCATAGAGGTGGATGCCCGCCCCTCCGATGCGATGAACCTGGCCGTGCGCACTCGCTCCCCTATCTACGTTGCGGAAGAGGTGATGGAGATAGCCGGTGTGGTACCGGAACAGGATATGGGTGAGGAGGAGGCAGAAGAAAAGTCCGCCTTTGACGAGTTCCTGCGTGGCCTGAATCTGGAAGACTTGCCCATCCATTAACGGAGTGATGCACTGACCTCTGGGACACTGGTGGCCGATGGGTAGCGCAGACGGTTCGCGGGTATCCAAAAGGCCGGGCCGTCTGCGCTACTGGTAACGCGTAACTCTGTCCTTCCGAAGAATCGCTGATTCCTCACAAGAAATGGTTGTCCCCGAGAAAACCATTCCCCACGACGTGGAAGCGGAGGAGGCCGTCCTGGGCTCCCTGCTGATTGACCCGGACGCGCTCTATCGGGTCGCTTCGTTTCTCCGCCCCGAGGACTTCTACATCCAGAAGAACGGTTGGATTTACGAGGCCATCCTGGCCCTCCACGAGCGCCGGGAACCGGTGGACTTTGTTACCCTGCGCAACGAACTGGAGGCCCGGGGCCTGCTGGAGGAGGTGGGAGGCGCGGCCTACCTGGCCCGCCTGATCGACGCGGTCCCCACGGCCATCCACGTGGAGGCCTACGGGCGCATTGTGGAGGAAGCCGCCATCCGCCGCCGTCTCATCAGCGCGGCCAGCGAAATCGCTCAACTGGCCTATCAGGAGGGACAGGAGATCGGCGAGGTGCTGGACCAAGCCGAGCAGGTGCTTTTCGCCATCTCCCAGCGGCGTGTTACCCGCGACCTGGTGCCCATTCAGGAAGTCGTTCGGCAGTACTACGACCGCATTGAGTACCTCTATGACCATCAAGGAGAACCGCTGGGTGTCCCGACCGGCTTCATAGACCTGGACCGGCTGTTGGGAGGGCTACAGAAGTCGGACCTGATCATTGTGGCGGCCCGACCCGGGGTGGGGAAAACCTCCCTGTGCCTTTCGATTGCCCGCAACGCGGCTCGTCTGGGCAAGCATGTGGCCATCTTCAGCCTGGAGATGTCCGCCGAGCAGGTGGTGCAGCGGCTCATCTCCGCCGAGACCGGCATTGACGCCCAGCGGCTCCGTCTGGGGCAACTGCGGGAGGAGGAGTGGCCTCTCTTCGTCCAGGCGACCGGTGTCCTTTCCGAACTCCCCATTTTTATTGACGACACGCCCGCGATCTCTGCCCTCCAACTGCGTACCAAAGCGCGCCGGGTGCACGCTGAGTACGGGCTGGACCTGATCGTGGTGGACTACCTCCAACTGATGACCTGCGACGTCCGGGCGGAGAACCGGGTCCAGGAGGTCTCCTACATCTCCCGCATGCTGAAGAGCCTGGCGCGGGAACTGGATGTGCCAGTCCTGGCCGTCTCCCAACTGTCCCGCGCGGTGGAGCAGCGGACGGATAAGCGGCCCGTTTTAGCCGATTTGCGCGAGAGTGGGAGCCTGGAGCAGGATGCCGACGTGGTCATGTTCATCTACCGCGAGGAGTTATATAAGCCGGAGACGGAGAAACAGCACATCGCCGACATCATCGTCGCCAAGCACCGGCACGGTCCCACGAAAACGGTTCAACTCTTCTTCCGGGAGCAACTGGCCCAGTTCCTGGACGCCGAGACCCGTATACGA
Organism: Anaerolineae bacterium; assembly: GCA_025060135.1. Lineage (GTDB taxonomy): Bacteria > Chloroflexota > Anaerolineae > B4-G1 > DUEL01 > SpSt-77. Next base: position 1,492 of record JANXCY010000056.1, on the reverse strand, counting down.
CCGGTGGACCTAACACCATAATCCCAGACCATAGCCCCAGACGATGAATGTTTGGCTGCTGATCGCCGACCCGTCCATTTCCCCTCATGGTTGGTCCAGAGGCTGTGTCTGTACCGGGCACGACGATTGTCATTCCGGAATCCTGCCATTCGTCACTGTATCCGGTTCCAGAATTGGTTACAATATATTATGAGGAACGAAGCCGACACCAGACGGCAGGCGTTCTCCCTCAAGCCACATCGCACCTCTCCTCCTTTCCTTGGTTGGCGGTCCCCCGGGTTTCCCCCCGCCCGGGGGACCATCTTTTATGGCAGGGCTCCTTGTACACTCTCAAGCCTACCATGAACTTGACGAAGGCAGGCTTTATGGTACAATATTTACACTTCCGGCCCCCATCGTCTAGCCAGGTTAGGACACAGGCCTTTCAAGCCTGAAACACGGGTTCAAATCCCGTTGGGGGTACTCTGTTTGGTCTGCAGGGAGGAAAGAACATCGCCCCGGGAAGGTTGCCTTCCCGGGGCGGTTGTGTTTTTCTGCTTTCCGAGCCACCGATCCGCAACTGGCTCAGGCTCAATGCTCAGCAACCGGTCCCTCCCCCAGCCAGAAATGATCCCGAAGAACCGACCGACGGGGCACCACGCACACATCGCGCCCTTCCACCTTCAGCACCAGATGACCATTGTCGGGAGAGATCAGGTGGCCCACCATGGAAGGATGCACATAGCAGACCGTGGGAGGACGGCCGAATTTCTCCATATACCGTCGGGCTGCATTCCCGACTTTTTCCTCCAAATCCCGACGAGGATCATCGTCAAACCAGAGCAATCCGATCATGGCTTTTCTCCCTTTGGCTATCCCCGGCCAGCGTTCATCTCTACTCCTCTCCCACTACCACGAACTCCCGGTGGACCGGAGCCGCGTTCATCGGGACGCCCATCGGTGGGAGATAGCGGGTTCCTCCGTCCCCCGCCCCGGGAGCATAAGCCGTCGGCGGCTGCACCACCACCACCGGCGGATACGACAGCCCGGCCAGCGTTCCTCGCGTCTCCACCCTCCGCCGCGTTACCCAGATAATCAGCAGGCTCGGCGGGATGCTGGCTGCCACCCCGCAAACTGCACCCGCCAGAACCGCCATCGCCTGGTCCGAGAGCCGCTGGCCCACAATGACCGCCAGCGTCAGCCCGAAGGCCGCCGTGAAAATCAGCAGCACTCCCCCCAGCCGTTTCGCCACCCGATTCTCCGTCCCCACCGACCGGAGGCCCGACTCTCCATACCCATAAGGCGGTATCGGCATCCCTTCCATAGCCCATACTCCGTGTGGCGTGTTTCGTAGGGTGGGTCCCCTCAGCGGACTGGCCACGAACGCTCCCGCCAGGGCATCGGCGTCGCCAGCCGCTCTCCTGCCCATTCTCCCCGCGGAGGTTCTCCTCCCTCCGCTCTCTGATGCCGGATCTCTGCCACCACCTGCCGCACCTCTTCCGGCGCGATGTAC
>JANXCY010000055.1 GCA_025060135.1 Anaerolineae bacterium | reverse complement strand
GCACCTGAGCCAGATAGGGCTCCAGTTCTTTTAGGGAGACAAGGCCCCGATGGACCGGGTCGCCTAAAAGCGCGGCCGGGCTGCTGAGGCCTTCGTCCCCCTGGGTCAGCGCGGCCATCGGGTCGCCCGAGGCCAGCCAGCGCCCGTCCTTGGTGATGCCAATGGGCACCACCTCGTACTTCTCCGGGTCCATCACCCGCATGACCGAGCGCGCCGAGATCAGGCTGATCTCGTGCTCCCCGGACCGCCCTCCAAACAGCACCCCAACCCGTATCTTGCCCATTGCCTCTCCTGAGTGAACCACCAAGACACGAAGACACAAAGAAGAATTAACAATGATACTTCGTGTCTTAGTGTCTTCGTGGTATTTCTTCCTCCGCGTTCCATCCGATAAACTCCACCTCCGGCTCCAGACGGACCCCGAACTGCCGCTCCACCTCGGCCTGGATGTACTGGATGAGCGCCCGGACGTCGGCGGCGGTGGCGGAGCCGGTGTTGATCAGAAAATTGGCGTGCAGTTCCGAGACCATTGCCCCGCCGATGCGGTATCCCTTCAGTCCCGCCGCCTCTATCAGCCGCCCCGCGTGGTTGCCCGGCGGGTTTTTGAAAGTAGACCCCATCGTGGCCCCCGAGGGATGACGGGTCCGCCGCCAGGCCAGAATCTCCTCCACCCGGGCTGCCAGCGCGGCTGGGTCGCCCGGCGACAGGCCAAACGTGGCGGCCAGAACGACGGGCCGGTTCTGCGGCGGCATCCGCTTGATCCGGCTCTCCCGATAGGCGAACTCCATCCAATCTGCGGTCCGCTCCAGAATGCTCCCATTCCGCTCCAGCAGGGTGACGCTCTGCAACACCGAGGCCATATCGCCTCCGAACGCGCCGGCGTTGCCCACCACCGCCCCGCCGACGGTTCCCGGAAGCCCCGCCGCCCACTCCAGCCCGGCCAGGCCCCGCGCCACTGTCTCCCGGGCCAGCGCGGCGATCGGCGCCCCGGCCTCCGCCCAGACCGCCCCATCGGCCTCTATGCGGGTCCGGTCGGCCCGGTTGACCACCACCACCCCACGGACTCCAGCATCGGAGACCAGGACGTTACAGCCGCCGCCCAGCACCCGCCAGGGGACCCCCGCCGCGTGCGTCCGCCGCACTGCCTCCACCACCTCCTCCGTTGTCCGGCAGAGGACCAGCAGATCAGCGGGCCCGCCGACGCGCATCGCTGTATAGGGAGCCAGCGGCTCATCCCGCCGTGCCCGCTCCCCCAGCCCCGAGGCCCATTCCAGAAGTGCAGAGATGTCCATTTCAGAGCGCAACCCGTGCCATTGGTGTGCTTGGCATCCGAACCGAGAAGTGTTATAATTCCTTCAGGGTGAAAAATGATCTGGATTTTGGACCGTCACCTGGTACAAAGGATTCGCGCGCTCGCCCGGCGGGAGCGACGCCGCCCAGCAGATATTGTTGCAGACGCTTTGCACCTCTATGAGGAGAAAGTAGCCATTTCTCCCGGTGCTTTTTTGACGGCGATCGCTGGCCTGGGTGCTTCCGGTCAGGGCGACATCGCCGAGCGAAGCGAAGAAATCCTTCGGTCGGAGACCGTCCCTCCCTACGGTTGGGAACCTCATGGTAGCCCTCACTGATACCAGTTTCCTCTTTGCCCTGGCCGACTCCAGCGACCGCCATCATCCGAGAGCCCTGGCCGTCGCCCGATCTTTCCGGGAGCCTTTAGTGCTTCCCTGCCCGGTGCTTCCGGAAATCTGCTATCTGCTGGACTCGCGGCTGGGCCATAAAGCTATGCAACAGTTTGTGCGAGAACTCATCCGCAATACTGTCCCCCTGGAACCTCTTCAGCCTCACGACCTGCCGCGAGTCCTGGAACTCCTTGAGCACTACGAAGACATGGGACTGGACTTCACGGATGCGGCGATTGTGGCGATTGCGGAACGACTAAAAGCCACAATGATTCTCACGTTGGATTACCGCCACTTTACTGTAATCCGTCCATCCCACTGCGACCGCTTCCGGATACTCCCCTCGCCGCAATAACCGAAATAAATTCGTGCAATCCGTGAAATTCGTGGCTTCCTACCGCCCGGAGCGGGACTTCTTCTGGGCCTGGACCAGTTCCAGTTTGGCCGCCAGAACCTCGCTGGCGAAGGCGTTCCGTTTCCTCCGTCGGCGCCGTACCCGTTGAAAGCGTCCCCATGTGCGCGCACTTTGGTTCACCATCGCACCTCCTTTACACTCCGCAGCACACAACACGCAACACGCCATACGCAATACGCCATACGCAATACATTCACGTACTGCGTACTCCGTGCAGCGCCTCCAGCAGCCATTCCCCCACCTTATCCCCGTCCCCCGCGCCCAGGGTCAGGACCACGTCGCCGGGCCGGACCTCCGTCCCCAGGAGCGCCACCGCCTCCTCCCGGGAGCCCACCACCCGCGCGTCGGGGTGATGCATCTGGGCCACCACGTCGGCGCTGTGGACGCCCAGAGTGTCCGACTCCCGCGCCGCGTAGATCGGGAGAACTACCACGTGATCGGCCTGCTCAAAGGCCCTGGCGAACTCCTCCAGCAGCGCCTTCGTCCGGCTGTACGTGTGCGGCTGCCAGACCGCCCAGATTGGCCGCCCCGGGAACCGCTGGCGGGCCGCCGCCAGGGTCGCCCGAATCTCCGTCGGGTGATGAGCATAGTCGTCCACGACAACGACCCCCTCTGCCTCGCCCTTGACCTCAAAGCGGCGTGCCACGCCCCGGAAGCCCGAAAGCGCCGCGCGAGCCGTAGGGAAGGGCACACCGACCTCCTCGGCCACCGCCAGCGTGGCCAGCGCGTTCAGGACATTGTGCTCCCCCGGCACCCGTAGCCGGACTTCCCCCAGCGTCCGCCCTGACCGGACCGCGTAGAAGTCCGTCCCGCCGGACGGGTTGGCGTGGACCTGGTGGGCTGTCCACTCCGCGCCCTTCTCCCGCCCATAAAAGACCACCCGCCCGCCCCGGGCCTGCCGCTCCTGGCCCAGTTCCCGGGCCACCGGGTGGTCCCAGCAGGCCACCAGCAGGCCGTCGGGCGGAATCCGAGCCACAAACTCGGCGAAAGCGGCCCGGAAGTCCTCAAAGGTCGGGTAGCAATCCGGGTGGTCGTGCTCCACGTTGGTCACCACGGCGATGCGCGGGGAGAGTCCCAGGAAAGTTCGGTCGTACTCGTCGGCCTCTATGACGAAGTGCGGCCCGCCACCCGCGCGGGCGTTAACTCCCGACCCGACCAGCGTACCGCCGACGATGAACGTCGGGTCCAGGCCAGCCTCCCAGAGAACGGTCGCGATCATCGCTGTTGTCGTCGTCTTCCCGTGGGTTCCGGCGACGGCGATGCCGATGTGGCCCTCCATCAGTTGCCCCAGCACCTGCGCGCGGCGGAGCACCGGGATGCCTACCGCCCGCGCCGCCTGGACCTCCACATTGTCCTCCCGCACTGCCGAGGAGACAATCACCGCATCGGCTCCGACCACATTCTCCGCCCGGTGGCCGAGGTAGACCTGGGCACCCTCCCGCGCCAGTGCCTCCGCAGCCGGGGAGAGGGTCAGGTCCGAGCCGGAGACCCTGGCCCCCCGTTCCATTAACACCCGGGCGATGGCCGAAAGCCCGGCCCCACCGATGCCGATAAAGTGAACGCGGCGCACACTCCGCCTGTTCAATATCATCGTTTCTCTGAAGATGAAACAGCGCCGATGTAAGCAAAGAAATCCGTTAGCGACTTAAACTTGCTTCTTGCCGTCGGCGAAACGACAAGGAGTCGTTCTCCAGTCTCGGCTAACTCTGCTTCCGAAATCCAACCCGTCTCTTCGTCTACTAAAGTTTTGACCACACCGTCCTCTCCGAAGAAGTAAGCACCCACCATCCCTGGCTTCAAACGCACCTCTGGCTCCGGAATCCCTGGCTCCGCAGCCTCCACCTCAGATGCTGCCAGTAAGTTGTTCAGCGTGTAGAGCACAATCAGCGAATGAGTGGTCACCAGCACCCGAAAGCCGTGGTTGACCAGATAGGCGAGGATTTTGACCATCGCGACCTGGGCATCCGGGTGCAGGTGGATTTCCGGCTCTTCCACATGGAGCGCAAAGTCGGGCGGGATTTCCCGATCCCGTCGCCAGGAGAAAAGGGCCTCCGCCAGCAGGACGATAGGCCAGTTGGCCTTCTGTCCGGAAGAGGCCATATCAATATCC
>JANXCY010000054.1 GCA_025060135.1 Anaerolineae bacterium | reverse complement strand
GGCGTTGGCCTGAACGAAGAGCAGGACGATAATGGTGAGAATAAAAAACTGGTAGGGTTTCAGGTATTTCAGCAGTCGGCGCATACGTTTCTGTCACAGGGCGCGAGTCGCAGGGAGCAGTTCTTGTGGCGTATGGGGTTTTGGTCCCACAACCACGGGGATGCCCCAAGAGCCAACGTTTATTCTTTAAAGCCTCCTGGTGGGACGTCCTCCTCCAGGGCCTTCAGCAGTTTCCCCAGAATTTTGTAGAACGCTGTCCGCTCCCGGGGCGAGAGGGTCCGGAGAAGCATCTCCACCGCCTGGCGTCGGTCGGCCCGGACCTGCTCCAGCATATGGGCTCCCTCTGGAGTGAGGGCCACGGCCACGGAACGGCGGTCGGAGGGGTCGGGGCGGCGCTCCACCCAGCCCTGCTCCAGGAGCCGGTCCACGATGCCAGTCATAGAGGCGGCGCTCTGGTGGGTCGCCGCGGCCAGGTCGCCCATCCGCAGCGCCTGCCCCTCCGCGTGGTCCAGGGAGCAGAGAGCCAGGAACTGGGGAAGAGTCAATCCGTAGCGGGAGAGGTCGCGCGCGAAGCGGGCGCGCAAAGCCCCGATCAGACGAAGCAAGCGAATTCCCAGGTCTTCCCGTTCTTCCATAACGACATTTGTTTTGCAGCCAAAATATTTTGCGGCGTAAAGTTTACCATCGGGAATCCCTTTTGTCAAGGCTGGAGCGGACCGGCCAAAGATGAGGGGTATCCGGTTGCCGGTAGATGTGGTATAATCCGGTTGCCTGGTGTGATGGCCTGAGAGGCGTCGGCTGCCAGTGGCCATATTCAGCCGCTGGTGAAAGGTGGAAGGGCAGATCTCCGCTGTCCGAGGCTCCGGTCTATGGGTTTGTATGGATCCGCCCGCCAGATTCTCTGCCGGTATGGCCTGGAACCCCGTCGGGAACTGGGTCAACATTTTCTGGTAGATGAAGCGGCGCTGGCCCGCATCGTGGCCGCCGCTGAACTGACTCTGAAGGACGCAGTCCTGGAGGTTGGCGCCGGGGTGGGCAACTTGACCCGGTTGCTGAGCGAAGCCGCTGCCCGGGTCGTCGCCGTGGAGATAGACCGGCGGTTCCTCCCCGTTCTGGAGGCCGAACTGGCCGACCGGCCCAACGTCCGGCTGGTAGCGGGCGACATTCTGGCTCTGGACCCGGCCGATCTGATGGGGGAAGGGCCGTACCAAGTGGTGGCGAATCTCCCCTACGCCATTACCTCCGCCGTCCTGCGCCATCTGTTAGAGGCCCGGGTCCCTCCGCAGCGTATGGTGGTAACTGTCCAGAAGGAGGTGGCGGAGCGTATTATAGCCCGAGGGGGACGGATGAGCCTTCTGGCCGTGAGTGTTCAGTTCTACGGGCGCCCGCGCCTACTCTTCCGGCTCCGCCCCGGCGCCTTTTATCCACCACCGGAGGTGGATTCAGCCGTCCTGCGGATCGATCGGCATCCACAGCCACCGGTAGAAGGGGTGGATGTGGAAGCATTTTTCCGCGTCGTCCGTGCCGGATTCTCTCATCCCCGCAAGCAACTGAGTAACAGCCTGGCCGCTGGGCTGGGTATCTCCCCTGAAATGGCCGCCGATGCTCTCCGAGCAGCCAGTATTGACCCCCGCACTCGGGCGGAGCGCCTCTCTCTGGAGGACTGGGCCCGGCTGACCCGCGTGCTCTGGCTATCCTCACCCGGGAAGTGTTCCTCTTGCTACCGCTAAGCCTGGTCGGAACCCGAAAGCAGACGAGCGGCGAACGGTATGGACGCCGGCGGTTGGCCGGTATCGAGCCGGCCCGGTAGCCTGCGCGCCGTCCTGGGTATCCCGGGAACTCCGTCTATCCCCCTGGCGTCTGGAAAGAGAGAGGCGTATCCTGCGTCCGGGAGGTTTGCGATGAGGCGCCGCTGGATTCCTGTGATTCCTGTCCTGACCCTCCTGCTGCTGCTGCTGGCTCCGGCCCTGCCCGCCCGGGCCGATGGCATCATTATCCCAGAGCCGCCCTGGCCCCCCGGCCCGGCCCCGGAGCCCGTCTGGCTCACCATCCGCTACCACCGGGTGACCGTCACCATAGAAAACCAGGTGGCGACAACGCGCGTGGACCAGGTCTTCGTCAACGAGCACGACTGGGAGGCCGAGGGGACCTACATCTTTCCCCTCCCGCCCGGCGCGACGGTCAGCAAGTTCACCATGTGGGTGGACGGAGAGCCCATAGAGGCGGAGATTCTCCCCGCCGACAAGGCCCGCGCCATCTACGAGGAGATCGTCCGGAGCCGACGCGACCCGGCCCTGCTGGAGTACGTCGGGCGGGACGTCGTCCAGGCCCGCATCTTCCCCATCCCGCCTGGCGGCGAGCGCCGCATCCAACTGGAATACACCCAGGTCCTGCCGCTGGAAGGCGGAATGGTCCGCTACGTCTACCCCCTCAACACTGAACGCTTCTCCGCCCGCCCGCTGGAGGAAGTCTCCATCCGTGTGGACGTCCGGTCCCCCGTCCCCATCAAGGCCATCTACTCCCCCACCCACCAGGACCAGGTCTACATAGAGCGGAACGACTACCGGGCCACCGTCAGTTACGAGGAGACGGACGTCCTGCCGAACCGGGATTTCCAACTGGTCTACACCATCGGGGAGGAGGAGGTGGGACTGTCGCTGCTGACCTACCGCGAGCCGCCGGACGACGGCTTTTTCCTGCTCCTGGTAGCGCCGCCGCTGCGGGCCGAGCGGGTCCAGCCCAAAGACGTCCTGCTGGTCCTGGACATCTCCGGCTCCATGCAGGGGGAGAAGATAGAGCAGGCGAAGGACGCGCTGGTCTACGTCCTGGAGCACCTGAATCCGGAGGACCGGTTTAACATCATCGCCTTCTCCACAGGCGTCCGCACCTGGGCACGCGGCCTGCGGCCCGCGTCGGAGGCCCCTGAGGCCCGGCAGTGGGTGGAGCGGCTGGAGGCCACCGGCGGCACCAACATCCACGACGCGCTGCTGGAGGCCCTAGCCGGAGCCGACCGGGAGCGCCCCACCGTCCTCGTCTTTCTCACCGACGGCCAGCCCACCGAGGGAGTGGTGGAGATCGACCGGATTCTGGAGGCGGTGCGGCGGGCGATTCCGGCCAACGTCCGCCTCTTCCCCTTCGGTGTCGGCGACGACGTCAACACCGTCCTGCTGGACACCCTGGCTCAGGAGCACCGGGGCGCTCCGGCCTACGTCCGCTCCGGCGAGCGGATAGACGAGGCTGTCGCCGCCTTCTACGCGAAGGTTCAGGCCCCCGTCCTCACCGACATCTCCCTGGACTTCGGCGACGTCATCGTGGAGGAGGTCTACCCGCGCCCGCTGCCGGACCTCTTTGCGGGCACCCAGTTGATCCTGGTGGGCCGGTACCGGGGGAGCGGGCCCGTCCGTATCCTCCTGACCGGAGAGGCGGAAGGGGAGAAGCGAGAGTTCGTCTACGAGGGGACGTTCCGGGCCGAGGGGGGCGATGCGTTCATCCCGCGCCTGTGGGCGGCCCGCAAAATCGGGTATCTGCTCACCCAGATTCGGCTCTACGGCGAGCAGAAAGAGTGGGTGGACGCGGTGATTGACTTGAGCGTCCGCTACGGGATTATCACGCCGTACACGTCGTTCCTGATTCAGGAGGACGTCTTCACCCAGGCGGGGCGGGAAGAGGCGGCGGAGCAGTTGAAGGCCCTTCCGGCGGCCCCGGCGGTGGGGGGTGGTGCGGTGGACCTGGCCCAGGAGCAGGCGCAGTTGCGGGATATGGGCGGAGTGGGCGGCGCGCCCATGCCGCAGGAGGCTGCACAGGTGGTGCGGCACGTGGGGAGCAAGACCTTCTTCCTGCGGGAGGGGGTCTGGACAGACGCGGCGTTTGACCCGGAACGGATGACGCCGGTGCGGGTGCAGTTCGGGCGCGACGCCTACTTTGACCTGCTGGCGGCCCGGCCGGAGTGGGGGCCGTACCTGGCGCTGGGGGAGCGGGTGATCTTCGTGGCGGAGGGGACGGCCTACGAGGTGGTGCCGGAGGAGACGGGGCCGGTGGCGATCCCGCCGACCCGGACGCCCCAGCCGACGCCCGCTCCGAGTGCTGGCCCAACCTCGGCCCCGTCCACCCCGACCCCGCGCCCCTCTTCCGGCGGTGGGTTCTGCTCCGGGGCGGGGTTCGTCCTACTGTTGACGCTGGCCCTGCTGGGGATTGGGAAAGGGCGGCGGTGAGGATCAGGGGGCGGCGGCCCTTC
>JANXCY010000053.1 GCA_025060135.1 Anaerolineae bacterium | reverse complement strand
TGCCGATGTTCAGGTCCGTGCCGATGAGGGAGCCGCCGGGGCCGAAGGGGATGACTGCCCAGAGCATCACCGACGCGAAGACCACCAGCACCGGGGCCAGGTTGTAGGGGACCAGGTCAATCCCCTGGGGGCGGATGTCCTCCTTGACGAGCATTTTGATGGCGTCGGCGAAGGTCTGGAGGATGCCGCCGGGGCCGGCCCAGGTGCCGGAACTATTGGGGCCCAGCCGCCCCTGGATGCGGGCGGCGATTTTCCGGTAGGCCCAGATGAGGAAGATGACGACGACCAGAGGGAAAAAGCCCACGGCCAGCGCGCCGATGGCCCGGACGACTAGGAGCGCCGCCGGCTCCGGTAGCCCCCACCCCATCAGCAAACCCTGGAGCCAGGCCCCGATGTTGACGATAGCGTTGGAGAGAAAAGCCAGCAGACGGGTGAGCCAATCCATATTCCGTACTCCGTACTTTGTAGTCCGTTACGCCCACTCCAGCGCGCCCTTTCGCCACGCGTAGAGCAGGGCCCCCAGCAGGAGCAGAAGGAACAGGACGCCCTCTATCACCGCGTAAAGCGGGAGCCAGTTGTAGATGAGCGCCCACGGGAAGAGAAAGACGGCCTCCACGTCAAAAATCAGAAAAGCCAGGGCGAAGATATAGTACTGGGCCTTGTACTGGACCCAGGCCTCACCGTGGGGGTAAAAACCACATTCATAGGGTTCACTTTTGCGAGGGTGGGGCTTTTTGGGCCGGAGAAGCCAGGCCAGAGCGGGGGGTAATATGCCTAAAAGGGCCGCCACCAGGAAAAGCAGACCGACAAAGGTGAACTGCGCTAACAAGGTCAGCCTCCTGTGATGAGGGTGAGGATGTGGCTCAAAACGTAAAAAATTATAGCATAGGATGAGGAGATAGCAAACCGTGATCGGGCGGGGCCGGAATCGACTACACGCCTCGTTTCTGTGCCGCGTGGGCGGCCGGGGTGTAGCATTGGAGGATATATTCTTTCAGCATCCGGCGAGTACAGAAGGCCGGAGTAACGGAGCGGATGGCTTCTTTCATTACCCGAACCCATCCCCGGGGAATGCCGTCTGGGTCTCGCTGATAGAAGAGGGGGGCCACCTCTTCCTCCAGCAGACGGTACAACTCGGCCGCGTCGTGGGCATCCTGGGCTGCCGGATCCGCGTCTTCCAGCGGGGTAATCGCCCAGCCGTTGACCCCATTATATCCTTCATCCCACCAGCCGTCCAGCACGCTCAGGCTGGGCACTCCATTGATGGCCGCCTTCTGCCCACTGGTCCCGCTGGCCTCCATCGGGCGTCGGGGCGTATTCATCCAGACGTCCACCCCCTGGACCAGGTAGCGGGCCACATGCATGTCGTAGTCCTCAATAAACGCGATCCGTCCCCCCACCCCCGGGTCTTTGGCAAAGGTGTACACTTGCTGGAGGAGATACTTCCCGGCGTCATCGGCGGGGTGGGCCTTCCCCGCAAAGATAAACTGGACGGGACGGTACGGGTTATGCAGGATGCGCTTCAGCCGCTCCGGGTCATGGAAGAGCAAAGTGGCCCGCTTGTAGGTAGCGAACCTGCGGGCGAATCCAATGGTCAGTGCCTCCGGGTCCAGGAAGGCCCCCGCCACCAGCACCTGGTCGGGGTCCATCTCGCCGGAGATGCGCCGCTGTCGGGCTCGCTCCCGGATGAAGGCCATCATCTTTCGCTTCTGCTCCTCGTGGAGCGCCCAGAGTTCTTCGTCCGGGATGTCGTCCAGCCGCTCCCAAAGGTTCGGGTCGTCGTGCCGATCCAGCCAGTCGTGACCCAGGTATTTGCGGAAGAGCCGGTTCAACGGGCCGGGAATCCACGAGGGGAGATGGACGCCATTGGTGATGTGAAGGATGGGGACCTCCTCCACAGGCCGGTCGGGCCAGAGGACGTGCCACATCCGGCGAGTAACCTCGCCGTGCAGGCGACTGACGCCATTCCGGTAATCGGCGAAGCGGAGCGCCAGCGCCGTCATGTTCCAGTGCGAATCGGTCGGACCGTTCAGCCGGCCCAGATTCAGAAACTCCTCCCGCGTCAGGCCCAGTTCGTGCCAGTAGCCGTAGAAATACTTTTCCACCATCGGCATGTCAAAGACATCGTGCCCGGCGGGGACGGGAGTGTGGGTGGTGAAGACTGTGGTGGCCCGCACCGCCTCGGCCGCCTGCTCAAACGGCCATCCCTGGGCAACCAGTTCGCGCATGCGTTCCAGCACCACGAAGGCGCAATGGCCTTCATTCAGATGCCAGACGGCCGGGTCGGCCCCCAGCGCCCGGACCGCCCGGACACCGCCGATACCGAGCACAATCTCCTGGCTGATGCGGGTCTCTCGGTCGCCCCCGTACAGGCGGGAGGTGAGCATACGGTCCCAGGGCTCATTTTCTGGCAGGTTGGTGTCCATCAGGCAGATGAGCACCCGTCCCACCTGTACCTGCCAGAGAGCCACCTGAACGGTACGGCCCCCCACCTGGACCTCAATGCGGACCGGGTGGCCCTCCGCGTCCTGAACGGGAAGCAGAGGAGTCTCTTCTACGCGGAGCGGTTGATAGATCGCTTCCTGCCAGCCGTGAGAGGGGATATGCTGGCGAAAGTAGCCCTGAGAGTAGAGGAACCCCACGCCCACCAGCGGGAGGCCCAGGTCGCTGGCCTCTTTGGCGTGGTCGCCTGCCAGGATGCCCAGGCCACCGGAATAGATGGGAAGGGAGAAGTGGATGCCAAATTCGGCGGAGAAATAAGCGACCGGTCGTCCGTTCGGATAGACCTGACGGGCCCAGAGATGGCCATTGCCCAGTTCCCGATCGTAGGCCAGGACGACGGCGTCGTACTGGCGCAGGAACAGCGGGTCTTTCGCCACCTCCTGAATCCGTTCCGGTGTAACCTCCAGCAGCATCCGCACCGGATTGTGGCCGGTGGAGCGCCAGAGGGGGTAATCAAACATTTTGAAAAGGTCCCGTGCGTCCTGATGCCAGGACCACCAGAGATTATAGGCCAGGTCGGCCAGCCGCTCTATGCGGGCCGGCAGTTTTTCCCGAATGAGGGTCGGAATTTCTCCCATACGTCGTATTCCATATCCATATTCGTGTTCTGTTACCTCCTGCCTGCCATGAGCACTAGGACAAGGACAGCCGCGGTAACCAGACCGAATTCCAACAGGACGGCGGGTTTGAGACGGTCCATCAGGTATTGCTGAACGATGCCCGTGGTCAGGTAGAAAAACAGGAGCAGGATCAGGCTTCCGGTCCAGTTATCGACCCGCCAGTAGTTCAGGGCCCAGGTCGCCTCCCCCACGATCAGGCCGATGATGGCCGCGTAGAGCGCCACCCGCCTCGCGCGGGTCTCGGCCACGCCCAACAAGTCCAGGGCGACCAGAAAGGCCACCAGCGTAACCCCGGTAGCGGTAACCAGGCTGCGGGCCCGGGTGCGGTAGATCAGGTAGAAGAACGCCAGGGCCAGCAGGTAGGCCAGGATGTTCAGGCCCAGGCGCGCCCGGGTGGCCGCGGGATGACGGGGAGAAAGGGCGGCAAACTCGGCCGCGACGGCCCAACCGATCAGCACCATGGCCAGGAAAAGCCCACCGACCCATAGGGCCTCAGCAGGCGCCAGTTCTACCAGATAGGCGGCCATACCGCCCAGGAGACCGGGGAGCACCCAGGAGAGGTAGAGGGGACGCGGCAGGCGATCCGGGGCATCGGGGTGGGCCATCAGCACATACCGGGCTCCCGCCGCCGCGAGCCCAGCGACCAGAATCACCAGAAACCCGGTTCCCGTCAGGTTCACCTCCAACGGGGAGCCCAGGAGATGCAACCGCCGGGTAACCTGCGGTAACTGGATAAACCGTAGCAGGACGCTGGTCAGCAGGATCAGCGCGATCAATACTGATAGCCGATCCCGATTCAATCGGGGAATTCGCTCGGCCATAAACAGGGTATATTGTACCGCCAGATAGCCGTTTTGTCAACGCGCCGCGTTCTTTCACGTAAAATGTTACCGGATGCTATACTGTCACCAAAAGAAAATGTTACCGGGAGGTCAGTATGCATCCGGAGGAAAAGATGAACTTCACCGAACGCCGCAAGTATTTGGCCGTAATGTATCGGCGCTATCAGAAGGCCTCTCCCAGGGAGCGTTCCGCCCTCCTGGACGAGATGGAGGCCGTCACCGAACTTCATCGTAAGTCGCTCATCCGCTTGATGCAAGGCCCGGTGGCCTTAGAGCGAAAGCCCCGCCAGACCGAACGAGGCCCGGTGTACGGCCCGGATGTCCGGGCGGCCGTTTCCCTTATCGCCCAGGCCCTGGATTATCCTTCTGCCGAACGCCTCCAGCCTGCGTTGGTCGGGATGGCCTCCCTCCTGGCCCAGCACGGCCAACTGACTGTCAGTGACTGTCTCCTGGCTCAACTGGAAGACATCAGTGTTTCCACCGTTCGCCGGATGCTGGACGAGATAGACCGGGACAAACCTCGCCCGCTGACCCGAACCCGAAGTCCGTCATCGGCCCTTCTGCGGGAGATTCCGGCCGGACGGATTCCCTGGGACGTTGGCGAGCCGGGTCACCTGGAGGTGGACCTGGT
>JANXCY010000052.1 GCA_025060135.1 Anaerolineae bacterium | reverse complement strand
GATCAGCCAGGTACAATCCCCCAACACCATCTCCCCGTTGGTGCCGACGTCTATAAAGAGGGTCAGTTCGTTGGAATCACACAGGCCGGAACTGAGTACTCCGGCGGTGATGTCCGCGCCCACGTAGGACGCGATGCCAGGCAGGCAGTCCACCGTCCCTTCCGGGTGGATCCCCAGGCCGACCTCCCGGGCTGGGAAGGTAGGCAGGTGGTTGACGGCCGGGACAAAGGGCATCAGCCGGATGGACTCCGGCGGGATACCCGCAAAGAGATGGATCATGGTGGTGTTCCCGGCGACCGTAGCCTTGTAGATTTCATCCGGACGGATGTTCTGCTCAGCGGCAACCTGAGCGATGAGCCGGTTCAGCGTGCCCATCACCAGTTCCTGGAGTTCCTGCAGGCCGTTGCCCTTTGAAGCATAGATGATGCGGGAGATGACGTCCTCGCCGCGAGCGATTTGCCCGTTGTAGTCGGCGGCCTGAGCCATCACCTGGCCCCGGATCAGGTCCACCAGCCAAACCACGTTGCTGGTGGTGCCGATGTCAATGGCTACTGCCCAGAGGCTCTCCAGGCGCTCACCGGGCAGGGCATCTATTAACCGGGGTGGCCCCTCCGGGCGGTCCCACGAATCCAGTTCCACCACCGCCGTGACGGTCCAGTCCCCCTCCCGCAGCGCGCGGGGGAGTTTCCGCAGGAGAGGAAGCGAGGCCTGAAGGTTCCGGAGCCCATAGCGGCGGGCCAGTTCCCGCTGAAGGCGGGACCAATCATCGGTCTGGTCGGCCAGAGAGGGCGGCTCCAGGTGGACGGCGAATTTGCGCAGCGGCTGGTGATGGCGGTCGTAGGGGAACGGGAGTTCTATTGTTGCTGCGCGCCGGGCCTCGTGGATGCGACGCTCAATCCGCTCCTGGGGGGGGACGAAGACGACGAGATCGCTCTCTACCAGGCTCTGGCAGACCAGCGCGTATCCGGCGGCGATGTCGTCCGGGGTGAGGCGCTGAGTGGAGCGGCGACGGACGGAGCCGGACTCCACCACCACCGCGCAGCGGCCACAGCGCCCCTGCCCGCCGCAGGGCATCAGGACCTCCACTCCGGCCATGCGGGCTGCGTCGCTGAGAAGCGTGCCCGGTGGGACCTCCACCCGTTTCCCGGCGGGACGGAAGACAACGGTTGCCATGCGAGCAATGCTCAGGATAGGGGTTGCGGCGGCATAGCCGCCGCAACCTCTACCCCCGGATCTCAGAAGGACTTCCACAACTTCAGATACCCGGGCAGGTCCACCGCCTCTCGCGGGCCCACGAGAATCTGCCAGCCCGGCAGTTCCTCTTCCACTTCGCCCATCAGGACAGCCACAGCGCCCGGGATGATGAGTTTGCGATGGTTGATTTTCTCTTCAATGCCAGTGGTCTTCACTGTCTTGGCGATCTTCTCCGCGTCAAACTTGCCGGCTGCCCAGGCCGTGAGGACGCTCATCCCCTCCGCATCGGCTACCAGCAACCAGCCCGGCATCCCGCTTCCGTCCACCTCGTTGGCGACAGAGAAGTAAGTGATGGAGAAGTTGGTGGTAATCATGACCGGTGAGTCGGCCGTCGGGTTATTGATCTCGTAGACACCCGGCTGGACCTTGATCGGCTCCTGCGGGTTGGTGTAAATGTTGACTCGCCAGGCCAGGAGCGCGTAGACCATTTCCGGAGCGAAGCGGTCCAGGACGATGAAGCCCGCGTACTTGGCGATATGTTCGGCCGCCAGTTGGGCTTCCTCTATTGTGTCGGAGGCACCCTCGCCGGGGAACGTGATAATGGGATAGCCCAGCGGGCGGAAGTTCTTCTTCAGCGCCAGGCGGCGCAGGTGGGTGAGCGTCGTCAGCGTCCCGGCCGGGTCCCGCACGCCGGGGTCCAGCACGATGTCCGGCACCCCTATGCCCTTCACCTTCTCGGTCAGGTCGGCCAGCGCGTCCAGCGAATCGGCCCGGACAGCGACGGGGGCATTGGCCGCCTTTGCCACTTCCGCCACCGCCTGCCAGTTCTCGGCCGTGGCGGCGTAGAGGAGCGGCCGGACGCCATCCGCAGCACTCAGCCCAGCCTTCAGCACCGCCGGGTCGGAGGCCATCAGGATGAGGGGGCGGTCGGTAACCTCCCGCACCGCCTTCACCGCCGCCGCGAAGGCCTCCGGGTTGCCCGAGGCGGCCTCCACCGCCACGCCGTCCAGGTGGAGGTTCATGCCCACGTAGGTAACCGAGTAGTCCATCGCCGCCTTCGCCGCACCTTTGACCTGCTCTAACGGCCAGGAGTCCTTCACCCGTAGAAAGAGACCTGGTGGATGGTAGAAAGTTTTCTCATGGCGGAAGATGACCGTCTCGTTGCCCACTTCCACCCGGTGTCCGGGCCCTTCCACGGCGACCAGACGGATGGGCGGCGCGGCAGCGGCGTCCAGTTGGGCTTTGGCCTCCTCTGAGACGTAGGGACAGGCGGAGAGTTCGGCCTGCTTGGCGGCCAGTTTCATCGCGAAAGCCAGACAGGTGGGAAACCCGCATTCCTTACAGTTGGTCTGCGGGAGTAATTTGTAGATTTGCAAACCGGTCAGAGCCATTCTCTTTCCTCCTTGCAGGATGAACCCTGGACTGCTGGCAGGATCAATCCCGCGCTACCGCGCCATCATCCGGTCAATGTAGGCCTGGACCCGTTTCACGGTCTCTGGATGGCGCAGGACGACGATGTCGGCGCCGGAGAGGATGAGATTGGTCGCCGTCAGGGTCTCCCAGAGGACCGCCCGCTGGCGCCAGTCGCCCCAGGATGCGGGCACGCCCTCGCCGACTTTGGCCTCTTTCTGCCGCCAGACTTCAAAGCCTGGAGTGACCAGCATAGGGAGTTGGGTCATCTTATCCCCCTGGAGGGCCGCCAGGCGCAGCCGCTCCATCACGGAGTAGCCATATTCAATGCCGTAGCCCAGGCTGGCCGTCGTCGGGTCCATGATGATACGGTCCAGGGGGAGGCCCATGTCGGCGATGAGGATGTTCAGTTGTTTGGCCAGGTTGACGTCCATCGCGGTCCGGCCGTTGACCAGATGGCCGTTGGCCAGCGCCGCAGCAACAATGGTGCGGTAGTTCTTCTCCTCGCAGATGCCCAGGACAATGCGCTCGCCTGCCGCCTCCTCGGCTACGGCCACCAGCAGTTCGTTATCGGCGTCCACCTGACCGGGGCCGAAGACCAGGATGGGGAGCCCGGTGGCCTGAAGGACGGCGCGGGTAATGGCCCGCGCGTCGGCGGCGGTGGTGGGCCGATCGCCATCACGGGTGAGGGACAACTGTAGGAGTACCAGGTCAGCCCCGGCCTCCTCGGCCGCCTTCGCCCACTTCGCCGGGTCGTCCACCACGTCCCCCCATGCCTCCAGAAGCAGCGGGGACCAGTCCTTCGGTCGGCGGTCCAGGATTTCTATGGCGACGCGGGGCGGGTTGGGCATCTCGCCGTCGGTAAACATAAAGGGAAGTGTGTTCTCCCCTCCGACCTTCACCACTCGACTGCGCGTTCCCCCCTCCGCCGCCGTTGCACCCAGAGTCTCTTCCACCACCCGACCGGGCCATTTTTCTACAGGAATTTCCACCGGCATCATGACCTCCTTCGTGGTGCGATCAACGAACATCGGCAAAACAAGGATACTCCCACCCAGCCTCCCTGTCAAGCCCGATGAGCATGACTCCGACTGGCGCTGTGGCCGACTGCCCAACCTCCCTTTCGGCAAAAGGGGGCCACCGTCATCGCTGACAGCGGCCCCCCTGCCGCCTGAGCGGAGGTTGCCCCCCAGTGCCAGGCGCTTTGGAAGCGCCCAGCACCTGAGGATGTTCAGAACAACGGCGGCATGCTCAGCGCCGGATGTTCCTTCTCCGTCAGATAGGCCAGCAGGCCTTCTACGTCGGTACAAATAGTCTCGTCGGCGATTTTGTCTAGGAGGTCCGGGTCGCCTTCCCGCTCGCAGACTTTCTTCAACTCCTCGGCCATAGTCTGCTTCAGGAAGGAGGACATCCAGACCACCCGTTTGAAGCCGCCGTCGGCGGAGATGAACTTGGGGCTGGTGAGGTAGTACTTGCCGACGCCCATCACGCCCGGAGTCTGGAGGCCGCCGCCAGCCATGCCCGCCAGCGTGGAGAAGGTCATCCCCGCGGGGGTCATGCTGGGGTCCTCGCGGCTGATCACCATCACGCCGTTGGCCTCGGGAACGACCATGACGATGCACTCAAAGCAGCCGCAGGCCGTCATCGGGTTTTCCATAATGGAGTACATCGCCACCTGGTCCACCTTCCCCTGAGAGGCCACGCGGACATACTCGTTGACGCCCGAAAAGTAGCCCTTCACCGGGTCTATCACCTGGCCCTTCTGGATGGGCTGGTTGGGGCCGGTGGGGTTGATCTCGTGGGACGCCTTGCAGTCCAGCCAGTTGTAGGCGCCGCAGAGGCCCAGCCGCTGCGGACTGATGACGCAGCAATGGGTGGGAGCGAAGGACTGGCAGAGGACGCAGGAGTAGAAGGTGTCCACGGCCTCGTCGGTCAGGTCCGCCAGGCGCTTGTTGCGGCGGTCGTAGGCCTCTCGGGCCTTCTGGAGCCAGTAGGCATGGAGTTCGGGATCGGTGATAATCTTCACCTGGACCTTGTCCACGATGGCGCCGAAGTCGGCGTGGAAACGGGCATAGAGAATATCGC
>JANXCY010000051.1:4572-4801 GCA_025060135.1 Anaerolineae bacterium | reverse complement strand
AAATCCACCCCAACGGCCTGGACCTCCATCGCTTCTGCCCCGGTCAGCAGAAGCGGCTTTCAGAACCGAGGAACCAGAGATGCTGGCGGAGGCAGTTCGCGGGGAAAGCTGCGGTCGGCACAGCGACCGACAAGAGGTTGTGCGGCGGGCGGGGCCCCCCCCAGGCGCGGCCCCCCCGCCGCGACAAAGTACTAAAAAAGACACACGACCCCCCAAACCGCCCCGGGGA
>JANXCY010000051.1:0-4562 GCA_025060135.1 Anaerolineae bacterium | reverse complement strand
CGGCGCGCGCGGCGGGCCCGCCCCCGCGCCCGGGGCGGGGGGGGCCGGGCGGCCCCCCCCCCCCCCCCCCCCCCCCCCCGCCGCTACTTTTGTCAGTGATACACCAGTCGCCCCTCTATCTGGCTCTGGAGGTTCTGGTGGCTCCGCAGGTACTCTTCCACCACGTCCCGCGCCGACGTGCTGACCACTTTGGGCGGCGCCAGTGCGGTTAATTCTTCAGCCGTCAAACCGATATTCGGGCCGGAGTTGGTGTAGTGGTATCCCTGGAGGAGCAATGTGTACTGTCTATCCTCCGCGACCGGGATGCCCCGAATGGCGAGAGATTCCAGCCGCTTTTCTGCTTCATTGTAGAGTGCCCGGACTCCCCGGTTGACCTGGAAGCACTCCCCCTCTCCGGTCCGGTTTTCGGGCCGCATAATCCGTCCCACCTCCGTCGCGGCGTCTTCCAGCGTGATAAATGTCCCGATGTCCCGGTCCTGTTTCAGGGATTGAAGTACCGTTTCGGTAATGATGCCGATAAACATGATGTCAAAGCCGTCCACGTTGAGAATGATGTGGGGGCGCATCAGACGCTTGTGATACTTTTTAATGTAGAGGTTGGCGTTGACGATAGGGAAGTTAGCCATTTTTTCCAGAAACAGGAGGTGGGGGAGGCCGTAATCCAGTTCGTGGTTGCCCAGAGTCGCCACATCGGGCGCCAGGTAGTTCATGAGTTCTATGGTGGAGATGCCCTTGAACTCTGAATCTATCAGAGAACCCTGGACCATGTCGCCGGAGATGACGTAGAGGACGTTTTTCTCTTCCCGGCGCACCCGGTTGAGGTAGCCGGAGAGGAGGGAGAGGCCGCCGATGAGACGGCCTTCCTCGCCGCGCACTTCCGCCAGGAAGTCGCCGTGCATATCGTTGGAATGGAGAATCGTCAATCGTTTGGTGGGCATAGCGCTCCTTTCTGGAGGCATATTACGCCCCGATTGCCATCTTGTCAAACGGGCCAGTAACCGCCAACGCCGTACGATAGCAGAGAGCGCCTATCGGGTGGACATTGGGAGAGTAGGAACTGGAGAGTAGGGGCGTGGGTGTTGGAGCGAAAGATGAGGGACAGAGCATATGGGTAGCCTTTCCGCCGAGAAGAGAAAGGGTTTGCGGCGGCCCCGAGGGCCGCCGCAAATCCGGATGCCTATCCAACCGCTGGTAGAGGAGCGCCCACGACTCGCCGTTGTCCTCTTGCCAACTTCTACACCACAATGTTCACCAACTTCCCTGGCACGTAGACGATCTGCTGGATTTCTTTCCCCAAGATGTACTTCTGGACGTTGGGATGGGCCAGCGCGGCCTCCCGAGCCGCCTCCTCGGTGATGTCCGCCGGGACCTCCAGCCGGGCCCGGACCTTACCGTTCACCTGCACCACCAGCGTTATCACTTCCTCTACCAGCAGGGCCGGGTCGTACTGAGGCCAGGATTGCAGGTGGATGCTGTAGGGCTGGCCCGTCCGCGCCCACAACTCCTCGGCAATGTGCGGGCAGCAGGGAGCCAGCAGGAGCAACAATGTCCGGATCGCCTCTTCCCACGCCTCCGTCCCGTAAACCGGTGTCTCCTTCGCTTTCTGGAGCGCGTTGGTGAACTCCATAAGCCCGGAGATGACCGTGTTGAAGTTGAAGTTCTCCAGGTCCTCCGTAACCCGCTGAATTGTCCGGTGGGTCCAGCGGCGCAGGTCGGCGATTTCTTTCTGTGACGCAGGCTGAGAGCCTGCGCTACGGGGTTCCAGCACCAGGTTCCACACCCGGTGGAGCCAGCGGTAGACGCCCTCAATCCCCATAGGGTCCCAGGGCCCACCTTGCGACCAGCGCCAGCCGAACATCAGGTAGGCCCGGACGGTGTCCGTACCATACCGCTCCACCAGGTCGTCCGGCGCCACTACGTTGCCCCGGCTCTTGGACATCTTCTCCCCGTCCTCGCCCAGGATGACCCCCTGGTTGCGTAGGACAATCATCGGCTCGTCAAAGTCCACCAGGCCCATATCCCGCATCACTTTGGTGAAGAAGCGGGTGTAGATGAGATGCATGGTGGCATGCTCCACCCCGCCCGTATAGACGTCCACCGGCAGCCAGTACTTGCCTTCTTCGGGGTCAAAGGGGATGGAGTCGGCATGGGCCGGTTCGCCCTCTTTGTAGTACGGGCTCAGATAGGCATACTGGTACCAGGACGAACAGACGAAGGTGTCCATAGTGTCGGTCTCGCGGGTGGCGGGGCCGCTGCACTGGGGGCAGGTGGTGTGCAGGAAGCCTTCATGGTACTTCAGTGCGTTTTCCCCGGTGGGCGGGATGACCGCGTCGGTGGGCAGGAGGACCGGCAGGTCTTCGTAGGGGACGGGGACGATGCCGCAGCGGTCGCAGTAGACGATGGGAATCGGCGCGCCCCAGTACCGCTGGCGGCTGATACACCAATCCCGCAGTTTGTAGTTGACCGCGAATTCGCCGACCCCGCGCTCGGCCAGCCACTCCGTCGTCTTCTGCACCGCGACGTCGCCCGGGGTGCCGGTCAGAGGGCCGGAGTTGATCATCGGCCCGTACTCGGCGTGGAAGAGGATGCCCTGGTAGAAAGGAATCCGCCAGAGCATCTCCGCCACTGTCCGGCAGTCCCGGACCGTGGGGTCCAGGCTCTGGCAGCGCTCCAGGATCCGTCGCTCGTTCTCCAGCGAGTCCACGGAGAGCACGCCGTCCGCAAAAACGAAGAGCCAGGGGCCGCCAACGACCTCTACCCATGCCTCGGGCCGGACGTATGCCTGAGCCAATGTGATGTAGTGGCGCAGGCGGTCCGTTTGCGTTCCCGGGATGCTGACGTAGAAGCCGTCGTTGCGCGCCTCGGTGGGGAATCCGGCCTCCGCCAGCGCCTCCGCGAAGCCCTCCCGGACGCTCCCGGGCCGGACGAAGGAGCGGGCCGCGCCGTCGGGCCGGTCAATGACCGGAATGACGGGCAGGCCGAATTTCAGCGCGAAAGCGAAGTCCCGATCGTCGTGGGCGGGGACGGCCATGATAGCCCCCGTCCCGTAGGTCATCAGGACGTAATCGGAAATCCAGATGGGGATACGCTCGTCGTTGACCGGATTGATCGCGTACGCGCCGATGAAGAGGCCGGTCTTCTCCTTCTCGGTGGAAAGACGGTCAATCTCGCTCTGGCGGGCGGCGAAGTACTGGTACTCCTCTACGGCCTCCCGATACTCTGGCGCGGTCAGTTCGTCCACCAGCGGGTGCTCCGGGGCCAGGACCATAAAGGTGGCGCCCCAGAGGGTATCCGGCCGGGTGGTGAAGACGACCAATGGGTCCCCGCGCTCGGTCCGGAAGGTAACGTTGGCCCCGATGCTCTTGCCGATCCAGTTGGTCTGCATCGCGACCACCCGCTCGGGCCAGTCAATTTTGGAGAAATCCAGCAGTTCTTCGGCGTAGGCGGTGATTTTCCAGAACCACTGCTCCAGTTCTTTCTTGATGACGGGGGTCCCACAGCGCTCGCAGACCCGGTCCGGCCCCCAGACCTGCTCCCGGGCCAGGGTGGTGTTGCACTTGGGGCAGAAGTCCACCTGGGATTTCTTGCGGTAGGCCAGGCCCATGTCGTACATCTTGCGGAAGAACCACTGGGTCCAGCGGTAGTACCCGGGCAGGCAGGTGATGGCCTCCCGCTCCCAGTCAAACATCGCGCCCATGCTCTTCAGTTGGCGGCGCATCTTCTCAATGTTGGCCATGGTCCACTGATAGGGATGAACCCCGCGCTCAATGGCGGCATTCTCGGCGGGCAGGCCGAAAGCGTCAAAGCCCATGGGGAAGAGGACATTGTAGCCGCGCATACGCATGTAGCGGGCGCGGACATCGGAGGGGGCCATGGCGTACCAGTGGCCGATGTGCAGGTCGCCGCTGGGATAAGGGAGCATGGTCAGCGCGTAGTGCTTAGGCTTGTTCGGGTCAATGACGGACCGATACAGACGGTCTTCTTCCCATTTTTTCTGCCATTTCGGTTCTATTTGTTGGGGGATGTATGGGTCGGGCATGGTGCCTCCTCGTGTTGCGTACTGCGTGTTCCGTGTTGCGTGTTCCGTATTCAGGCTCCGAATTCTCCCATCCACTTTATCCGATGGGTCCTTTGCTTCAGCGTAGTGTATAGTCTTTCGTCACCGGTCCAGAGTACAGCGTCCAGCGATTCTGCAAGAGCAAGGTAGGCTGCGTCATAGGTTGCGATATCGTAGTAAGACGCTGTGCGGTATACTTCTATCGGGTCAGGATCCACCAGCCGCACACTCAGCGCAAGCGGATACCGCAATGCCTCCTCGCCCACCTCCGAAGAGATACGCCCTCGCCGCGCGGCCCCTCTGAGGCCGTTAGAAACCTCGTATACCCACAGGGACGGGGCGAACATCTGAAAGCGGCGTTCAAAAATGGCCGCATTCCGTAACGTAACGGCCTGTTGAACGGAATCCTCGTCATCCAGAGCCCACTTTAGGCTGACGCTCGCGTCTACGACAATCCGTGTCATCGGTATCGCCCTTCTTCCACCAGCATACGAACCGGGATCCC
>JANXCY010000050.1 GCA_025060135.1 Anaerolineae bacterium | reverse complement strand
GCGGCGTGGGACGCCCCGGCCACGACCGATGGCTCCTCTATGACCATCGGCACCAGGACATCCCGCCCGTTTACCTGGAAGTTCAAAGCGATGCCGAACGGCAGGGCATAGCGGCCGACGACATTCTCAATCATCCGGTCGGCCTGCTCAACGGAGAAGCCCGCATCGCCCTGCAGGACGGCGACTTCCTCTTCCGTCAGGCCAGCCCAGCGGGCTACCCATTCCAGACGCTCTTGGAAGGGCCAGTTATAGAATCCGGAGGCGCGAGATGAGGGCATGCCGTATTCCGTTTTCCGTATCCCGTGTTTTGTGTTCCGTTTTTCGGACGCGCGAGGGGATAGGAGACGGTATTCCCCAACGACGGGCTTTATTGTACATATATCTGACTGTCAAAACCTATCCATTTTGCGTCAGAAATTATCAGAGCAGGCCGGAACACATCCGGCGAGTGCGCTTCAAGGAGCGAGCATCGGTCAGGAAACGAGGCAGCAGGAAGGGCACTTCAGGGCTCCCAAGGGTTCTCCGCATTCGGGATGCTCCCCCTCCTATGGGAAACGCACAGAGGGCCTGGGCTACACGCTGGCTACCTTTTGAAGTATCACCAATGTGGTATAATAAGGCCATTGAGGTCCCATCGCCCGATTCTGCAGACGGGCAAGTGGCATGAAAATCGGGATTCTCTCGGATACCCACGACCATCTCAATGCGGTCCGAAAGGCCCGCGATCTCTTCGCCGCAGAAGGGATCGCCCTGCTGCTCCACTGTGGCGACGTCTGTGGGCCCGCTGTCGTGGAGGCCCTAGACGGGTTCATTGTGTATTTCGCTCAGGGTAATCAAGAGCGCATCCTCGTTCTCCGGGAGGCGGTGGACGCTCTGCAGGGGGGACGGCTGGCCCTTCTCCACACCCTGGTGCTGGAAGGTCGTTCCATCGCTCTCCTCCACGGCGATGACAGCAGCACTCTGCGCCGTTTGATCCAATCCGGGCATTACCATTACGTCATCCACGGCCATACCCACCGGCATCGGGATGAGCGGCGTGGGCCGACCCGGATCATTAACCCCGGCGCGCTGGGCGGTGTGCGATGGGAGTCCCCGTCTGTCTGCACGCTGGACCTGAGTACTGACGAGGTCCAATTCCATACTCTCTTCTGAGGATTGGAAGATGTCGGATTCTCCTTTTCGTTTCTCCACCACTTTGGAAGTGATCTGGCGTGATCTGGACGCGCTGGGCCATGTGAACAATGCTGTCTACTTCACCTATCTGGAATATGCCCGGATGAAGTACCTACAGGAACTGGGCCTGGGTTTCCGGGATCGTCGGGAGGCAGGGATTATCCTGGCGGAGGCCTGCTGCACCTACCATTCCCCGCTGGCCCTGGGCGAACGGGTAACCATCTGGGTGCGGGTGAGCGAAATGCGCCGTTCCAGTTTCGTTTTGGAGTACCGGATGGAGGGCAACGATGGGCGGCTGGTCGCCACTGCCCGTACGGTCCAGGTCTGCTACGACTACGCGGCCGGTCATCCTGTCCCCATCCCCGACCAGTGGCGCGCCGCAATCACCGCCTACGAACCCTATTTCCGGGAGGACGCATGACCACGACCCTGCTGCTGATCCGACATGCAAGCAACGATCTCCTCCAGGAGCACCGGATCGGTGGGCGAATGCCCGGGGTGTATCTGAACGAGCGGGGCCGGGCAGAAGCCCAGGCGCTGGCGGAGCGGCTGGCTCGCGCAGCCCTGGCCGCCATCTACTCCAGTCCGATGGAGCGAGCCCAGGAGACGGCCCGGTTCATCGCCGAACGGCACAGCCTGGAAGTTCGTCTTCACCCCGGCCTGAACGAGGTAGATTGTGGCCAGTGGAGCGGTCAACCCGCTGACCGTCTGCGGGAAGACCCCTACTGGTTCCCCCTCCGGACGTTTCCCTCCCGCGTCCCGTTCCCCGGCGGAGAGCATTCGTGGGAGGTGCAGATCCGGGTCGTCGCCGCGCTGGAGGAGATTCAGTCTGCCCATTCCGGGGAGACCGTTGCCGTCGTCTCCCATGCCGACCCGATCCGGCTGGCGGTGGCCCATTACATCGGCCTGCCGATTGACCTGTTCCGGCGGCTTTCCATCGCTCCGGCCTCGCTGACAGTGGTGGCCTTTGAGCCCATCCCCCAGGCCCCGCATATCACCCGTCCCCGTCTGGTCTCTCTGAATGATACGGCCCATCTGGAAATAAAGGGCAATGACCGGGAGGAACGATGAGAATAGAGTGGACGGAGGATCTCAGTACCGGCGTGCCCGAGATGGACGAGCAACACCGGCGGTTGATTGCTCTCCTGAATGAGTTCTACACCGCTGTAGAGCGAGGAGAGCGGGAAGAAGGTATCCGGTTGCTCTTTGAGGGGGTAGATCAGTATGCTCTCTTTCACTTCTCCGCCGAGGAAGCCTTTATGGAGCCCATCGGGTATCCCGACCTGGCGTCCCATCGGGAGACCCACAGGATGTTTCGGCGAGAGTACCTGACCGCAGCGGAACGGTACAAGGCAGGCAACCGCAAGGCTGTCCGGGACCTGGTTGCCTTTCTCTTCTCCTGGCTGTACACCCATATCCAGAAAACGGATAAACGATACGGTATTTTTGCTCGCCGGCCGGCCGGGCAAGAATGACGACGGGAGGTCCGGATGCCCGAAGCGACTTTTTACTTCCCCGAGGACTTCCGCTGGGGTACCGCTACGGCTGCCCATCAGGTAGAAGGCAACAATCTCCATAACGACTGGTGGGCCTGGGAGGGAGAAGAGGGCCGGATTAAAGAGGGACACCGTTCTGGCCGGGCCTGCAATTGGTGGGAACAGGCCGAAGAGGATTTTGACCGGGCCGCCGCGCTGGGCCAGAATGCCCACCGGCTCTCAGTGGAGTGGTCCAGGGTGGAGCCCCGGGAGGGGTATTTTGACGATGCCGCCCTGGACCGCTATCGGGCCATGTTGCGGGCCCTGCGGGAACGGGGCCTGGAGCCCATGGTGACCCTGCATCACTTCACGAACCCCCTCTGGCTGGCCCGGATGGGGGGCTGGGAGAACCCCCGGGCCATTTTTTTCTTTGAGCGCTACGTGGCCCGGGTGGTGGAGGCGCTGGGGGAGTTCTGCGACCTCTGGTGCACCGTCAACGAGCCGAACGTGGTGGTCTACATGGGCTACCTGGCGGGGGTCTTCCCGCCGGGGAAACGGGATTTCCGCGCCGGGATGCGGGTGGGCCGGAATCTGATGCAGGCCCATGCCGCTGCCTACCGCCGCATCCATGCCCTTCAGCCCCATGCTCGGGTGGGGTTTGCCCACAACCTCCGGATTTTTGACCCCGCCAATCCTCGCTCCCCCCTGGATCGCTGGGCGGCGGGCCTGCAGGACCGGGGATACAATCGAGCCTTTCTGGCCGCGCCGACCCGGGGACGCTGGCTCTTCCCGCTGGGCTTTGGTTTCGCCTGGCGACTGCGCGGCACCCTGGATTGGATAGGCCTGAACTACTACACGCGCGACCGGGTGGCCTTTGATCGCCATCGCCCCGAATCCATGTTTGGCCGTAATTTCCACGCTCCGGACGCGGAACTCCTGGATGGTGGGTACGGGGAATTCTACCCGGACGGGATGGAGCGTGCCCTCCATCGGTTATCGCGCCTGGGCCTGCCCATTTATATCACCGAGAACGGCATTCCGGACGCCGACGACGATCAGCGTCCCCGGTATATCCTCCTGCACCTGCACCGTCTCTGGCGAGCCCTGCAGAAGGGCGCGCCCGTCATGGGCTATTACCACTGGACACTGGTGGATAACTTTGAGTGGGCAGAGGGATGGACCCTGCGGTTCGGACTGATTGCCCTGAATCCGGAGACCCAGGAGCGAACGTTCCGCCGGTCTGCCTGGCTGTATCGGGACATCTGCCGGGCCAACGCCATTACTCCGGAGGTCATAGACCAGTACGCGCCCGAACTCCGCCCGATGTTGCTTCCGTAGAAGGAACGCGAGGAGGGGCATGTTACCCTGTCGCTCCCGCTTCCTGGGTTCTGGCGCATCTCGCTGAGGAGAAAAGGGCCCCCGCTCCTCCGGTGGAATGAGAGGCCGTTGGTGAGAGGATACTTTTTCAGGAGGAAATTATGAAACCCGCTCTCTATCCGATTCCTGTCCTGGCCGTTACGGTGCTCTGGCTGATCCGGGCAGAGTTCCAGAACCAGCAGAGGCAGGTCTATATCGCCAAGCCGTTATCCACGCTCCTGATCATCGCGGTGGCGCTACTTTCACTTCTGGAGCCGGCGTACCATCCCTTCTATACGGCTGGCATACTGGTCGGACTGTTCTTCTCTCTGGGTGGCGACGTAGCGCTGATGTTCCCGGAGAAACCCAAGGCGTTTCTGGTGGGGTTGGTGCTGTTTCTGATCGCCCATATCGCCTACACCGTTGTCTTCACAGCGTTGGGACGCTTTTCTGCCTGGGACCTCCTTTCAGCCTTCCTGTTGCTGGCAGCAGCGGCGGGGTTCTACCGGCTCATCCGCTCCGGTCTGGGAGTGCTGAAAGGGCCCGTCATCGGTTACATGGTGGTCATCTCGGTGATGGTCCACCGCGCCCTCGCCACCCTGGTCAGCCCCCTCTTCACCCTCGGGCAGGCGCTGATGATTGCCAGCGGCGCGCTGCTATTCTACCTTTCGGACATGATTCTGGCTGCCAACCGCTTCTGGAGGCCCTGGAAGTACCACCACTGGAGCCTGTTGCTGTATTACACTGGCCAACTGTTCCTTGCGCTGGCGGCCAGTTTCTTTTGATCTGGTCTCTGGACAAAATGAAGGGAGCATAAGGCTTCTCCACCGCCCCGGCGGGCATCGCGTGCCGAATTCCCGTTCTATGACCTGGGCAACCCGGCAGAGCGTTCACCACTCGGAAGGAGAATCGTGTTGGCCAGCAATGAGAGAGCGCAGAAAAGGCGACGCAGAGCGGAACTTCCTTTGAGTAGGGGTGCAGGGAGTGTGCTTCTTCTAACCGTTGTGGCTGTAGTGGGCGCGCTGTCAGGTAACGATCGCCTGCAAGATGACCGCCACCTGCCCCAGGCGTCCCTTCAGATCCGCAACCTCCAGGCCAACGCCAGCACGGTAGGCCTCTACGAAAAGTTGGAGTTGACCTTTGACATTACCGGCACCGTTGCCACCAACCCCTACTTTCCCTACGACCC